>NZ_BAAJNO010000006.1:0-469016 GCF_054558415.1 Pseudomonas sp. No.21
TGCCGCTTCACCCATCCACCAGCGGTGATGAACGGGGCCGCGATGGCCACCCCAAACACGCTGCCCCCGTGGGTTTCGCCACGACGAACCCACTATCGATACCGATGATCTCGACTACAACAACCATCAATTTCCGCGATGAAAACGGTGGTGGTCATATAGGCCCCGTACAAAGCAGCAACCCAAACCCGTAGCAGGTAGCCATCGCGCACCGGGTTTCAGTTGAGGCTTTCCAACCGCCCAATCGAGGAAAGATCAGCATGAAAATCGCAGCCGCCGTCACCGCCGTCCTCTCCAGCCTGGCCCCCGCCGTCTTCGCCGCCGAAAGCCGCGAGCCGGGCGCCGAACTGACCGCCGTCGAATACCACTACGGCATGAACGTGGACGTGCAGAAAGTCATCTACCGCACCGACAACACCAGCAAATCCGGCGTCGTGCCCGTGGTGCTGGTCTACGAGGACAGCCAGGGTGAAGTGCACAAGATGAAGTTCCTCGAATGGGGCGGCAGCGTCAGCAACAGCTGATCCCCATCGACGACCGGGGGCTCACTCCCCCGACTTGCGATACGGCAGCAGGCCCCGCGCCTCCTCGGCATAACCGAGGATCGCGGGGCGCTCCTGCTCCAGGAAGCCCGCCACCGCCTCGCGCAGGCCGGGGTGCAGAAGGTAGTGCCAGGAGCGGGTGATCACCGGCTCGAAGCCACGGATCAGCTTGTGCTCGCCCTGGGCGCCGGCGTCGAAGCGCGGCAACCCGGCGGCGATGGCCATGTCGATGCCCTGGTAGAAGCAGGTCTCGAAATGCAGGCGGTCGAACTCCGCCAGGCAACCCCAGTAACGCCCGTACAGCGACCCCGAATCCATCAACGAGAAGGCCATGGCCACCGGCCGCGTACCCTGCTTCGCCAGCACCACGCGAATGGCCTGGGGCATGCGTTCGGCCAACAGGCTGAAGAACACCCGCGTCAGGTACGGCGCCTGGCCGCGCACCTCATAGGTGTTGGCGTAGCAGGCGTAGACGAAATCCCATTCCGCCTCGCTCAGTTCGTTGCCCTCGCGCCACTCGAACCCGATCCCCTGCCCCGCCACCTGCTCGCGCTCCTTGCGCACCTGCTTGCGCTTGCGCGAAGAGAAGGCGTCGAGGAAATCCTGGAAGTCGCGATAGCCGCGGTTGTGCCAGTGGTACTGGCAGCCCAGGCGCTCCAGCCACTGCTCGCGGCCTTGCAGGCGGGCATCGGCGAAGGCGTCGGTGAAGTTGACGTGCAGCCCGGACAGCCCCGCCGTCTCCAGCTCGGGCACCAGTTCATCGAGCAGTTGCGCTGCAGCCGCCTCGTCATGGGCCAGCAGGCGTGCACCCCGCACCGGCGAGAAGGGTACGGCGGCGAGCAGCTTGGGGTAGTACGCGATGCCGGCGCGCTGGCAGGCATCGGCCCAGCCCCAGTCGAATACGTACTCGCCATAGGAATGCGCCTTCACATAGGCCGGCATCGCCGCGAGCAACTCGCCGCCTGCGCCACGCAGCAGGCGATGGGCCGGCCACCAGCCGCTGCGCCCGCCGATGCTGCCGCTGTCCTCCAGGGTGGCGAGGAAGGCATGGCGCAGGAAGGGCTGGTCGTCCTTCAGCAGGGCATCCCAGCTGGAGGCATCGACTTCTGAAAGGCGGGAAAGGGTCTGGATCGGCATGGCGACCAGTCTGGCCTGCGGCGTCGGCGAAAAAAAGCCTGTCGTAGAGAATTCATCGACGATGTTCTTCCGCGGTTGAAGCCGCTCCCACAAAAACACACGCGCCCACCGTGGGAGCGGGTTCATCCGCGATGAGCCCAGAGGGCCCCGCCGCAGGTTGGCGCCGAGCGCAGCGAGGCCCAATGGAGCGGGGCTGGACCTCGCATCGTTGGGTTTCGTGCCTCTACCCAACCTACGACCCCTTGCCCCCTCCCGGACATCGCGAAAAACGCGCCCATAAAAAAGCCCCGCCGAAGCGGGGCTCAAGAAGGAGCGGATGAACGGTATTGCTTAGAACACGTACTGGGCGCGGACCACGAAGCCGTCACCGCTGTCATCACCAACACGGTTGGTGAAGTGGTCGGTCTTGGCCTTGGTGTACATGCCGCTGATCTTCACCGCTTCGTTGGCGTACCAGTTCACACCGATGTTGTGGACCTTGGCTTCGGTGTCTTCGGCACCACGCAGGAAGGTCTGGTTGGCAGCGGCCAGCACGGCAACGTCGTTGTCAGCCGAGATGCTGTCGTAGCGGTAGTAGATTTCCCAGGCGCCGGTCTGCTTGTTGGCAGGCTTGATGGCGTCGAACTTGCCCATTTTGTAGCCACGCGCTTCACCGGTCAGGGTGTAGGCGGCCTGGACGTAGAAGCCATCGGCTTCCAGATCGGACTGGGCGCCAGCGGAGTCGGTCTCGCGCTTCATCCACTCACCCTGGATGGAGAACGGGCCGGAGGCGAAAGCGGCTTCCAGGCCGAAGGCGGTGTCGTCATCCCAGAAGGACGTGGCGGAGTTGGTACCGGCCAGTACGGCGCGGTTGCCAAGGTTGCCGGAAGCGTTACCACCGTTGGTGTCCACGCCACGCATGCCCAGACGGGAGCGGTAGCGAACGTCGGCACCGGCTACGTCGTCCAGTTTGCGCTGGGCGAAGTTCACACCGAAGTGCAGCACGTTGCCGGCTTCGGCCATCGGGGCGAACACGCCACGGACGTTGAACTGCTTGACGCTGTCGCCTTCGTCGTCGTTGGCGTCCTTGCTGGCCAGGCTGGTGGAGACATAGCCGTAGTTGCTGATCAGCGCCTGGACCTGAACGCCGAGGCCGTCCTGGTGGGTGTTGGCCCAATCCACGACTTCGTTCATGGCGCTGCGTTCCAGAGCGGTCACCCACTTGGAGCTGGTGGCTTTTTCCAGGCCGAAGTCGGGGTCGAAACGACCGACGCGGATGGTGATCGGGTTGAAGCCGGTGTAGCTCAGCGAAGCTTCGTCGAAGTTACCGCTCGGCTGGGAGCTGCTGCCGTTGCTGGTGCTGTTGCCGTTGCCGGAGTTCTCGGAGAAGTCATAGGCGACAGCGTAGGCCCAGTCGGTGAACGCGATGCCGGAGAGTTCCAGGTAGGCGCGGCGGAAGTAGGCAGCGTCACCGGTGTCGCCATTGCGGGTGTAGAGGCCATCGAAGCGACCGTAGTCGGCTTGCAGGCGGCCGCCCAGCTTGAAGGCGAAGGACTTGTCGGTGGTAGCGACTTCAAGGCCGCCCTTGGTCTTGATAACGATGTCGGTGCCGTCGGTGGTGACGGTACCAGCGAAAGCCTGGGCGGAAATGGCCAGGGCCATGGCGCTGGCGGCAAAACCGGCGAAGTGCTTACGGATCATCGAAGATTCCCCTGTTGGTCTTTAGTGCTGGAAAACACCCGAGCGTTGGGCTCGTTCGTGCTGGGGGGGAATGTTGGCGGGGGGTTATTTCAGCTCAGTTGCTTTTAGATAAATATTTTATGACAGAGGAACTTTTTCATCGCCATTGGAAATATGGGAAAAACCGCTCTAGACCGGGCTTTACAGCCAAGCGAAGCGGCAGGTTGTCGCAGCGTGGCAGGCAACCGAATATGACAACACGACGAACATGTTACGGCGCGATGACCCGCTTCAGGGGGATTCGTGGCGTGCCCTGGCGAGCCGTTCTGCCAGTTTTTCATCACCGTCGGGAGCCGGTTCGGACAATTGCCTGAACACTGCTCGGGTGAGGTTCAACTGGGCGAGGAAGCGCCGGCAATGGGGGCAGATCAGCAGGTGCTGGCGAACACCCAGGCGCTGCACGACACCCAGCTGGCCATCGATGTAGTCGCTGGATCGGGCGACCAGCTCGCGGCAGTTCAGCATTGGCCCGTCTCCTCGAAGTGCTCCACGGTGGCGAACAGCTTGAGGCGCCCACGATGCAGCAGCACCCGGACATTGGAGAGCGAAACCTCCAGCAGGTTACAGATCTCCTGCAACTCCAGGCCCTGGCGCTCGCGCAGCAGCAGCACGCTGCGCTGCAGGTCGGAAAGGCTCAGCAGGGTCTTCTCCAGGCACTGGCGCAGCTCTTCCTCGGCGAGCAGGGCCTCGGGGGAGTCCTCGTGCCAGGCGGAGGGGGCGGCCAGCCAGTGGCCGTCGGCGGCGAAGCGCGTGTCGTCCACGGTCCCGTGGGGCGCGGGCAGGTCGTCGAGCAGGACTTCGCGGCGGCTCTGCTTGAGCCGGGTGCGGGCGGTGTTGGCGACTATGGTCAGCAGCCAGGTCTTCAGGCTGGAGCGCTGCTGGAAACCGTCCAGGCTGCGCACCACGGCGAGCCAGGCATCCTGCACCACCTCCTCGGCATGCCGGCCGCCGACGATGGCGAAGGCCACGGCGCGCATGGCGCCCTGGTAGGTATCGATGAGTTCGCGGAACGCCTGCTGCTGCCCCGCCCTGAGGCGCGGCAGCAGTTCGTCGTCCGCGGGAGCGGCCATCAGCGCTTGCGCAGGATCACGCTGCCGATGGAGTAGCCGGCACCGAAGGAGCTGAGCACGCCCAGGGCACCGCTGGGCAGGTCGTCCTGGTACTTGTGGAAGGCGATCACCGAACCGGCGGAGCTGGTGTTGGCGTAGGTGTCGAGGATCACCGGCGCCTCGTGGGCCTCGGCGTCGCGACCCAGCAGCTTGCGGGCGATCAGCAGGTTCATGTTGAGGTTGGCCTGGTGCAGCCAGAAGCGCTTCACGTCGGTGACCTCCAGCGCGTTCTCCTGCAGGTGCGCGGCGATCAGCTCGGCGACCATGGGGCAGACGTCGCGGAACACCTTGCGGCCTTCCTGCACGAACAGCTTGTCGCGGGCACCGATGCCCTCTTCCGCCGCGCGGTTGAGGAAGCCGAAGTTGTTGCGGATGTTGTTGGAGAACTGGGTCAGCAGCTTGGTGCCGACGATGTCGAACTGGTGCTTCGAGGTGGCCTGGTCGGCACGCTCGATGATCACCGCAGTGGCCGCGTCGCCGAAGATGAAGTGGCTGTCGCGGTCACGGAAGTTCAGGTGGCCGGTGCAGATTTCCGGGTTGACCATGAGGATGGCGCGCGCCTGCCCGGTCTGCACGGCGGTGGTCGCCGCCTGGATGCCGAAGGTGGCCGAGGAGCAGGCCACGTTCATGTCGTAGCCGAAGCCCTGGATGCCCAGGGCGGCCTGGACCTCGATGGCCACCGCCGGGTAGGCACGTTGCAGGTTGGAGCAGGCGACGATCACGCCATCGATATCGGCGGCGGTGCGGCCGGCACGCTCCAGGGCCTCCTTGGCGGCGCCGACGGCCATCTCGCAGAGCACGCCCCATTCTTCGTTGGAGCGCTCGGGAATGCGCGGAACCATGCGTTGCGGGTCGAGGATGCCGTCCTTGTCCATCACGAAGCGGCTCTGGATCCCCGAGGCCTTCTCGATGAAGGCGACGCTGGATTCGCTCAGCGCCTCGACCTCGCCACGCTCGATGGCGGCGGCGTTCTCGGCGTTGAAGGCCTGGACATAGGCGTTGAAGGAAGCCACCAGTTCTTCGTTGGAGATGCTCTGGGACGGGGTGTAAAGGCCGGTGCCACTGATCACGACTTTGTGCACGGTCGATCCTCTCGTTACTGGGCTGTGGCGGGCACAGCCGGTTGGGCAGTTGGTCACTGGACGAAGGCTCGGCCAGCATTGGAAAAAGGCTCATCCCGCTACGCGGGACGGAACAGCGAATCCTTGTTGTATCGGGGCGCCCAGGGGGCACGGCGGCAGGCGCGAGGGCCTTCTCACGGCTCGTCGCAGGATAGCAACGGCCCCGCGCGCAAGGCGCGAATTCTGCCACAGCGCGGGCGCTTCCGGGGTACCCGCGCCGCTGCGTCAGACCATCGGCCAGCGCCGCCACGAGTGCCTGGAAGGCTGCTCGGCGGGGCTGGAATGCGCCCGGCAGGTAGGATTGATCCTACAAATGCCTCCGTTCGTTGTGGTTATAGATGCTCGACACGCCCCACAGGACACAGGTGGACGAGTGGGAAAATCGGCTTATATGCGGCTAAAAAGGCCAAATCGACTGCCCACGGGACGCGAACGGCCGCTTTCTCCGCCGGCCGCCCGCGCCCTGCGACGGGCGTCAGAGGCGCTTGAGAAGACGCGCCTGCAGCGCTTCCAGCTCTGCCGGATCGGCCTTCTTGCTGGCGTGGATGCCCAGGGCCTCGCCCTCGAAGCGGGGGACGATGTGCATGTGGATATGAAACACCGTCTGCCCCGCCGGGGCCCCGTTGAACTGCGCCACCTGCACGCCGGCCGGCTCCAGCTCGTCCACCAGCACGCGTGCCAGGCGCTGCACCACGGCCATGACCTTGGCCAGCGCATCGGGGTCGATATCGAGGATGTTGCGCGCCGCCGAGCGCTTGGGGATCACCAGGGTGTGGCCGTAGGACTGCGGGAAGATATCGAGGAAGGCGAGCACGTCGTCGTCCTCGTAGAGCGTGTAGCAAGGGGCTTCACCACGAATGATCTGGGCGAAGACGTTCTGCGGATCGTAGGTGCCGTGAAGGCTCATCGTGGCGCTCCATTTGCCGTTTGCTGACCGCGCACCTTAGCGTCCGCCGCCGCCGGGTTGAACCCCCCACACAGGATCCGGGTTCCAAAACGCCGCCAGGCGCGGCACCCTGGCGCCCTCGGAACCCCCCCGCAAGGAACGCCACATGCCCCGCCACAAGCCCGCACTGGACATCCTCCAGCACAACAGTGCCGCCTGGGACCGCCAGGCCCGGCAACACTGCGAATGGTCACGCCCCGTGGACGCCGCCACCATCGCCGCCGCCCGCGCGGGCGACTGGCAGGTGCGCCTCACGCCCGGCCCGCTGCCCGCCGGCTGGCTCCCCGAGGTGCGCGGGCTGCGCATCCTCTGCCTGGCTTCCGGTGGCGGCCAGCAGGCCCCGGTGCTGGCCGCCGCCGGTGCCGAGGTGCTGGTGCTGGATGCCTCCGCCGAGCAGCTCGCCCGCGACCGCGAAGTGGCCGGGCGAGACGGCCTGCAACTGGAAACCCTGCAAGGCGACATGCGCGACCTCTCGCCCCTGGCCGACGCGCGTTTCGACTGCGTGTTCCACCCCATCTCCAACCTCTACGTGCCGGATATCCGCCCCGTCTGGCGTGAGTGCTTCCGCGTCCTGCGTCCCAGCGGCCGGCTGCTGTCGAGCTTCTACAACCCGGTGGTGTTCGTCGCCGACCGCGACCCGCGCCATGCCGAGCAGGGCCTGATCAAGCCGCGCTTCACCCTGCCCTACTCCGACCTCGACGACCTGGCCCCGGAGGAACTGGCGGCCAAGCGCGAACGCGGCGAGGCCCTGGTGTTCGGCCACAGCCTGGCGGAGCAGATCGGCGGCCAGCTGGAAGCCGGCTTCGTGCTGCGCGGCTTCCACGAAGACGCCCAGCCGAACCCGCGCTTCGTGATCGACAGGTACCTGCCGACCTTCCTCGCCACCTGGGCGGAAAAGCCTCTCTAGGGAAGGCGCATCCGCTCGGCGAGAAAGTCCAGCAACACCCGCACCCGTGTCGGCAGGTGCCCGCCCTGGCCGACGTAGAGCGCGTGAATCGGCTTGCTGTCGCCGGGGTTGTAGTCCTCCAGCAACGCCTGCAGGCGCCCCTCGCGGAGATCGTCGTGAACCTGGAAACTGGCCAGCCGCGCCAGCCCCAGCCCTTCCAGGGCCAGGTGGCGCAAGGCGTCGCCATCGCTGATCAGCAGGTTGCCCCGGGGCGCTTCGTGTTCGTCCTCCATGCCCGTGAAAGGCCAGTCGCGCCCCGCGCGCTGGTAGTTGAAGTTGAGGCAGTTGTGCCCGGCCAGCTCGGCGGGCGTCGCCGGTGCACCGTGGCGGGCGAGATAGGCAGGCGCCGCCACCACATGGTGAGCCGAGTCGCCGAGCTTGCGCGCCACCAGCCCGGAGTCCTTCAGCGGGCCGCTGCGGATCGCCACGTCGGCGCGGGTCTCCAGCAGGTCCACCACCGCATCGGTGAGGCTGATATCGAGGGTCACCTCCGGGTACAGGGCGAGGAACTCCGGCAGCACCGGGATCAGGTACTGCCGGCCGATGGGCACGTTGCAGCTGATGCGCACCCGCCCATGGGGCCGCGCACTGGCCCCGGCCTCGCGCTCGGCCTCATTGAGGTCGGCGAGGATGCCCAGGCTGCGCTGGTAGAAGCGCTCGCCTTCCGGCGTCAACCCCAGGCGCCGGGTGGAGCGGTTGAATAGCCGAGCACCGAGGCGCGCCTCCAGCCGCGACACCAGCTTGCTGACCGCCGAGGGCGTCATCCCGCAGGCGCGGGCGGCGCTGGTGAAGCCGCCGGTTTCCACCACGCGGACGAAGACGTCCATCTCGCCGAAACGGTTGATATCGGGCCGGGACATATGACTTGAACTCACAAGTGATTTGCGCGGAGGCAGTCTATATCAGCAAAAGCGCCGTGGATAAGCTGCCCGCCATCGCCCATCCATCGGAGCCCGCGTCATGCCCGTCGCCCTCTACGCCCTCACAGCCGGTGCCTTCGGCATCGGTGTCACCGAATTCATCATCATGGGATTGCTGCTGGAAGTCGGCGGTGACCTTGGCGTTTCCATCTCTGCCGCCGGCCTGCTGATCTCCGGCTACGCCCTCGGCGTGGTCGCCGGCGCCCCGCTGCTCACCGCCCTCAGCGCACGCCGGCCACGCAAGACCACGCTGCTGGCGTTGATGGTGATCTTCACCCTCGGCAACCTCGCCTGCGCCCTGGCGCCCAACTACACCACGCTGATGGCCGCGCGGGTGCTCACCTCATTCGCCCACGGCACCTTCTTCGGCGTCGGCTCGGTGGTCGCCACCAGCCTGGTGGCCGCTGACCGCCGCGCCTCGGCCATCGCCATCATGTTCACCGGCCTCACCGTCGCCACCATCCTCGGCGTGCCCTTCGGCACCTGGCTCGGCCAGGCCATGGGCTGGCGCGCGGCCTTCTGGGCGGTGACCGTGGTCGGCGTGGCGGCGCTGGTGATCATCGCCCTGTTCGTCCCCCGCGACCGCGAGAAGCCTGCCCCCAGCAGCCTGCGCGAAGACTTCCGCGTGCTCGGCCGCCCCGCTGTGCTGCTCGGCCTGCTCACCACCGTGCTGGGCTTCGGTGGCGTGTTCACCGTGTTCAGCTACATCGCACCGTTGCTGACCCGCGTCAGCGGCTTCGGCGAAGCGGCGGTCTCGCCGGTGCTGCTGGTGTTCGGCGCCGGCCTGGTGCTGGGCAACCTGCTGGGCGGCCGCCTCGCCGACCGCCGCCTGCTGCCGGCACTCCTCGGCAGCATGGCCGCCCTGGCCGTGGTGCTGGGCCTGATGGGCTTCGTGCTGGAAAACCAGGTCGCGGTGATCGCCTTCACCTTCCTGCTCGGCGTCGCCGGCTTCGCCACCGTGCCGCCGCTGCAGATCTGGGTGCTGGAAAAGGCCGAAGGTGCCGGCCAGAGCGTGGCCGCCAGCTTCAACATCGCCGCCTTCAACCTGGGCAACGCCCTGGGTGCCTGGCTCGGTGGCAGCGTCATCGACCAGGGCCCCGGCCTCACCGCCCTGCCCTGGGCCGCCGCCAGCCTGCCGATCCTCGCCCTCGCCGTCGCCCTCTTCGCCCTGCGCCTGGAAAAACGCCGCGACGCCCGCCTGGCCATGGCCTGAGCCAGCCCAACGAAAAAGGCCGCCGCCGGATCACTCCAGCGGCGGCCTTTCTCTGTGGAGCCTGTCAGTTTCTGACCAGCTCCCCGCCCTCCATAATGACGTCGCTCAGATTGATCACTTCGCGACATGCCGCCCAATGGCAGTTCCTGCCGCCGAATTCATACAGGAGGTCCTCCAGGAACACGCCCTTGGTCGAACCGATGCCGCTCTGCTGCACCGTCACCAACCTTGACAGGGAGCGGGCCTCACCTAGCTGCAGACTCTGTGGCGACATCAGCACGTAGTTCTTGATCTGATCACCGGCCTCATAGGTGACGGGCAGACGATCGTTGCTAGCACGCATCGTCTTGCACATCTCCGATAGCCCATTGGTCACGTCGATGAGCTTGCCGATGTCGTTGTCCAGCGTGCTCAGGCTGGAAAACTGGCCGCTCTGGTCGGGGCACCAGAAGGTGATGGTGGTGTTCGAAGGCACCGTGATCATCCTCGGGCGATTACGGTAGACCCGGCAGAACCCGCCATGCCCGGCGAACACCATGATGTTGCACATGAACACGTCGTCATGAATCTCGGCCAGTTTCATGGGTCACTCCATTGACGGTCGCCGAAGGAAAGACGGCAGGGACAGCGGATTGAACATAGCAGCGCGGATTTCGGGGCGCCAAAGCCATCCGTCCCTTGCTCGCCAGCATTCACTCCACCTGGGAGCGGAAAGGCACCCTGTCGAATCGGTGACGGTTTTCCCTGTAGACAAACCCACCCAGGAGTCAGGCGACGCGAGGGGACACATCCGCCTCGATTTCCGCACCGTGGTCCAGCTCGGCGACCCGCAAATCGTAGGCGGCCTGCAGGTTGAGCCAGGACTGCGCCTCGCCACCGAAGTAGCGGGCCAGGCGCAGCGCAGTGTCGGCGGAAATGGCGCGACGCGCCTTGACGATCTCGTGCAGGCGGGTGGCCGGAACGCGCAAGGCACCGGCCAGCGCGTTGACGCTCATGTCCAGCGGCACGAGGAATTCCTCACGGAGGATTTCACCGGGATGGATGGGACGCATGCCGTTCTTGGTCATTGGCAGTCACCGTAGGTTGGGTAGAGGAACGAAACCCAACGATACATGGCTCGGCTCCGCGCCGTAGGCCATCGGAGTGGCATCAATCGCGGATGAATCCGCTCCCACAAGAGCGCTCCGTAGGTTGGGTAGAGGAACGAAACCCAACCTGGCGAGGTTGAGCCCCGCTACGTTGGGCCTCGCTGTGCTCGGCGCCAACCTACGGACGGTGCATCGCAGTCGCATCGAGGGCGGCCCCGCAGCCCGGGCTTCAGCCCGGGGAGGCGTTGCGCAGATGGACCAGCACCTGCTCCACCCGCGCCTCCAGTGGGCCGGTGAGCACCCGGTAGGGCCAGCCGCGGCGCTGCAGTTCGGCGCGGTACCAGGCCTGTTGGCGGCGGCGGAAGGTTTCGTCCTGGCGGGTGCCGTCCTGGACGAAGGGGAAGTCGTCGGCGCAGAGGAAGGTGTGCGCATAGGGGCGTTCGGCCAGGGTGGCTAGCTCGGCCTCGGCGCCGCCGAACATCGCGTGGCTGTAGAACAGCGTGGTCAGCGCCGAAGTGTCGCAGACCAGGTAGCGCCCGGCCGTGAGCGCCGCCCGGTCTTCCCGCGCCACCTGGTTTCGGCCGATGTGCAGCAGGTCGTCGTACTCAAGCGCACCGTCCTTCGCCACCCAGTGCTCGCGGCCGAATTCGGCCACGCAAGGCGCATCGAGCGCTGCGGCCAGGGCGATGGCGAGGCTGCTCTTGCCGGTGGATTCGCCGCCGAGCAGGACGATCCGTTCGACGAAGTCGGCGTGCACCTCGGGGGCGAGGAACTCCCGCAACCCGTGGGGGTCGGCCCGCAGGCGGGTGCCGGAGACGGGCACGGCGAGGCGCTGCGGGTCGACGCAGACGTGCCGCACCGGGTGCCCGAAGACACCCGCCAGGTGCGCGGCGAACCCCTCGCCATAGCCCTCGCTGGTGAACACCGCATCCACCGTGGTGCCGAACACCGCCTGGCAGAACTCGGCGACGAACTGACGCGGCTCGAACTCGGGGGCGTCGTTGTGGGGCAGGTCGGGCAGGCGCTTGCCCTCCTCCCGCCAGGCCCGGATGCGGGCCGGGGTGACCACCTCGGCCTGCAACTCCGGAAAGCGCAGGCGCAGCCAGCGCTCACGGCGCCCGGCTTCGCAACCCGGCAGCTCGGGAAGAGACCAGCAGAGCAGCAACAGCCGCTCGCATTGCCCCCGGGCCGCGTGGATCAGCCGCTCATGGCCCAGGTGCAGCGGCGAGAACTTGCCCACCACCAGGCCAGTGCGAAAGGTCGTGTTCATCTCAGACCGGTTCCTGTCCGGCCACGGGCACGGCGGCCTCGCGCAGCTCACGGCGCCAGCGGTACAGGCCGTACCAGGCGTTGCACCAGAACAGGGTGTAGAGCCCGGCGGTGAGGTACAGCTCGCGGGAGGCGTAGAGCGGCACCGCCAGGGTGTTCACCAGCAGCCAGGCGTACCAGTTCTCCAGGCGCCGGCGCATCAGCAACAGTTGCGCCAGCACGCTGAAGGTCAGCACCAGGGAGTCCACCAGCGGTGCGTAGGCGTCGGTGAAGTGGTGCAGCAGCGCCCCATAGGCCAACGCCACCACCACCGCCAGGGCCGCCATCCACGCCAGCGTGCCTGGCGCGGTGCGGCTAACCGGCAGCTGGGTGCCGGCGTTGCCACGCAACCAGGCCCACCAGCCCAGGGCGCTGGTGACGATGAAGAAGCCCTGCAGGGTGACGTCGGCATACAGCTGGGATTCGAAGAACAACCAGCCGAACAGCACGCAGCCGAGGATGCCGCTGGACCAGGTGTGCACGCTGTTGCGCGCGGCCAGCAGCACGGCGATCAGGTTCACCAGGTCGGCGACGAGTTCGAGGGTGGAAGGCATGGGATCGTCCCTGTGGGGTGATGCTGTTCCAGTGGTTCCCCGCGTTCGCGAGGATGACGAGTGCGGGGCGGGTCTTTCGTGAGCGTCATTCCCGCGAACGCGGGAACCCGGCAAACGGCGGTTCAGCCGAAGCGCTTGACCGCGTCCAGCCAGTCCCGCTCCAGGCGCCCCTGCTCCGGGTCGAGCCCCAGGGCCAGCATCGCCTCGCGGTGCGCATCGATCTCGCGGACCATCTGGCTGAGGTCGGAGGTGTTGCCGTCCAGCTGGTGCATCTGGGTCACGCCCAGGTGGTAGAAGCGCAGCAGCTTCATCGCCGCCGGGTCGTTCACGGCGACGCCGGCCTTGACCCGGTGCATCAGGTTGGTGACGCGCATCAGGCTGCGCTTGAGCCCCCAGCCATAGACCGCCGGCGCCATGAACGGGCGCGGCCAGAACTGCAGGCGCACTAGGGCCACCGTCACCGCCAGCCCGGCCAGCACGCCGGCCAGGTTCCAGCGGAAGTTGTCGCCACCGGGGGTGCCGAACAGCTGCACGCTGGCGGTGGCGAACAGCATGGCCAGGGCGATGAACAGTACCGCGATGCCGATGGCGATGCGCCGGGTCTTCTCGCGGTACAGCTCGGGGCTCATGGGGCGGATTTCGAACAACAGGTCACTCACGGATCAACCCTCCACCTGGGTCCACTGCTTGTTGAGACGCTTGTCGGAGACCGCCATCTTCGTCCCCAGCTGCTGGGCGAAGAGGGACACGCGATACTCCTCCAGCATCCAGCGGTACAGCACCAGCTCGGGGTCGCGCTTGCCTTCCTGGGCATGCTTGGCCAGGCGCGCCTGGTACTGCTCCCAGTAGCCGGCCAGCTCGCCGGACCAGACGCGGTCACGCTGCAGCTGGGCGCCGATCTTGTCGAAGCGCTGCTCGATGGCCTTGAGGTAGCGCGGCACTTCCTTCAGCCACTCGGCCGGCGTCTCGCGGACGAAACCGGGGTACACGAGGTTGGCCAGCTGCGCCTTGATGTCGTTGAGCGCCACCGCCTGGGCCAGGTCGATGCGGCCCTTGAAGCGCTTCTGCAGGCCATGCCAGAGCTTGAGGATGTCCAGGGTCAGGCGCGCCAGGCGTTCGGCGTGCTCGGCCCAGGCACCGCGCTTCTTCTCCGCCAGCGAGGCCAGGGCGGCGCCGTCGCGGGGCAGGCTGGCTTCGCCGTCGAGGATGCAGCTGTCGAGGCTGGCCAGGAGGATGTCCTCCACCAGCGCGTCGACCCGGCCCATGTCGCGGTACAGCAGGCCCAGCTCGGTCAGGCCCGGCAGCTTGCCACGGAGGAACTTGGCCGGTTCGGCCAGCTGTTGCAGCAGCAGGCGCTGCAGGGCGCGACGGTGCTGGTACTCGGCTTCGGCCTGGGTCGGGAAGCGGTGTTCCTTGACTACGCCGCCCTCCTCCACCAGCGCCGGGTAGACGGTCATGGACAGGCCGGCGATCTTCTGCTGGGTCTTCTCGGCGACCTCGGCGAACACCTTGGCTTCCACCGCCTTCTGCGCCTTGTCGCCCTGCGGGATGGCCAGGGCGGCCTGGCTGGCCTCGGCGAAGCGCGCGGTCAGCTCGGCCAGGTCGCGGCCTTCGCCGAGGAACTTGCCGCGCGCATCGACCACCTCGATGTTCATCTTCAGGTGGTGCTCCAGCAGGCCGGCGGCTTCCGCCCAGGCCTCCTCGGGCACGCGGGCGCCGGTCATGCGCTGCAGTTCGCGGCCCAGCGCCTCGGGCAGCGAGCCCTGGGCGAAGGCCAGCTTGGCCAGCGCGGCCTTCACGAAATCCGGCACCGGCACGAAGTTCTTGCGGATCGCCTTGGGCAGGTTGCGCACCAGGGCCACGCACTTGGCTTCCAGCAGGCCGGGCACCAGCCAGTCGAGGCGCTCGGCGGGCAGTTGCGGCAACAGGGGCGCGGGCACCCGCAGGGTCACGCCGTCACGCGGGTGGCCGGGTTCGAAGTGGTAGTCCAGCGGCAGTTGCAGCTCGCCGATGCGCAGGGTGTCCGGGTACTGCGCGGCGGTGACTTCGCTGGCTTCGCGGGCCAGCACGTCTTCCTCGCGCATGATCAGCAGCTCGGGGTTCTTCGCCCGCTCGCGCTCGTACCACTTCTCGAAACTGGCGGTCTGGTAGATGTCCTCGGGCAGGCGCGCGGCGTAGTAGCCGAAGAGGGTTTCCTCGTCGGCGAGGATGTCGCGGCGGCGGGCCTTGGCCTCCAGCTCGTCGAGCCGCTCCAGCAACTGGCGGTTGGCGGCCAGGCACTTGGCTCGGCTGTGGATCTCGCCCCGCACCAGGCCCTCGCGGATGAACAGCTCGCGCGCCACCGGCGGGTCGATGGGGCCGTAGTGCACCGGGCGGCGGCCGACCACGATCAGCCCGTAGAGGGTGACCTGCTCGTAGGCCACGACCTGGCCACGGCGCTTCTCCCAGTGCGGCTCCAGGTGGTTCTTCTTCACCAGGTGGCCGGCCAGGGGTTCCAGCCAGTCGGGGTCGATCTTGGCGACCATGCGCGCGAACAGCTTGGTGGTCTCCACCAGCTCGGCGGCCATGATCCACTGCGGGCGCTTCTTGGCGATCACGGTCGAGGGGTGGATCCAGAAACGCCGCTGGCGGGCGCCGAGGTAGTCGCCATCCTCGCTCTTCTGGCCGATCTGGCTGAGCAGGCCGGAGAGCAGCGCCTTGTGCACGCGCGGGTAGTCCGCCGGCTCCTTGTTGATGGAGAGCTTGAGCTCGCGGCAGATCAGCGTCAGCTGGCGGTGGGCATCACGCCACTCGCGCAGGCGCATGTAGTTGAGGAAGTTCTTCCGGCACCAGGTGCGCAGCGCGTTGGAGCCCAGTGCCTGGCGCTGCTCCTCGAAGCCGCGCCAGAGGTTGACCAGCGCGGCGAAGTCGGAATCCACGTCCTTCCATTGCGCGTGGGCCTGGTCGGCGGCCTGCTGGCGTTCCATCGGCCGTTCGCGCGGGTCCTGCACCGAGAGCGCGCTGGTGATCAGCAGCACCTCGTCGAGGCTGCCCTGGCTGGCGCCTTCCAGCACCATGCGGCCCAGGCGCGGGTCCACCGGCAGGCGCGCCAGCTGGCGGCCCAGGGGCGTGAGCTGGCCCTCGCGGTTCACTGCCGAGAGCTCCTGCAGCAGGGTGAAGCCGTCGCTCACCGCCTTGCCGTCCGGCGGCTCGATGAAGGGGAAGTCGCCGATCTCGCCCAGGCGCAGGTGGAGCATCTGCAGGATCACCGCCGCCAGGTTGGTGCGCAGGATCTCCGGGTCGGTGAATTCGGGGCGGCCGAGGAAGTCCTCCTCGCTGTACAGGCGCACGCAGATGCCCGGCTCGACCCGGCCGCAACGGCCCTTGCGCTGGTTGGCGCTGGCCTGGGACACGGCCTCGATGGGCAGGCGCTGGACCTTGGCGCGGTAGCTGTAGCGGCTGATGCGCGCGGTGCCGCTGTCGATCACGTAGCGGATGCCGGGCACCGTCAGCGAGGTTTCGGCGACGTTGGTGGCGAGCACGATCTTGCGGCCCGGCATGGGCGCGAAGATCTTCTGCTGCTCGGCCGGGGTCAGTCGTGCATAGAGCGGCAGCACCTCGGTGTGGCGCAGGTTGGCCTTGCGCAGCACCTCGGCGGCGTCGCGGATCTCGCGCTCGCCGGGGAGGAACACCAGCACGTCGCCCGGGCGCTTGCCTTCGGCGCGCTCGTGGTCGGCGATCTCGTCCAGGGCGCGGAGGATGCCCTGGTCCACCGACAGGTCGTCGAACAGCGGCTCGCCGTTCTCGTCCACCTCGGCGGCCAGGGGCCGGTACCAGGTGTCCACCGGGTAGGTGCGGCCGGAGACTTCGACGATGGGCGCATCGCCGAAATGCTTGGAAAAGCGCTCCAGGTCGATGGTCGCCGAGGTGATGATCAGCTTCAGGTCCGGGCGGCGCGGCAGCAGGGTCTTCAGGTAGCCCAGGAGGAAGTCGATGTTCAGGCTGCGCTCGTGGGCCTCGTCGACGATGATCGTGTCGTAGCGCTCGAGCAGGCGGTCGTGCTGGGTCTCGGCCAGCAGGATGCCGTCGGTCATCAGCTTGATCAGGCTGCGCTCGTTGGACTGGTCCTCGAAGCGCACCTGGTAGCCCACCAGTTCGCCCAGGGGCGTGCCGATCTCCTCGGCCACGCGGGTCGCCACGCTGCGCGCGGCCAGCCGGCGCGGCTGGGTGTGGCCGATCAGGCCGTGGGTGCCGCGGCCGATCTCCAGGCAGATCTTCGGCAGCTGGGTGGTCTTGCCCGAGCCGGTCTCGCCGGCGATCACCAGCACCTGGTGCTTCTCCAGGGCGGCCTTGATCTCGTCGCGCTTGGCGGCGATGGGCAGGGCATCGTCGTAGCGCATGCGCGGCACGCTGGCGCGACGGGCCTCGACCTTGGCGCAGGACGCCTGGAAGCGTTCCAGCCACTGGGCGAGCTTCGCCTCGTCCGGCTTCTTGTGCAGCTCATGGAGCTGGCGGCGCAGGCGATGGCGGTCGGCGATCAGGGCGTGGTCGAGGTTCTTGTGCAGGGAGGCGATGTCGGTCATCAGGCACTGGGCAATCGTGGCAAAGGCGCGATTGTCGCAGATTCCGCCCCCGCACCGCACCGGCAAGCGCCCGCGCGCCGATGGCTCGGCGGCGCGGGGTGGAGCGGGTCAGCGGGTGGCGGTGATCGGCAGGCTGCGCAGCTCGGCCGGCACGGTGCGCAGGGCCAGGTCCTGGGCCTGCAGGGAGTTCCAGGCGAAGCCCTGCAGGGCGCTGCTGCTGTCGTGGTCCAGGCGCGCGGCCTGCTCGGACGACGGTGCCGGCGGCTGCACGCCGTAGATCAGCGCGTAGAACACCGAGGCGGTCAGGTAGCTGCCGCTGTAGCTCGGGTGGCTGCCGTCCTCGATGAACAGGTGCGGTTGCGGGGTGGCTGCCAGGGCCTGCTTCCAGGCCTGGCCGACCGGGGCCAGCAGCGCGTGGGTCTCGTTGGCCAGGCCGGTGTAGACGGCATCGAGCTGCGCCTGCATGGCCGGGTTCGCCTGGCGCGCCCAGGTCAGGTAGAGGATCGGCTGGGCGCCGGCCTTGCGTGCCTCGGCGGCCATCAGGCGCACGTAGGTGCGGGTCTTCTCGGGGTTGTCCACCGGCATGGTGCTGAAGTCCTGGATCACCACGTAGTCCCAGTGCTGGCTGGCCAGCACCTGCTGCACCACGCCGCGGTTCCAGTGGGCCTCCAGGCTGGCGCCGCCGAAGGTGACGTCACGCACGTCCAGTGGGCGCGGCTGGGCGGCGTCGAGGGACATCTGCCGGACCATGCGCGGCAGGTCGTTGTAGAAGGTGTAGCTGTTGCCCACGAACAGCACGCTGAGCGGGCGGCCCGTCACGGCCTGCGGCGAGGCGGAACCGATCACCGGTTTCGCGGACGGGTTTTCAGCGGCCACGGTCGGGCCGACGACGACAACTCCCAGCATCCAGGCCAGGAGGATTCGACGCACGTTCATACGCATGGAGGTCCCCCAGGAAGCGCAACGGTGCGGGCCACGGGCCCGCGGACCGGCGCAGGTTATGCGAATCCACCGCTGTCGCAATGCTGGCAGCGGGCGGGAGCGACGGGAGGTCATACCGTTCGGTAGAGCTGGCGAAGCGGTGGGTTGAGCGATTGGAGAGGTGGCGGATCGTTCCCGGGCGTGACGACGCGCAGCTCCTGGCTCCGCTTGGTGGAGGTAGAAAGCGACCTCCACCCTACGCATCGATCAGCTCCTGCGTGGGGCGTTGTGCCGTTGTGTAGGGGCGACTTCAGTCGCCAAGCGGCGCACAGCGCCGCCGCCCATTTGTGGGAGCGAATTCATTCGCGATCGCCTTCCCCGGAACCTTCAGGCACCTGGCACGTCCTCCTCCCCTTCCAACGCCTGCCAGCCACCCCCGAGGGCGCGGTAGAGGTCCACCAGCGCCAGGGGGGGCGTCGGGCCGGGTGAAGTCCGGGCCGACCCTGCAGGCGCCAAGGCCCATCGCCAGGACCAGCAGGGTCGCGTGTCGATGCACCTCAGTTCACCCCCGCCAGGGCCTCGGGCTCGCCACGGGTGTCCACGTCGGCTTCCACCGACATGCCCACCCGCAGGCGCGCGGCCAGGGGCTGGCCCTGGTCGAGGCGGACCTTCACCGGGATGCGCTGCACCACCTTGGTGAAGTTGCCGGTGGCGTTGTCCGGGGCGATGGCGGCGAAGGTCACGCCGGTGGCCGGGGCGATGCTTTCCACATGGCCTTGCAGCACCTCGCCGGGGAAGCTGTCCACGGTCATCTGCACCGCCTGGCCGGGGCGCATGTGGGTGAGCTGGGTTTCCTGGAAGTTGGCGACCACGTAGGCCCGTGCCAGGGGCACCACCGCCAGCAGGGCCTGGCCGGGGCTGACGAAGGCGCCGACCCGCACCGCGCGGCGGCCGACCGTGCCGTCCATGGGGGCGCGCAGTTCGGTGTGGGAAAGGTCGAGCTCGGCCCGTTCGAGGCCGGCACGGGCCTGTTCCAGGGCGGCCCGGGCGGCGTCGCGCTGGGCGGCGAGGACGTCGGTCTGCTTGCGCGTGGCCGAGAGCGCGGCGGCGTGTTCGGCCTGGCGCGCACGGCTGGTGTCGAAGCGGCTGCGCGCCTGCTGGGCGCTCTGCAGGGTGCCGGCGCCCTGCCCGGCCAGGTGCTGGTAGCGCTCCAGCTCGTGGCGGGCGAACTCCATCTCGGCGCGGTCCGCCTCCACCGTGGCCTCGGCCTGGCGGATCAGCGCGTCCTGCCGTTCCAGGGTGGCCCGGGCGTTGGCCAGCCTGGCCTCGGCGCTGGCCACTTCGGCGCGGGCGCCGGAGCGCGCGGCGCGGTAGTCGCGGTCGTCGATGCGCGCCAGCAGCTGGCCGGCCGTCACCGGCTGGTTGTCCTCCACCAGCACCTCGCCGATGAAGCCGGAGACCTTGGGCGCCACCAGGGTGAAGTCGGCCTGGACGAAGGCGTCGTTGGTGCCTTCGCCCCCGCTGCCGGCGGTGAAGTGCCAGGCGCTCCAGGCGATGAGGCCGGCGCCGGCGAGCAAGGCGCCGACGATCAGGGGGGTACGGTTGTGTGTGTCGGTCATGGTGATTCTTCCGTTAGCTCGGGGCACGCGGCGGGTAGATGCGCGTGGGCACGAAGGGGATGGCGACGATCAGCGCGGCCGCCAGGACGGCCAGGCACAGGTAGAGGTCGGAGGAGGCCAGCACCGTGGCCTGCTGGTGGACACGGCGGGCCAGCTGCGCGCCCTCCTCCAGCAGCGGGCCGTTGCCTAGGCGGTCCACCAGCTGGGTGGAGTGCAGGTGCAGGCGCAGGGTGCCGAGGGCTTCCAGCACGCCGCCGGCCAGCACCGCGGCGAAACCCTTGATGGTGTTGAACCAGGCCGAGGCGAAGGGGCCGTCCGGCGGCGTGATGCTGCCGGTGGAGAGCATCAGCAGCGGCAGCACCGCCATGGGCTGGCCGAAGATCTGCAGCGCCTGCACCAGGTAGAAGTCCTCGCGGGCCCAGGCCGAGGTCAGCCCGGCACCCAGCCAGCAGGCGCCGGCGAGCATGGCCAGGCCGCAGGCCAGCACCCAGCGGCAATCCACCCAGCGCAGGTTGCACAGGGCCGCCACCAGGGGCAGCGCCAGCAGTTGCGGCAGGGCGACCACCAGGAACACCGGGGCGCTCTGCAGCGGGCGGTAGCCCTGCACCTGGGCCAGGTAGGCGGAGGGCACGCTGATCACCCCCAGCAGCACGAAGAGCACGCCGCCCAGCACGAACAGGGCGAAGCTGAGGTTGCGCAGCTTGAGCAGCTGGAGCTTGAAGAAGGGCAGCGGGTGCTTCCATTCATTGAGCAGGAACAGCACCAGCAGCACCGAGCCCCCGCCCAGCAGCAGGCAGATCAGCGGCGACTCGAACCAGTCCAGGCGGTCGCCCTGCACCAGGCCGACCACCAGCATCGACAGCGCGGGGAAGCCCAGCAACAGGCCCAGCCAGTCGAACTGGCGGAAGCGTTCCAGGCGCAGCGGGTCCTGGGGCAGCCCCCAGGCGACGGCGGCCAGGGCCAGCAGGCTCAGGGGGATGATCTGCCAGAAGGCCCAGCGCCAGCCGACGAACTCCACCCAGAAGGCCGCCAGCGGCGTGCCCAGGCCAGGGCCGAAGGTGGCGGTCAGGGCGTAGCCGGCCAGGCCGTAGAGCTTGATGTTGGCGGGCAGGAAGCGCAGCGCCACGGTCATCAGCATCGGCGGCAGCGCCCCGCCGGCCAGGCCCTGCAGGGCGCGCAGGGCCATCAGGCACGGCAGGTTGGGCGCCAGGGGGCTGAGCAGGCCCAGCACCATGAAGGCGCCGATGGCCGCGATGGTGAAGCGGCGCAGGGAGAAGGTCACCGAGAACCAGGGGGCAAAGGCCATGGCACAGACCGAGGGCGCGGCGTAGAGCGCCAGCAGCCAGGTGCCTGCGTCACGGCCGATGCCCATGGCGCCGCGGATATCGGCCAGGGCGACCTTGGTGACGTTCTCGTTGAAGCCGGCCACCAGCACCGCCAGCAACACGCCCACCAGGCCGACGACGATGCGCAGCCCGAAGGGCGTCGTCACCGGTGCGGCGGCGGGCTTGGCGGCAGCCTGGGGCAGGGACAGGGGCGCGTTCATCGGGGCGGTGCTCCGAGGGCGCGCGAGTGCATGCAAGACATGGGGACTTCCGGGTTTCAGGGGTACGCGGAAAGTCTATGGGCGGCCATGGCATGCCGAAAATTGCAATATTTCTAATTTACGAGTGCGCTAGACGCACGACTTAACAAGCGCCCAGCGCGTCGGGGCAAGCCTCGATCAGCCGGGCAGGCCGTCCTCGCAACAGCGCTTGATCAAGGTGCGCAGCCAGCGGTGCGCCGGGTCGCTGTCGAAGCGCGGGTGCCAGGACTGGCGCACCCCCACCGTCGCCAGCGGCAGGGGGATCTCGAAGGCGCGCAGGGGCAGGCCGAGGCGCCGGCAGGTGGCGACCACGGGGTCGGGCATCGGCAGGATCAGGTCGGACTCCAGCATCGCCAGCACGGCGGAGAAGAAGCTGGGGGCGATCATCACCACCTTGCGCGACAGGCCGAGTTCCGCCAGCGCCTGGTCGATGGGGCCCTTCGCCAGGCCCCGGCGCGACACGCTGATGTGCTCGCAGGCGGCGAAGCGCTCGACGTCGAGGGGGCCCTCCAGCAGCGGGTGGCCCTCGCGCACCAGGCCGCTGAAGCGGCATTCGAACAGGCCCTGGGACTTGATCTCCGGCGGCAGGGTGAGCGAGGCGCCCACCATCAGGTCGATGCGCCCGGCACGCAGGGCGTCGTCGTCGCCGTCGATCTCCGGGACGAAGCGCAGCACCGTACCCGGCGCCTCGCGGTGGGCGCGCTCGAACAGGCGACCGCCGTAGCAGACCATGAAGATGTCGTTGGTGCGGATGTTGAAGGTGCGCTCCAGGTTGGCCAGGTCCACCTGGTCGGCATGGAACAGGCCGCTGGCGCGCTCCACCAGGTCGCGCACCTGCTCGCGCAGCTCCAGTGCCCGGGGCGTGGGCACCAGGCCGCGACCGGCGCGCACCAGGATCGGGTCGCCCACCGCCTCGCGGATGCGCGCCAGGGTGCGGCTCATGGCCGGCGCGCTCAGGTGCATGCGCCGCGCCGCCCCGGCGACGCTGCCTTCGTCGAGCAGCACGTCCAGGGCGACCAGCAGGTTGAGATCGGGCAAGGGCATGGGCCGGCTCCAGGGCGGTCGCGAGAGTCGGCACTCTAGCGGGCGGGAAATGGGGCGTCGAGGCATCACAGGCGGGATCGGGCCCATCGCCCGGCACCAAGCTGCGGAGCGGGCCGGCTGCTTCGCGGCAATGGGTTTGGCTCTGTCTGCGTTAAGTGTTGCTAGAGGATTTGAGCCCAGCTGATTGCCGAGTTTTGTTGGTGCTTCTGGTTTCGCCCACCCGGGCGAGTCCCTTTTAACAATCGCCTTAAAAGGAACCAAAAGGGCTTGCCCCATCATCCGGCCCGACTGCGTCGGGTTCCCTCACTCCATCGCCGCTCTGGGGGCCGGCGCGATGGGCCATCCATGGCCTGGCGCGCCTCTCGCGGCATCCATGCCGCTCGTCCCCCGGCGCAACGACTGCGTTCGGCCTCCTGGAGGGGCGTTGGCGGCTGCTCCAACTTTCTTCGCTCGAACCCTCACATTGACGTGCGCAGTAACCCAGCGCACGTTCGTAGGATGGCGTAGAGCGAAGCGAAACCCATGCGGTGGAGGTGGCACGACCCCTTTGGCGCCCGGAAAGGGCCGTGCTTGAGAGTCTGCATTAAAACCACAACAGCTAACGCCGACAGAGCCATGGGTTTCGCAGAGCTCTACCCATCCTACGGAGGCGCACCTGGATGCGACTGTCAGAAAAGAAAAAGCCCCGCAGGTGCGGGGCTCGTTCATGCGGAACGGATCAGCCCTTGAGCTTCTTCAGTTCCTGGTCACGCAGTTCACGGCGCAGGATCTTGCCGACGTTGGTGGTCGGCAGGCTGTCGCGGAACTCGACGGCCTTGGGCATCTTGTAGCCGGTGACGTTGGCGCGCATGTGCTGCATCACCTCGTCCTTGGTCAGGCTGGCGCCCGGCTTGACCACCACGAAGACCTTGATCGCCTCGCCGGACTTCTCGTCCGGGATGCCGATGGCGGCGCATTGCAGCACGCCCGGCAGGGTGGCGAGCACGTCTTCGAGCTCGTTCGGGTACACGTTGAAGCCGGAGACCAGGATCATGTCCTTCTTGCGGTCGACGATGCGCATGTAGCCGTCTTCCTGGATCAGGCCGATGTCGCCGGTCTTCAGCCAGCCGTCCGCCGAGAGGATCTCGTCGGTGGCGTCCTGGCGCTGCCAGTAGCCCTTCATCACCTGCGGGCCCTTGACGCACAGCTCGCCGATGGCGCCGATGGCGAGGTCGTTGCCCTCGTCGTCGACCACCTTGCACTGGGTCGAGGGGACCGGGATGCCGATGGTGCCGATCTGGATGCTCTGGAACGGGTTCACCGATACCACCGGGCTGGTCTCGGTCATGCCGAAGCCTTCGCAGATGGCGCAACCGGTGACTTCTTTCCAGCGCTCGGCCGCGGCCAGTTGCAGGGCCATGCCGCCGGACAGGGTCAGCTTGAGGGCGGAGAAGTCGAGCTTGCGGAAGTCCTCGTTGTTGCACAGGGCGACGAACAGGGTGTTGAGCCCCACGAAGCCGGTGAACTTCCAGTTGGACAGCTCCTTGACCATGGTCGGCAGGTCGCGCGGGTTGCTGATCAGCACGTTGTGGTTGCCGGTCAGCATCATGGACATGCAATGGAAGGTGAAGGCGTAGATGTGGTACAGCGGCAGCGGCGTGATCAGCACCTCGCAACCTTCGTTGAGGTTGGCGCCCATCAGTGCCTTGCACTGCAGCATGTTGGCGATCAGGTTGCGGTGGGTCAGCATCGCGCCCTTGGCCACGCCCGTGGTGCCGCCGGTGTACTGCAGCACGGCGATGTCGCCCGCAGCCGGGGAGGCATCCTTGACCGGCTTGCCACGGCCCTTGGCCAGGGCATCGTTGAGCTTCACCGCCTGGGGCAGGTGATAGGCCGGGACCATCTTCTTCACGTACTTGACGACGCTGTTGACCAGCAGGCGCTTGAGCGCCGGCAGCATGTCGCCGACTTCGGTGACCACGACGTGCTTGATGCCGGTGCGCGGCAGGACGTCCTGGGCCAGGTGGGCCATGTTGGCAAGGCAGACCAGGGCCTTGGCGCCGGCGTCGTTGAACTGGTGCTCCATCTCCCGCGCGGTGTACAGCGGGTTGGTGTTGACCACGGTGAGGCCGGCGCGCAGGGCACCGAAGACCACCACGGGGTACTGCAGCACGTTCGGCAGCTGCACGGCGATGCGATCGCCGGGTTGCAGGTCGGTGTTCTGTTGCAGGTAGGCCGCGAAGGCGCCGGACAGCTCGTAGAGCTCACCGTAGGTGATGGTCTTGCCCAGGTTGCTGAAAGCGGGCTTGTCGGCAAAGCGTTGGCAGGACTCTTTCAATACCGCCTGGATATTGGGGTACGCGTCGGCATTGATTTCCGCAGGAATGCCTGCTGGATACTTGTCCTTCCAGAAATTTTCGGTCATGGAAGCCCACTCCTAAGCAACAGCTGATCTTCACTGCACGAGGCAGTTGTTTGTTGTGTTCTGTGCGGTCGTTTCGGCCCTTTCCGGGGCAAAAAAACGCGCCGAGAGTAGCAGCTTTGCAAATGGGCGACCAGAGCCAAACAAGGCCCGGCGAGTCATTAAAATGACCAAATGCAATGATTCCGGTCATCTTTAGAGTAACGTCTCTAATCGGCGTACAGAAGGCGTCGCAGAGGGATCGCCATGCATCCGCCGGCCCTCGCGGGCCGGGGATGGGGGGAAGGGTCAGGCGATGTCGCGCAGCTCGCGACGGAGGATCTTGCCGACCGGCGTCATCGGCAGGGCGTCCTTGAGGACGATGTGCTTGGGCACCTTGTAGCCGGTGAAGTTGGCCTTGCAGTAGGCCTTCAGCTCGTCGACGCTGAGGCCGCCCTCGCGGGCCACGACGAACAGCTTCACCGCCTCGCCGGACTTGTCGTCGGGCACGCCGATGGCCGCGCAGCTGGCCACCTTCGGGTGGGCCATGACCACGTCCTCGATCTCGTTGGGGTAGACGTTGAAGCCGGAGACGATGATCAGGTCCTTCTTGCGGTCGACGATGCGCACGTAGCCGTCCGGGTCGATCACCGCGATGTCGCCGGTCTTCAGCCAGCCTTCGGCGTCGAGCACCTCGGCGGTGGCCTCCTCGCGCTGCCAGTAGCCCTTCATCACCTGCGGGCCCTTGATGCACAGCTCGCCGCGCTCGCCCAGGGGCAGCTCGGCGCCGTCGTCATCGATCACCTTGAAGGCGGTACCCGGCACCGGGATGCCCACGGTGCCCAGGCGGGCCAGGCTGCCGTAGGGGTTGGTGCTGGCCACGGGCGAGGTTTCGGTGAGGCCGTAGCCCTCGACCACCGAGCAGCCGGTCATGGCCTGCCAGCGCTCGGCGGTGGCCTTGACCAGCGCGGTGCCGCCGGAGTTGGTGACCTTGAGGTTGGAGAAGTCCAGGTCCTTGAACTCGGGGTGGTCCATCAGCGCGACGAACAGGGTGTTGAGGCCCAGCAGCGCGGAGAAGCGCCACTTCTTCAGCTCCTTGACGAAGCCGGGGATGTCGCGGGGGTTGGTGATCAGCACGTTGTGGTTGCCGTTGACCATCATGCACATGCAGTTCGCGGTGAAGGCATAGATGTGGTAGAGCGGCAGCGGCGCGATCATGATCTCCTGGCCCTGCTTCATCAGCGGCTGGCCGTCCGGGCCCAGCTGCGAGAGGCAGGCGTCCACCTGCTGCATGTTGGCCACCAGGTTGCCGTGGGTGAGCATCGCGCCCTTGGCCACGCCCGTGGTGCCGCCGGTGTACTGCAGCACGGCGATGTCGTCCAGGCCCACCTTCACCGGCTTCAGCGCGTGGCCCTGGCCCTGCTTCAGCGCGGCCTTGAAGGACACGGCCTGGGGCAGGTGGTAGTCCGGCACCATCTTCTTGACCTTCTTCACCACGGTGTTGACCAGCCAGCCCTTGAGGGCCGGCAGCATGTCGCCCATGCGTGCTTCGATCAGGTAGTCGATCTCGGTATCCGGCAGCACTTCCTGCACCAGCTTGCCGAACAGGTTGACGTAGACCAGCGCGCGCACGCCGGCGTCCTTGAACTGGTGGCGCATCTCGCGGGCGGTGTACAGCGGGTTGGTGTTGACCACGATGAGGCCGGCGCGCAGGGCGCCGAACACGGCGATCGGGTACTGCAGCACGTTGGGCATCTGCACCGCGATGCGGTCGCCCGGCTTGAGGTCGGTGTGCTTCTGCAGGTAGGCGGCGAAGGCGCCGGAGAGGCGGTCGAGCTCGGCGTAGGTCAGGGTGACGCCGAGGTTGCTGAAGGCCGGTCGGTCGGCGAATTTCTTGCAGGAACGTTCGAAGACCTCGATCACCGAGCGATAGGCGGTCAGGTCGATCTGGTCGGGGACGCCAGCAGGGCGTTTGTCGCTCCAGAAATCAGGTTGCATTGTTCTTATCCTCTTTGCCCTGAATGTGTCTGGCCCGCGAGCGGGACTGCCCGGAAATTAGCAGGTCCACACCCGTACGCAAATACTCGCGAACGCGTCATAGACAGTGTGAATCTTGCCGCCATCGCCCGTGCCTGAGCGGCCCGCTGCACCTTGACCGACCATTGCCCGGGCGGTCCCGCAGGGAACCGATCGGTCAGCCACGTGCCGAGCTTTGCGCCGCCAGGCCGCCCGTGCACAATGCGTCGACACCCCAACGCCACAAGGATTGGCCATGCCCCACGATGCTTTCTGGCTCACCGCCAGCGATGGCGCCTCACTGCACGTCAACCGCTGGAGCGGCGATGCCCCGCCAAGGGCCGTGGTGATGGTCGCCCACGGCATGGCCGAACACGGTGGCCGCTACGCACGCCTGGGCCAGGCCCTGGTGGCGGCGGGCCTGGAGCTCTACGTGCACGACCAGCGCGGCCACGGTCGCACCGCCCAGCACGGCATCCTCGGCCTGTACGCCGAGCACGACGGCTGGAACAAGGTGGTCGGCGACCTGGCCAGCCTCAACCACCACATCCGCCAGCAGCATCCGCAGGCGCCGATCGTCCTGCTCGGCCACAGCATGGGCAGCTACATCGGCCAGGCCTACCTGATGCAGCACAGCTGCAGCCTGCAGGGCGCGATCCTCTCCGGCTCCAACTACCAGCCGGTGGGGCTCTACCGCGCCGCCGCCGTGGTGGCACGGCTGGAACGCTGGCGCCAGGGCCCCAACGGCCGCAGCGCACTGATCGAGTTCCTCTCCTTCGGCTCGTTCAACAAGGCCTTCAAGCCCAACCGCACCGCATTCGACTGGCTCAGCCGCGACCCGGACGAAGTGGACAAGTACGTCAACGACCCGCTGTGCGGCTTCCGCTGCACCAACCAGTTGTGGCTCGACCTGCTCGGCGGGCTTCAGACCATCACCCCGGTGAAGAACCTGGCGCAGATCGACCCCGACCTGCCGTTGCTGGTGGTCGGTGGCGCGCGCGACCCGGTCAGCGACGGTCGCCGCCTGGAGGACCTCGCCCGCGCCCTGGGCGAGGCCGGGGTGAAGGACGTGCAACTGAAGATCTACCCCGACGCCCGCCACGAGCTGCTCAACGAGACCAACCGTGACGAGGTGACCGCCCACCTGCTCGACTGGCTGGAGCATGCCCTTGCCCACAGTCGCTACTGCCAACCGAACAAGGAGACCCCATGACCCAGGTAACCAACTTCACCTACGACGCCCTCGAAGTCGGCCAGAAGGCCAGCTACGCCAAGACCGTCGAAGAACGTGACATCCAGCTGTTCGCCGCCCTCTCCGGCGACCGCAACCCGGTACACCTGGATGCCGAGTACGCGGCCGGCACGATCTTCAAGGAGCGCATCGCCCACGGCATGTTCAGCGGCGCCCTGATCAGCGCGGCCATCGCCTGCGAACTGCCCGGCCCGGGCACCATCTACCTCGGCCAGCAGCTGAAGTTCACCCGCCCGGTGAAGCTCGGCGATGCCCTGACCGTGGAACTGGAAATCCTCGAGAAGCTGCCGAAGAACCGCGTGCGCATCGCCACCCGCGTGTTCAACCAGAACGCCGAGCAGGTGGTGGACGGCGAGGCCGAGGTCCTGGCGCCCAAGCAGTCCCTGGCCATCGAGCTGCCGGAGCTGCCGCCGATCACCATCGGCTGAACCCTGCAGGCAGGATGAAAGAAGCCCGGCAATCGCCGGGCTTTTTCGTTGCGGGGCCCGGCTATCGCTGCGCCTGCGGCTGCTCCCCGACCGTGACGCTGGCGGTCATCCCCGCGCTGAGCCGGATGTCGTCCGGCACCGGGTCGAGCTTGATGCGCACCGGGATGCGCTGGGCCAGGCGCACCCAGTTGAAGGTGGGCTCGACGTTGGCCAGCAATTGGCCGTCGGGGCTGGCGTTGCGGTCGGTGATGCCGCGGCTGATGCTTTCCACCGAGCCGGTCAGGGGGCGACCGGCGCTCATCAGCCAGATCTTCACCGGCGCACCGACGTGGATGCCCGGCAGCTTGGTCTCCTCGAAATAGGCCTGCACATAGAAGGAGGCGTCATCCACCAGCGCCATCACCGGCTGCCCGGCGTTGGCGTAGTTGCCCTGGGCCAGGCGCAGGTTGGTGATCTGTCCGCTGCGCGGCGCGCGCACTTCGCTGCGGGCCAGGTTGAGCTCGGCGACCTTCACGTCCGCCTGGGCCTGGCGATATTCGCCCCGGGCGATGTCGGCGGTGATCTGCGCGTTCTCCTTCAGCTCGGCGCTGATCGCCTGCGGCCCCAGGTGGGCGCGGCGAGAGGCCTCGTGCTCGCGCAGGCGCAGCTGCTGCTGGCGCGTCTCGGCCACCGCGCGGGCCTTCTCCAGGGCCGCCAGGTAGCGCTCGCGGTCGACGCTGAGCAGCAGGTCGCCGGCCTTCACCTGCTGGTTGTCATGGACCTTGAGGTCGACGACCCAGCCGGAGACGTCCGGCGAGATCACCACCACGTCGGCCCGGATGCGCGCATCGCGCGTCCAGGGCGAAAGCATGTAGTGCTGCCAGAGGCTCCAGCCACCGACGATGGCGGCGGCGACCAGGGCCAGGGTGATGACGATACGCAGGGTGGAACGCATGGGTTTCTCCTTCACCAGTGCCCGAACCAGGCGACCAGCAACGACAGGACACAGACATACAGGGCACAGTCGAACAGCGCTTCGTGCCAGATCCAGCGCGCCATGCCGACGCGCTGCAGGGCCAGGCGCAGCAGGCCCGTCGCCAGCAGCGCCGCCAGCGCATACATCAGAAAGGGGCTGAGCAGCACGCCGCCCAGGGACCATTCACGCAAGCCCATGGCTCGCCTCCTGTTGTTCACACCATTGGCGCCAGCTCTGCCGCAGCTGCAGCAGGGCCGCCTGGGCCAGGCGCCGGTCGATGCTGGTGCCGGCCTCGCGCAGGGCGCGGATCAGTTGTTCCGAGGGTTCGTCCATCGCACCCGCCAGCGACGCCGCCGGCCCGCGCTCCAGCAGCGGCTCGATGCTGCGCAGGAAACGCGCCTCGGAGGCTTCGATGGAGCGCTCGCCGGCGGCCAGGCAGCGGCGCAGGTGCAGCAGTTCGTCGCCGATGTCTAGGCTGGTGATGCCGTCGTCCCAGCGGTTGCGCGACTGGCTGGGCAGCGCCGGGTAGTGCCGCGCCAGCTGCAGCAGGCGGTCGGCCATGCGCCCGCCGAACCAGTTCTCGGCGCCCGCCAGCGCGCGGTGGGTGAGGCGGCCCAGGTCATGGAAGGTGGCCTTGAGCAGGCGCCGCCCGTGCCAGCCGGGGTTGGTCAGCACGATGACGCGGAACACCAGCACCGCGAAGCCGACGCCCAGGAGGATGGCCATGGCCTCGTTGAGGAACAGCGCCACGTCGTAATGCATGGTGTTCTGCGGTGCGCAAAGCACGATGAAGTGCAGGCAGAAGGAGGTCGAGGTCGCCCCCAGTGCCGGCTTGGCCATGCCCAGGGTGCCGAAGAACAGCGGTACGCCGAGGGCCATGCAGAGCAGCGGGAAGCCGCTCATCTGCGGCAGCACCACCTGGCCGATGAAGAAGGCCACCGGCAGCGCGTAGAGGATGCCGCGCAGGAACATCAGGCCGATCTGCTCGGCGTTCTCGCGGCTGGCGAACAGGCTGCAGACCACGCAGGTGAGGGTCAGCGCGCCCACCGAAGAGGTCCAGGCGGTGGCCAGCCAGAATGACGCCAGGCCGACGAAGGCGACGCTGCTGCGCAGGCCGTAGAGCAAGGCGGTGGGCAGGTCGCGGTGCCAGGACAGCGGCGCGCCGGCATCGTCCGGCGCCTCGCCGCGCTCCACCGCGCGCAGGGCTTGGGCGGCGGCGCGCATCTGCCGCAGCATCACCGCCAGGCGGCCCAGGCAATACTGCTGCACGGGCACCAGGTCATCGGCTTCGGCGGCGTCCAGCAGGCGCTGGCCGAGGGCTTCGCAGGCGGCGTCATCGGGCTCGGCCAGGCATTGCAGCACCTCGTCCATCCAGGGCGCCAGGCGCTCGGCCTCCCCCGCCGACAGTTGCCGCCACTGCCGCGCCACGCCCCGGGCCAGGCGCAGCAGGCTGAGCAAATCGCGGCTGAGCACCCGCAGGGCGGCGGCGCGCTGGCGGCCACGGTTGCCTTCGAACCAGGCGTGCTCGCGCTGGGCGTCCACGGCGACGATGCGCCCCAGCACGCCGAGCAGGCCCTGGCGTTCATGGGGCTCGCCGCGCAACGCCGAACGCGCGGCGGCGATGCCGGCGTTCCAGGCATCGCCGGCCTGGCGCGCCAGCTGGCGCTCCACCCGTTGCGGCCAGACCAGCGCGCTGACGGCGGTGGCGCAGATGATGCCGAGGCAGATCTCGGTGCAGCGCGCCACGGCCTGGTCGAATACGGTCAGCGGATGGGCGATGGCCGGCAGGCCGATGATCGCCACCGTGTAGCCCGCCAGCACAAAGGAGTAGGACCAGGCGCTGCGCAGCATGGTCGAGGCTGCGGTACACAGGCCCAGCCAGGTAGCCAGCGCGAGGATGAACAGCCAGGGCGTCTGCGCGAACAGGGCCATCGCCACCACGGCCATGACGGTGCCGACCAGGGTCCCGAGCAGCCGTGCCAGGCCCTTCTGCACCACCATCCCGGACAGCGGCTGGGCGACGATGAAGGCCGTCATCAGCGCCCATTGCGGCTGCTCCAGGCCGAAGCGCAGCGCGCACCAGAGCGCCAGGCCGCCGCCCAGGAGGGTCTTGATGGCGAACTGGAGAGCCGGGATGTCGGGGGCGAGGAACGCCCGCAGGGAATCGCGCACGCACAGGACCTTGAGGGGAATTGCCAGAAGGATAGGCCGCTTCGGCCGGTGATGAGTTCAACGGAAACAATTATTAGCAAGCTATCTAAATGCCGTCCAGCGGATTATCGAAGCGCCGTTTGAAAATTAATTAAATGCGTATTTAAATAATTCCGTCACCCTCCAGGACCTGCCGCATGACCACACCCCGCGCACCCGGCCGCCCGGCCGGCGAAGCCCAGCAACGTGAACGCCTGCTCGACACCGCCTGCGAAGCCTTCGCCCAGCAGGGCATCAAGGCCAGCAGCCTGCGCGGCATCGCCCAGAGCACCGGGGTGACGCCGGCGATGGTCAACTACTACTTCGGCAACAAGCAGCGCCTGGTGGATGCGGTGGTGGAGGAGCGCTTCCTGCCATTGGTCCGCAACCTGGCCGCGCGCCTGCAGGAGGCCGGCGACGAGCCCCTGGAGCTGGTACGTCTGTTCGTGCGCGGCATCAGCGAAACGGTGGCCGAACAGCCCTGGATACCGCCGCTGTGGGTGCGCGAAATCCTCTGCGAGGGCGGCGTGCTGCGCGAGCTGCTGCCCCAGCGCATCGCCCCGCTGATTCCGATGCTGCTGGCCCAGCGTTTCGCTGCGGCCCAGGCCCGTGGCGCCCTCAACCCGGATCTCGACCCGCGCCTGCTGGTGGTCTCGCTGATCGGCCTGACCATGCTGCCCCACGCCGCTGCGCCGCTCTGGCGCGGCATCTTCGCCAACCCGGAGATCGGCAACGACGCCCTCGTCAACCACACCCTGGCCCTGCTCGAACGCGGCCTGGAGGTATCGCCATGACCGCCCGCACCTTCATTCCAGGCCTCCTCTGCCTGGCCCTGCTGGGCGGTTGCGACCGCCGCGACAGCGAGCCCCTGCTGGGCACCCTGGAGTGGGACCGCATCGGCGTGCCCGCCGAAGCCTCGGAAACCATCCTCGACTGGAAGGTGGCCGAAGGCGACTCGGTGCAGGCCGGGCAGCTGCTCGTGGAGCTGGACCCGCGCCGCCTCGACGCGCGCCTCGACCAGGCGCGCGGCCAGGTGGCCCAGGCCGAGGCGCGCCTGGAAGAACTGAGCAACGGCGCGCGCCAGGAAAGCATCGACGCCGCCCGTGCCATCCTGGTGCGCAACCGCGCCGATGCCACCGAGGCCGGGCGCAACTACCAGCGCGTCGCCGCCCTCTACGCGCGGGGCCAGGTGGCCATCGCCGAGCGCGATCGCGCCCGGGCCAGCCGTGACCAGGCCGACGCCGCGGTGAAGAACGCCGATGCCCAGCTGCGCGAACTCACCAATGGCACCCGCCCGGAACAACTGGCCCAGGCCGCCGCCGAGCTGCAGGCCGCCCGCGCCGCGCTGGCCCGGCTGCAGGTGGATCGCGAGCACCTGAGCGTACGCGCGCCCCGCGCCGGCCGGGTCGACGCCCTGCCCTTCCGCCCCGGCGACCAGCCGCCGGCCAACGCCGAGGTGGTCAGCCTGCTGGTGGGCGAGGCGCCCTATGCGCGGCTGTTCATCCCTGCCCCGGTGCGTTCGCGCATCGCCATCGGCGACCGCCTGCAGGTAGGCGTCGAAGGGGTCGAGGGTCTGTTCACCGGGCGGGTGCGCAGCATCGCCAGCGAGGCCAGCTTCACCCCCTACTACGCCCTGACCGGCAGCGACGCCAGCCGCCTGGTGTACCGCGCCGAACTGGTGCTGGAGGGCGAGGCCGCCGCGCGCCTGCCCGCCGGCCTGCCGCTGCATGCGGAGCGCCCGGGCGATGAATGACGGCGAAGCGGTGATCCGCGCGCGCGGCCTGACCAAGCGTTTCGGCCAGCTGGCGGCGGTGGACGGGCTGAACCTCGAGGTGAACCGCGCCGAGGTGTTCGGCTTCCTCGGCCCCAATGGCTGCGGCAAGTCCACCACCATCCGCATGCTCTGCGGCCTGCTGCTGCCCAGCGAGGGGGAGATCGAGGTGCTCGGCTGCCAGATACCCCGCGACGCTGAGGCGCTGAAGCGACGCATCGGCTACATGACGCAGAAGTTCTCCCTCTACGAGGACCTGACCATCGGCGAGAACCTGGAATTCCTCGCCGCCGTGCAGGGGCTCTCGCGCCCAGAGAGCCGCCGCCGCATCGAGGAGTTGCTCGAGCGCTACTGGCTGGCGGACCGCCGCAAGCAACTCGCCGGCACCCTCAGCGGTGGACAGAAGCAGCGCCTGGCCCTGGCCGGGGCGGTCCTGCACAAGCCGGACCTGCTGCTGCTGGACGAGCCCACCAGCGCGGTGGACCCGCAGTCGCGCCGGGAATTCTGGGATTCGCTGTTCGAGCTGGCCGAGGCCGGCACCACGCCGCTGGTCTCCACCCACTACATGGACGAGGCCGAGCGCTGCACGCGCCTGGGCATCCTCGACGCCGGCCGGCTGGTGGCCGACGGCAGCCCGGCCGAGCTGATGGGCGCCCTGCCCGGCCACCCGCTGCTGATCGAGTGCGCCCAGCCGCGCCAGGCGCAACGGGCGCTGCAGGGGGCCGACGAGGTGATCGCCATGGCCCAGATCGGCGCCTCGCTGCGGGTGCTCAGCGCCGAGGCCAACGCCCGCGAGCGCATCGCCCGGCGCCTGGCCGAGCACCAGGTCGAGGCCGAGGTGAAGGAGACCGAGCCGAACCTGGAGGATGTGTTCGTCACCGTCACCCACCAGCCGTTGCAGAAGGCGGAGGCCGCGCGATGAACCTGCACCGCCTGGGCGCCATCGTCCTCAAGGAACTGCGCCAGTTGCGCCGCGACCGCCTGACCTTCGCCATGATCGTCGGCATCCCCATCATGCAGCTGGTGCTGTTCGGCTACGCCATCAACATGGATGTGCGCGGCCTCGACGCTGCGGTACTGGACCAGGCGGACACGGCGCGCTCCCGCGAGGCGGTGGCGGAGATCGGCTCCAGCCAGGTGGTGAACTTCCGCTACCACCTGGGCAGCCCCCAGGAGATCGACCGACTGCTGCGCGCCGGGCGCATCAGCGCGGCGCTGGTGGTGCCCCGCGATTTCGAGGCGCGCGTCCAGCGCCAGGACCCGGAGCGCCCGCCGCTGCAACTGGTGGTGGACGGCTCCGACCAGGTGGTGCAGGCCTCGGCCCGCCAGCTGGCGGGCTTTCCGCTGGAGGGCTGGCGCAGCAACCAGGCGATGGCGGTGGTGAACTTCTACAACCCCGAGCGCCTGGCACCGCTGAACACGGTGCCGGGGCTGATCGGGGTGATCCTGACCATGACCATGGTGCTGTTCACCGCCATCGCCCTGGTGCGCGAACGCGAGCGCGGCAACATGGAGATGCTGATCACCACGCCCGTCTCGCCCTGGGAGCTGACCATCGGCAAGGTGCTGCCCTTCGTCGGCATCGGCCTGGTGCAGGTGACGGTGATCCTCATCGTCGGCCTGCTGCTGTTCGAGGTGCCGGTGCGCGGCTCGCTGCTGGAGCTCTACGCGGCGGCGCTGCTGTTCATCTTCGCCAGCCTGACCCTGGGCGTGTTCATCTCCACCCTGGCGCAGAGCCAGTTCCAGGCGATGCAGATGGCCTTCTTCACCTTCCTGCCGCAGATCCTGCTGTCGGGGTTCATGTTCCCCTTCGCCGGCATGCCGCGCATCGCCCAGTGGATCGCCGAGGTGCTGCCGCTCACCCACTTCCTGCGCCTGGCGCGCGGCATCATGCTGCGCAGCGCCACGCTGGCGGAGCTGTGGCTGGAGATGGTCGCGCTGCTGGTGTTCACGGCGGTGATGCTCGGCGTCGCGGTATCGCGGGTGCACAAGCGGCTGGATTGAGAGGCGGGCCTGGGCCCTGTGGGGCGGGGTTCCCGGGCTGCAGCCGGGGCTAAGGGCAAGCGCGCGGTTTCACACGCAGCCGTAGGTCGGGTGCAACCCGACATCGCAGAGCAGGAGCGCGCGGGGGTTCACCCGCCCCACGTGAAGGTTTGAGCCATCACGGAACAAAAATCGTGGACGAAAAAAAGGGCGACCGAAGTCGCCCGAGGTGCCTTGCGTGCCTGTGAACCTGGTGGACTCAAGCCTTGTCGCGCTTGTGCGAGTCCTTCCAGATGAAATATCCGACGCCTGCGAAGAAGGCGACCATCAGACCTACGGTCCCGATACCGGCGAGAACCACTACATCGATGAACATTTGGCTGCCTCCTGCGTTGGCGTTGTGTGTTTCGATGGGTCAAAGGTAGACCCGCGCCGGGCAGGGGAAATTGATCTGGATCAATGGGCGCAGAGCCCCGCCGGCGAGGCCGTCGGGGAACTGATCCAGGTCAATTTAAATGGGGTGCAGCGGAGGGATTCAGCGCTTTTTCGGCTTGCGGGGCTTTTTCGACTTGCCCAGGGGCATGGCCTGCTCGAAGGCGTTGCGCACGTCGTTCAGGCGTTTCTCGTGCAGGTCATGGATGCGTTTTTCACGCTCGGCGCCGAAGTCGACCAGTTTCTCGTCATTGCTCATGAACGGATCCAGCGGAAGGTGAGATTCAGGCGAGGAGCGCAGGGCGTGCGCGTCTTCGCCACCTGGTGTTGCCAATGATGCTGTGTCGGACCGCTCATGACCAGCAGCGCCCCGTGCCCGAGCTGCAACGAGTGACCGATGCGCCCGCTCCCCTTGCGACGCAGATCGAAACGCCGGGTTCCGCCGAGGTTCAACGAAGCGATCAGCGGATCGCGACCGAGCTCTGCCTCGTCGTCGCTGTGCCAGCCCATGGAATCCTGGCCGTCGCGGTAATAGTTGAGCAGCGCGCCGTTGAGTGGCTGGCCGACCGCCGCCTGCACGCGGGCACGGATCTCGGCCAGCAGCGGCGTCCAGGGCAGCGGGCGGTGCACCAGGCCCGAGTAGCGGTAGCTGGCCTCGGCATCGCCGTACCAGGCCAGCAGCCTGGGCACCGGGTAGTCGCGGCCGTGCAGATGGACGCTGGGTTGTTCCCAGGGGGTTTCGGCGACCAGGCGGGCGAACCAGTCGTCGGCTTCTTCGACAGCGAGCCAATGGGGTTCGAAACGCAGCTGGGCGTCGGGCAGGTCGAGTGGGATGTCGTCGAACAGGTCCACGGGGTCAACCGGTAAGGGGCTGGGTGGGAATCATGCGCGCCTCAGACCTCGACATCCACCCACAGCCCCTGGCGCGGGAGCTGCTCGATCACCTCTTCGTCGGCCTGTTTCACATCGCCCTCGGCCAGCTCCTCGGCCGTGTAGCCCCGGCGCTGGCGGCGGCGCTGCTCCTCGCGGAGCAGTTCCTCGGCCTCCTGCGGGTGGCGCCGGTCCAGGCCGATGGCGCTTTCCTCGGAGCCTTCCTTCGCCGGCGTGACAGGCGGGATGTCAGGACGCGGCTTGATCACGTCCTGCTGGGATGTCACGGGAACCAGGCTATGGGGTATCGGCGGCAACATGGTTTCGGCCCTCCTCTGATCAGACTGTCGGCAGGGCGTATCACTACTTTAACGCCGCTCGCTACACTGCAACAGACATATGGAGCGCAAGTCCCGTCGCTCTTGGCACCGCGTTCCGTTAAACTTGCCGGCTTTTTTGCATGGTGGGAGAGACGCATGGCGCAGCAGTACCAACCGGGGCAACGCTGGATCAGTGACAGCGAAGCGGAACTGGGGCTCGGGACCATCCTGGCATCGGATGGACGCCTGCTCACAGTGCTCTACCCGGCCACGGGCGAAACCCGCCAGTACGCCCTGCGCAATGCGCCCCTGACCCGCGTCCGCTTCGCCCCGGGTGACGAGATCACCCATTTCGACGGCTGGAAGCTCACCGTCCAGGAAGTCGACGACATCGACGGCCTGCTGATCTACCACGGCCTCACTGCGCAGCACGAAGAACGCACCCTGCCGGAGACCCAGCTCTCCAACTTCATCCAGTTCCGCCTGGCCAGCGATCGCCTGTTCGCCGGCCAGATCGACCCGATGAACTGGTTCGGCCTGCGCTATCACACCCTGGAGCACCAGAGCCGCCTGCTGCAGTCCCCGCTCTGGGGCCTCGGCGGCGCCCGCGCGCAACCCATCGCCCACCAGTTGCACATCGCCCGTGAGGTGGCCGACCGCATCGCCCCGCGCGTCCTGCTGGCCGACGAAGTGGGCCTGGGCAAGACCATCGAAGCGGGCCTGGTGATCCACCGCCAGCTGCTGTCCGGCCGCGCCAACCGCGTGCTGATCCTGGTACCGGAGAACCTCCAGCACCAGTGGCTGGTGGAAATGCGCCGCCGCTTCAACCTGCAGGTCGCGCTGTTCGACGGCGAGCGCTTCCTCGAGAGCGACGCCAGCAACCCCTTCGAGGACGCGCAGCTGGCGCTGGTATCCCTGGAGTGGCTGAAGGACAGCGAGAAGGCCCAGGATGCCGCCTTCGCCGCCGGCTGGGACCTGCTGGTGGTCGACGAAGCCCACCACCTGGTCTGGCACCCGGAGCAGGCCAGCGACGAATACTGCCTGGTCGAGCAACTGGCCGAGGTCATCCCCGGCGTGCTGCTGCTCACCGCCACCCCGGAGCAGCTTGGCCAGGACAGCCACTTCGCCCGCCTGCGCCTGCTCGATCCGGCGCGCTTCCATGACCTGGAAGCCTTCCGTGCCGAAAGCGCCAACTACAAGCCCATCGCCGAAGCCGTGCAGGAGCTGCTGGACCAGGGCCGCCTGTCACCCGACGCCCACGCCACCATCTCCGGCTTCCTCGGCGCCGAAGGCGAAGCCCTGCTGGCCGCCGTCGCCGATGGCGACAGCGAGGCCGCCGCACGCCTGGTGCGCGAGCTGCTGGACCGCCACGGCACCGGCCGCCTGCTGTTCCGCAACACCCGCGCTGCGGTGCAGGGCTTCCCCGAGCGCAACCTGCACCCCTACCCGCTGCCGAACCCCGTGGAATACATGGAGCTGCCGGTGGGCGAACACCCCGACCTGTACCCGGAAGTCAGCTTCCAGGCGCAGCAGGAAAACGGTGACGAGGCCGAGCGCTGGTGGCGCTTCGACCCGCGCGTCGAATGGCTGATCGACACCCTGAAGATGCTCAAGAAGTTCAAGGTGCTGGTCATCTGTGCCCACGCCGAGACCGCGCTGGACCTGGAAGACGCCCTGCGCGTGCGTTCCGGCATCCCCGCCACCGTGTTCCACGAAGGCATGAGCATCCTCGAGCGCGACCGCGCCGCCGCCTACTTCGCCGACGAGGAATTCGGCGCCCAGGTGCTGATCTGCTCCGAGATCGGCAGCGAAGGCCGCAACTTCCAGTTCGCCCATCACCTGGTGCTGTTCGACCTGCCGGCCCACCCGGACCTGCTGGAACAGCGCATCGGCCGCCTCGACCGCATCGGCCAGAAGCACACCATCCAGCTGCACGTGCCCTACCTGGAAACCAGCCCGCAGGAGCGCCTGTTCCAGTGGTACAACCAGGCACTCAACGCCTTCCTCGCCACCTGCCCCACCGGCAACGCCCTGCAGCACCAGTTCGGCCCGCGCCTGCTGCCGCTGCTGGACGGCGGCGACGACGGCGAATGGCAGGCCCTGGTGGACGAGGCCGAAGCCGAGCGCAAGCGCCTGGAAGGCGAGCTGCACGCCGGCCGCGACCGCCTGCTGGAGCTCAACTCCGGCGGTGCCGGCGAAGGCCAGGCGCTGGTGGAGGCGATCCACGAGCAGGACGACCAGTTCGCCCTGCCCATCTATATGGAGGCCCTGTTCGACGCCTTCGGCATCGACAGCGAGGACCACTCCGAGAACGCCCTGGTGCTCAAGCCGGGCGAGAAGATGCTCGACGCCGGCTTCCCCCTGGGCGACGACGAAGGCGTGACCATCACCTATGACCGCAACCAGGCGCTGTCCCGCGAGGACATGCAGTTCCTCACCTGGGAACACCCCATGGTGCAGGGCGGCATGGACCTGGTGCTGTCCGGCTCCATGGGCAACACCTCGGTGGCGCTGATCAAGAACAAGGCGCTCAAACCCGGCACCGTGCTGCTCGAGCTGCTCTACGTCAGCGAAGTGGTGGCCCCCCGCTCCCTGCAACTGGGCCGCTACCTGCCGCCGGCGGCGCTGCGCTGCCTGCTCGACGCCAACGGCAACGACCTGGCCAGCAAGGTGGCGTTCGACACCCTCAACGACCAGCTGGAAAGCGTGCCGCGCGGCAGCGCCAACAAGTTCGTCCAGGCCCAGCGCGATGTGCTCTCGGCACAGATCCACGCCGCCGAAGCGAAAATCCGCCCGCGTCACGAAGCCCGCGTGGCCGATGCCGTGAAGCGCCTGAGCGCCGAGCTGGACGAGGAACTGGCGCGCATGACCGCCCTCAAGGCCGTCAACCCCAGCGTTCGCGACAGCGAGATCGACGCCCTGCGCAAGCAGCGCGACGACGGCCTGGCGCTGATGGAAAAAGCCGCCCTGCGCCTGGAGGCAATCCGCGTGCTGGTAGCGGGTTGACCGAGGTTCGCGGGAAATGAAAAAGCGCGCTTCGGCGCGCTTTTTCTTTGCCCTACATAACCGCTTCGGCGCCTGTAGGCTGGTCATCTCGTAGGATGGGTAGAGCGAAGCGAAACCCATCGAGCGGAGTTACAGGAAGGGCCCTGCGCCAGGGTTCATCGCGAATGAATTCGCTCCCACGCCGGCTAGACGGCATTCAGGGAACGCCGCCCTTATCCACAAGACATAGGCCTCAGGCCGGCACCGCATTGACGCTGCCCGTCTCCAGCCCCGCGCGCATGCTGCGGGCATCGCGGCCGAAGCAGCGGGCGGCCTGGAGCAGCGCCAGCATGGTCAGGCCCAGGGCCACGGGAATCAGGTACATGGCGTCGTGCAGGCCGATGGCCTTGAACTGCTCGGTCATCTCGCTGGCGCCGGCGGCGTACATCGCGGCGTGGGCGAAGTGGTCGGACAGGAGCCCCACCACCACCGGGCCGAGGCCACCGCCGAGCAGGTAGAGGCCGGCGAAGAACAGCGCCATTGCCGTGGCCCGCAGGCGCGGCTCGATCACGTCCTGGATGGCGGTGTAGACGCAGGTATAGAAGGTGTAGGCGAACAGCCAGCCGATGCTGAACACACCGACGAAGAGACCGATCTCGATGCGCCCGGAGAACAACGCGAAACCGGTGGCGAGGGTGGCGACCAGCATGCTGCCGGTGGCCAGCAGCAGGCGGCCACGCTCGGACTTCTCGTGGGCCTTGTCGGCCAGCCAGCCACCGACGGTCAGGCCGATCAGCCCGGTGACCCCGCAGATCACCCCGGTGGCCACGGCCGCGCTCTGCAGCGGCAGCAGGAAGTAGCGCTGCAGCATCGGCACCATGAAGGAGTTGCAGGCATAGGTGGCGAAGTTGAAGGTGAGGCCGGCCAGGGTCAGCCACCAGAAGGTGCGGATCGCCAGGACCCGCCGCAGCGGCTTGTCCACGGGCGAGAGGTCGACCTTGACCGATTCCGCGGCCCCCCGGGCCGGTTCCTTGATGAAGAACATGAACAGCGCCAGGATCAGCCCCGGGATCGCGGCGATGACGAAGGGCGCACGCCAGCTGCCGAAGGCCTGGACCATGGCGCCGATGGTGAAGAAGGCCAGCACCAGGCCCAGCGGCAGGCCGAGCATGAAGATGCCCATGGCGCGGGCGCGCTTGTTGGCCGGGAACAGGTCACCGATCAGCGAGTTGGCGGCCGGCGCGTAGCTGGCCTCACCGATGCCTACGCCCATGCGGATCAGCAGGAAGCTCCAGAAATTCCACGCCAGGGCGTTGACCGCCGTGAGGCCACTCCACACCGCCAGGCCCCAGCCCATGATCTTCTTGCGCGAACCGGTGTCGGCCATGCGCCCGAGCGGCAGGCCGGCGATGGCGTAGACGAGGGTGAAGGCGGTACCGATCAGGCCGAGCTGGAAGTCGCTCAGGCTCCACTCGTGGCGCACCGGCTCGATGATGATGGCCGGGATGGTGCGGTCGAAGAAGTTGAACAGGTTGGCAAGGAACAGCAGGAACAGAACGCGCCAGGCGTTCGCCGCCTGGGGGGAAGGCTGCAAAGGCTGCATGGGGTCGGTCTCGATTGTTGTTATCTGCCTGGCAAACCGCCTGCCAGGCTTGTAAGCCGCAATCTAGACCTTGCGGCCGTGTCCTGTCTGCGAACATTCGCAAGCGTTATGTAGGACAATCCAACACTGCCGCCGAATGATGGAAGCCGGACGGGAACCACCCCCCTCCATGGGCGTGACGCCCGTCCGACCGCCTCACGCCCTCAGCGCGCCTTGAATGCGGGCAGCCAGCCCAGGCTCTCCCCGGTCGGCTTGCCCGGCCGGTACTCGGCGGCCAGCCAGCCGGCGTAGCCACTCTCCACCAGCGCATCGAGCAGGGGCGGGAAATCCACCGAGCCCGAGCCCGGCTCGGCACGGCCGGGGCAATCGGCGAACTGCACATGGGCGATGGACCCCGCCAGCAGGCGGATGCCGGCGACCACGTCCAGCTCCTGGCGGGCCATGTGGTACAGGTCGAACTGCGCGGCGACGTTCGGCCGGCCTACGGCACGCAGCAGTTCATCCAGGTGCTCCGGCGTATTGATCAGGAAGCCCGGCATGTCGATCGGGTTGATGGCTTCGACCAGCACCCGGATGCCCAGCGGATGGAGGGTGTCGGCGGCCTTGCGCAGGTTCGCCTCCAGGGTCGCCAGGGCCGTCTCGCGGTCGAGCCCCTCGACCAGGCGGCCAGGCAGCACGTTGACGAACAGCGGGTTGACCACCGCCGCGTAGGCGTAGGCCTGGCGCAGCGCGGCATCGAACGCGTCCTGGCGCGCCGGCACCGCCGCCAGGCCCGGGCCGCCCTGCAGCAGGTCGGCGGCGGGCAGGTTGATCAGCAGCAGCGGCAGGCCGGCCTGGTCCAGTGCGGCCTTGAGCTCGCCGGCCGGCAATTCGTAGGGAAACTGGATTTCCACCGCCCCGAAGCCCGCAGCGGCGGCGGCGCCGATGCGTTCGATCAGCGGCAGCTCGGTGAACAGCATGGAGAGGTTGGCGGCGATCTTCATGGCTGCTCCTCGCGGTACATCTCCACCAGCGTCGCGGGATCACGCGCCAGGTTGCCCTGGCTGCCGTGCAGGCGCATCAGTTGCGCGGCCAGGCCGCTCATGGGGGTGGCGCTGCCCTCCTCGCGGGACAGCTTGACGGCGGTGTCCAGGTCCTTGAGCAGGGTGCGCACGTGCCACTTGATCGGTTCGAAGCGGCTCTCGGCCATCTGCGGCGCGAGGATCTGCAGCGGCCTGGAATCGGCGAAACCACCCGCGAGCGCGGGGGCCAGCAGGCTGGCGTCGACGCCGGACCTTTCCGCGAGCGCCACCACTTCGGCGATCACCAGGGCGTTGCACGCGACGATCATCTGGTTGCACACCTTGGTCACCTGGCCGGCACCGACCTCGCCCATGCGCGTCAATCGCTGGCCGAGATGGGCCAGTATCGGGCGCACGCGCTCCACATCCTCCTCCCGACCGCCGGCCATGATCGCCAGGGTGCCTGCCTCGGCACCCGGCGTGCCGCCGGAAACCGGTGCATCCACCCAGCGCATGCCGGTGCGGCGCTCGAGTTCGGCCGCCATCTCCCGGGTGGCCGCCGGCTCCAGGCTGGAGAAATCCACCAGCAACTGCCCGGGCCGCGCACCTTCGACGATGCCGCCCGGGCCGAAGACCACCTCGCGCACCACGGCCGTATCGGCCAGGCAGAGCATGACGATATCGGCCTGCGCGCAGAGTGCAGCGGGGCTGTCCACACGGCGTGCGCACAAGGCTTGGAGGGGGGCGCATTTCTCGGCGCTGCGGTTCCACACCGACAGCGGGTAGCCGGCGGCGAGCAGGCGACGGGTCATCGGCAGGCCCATCAGGCCGATGCCGGCGAAGGCGATGCTGGGAAGGGTCATGCAGGTGGGCTCCGGAAAACGGGTGCCCAATCTAAACCCAACGGTCAGGCTGTGCACGTCTCCCGGGAAGCCGGATCGCGCACCACCATCGAGCACCCGGTAACACCATGCCCCAGATCAGGGCACCGAAATGCTCAACGCCCGTCCTTGTGCAGGCGATCGAGGTCCACCGGCTCGCCCGGCTCGACCTGTAATGGCCCACGGACGTCTTCGAACATCGCATCGAACGCCTCGTGGTCACGCAGGATGGGGCCGGCATCCGGAGGCCGGCCATGCTTCATGGCGATGCGCGACACGACGCTGGCGAAGTCGAAGGCGGCATCGCGGCGCAACGCGAAACCCTCCTCGAAACGCTCGCCGTCGACCTCCCCCAGCAGGCGGAACAGCAACAGCGTGCCCTCCTGCTCGTCATGGCGGGCCTGGCAAGGGAGATCGAGGTGAATCCGGGCTGGCCGGACAGGCCAGGAGGTCGCTGCGATGCAGGTGGCCGGGCTTGAACAGGGAGGCACTCCCGAGGGGAAGGCAGGCTTCGGTCGCAGCCGCCTGGACCGGCAGGAGCGCCGCAGGACTCCCTTCGATCAGTGCCGGGTCGGCGCCTCGTCACGCTCCTGGATCAGCACCCAGGGGGCGACCACCACGGCCCAGAGCTTGGGATCGCGCGCCAGCAGGTCCTGGGCGCGGGTCTCCTCGACCTTGCTCAGCGCACCACGGCCCAGCAGCTCGGCAACCTTGGGCTTGTCGTCCTCGGCCACGGCCAGGGCCACGCCGACCAGGTCCTCGGCGCCCTCGACCCAGAGCAGCGCGCCCCGTGCGAAGAAGGGCTGCAGCTCCTCCCAGGTGATGGCGGCGGTCTCGCCAAGCAGCTTGGCATAGAGGGTGCTTGAGGAATCGTTCATGGCTTGCTCTGAGTGGGAAAGTAACGGTTGCAGGGCGGGCAATGATAACCAACGCCTGCCGTCTTGTTCACAAGTCCAGCCAGACGCTTCCTGCTCCAATCGGGGCACGCCGTTTTTCTATACGTTTGTTGTGATTAAGCGACATAGGAACATTCACCCCCCATGTGTCGGCTTTTCAAGCCGCAAATCGGCACTCTACACTGTACCGGTACAGTTGCCGCGGGATATGGCGGGGTGGAAAAAGGACCCTGTCCTGTAGGCAATCAGGACAAAAACAACGAAAAACATAAGAGTGGAGCACTATGAACAAGGCTACCAAGCAGATTTCCAAACTGTTCGCCGCCATGGCCCTCGCCGGTGTTGCCAGCTACTCCGTAGCCGCCGACACCATCAAGATCGCCCTGGCCGGCCCGGTAACGGGTGCTGTCGCCCAGTACGGTGAGATGCAATTCATCGGCGCCAAGATGGCGATCGAGCAGATCAACAAGGCTGGCGGCGTGAACGGCGCTCAACTGGAAGGCGTGGTGTACGACGACGCCTGCGACCCGAAACAAGCGGTCGCCGTAGCCAACAAGATCGTCAACGATGGCGTGAAGTACGTCGTCGGCCACCTGTGCTCCAGCTCCACCCAGCCCGCCTCCGACATCTATGAAGACGAAGGCATCCTGATGATCACCGCGGCGTCCACCAGCCCGGAAATCACCTCCCGTGGCTACCAGCTGGTCTTCCGCACCATCGGCCTGGACAGCCTGCAAGGCCCGACCGCCGGCAACTTCATCGCTGACCACATCAAGCCGAAGACCGTCGCCGTCATCCACGACAAGCAGCAGTACGGCGAAGGCATCGCCACGGCCGTGAAGCAGACCCTGGAAGCCAAGGGCGGCAAGGTCGCCCTGTTCGAAGGCATCAACGCCGGCGACAAGGACTTCTCCGCCCTGATCGCCAAGCTGAAGCAGGCCAACGTCGACTTCGTCTACTACGGCGGCTACCACCCGGAACTGGGCCTGCTGCTGCGCCAGTCGGCTGAAAAAGGCCTGAAGGCCCGCTTCATGGGTCCGGAAGGCGTGGGCAACAAGGAAATCTCGGCCATCGCCGGCCCGGCCTCCGAAGGCCTGCTGGTCACCCTGCCGAAGTCCTTCGACCAGGATCCGAAGAACCAGGCCCTGGTTGACGCCTTCAAGGCCAAGAACGAAGACCCCACCGGCCCGTTCGTGTTCCCGGCCTACGCCGCCGTGCAAGTGATTGCCGAAGGCATCAAGAAAGCCGGCGAGGACGACACCGCCAAAGTGGCCGCAGCCCTGCGCGCCAACAGCTTCGCCACCCCCACCGGCAACCTCTCCTTCGACGAGAAGGGCGATCTGAAGGACTTCAGCTTCGTGGTTTACGAATGGCACAAGGACGGCACCAAAACCGAAGCCAAATAAGCTTCCCGCCTTAGCCCAGAGCCCACTGCGAGAGCAGTGGGCTTTGTTTATTCGAGATTTGCGGGCTCCGCTGCGCCACAAGCGCCGCTTTACGTGATGCCCGAGGAGTTGGGGAATGCCTGATCTCTATCACTACCTGCAACAGCTGGTTAACGGCCTGACCGTTGGCAGCACCTATGCCCTGATCGCCATCGGCTACACCATGGTCTACGGCATCATCGGCATGATCAACTTCGCCCATGGCGAGGTTTACATGATTGGCTCGTACGTGGCCTTCATCGTAATCGCCGGACTCACCATGTTCGGTATCGACAGTCTGCCCATCGTCATGATCGCGGCCTTCTCCGCGAGCATCATCGTCGCCAGTGCCTACGGCTACAGCATCGAACGGGTCGCCTACCGGCCGCTGCGCGGCAGCAACCGCCTGATCCCGCTGATCTCCGCCATCGGCATGTCGATATTCCTGCAGAACGAGGTCCTGCTCGCGCAGGATTCCAAGGACAAGGCGATTCCCAACCTGATCCCGGGGAACTTCGTGTTCGGCGAAAGCACCATGAACGGGGTCACCATCTCGTACATGCAGGTGCTGATCTTCGTCGTCACCTTCCTGGTGATGATGGGCCTCACCCTGTTCATCTCCCGCTCGCGCCTGGGCCGTGCCTGCCGCGCCTGCGCGGAAGACATCCGCATGGCCAACCTGCTGGGGATCAACACCAACAACATCATCGCCCTCACCTTCGTCATCGGCGCCACCCTGGCCGCCGTCGCCGCGGTGCTGCTGGGCATGCAGTACGGCGTGATCAACCCGCACCTGGGCTTCCTCGCCGGCATCAAGGCCTTCACCGCCGCGGTACTCGGCGGCATCGGCAGCATCCCGGGCGCCATGCTCGGCGGCCTGGTCCTGGGCGTGGCCGAAGCCTTCGGCGCCGACATCTTCGGTGACCAGTACAAGGACGTCGTGGCCTTCAGCCTGCTGGTCCTGGTGCTGCTGTTCCGACCCACCGGCATCCTCGGTCGTCCGGAGGTCGAAAAAGTATGATCAGCCAGAAATCCCTCAAGACCGCGTTCTTCAGCGCGCTGCTGGTCTTGGCCGTCGCCTACCCGGTCCTGGGCCTGAAGCTCAGCACCGTGGGCATCAGCCTGCAGGTACAGGGCGCGAGCCCCGCCGTGCTCTGGACCATCGCCGGCTGCGCCATCGCCATGTTCTTCTGGCAGCTGTTCCGCACCCGCCTGATGGGCGCCTGGGACAGCGCGCCGAAGGTGCCGAAGCTCTCCAGCAAGGCGAGCAACTTCCTCACCCTGCCCTCCACCCAGCGCTGGATCATCCTCGGCCTGATCGTGGTCGCCCTCGCCTGGCCGTTCTTCGGCTCGCGCGGTGCGGTGGACATCGCCACGCTGATCCTGATCTACGTGATGCTCGGCCTCGGCCTGAACATCGTGGTCGGCCTCGCCGGCCTGCTGGACCTGGGCTACGTCGGCTTCTACGCCGTGGGCGCCTATAGCTACGCGCTGCTGTCGCACTACTACGGCCTGGGCTTCTGGGTGTGCCTGCCGATCGCCGGCCTGATGGCGGCCTTCTTCGGCTTCATCCTCGGCTTCCCGGTGCTGCGCCTGCGCGGTGACTACCTGGCCATCGTGACCCTCGGCTTCGGCGAGATCATCCGCATCCTGCTGCGCAACCTCACCGAGATCACCGGCGGCCCCAACGGCATCAGCAACATCGAGAAGCCCAGCCTGTTCGGCCTCTCCTTCGAGCGCCGCGCGGCCGAAGGCATGCAGACCTTCCACGAGTACTTCGGCATCGCCTACAACTCGGTGAACAAGGTGGTGTTCCTCTACCTGATCGCCCTGCTGCTGGTGCTGCTGACGCTGTTCGTGATCAACCGCCTCCTGCGCATGCCCATCGGCCGTGCCTGGGAAGCGCTGCGCGAAGACGAGATCGCCTGCCGCGCACTGGGCATGAACCCCACCATCATCAAGCTCTCCGCATTCACCCTGGGCGCCTGCTTCGCCGGTTTCGCCGGCAGCTTCTTCGCCGCCCGCCAAGGCCTGGTGACCCCCGAATCCTTCACCTTCATCGAGTCGGCGATCATCCTCGCCATCGTCGTGCTGGGTGGCATGGGTTCGCAGCTGGGGATCATCCTCGCTGCGGTGGTGATGATCCTGCTGCCGGAACTCGCCCGTGAATTCAACGAGTACCGCATGCTGATGTTCGGCGCCCTGATGGTGCTGATGATGATCTGGCGTCCGCAGGGCCTGCTGCCCATGCAACGTCCCCACCTGGAGCTGAAGTGATGAGCCGCCCGATTCTCGAAGTAAGCGGCCTCTCCATGCGTTTCGGCGGCCTCCTGGCCGTCAACGGCGTGGCACTGTCCGTCCAAGAAAAACAGGTGGTCTCGATGATCGGCCCGAACGGCGCCGGCAAGACCACCGTGTTCAACTGCCTGACCGGCTTCTACCAGCCCACCGGCGGCAGCATCCGCCTCGACGGTGAGCAGATCGAAGGCCTGCCGGGCCACAAGATCGCCCGCAAGGGCGTGGTGCGTACCTTCCAGAACGTCCGCCTGTTCAAGGAAATGACCGCTGTCGAGAACCTGCTGGTCGCCCAGCATCGTCACCTCAACACCAATTTCCTGTCCGGCCTGTTCAAGACCCCGGGCTTCCGCAGGAGCGAGCGCGAGGCCATGGACTACGCCGCGCACTGGCTGGAGCAGGTCAACCTGACCGACGTCGCCAACCGCCCGGCGGGCACCCTCGCCTACGGCCAGCAGCGTCGCCTGGAGATCGCCCGCTGCATGATGACGCGCCCGCGCATCCTCATGCTCGACGAGCCGGCCGCCGGCCTCAACCCGCGCGAGACCGAGGACCTCAAGGCCCTGATCGCCCTGCTGCGCAACGAGTACAACGTCACCGTGCTGCTGATCGAGCACGACATGCACCTGGTCATGAGCATTTCCGACCATATCTACGTGATCAACCAGGGCACCCCCCTGGCCGACGGTACGCCGGAGCAGATCCGCAGCAACCCGGATGTGATCAAAGCCTATCTGGGGGAGGCCTGAGCCATGCTGAGTTTCGACAAGGTTTCCACCTTCTACGGCAAGGTCCAGGCGCTGCACGAGGTCAGCATGGAAGTCAGCCGTGGCGAGATCGTCACCCTGATCGGCGCCAACGGCGCCGGCAAGTCGACCCTGCTGATGACCCTCTGCGGCTCGCCGCGCGCGGCCAGCGGCAGCATCCGCTATCTGGGCGAGGAACTGGTCGGCCAGGAATCCAGCGACATCATGCGCAAGAGCATCGCGGTGGTGCCGGAAGGCCGCCGCGTGTTCGCCCGCCTGACCGTCGAGGAGAACCTGGCCATGGGCGGTTTCTTCACGCCCAAGGGTGACTACGACGAGCAGATGGACAAGATCCTCGGCCTCTTCCCGCGCCTCAAGGAACGCTTCGAGCAACGCGCCGGCACCATGTCCGGCGGTGAACAGCAGATGCTCGCCATCGGCCGCGCGCTGATGAGCAAGCCGCAACTGCTGCTGCTCGACGAACCCTCCCTGGGCCTGGCACCGATCATCATCCAGCAGATCTTCGACATCATCGAACAGCTGCGCCGTGATGGCGTGACCGTGTTCCTCGTCGAGCAGAACGCCAACCAGGCGCTCAAGCTGGCGGATCGCGGCTACGTGCTGGAGAACGGGCGGATCGTCATGCAGGGCACCGGTGAAGCCCTGCTCACCGACCCCAAGGTGCGCGACGCCTACCTGGGCGGCTGATCCCCGCTGCAATACGACAACGGCCCCTTTCGGGGCCGTTTTCATTGGTGCCGGAAACAAGGGCCGGGAGCCATACCGCAGGTTGGCGCCGAGCGCAGCGAGGCCCGACATCAGGCTGCCCGCCCCGCTGCGCTGGGTTTCTCAGACGTAGGATGGGTAGAGCGCAGCGAAACCCATGCTGAGCAGGAGCCCTCTACAGCCCCAACCTGTCCAGCGCCTGGCGGCTGCGCTCGAACCAGTCCAGCAGATACTCCATCAGCACCTGGGTGCGCCGGGGCAGGCCGCCCTGGTAGGGATGCACGAGGAACACCGGTGACTGCCGCGTCTGGTAGCCACGCAACAGCCACTGCAGGCGGCCGTCGGCCAGTTCGTCATGGAGCATGTAGGACGGCAAGCGGGCGATACCGGCACCGGACAGCGCCGCCTTCTTCAACAGGCTGTAGTGGTTGCTCGCCAGGTTGCCCGCCACCTTCACCCGCTCCAGCTGGTGTTGGCGGTGATAGAGCCATTCCTCGAAGCCGGCGTAATGAGTGTTGAGCAGGCACTGGTGCCCGGCCAGGTCCGCCGGTGCCTGGGGCTCGCCATGGCGGGCCAGGTACGCGGGCGCGGCGCAGGTGATCTCCTCCAGGGAGAACAGCGGCCGCGCCACCAGGCGCTCGTCCAGGTGCGGACCGGAGCGCACCCCCAGGTCATAGCCCTCCCCCACCAGGTCGCGGTAGCTGTTGCTCAGGTCCAGCTCCACCCGCACGTCGGGATGACGGCGAGTGAACTCCAGCAACAGCGCATCGAAGAAGGTCTCGCCCAGGGACACCGGCACCGTGATGCGCACCCGTCCGGCGATCTCCTCCTGCAGGCGCTGCACCGCCTGGCGTGCCCGGTTGGCCTGGGCCAGCAACGCCTGGGCCTCGGGCAGCAGCGCGGCGCCGGCGGCGGTCAGGTCCAGCCGTCGCGTGGTGCGGTGCAGCAGGGTGGCGCCGAGGCCCTGCTCCAGCTGGCGCATGCGCTTGGACAACTGCCCCTTGCTGCACCCCAGGCGCTCGGCGGCGCCGGTGAAGCTGCCCACCTCCAGCAGCACGGCGAAGGCCGCCAGGTCATCCATCTCGCTCATGCAGAGCCCCTCACTGTTTCCATATGAGAACCACAGGTTTCCGATTGACTGGATTATCGACAACAAAAGCGACTCTACACTGGCTTCAGTCATCCACACACACAGGAATCGCCCCCATGAAGATCATCCTCATCGGCGCCAGCGGCACCATCGGCCAGGCCATCGACGACGAACTGAAGGCACGCCACGAGATCATCCGCGTCGGCCACAGCAGCGGCGACGTCCAGGTGGACATCCGCGACGCTGCGTCGATCCGCCGCCTGTTCGAGCAGACCGGCCGCTTCGACGCGCTGATCAGCGCCACCGGCAAGGTGCACTTCGGCGCGCTGGCGGAGATGGGCGAGGCACAGTTCGCCGTGGGCCTGGCGGACAAGCTGATGGGCCAGGTGAACCTGGTGCTGATCGGCCGCGAATTCGCCAACGACGGCGCCTCCTTCACCCTCACCTCGGGCGTGCTCAGCGACGACCCGATCCGCGCCGGCGCCTCGGCGAGCATGGTCAACGGCGCCATCGACAGCTTCGTGAAAAGCGCCGCCATCGAACTGCCGCGCGGCCTGCGCATCAACAGCGTCAGCCCCACGGTGATCGAGGAGGCGCTGCCGTCCTACGGCCCCTTCTTCCGGGGCTACAAGGCCGTGCCCGCGGCCCTCGCCGCCCTGGCCTATGCCAAGAGCGCCGAGGGCGCGCAGACCGGCCAGGTGTACCGCGTCTGGTAGGGCTCAGGCCTCGCCGGCGTAGCACACCGGCGAGCTGGACGGGCCTTCGCGGTCCAGTTCCTCCTCGAGGAACTCGGCCAGCACCCGGGCGTTGTTGGCCTGCTCGTCCTTGGCGGCGAACAGCAGCGTCAGCCGGCCTTCCCGGGCCATCTGCAACAGGCTCTGCCAGTGCTCGGGGTGGGCCGCGAGCTCGTCGCGATAGCGCAGGCGAAATTGATCGAACAGCGCCGGGTCGTGGCAAAAGTCCCGGCGCAGCGCGGTCGAGGGCGCCACGTCGCGCAGCCAGGCGTCGAGTGCCAGCGCCTCCTTGCGGCAGCCCCGTGGCCACAGCCTGTCGACCAGTACCCGACGCCCATCGTCGTCGCGCCGCTCCTCGTAGACCCGCCTGCACTGGATCATCGCGCCTCCCTTGAGATAGTCGATGCGCCCCGGTAACGTGGCCGCTTCCTTAAGGAGGCCCCCCGAATGCGCGTTGTCCGCCCACTGCTTTTCAGTCTGCTCCCCCTCTTCGCCGGCTGCCAGGTGTTCTCCACCGACGACGCCCCCGCGCCGCTGGCACCGCGTACCCAGGGTGAACTGAGCGTGGACGCCGGGCGCCTGCTGCTGCGCCCCTGCGCCGAGCAGCGCCGCTTCGTGGTCGCCGACAGCGGCGCCACCGGCATTCTCCAGGAAGCCGCCACCCTGCTGGACGACGGCCCCGGCCCGCTGTTCGCCGACCTGCGCGGCAACCTCGGCGCCGCCAAGGGCGCCGACGGCCAGATGGACGTCACCCAGCTCTATCGCCTGCAACGCGAAGGCCACGGCTGCGAGGACCTGAACTTCAAGCGCCTGCTGCTGCGCGCCAGCGGCCACGAGCCGGAGTGGAACGTCAACGTCAACGCCAAGGGCCTGGTGCTGGAACAGCTCGGCCAGGAGCCGGTCGCGCTCCCCTACATGGAAGAGCAACTGCCCGACGGCCGCTTCAACCTCACCAGCGAAGCCAACGGAAAGCGCATCGAACTCTGGGTCGCCCCGCAGCGCTGCGTCGACTCCATGAGCGGCTCGGTGCAGCATCTCTCCGCCGAACTGCGCCTGGACGGCAAGCCCCTGCGTGGCTGCGCCTACTTCGGTGGCTCGCGCAACGAGTGACCCCTGCCCGGCCGACTCCGGCCGGGCCGCTTTCCCGCTGCACACTCGGCCGCCATAACCGGGCGGCCGGGGCGCGCCATCAGCGACGACCTCCTAAGCTTGTCCATGGACAAGCACAAGGAGAACGACATGCTGCGCATCGCACTGAACGGATATGGCCGCATCGGCCGCGCCCTGGTCCGCGCCCTGTTCGAACGGGGCCTCGACGCCCGCGTGCGGATCGAGGCGATCAACGACCTCGGCGACGCCGCCACCCTCGCCCACCTCACCCGCTTCGACTCCACCTTCGGCCGCTTCGCCTGCCCCGTGAAGCTGAACGGCGACCGCATGGACATCGGCCTGCAGTCGATCCGCCTGCTCGCCGAACGCGACCCGGTGCGGCTGCCCTGGAGCGAACTGGGCCTCGACCTGGTGCTGGAGTGCTCCGGGCGCATGAAGAGCCGTGAGCAGGTCGAGCGCCACCTGGCTGCCGGCGCCCCCCGGGTGCTGCTCTCGCACCCGCTGGACAGCGCCGACCTGACCCTGGTCTACGGCGTCAACCACGCGCTGCTGGGCGACCAGCGCATCGTTTCCAACGCCTCCTGCACCACCAACTGCCTGGCCCCCCTGGCCCAGGTGCTGCACCAGGCGTTCGGCATCCGCAGCGGTTTGGTGACCACGGTGCACGCCTACACCAACGATCAGAACCTGCTGGACAAGACCCACGACGACCTCTACCGCGCCCGCGCCGCCGCCCTGTCGATGATCCCCACCGGCACCGGTGCGGCGCGCGCCATCGGCCTGGTCATCCCCGAGCTGGCCGGGCGCCTGGACGGCATGGCGGTGCGGGTGCCGACGCCCAACGTCTCGCTGGTGGACCTGAGTTTCATCGCCGAACGCCCGGCCAGCCGCGAGGCGGTCAACGCGGCCCTGCGCGAGGGTGCCGCGCGGATGCCCGCCGGGGTGATGGAATGCAACGAGGAGGCGCTGGTCTCCACCGACTTCAACGGCCACCCGGTCTCCTGCGTGGCGGACCTCGCCCACACCCGCGTGCAGGGCGACCTGGTCAAGGTGCTGGCCTGGTACGACAACGAATGGGCCTTCGCCAACCGCATGCTCGACGTGATGCTGGCCTGGCTGGAGCGCTGAGCCTCAACCCACCCGCAGATGACAGAGCGTCGTGCGCCGCGAACCGGTGGCACGGCGCTCCGGGTCATCGAAGGTACGCACCTCGCGGAACCCCGCCTTGCGCATCATCCCCGCCGAGCCCGCGTTTTCCTCGTGCCGCTCGATGAACACATCGCCCACCCCCTGAGCCGCCAGGCGCTCGACCACCGCCGCCAGCAACCGCGAGCCCAGGCCGCGCCCGGCCAGTTCACGGTGCACCACGGCCTCGCAGATGTAGGCGCGGGGCAGGTCGCCACGGGCCGCGTCCTGGTCCTCGGCGAAGCCCTCGCACCGATAGAAGGTGACGAAGCCGGCCAGGCGTCCCGCCTCCTCGGCCAGGTGCGCCTGCACACGCCCCTCGGCGATACCGGCCAGGTGCTCGCGCACCTCCGCTTCGGGCAGGAAGTTCCAGGGGTTGGGACCATGCTCGAAGAGGAAGCCGGCGAGCGAGTCGATGTCCCGCGCCTGGGCGGCGCGCAGCTGGATGCCGGCCGTCATCTCAGAGGCCCGCCAGCTGGATGGAGTCGGGCAGCGCCACGCCCTGCTCCGCACATGCCGCGATGGTCGCGATCAGCGGGGCCAGGTCGTAACCCTGGGCCTGCACCCAGGCATCGTCGTAGTAGGTGGTGGCGTAGCGCTCGCCGCCGTCGCAGAGGATGGCGACCACCGAGCCCTTCTCCCCCGCCGCGACCATGCGCAGGCCCACCAGTAGCGCGCCCACCAGGTTGGTGCCGCTGGAACCGCCGACGCGCCGCCCGAGGCGCTGGGCCAGGTAGCGCATGGCGGCCAGGGACAGCGCGTCCGGCACCTTGGCCATGGCGTCGATCACCTCCGGCAGGAAGGACGCCTCCACGCGTGGCCGGCCGATGCCCTCGATGCGCGAGCCGCAGTCCAGGGTCAGGCTACGGTCGCCGCTGCGGTAGGCATCGAAGAACACCGAGCGCTCGGCGTCGGCGCAGAACACCCGGGTGCGATGCTGGCGATAGCGCACGTAGCGGCCCAGGGTCGCCAGGGTGCCGCCGGTGCCGGGGCTGGAGACCAGCCAGGCGGGCTCGGGGAAATGCTCGTGGCGCAGCTGCTGGAAGATCGACTCGGCGATGTTGTTGTTCGCCCGCCAGTCGGTGGCCCGTTCGGCGTAGGTGAACTGGTCCATGAAGTGGCCGCCGCTTTCGCGGGCCAGGCGTTCGGATTCGGCGTGGATCTGCGTCGGGTCGTCCACCAGGTGGCTGCGCCCGCCGTAGAAGGCGATCTGGGCGATCTTTTCCCGCGAGGTGGAGGCCGGCACCACGGCGATGAAGGGCAGGCCCAGCAGGCGGGCGAAATAGGCTTCGGAAATCGCCGTCGAACCGCTGGAGGCCTCGATCACCGGCGCGCCCGGCTTCAGCCGGCCGTTACACAGCGCATAGAGGAACAGCGAGCGCGCCAGGCGGTGCTTGAGGCTGCCGGTGGGGTGGCTCGACTCGTCCTTGAAGTACAGCTCGATACCCGGAAGACCCGGGAGCTCCAGGGGAATCAGGTGGGTATCGGCGCTGCGCTGGAAGTCCGCCTCGATGATGCGCAGGGCTTCGCGGGTCCAGCTACGGATGTCTTGCATGACGACCTCTCAGTCCAGGATGCCGGCGGGAGCCGGAGGAGCGCTGCGCCACTGGCTCAGGGCCACCCCGGCGAAGACCAGGGCGGCGGCGCCGAGCTGCATGGGGCTGAGGCGCTCGTCCAGCAGGAGCATGGCGAAGATCAGGGTGAACACCGGGATCAGGTTGATGAACCCCGATGCCTGGCTGGCCGGCAGGCGGCCCACGCCGAAGTTGTACAGCCCATAGGCGCCGACGGTCACCACCACGCCCAGGTAGAGCATCGAGCCGATGGCCAGTGCGCCGGGCGCTTGCGGCAGCGGGGCGGTCAACGCGGCGACGGGCAGGAAGAACAGCGCGCCGATGAACGCCTGCATCGCGGTGAGCAGGAACACCGAATAGCGCGCCGACAAATGCTTGAGCAGCAGGGTGTAGCCGGTGGCGCAGACCATGGCGAGGAATTCGTAGAAGTTGCCCAGCAACGGCGCCGTGGCGTGCGCGTCCGCCTCGCCGGCCAGGCTCAGCCACACCGCGCCGGCCACCGCCAGGAGAAAGCCCGCCAGGGTGGTGCGGGTGATGCGTTCACGGAGGAAGACATAGGCGCCGACGGCCACCAGCAGGGGCAGCAGCGCGGTGATCATCCCCGCCTGGGCGGCGCTGGTGTGCTGCAGCGCCAGGGCCTCGAAGATGAAGTACAGGCAGGGTTCGCAAGCGGCGAGGCCGAGGAAGTATTTCCAGTCCCCGGGCCGCGGATCGCACTCACCGCGCCAGCGCCACGCGAGCAGGAAGACCAGGCTGCCGAATGCCATGCGCGCGAAGATCACCCACATGGGTGCCACTTCGCGGAAGGCCAGCTTGAGGGCGATGAAGGAGCTGCCCCACAAGGCCATGGCCAGAACCAGGCAGGCGACCGCCACCCAACGACCTTGCTGCGCCATCGCCTGCCTCCGGGAAAATCACAAGTCTAGGCGCCGGGCCGGCGCCACGACAGGCACAGCAAGGGGATAAAACTGTTACTGCTCCCAGGGCTTGCCCCGGGTGCGGGGCGTCAGCGGCAACTGTTGCAGCACTGCCGCCTTGGCCAGCATGTAGGCACTGACCGGGGCGCTGATGAAGAGGAACAGGCTGATCAGCAGCTCGTGCAGGCTGAGGCCTTCGCGGGTCGTCGAGAAGTAGATCAGCGAAGCCACCACCAGGCTGCCGACGCCCAGGGTGGTCGCCTTGGTCGGCCCGTGCAGGCGCATGAAGAAATCCGGCAGGCGGAACAGGCCGATGGCGCCGATCAGCACGAAGGCAGCGCCCAGCAGGAGAAACAGCGAGATGAGGATCTCGGCCCAGAGGGCCAGCGGTGCGGCGTTCATTCGATGACGTCTCCTCGCAGCATGTACTTGGCCACCGCCACGGTGCCGACGAAGCCGAGCACGGCGATCAGCAGCGCCACTTCGAAGTAGAGGGTGGTGCCCTGCCAGATGCCCAGCAGGATGATCAGGGCGATGGCGGTGACGTAGAGGGTGTCCAGCGCCAGTACCCGGTCCGGCAGGCAGGGGCCCCGGACCAGGCGGGCCAGGGTCAGCAGCAAGGCCACTACCAGCAGCCCCAGGCACAGGGGGATCACGTAGGCGAGCATGGGAAGACCTCCTTGAGGGGCGCCTCGTAGCGCGACTTGATCTCGGCGATGAGCGCCGCCTCGTCCGGCACGTCGAGGGCGTGCACCAGCAGGGTCCGACGGTCCGACGAGAGGTCGGCGGAGACCGAGCCCGGGGTCAGCGACACCACGCACACCAGGATGCTGATGGCCATCTCGTTGTCCAGGTCGATGGGCACCTCGACGAAGGCCGGGCGCAGCCTGTGCAGCGGACCCAGGGTCTGGCGCGCGACCTGGAAGTTGGCCACCAGGATGTCCCACATCACCAGCAGCACGAAACGCACCAGCAGGGTCGGGTGCCATTCCCGGGGGCGTTCGATCATCAGCGGGTTGCACAGCAACGGGATGGCCACGCCGAGCAGGCCGCCCAGCAGCCAGTGGCCGAGGGCGACCGAGTCGACCAGCAGCAGCCAGACCAGCAGCAACAGCAGGCTCATGGTCGGATGGGGCAGGAGACGACGGATCATGGCGTCGCTCCTGGCAGGCTCACCTGCCGGTAGAGGTCGACGTCATGCAGCTGCACGGCGGTGGCCTGGACGTAATCCAAAAGCGGCGCGGCGAAGGCCACCAGCAGCAAGGCGGTGGCCAGCAGCGCCAGGGTCGCCAGCAGGCGGCCACGATCCAGCTCGGCGCTGCCCAACGTGTCGTTGCCCACTCGCCAGAACAGCGTGCTGCCGGCGCGGCTGAGGGCAACCAGGCAGAGCAGGCTGCCGCCGAGCAGCAGCGACCACAGCAACGCCGCCTGCACACCGGGCGCCACCGCCTTGAGCAGCAGCACCTTGCCGATGAAACCTGACAAGGGCGGCAGGCCGGCCACGGCGATGGCGCCGAAGAAGAAGGCGCCCCCCAGCAGGTGCGGGTTCATCAGCGCCGGGCCCTGCACCAGCAGGCCGGCCTTGTCGCCGCGCTGGCGGGCGATCAGGTCGGCGAGCAGGAACATCCCGCCCGCCACCCAGGTGCTGTGCAGCAGGTAGAACAGCGACGCCGCCAGGGATTCGGGCGTGCCCAGCGCGACGGCGGCCAGCAGCGTGCCCGCGGAGAGCAGCACCAGGTAGGCCACCAGCGCCGGCAGGCGGGTGGCAGCGAGGGCGCCGATCGCCGCAAGGGCCATGGTCGCCAGGGCCAGGGGCCAGAGCCAGGCGAGGGCGAGATCGGCCAGCGCGCCGGCCCCGGCGCCGAACACCAGCAGGTAGATGCGCACGATGGAGTAGACGCCGACCTTGGTCATGATCGCGAACAGCGCCGCCACCGGCGCGCTGGCGGCCGAATAGGCACGCGGCAGCCAGAAGTGCAGCGGCAGGAGCGCGGCCTTGAGGGCGAAGACCACCAGCAGGAGCAGGCCGGCGGCGGCCAGCAAGGGTGCGCTGTCGGCATCGGCCTGGGCCACCTTGATGGAAAGATCGCTCATGTTCAGGGTGCCGGTGACGCCATAGAGCACGCCGATCGCGATCAGGAAGAAGGCCGAGCCCACCAGGTTGAGCACCACGTAGTGCAGCCCGGCCCGCACCCGCTCCGCGCCACCGCCGTGGAACAGCAGCGCATAGGAGGCGATCAGCATGATCTCGAAGAACACGAAGAGGTTGAACAGGTCGCCCGTCAGGAAGGCGCCGTTGATGCCCAGCAACTGGAGTTGCAGCAACGCGTGGAAGCGCAGGCCGCGACGGTCGTCGCCACGCACCGCATAGAGCACCACGGCACTGCCGAGCACGGCGGTGGCCAGCAGCATCAGCGCGGCGAGGCGATCGAGCAGCAGGACGATGCCGAACGGCGGTTGCCAGCCCCCCAGGGCGTAGACCTGCAGCTGGCCATCGTCGGCGCGGGCCATCAGCAGCAGCGCCAGCGGCACCAGGGCCAGGGTGGCGATGACCGAGATGCCGCGCTTGAGCCGCTCCAGGGACGGCAGCATCAGCAGCAGCGCCCCGGCGAACATCGGGATGAGGATCGGCAGGATGGACAGGTGACTCATCGCCCCTCCCCGTCCGCGCGGCCATCCACGTGGTCGTTGCCCAGCTCCCCCACGCCGCGCAGCGCCAGGGTCACCACGAAGGCGGTCATGGCGAAGCCGATGACGATGGCGGTGAGCACCAGCGCCTGGGGCAGCGGGTCGGCGTAGTGCCCGCCGCTGCCGATCACCGCGGCGTCGCCGGCGAGGCGCCCCATGGCGAAGAGGAACAGGTTGACGGCGTAGGACAGCAGGGTCAGCCCCAGCACCACGGGAAAGGTGCGAGCACGCAGCAGCAGGTAGATGCCGCTGGCGGTGAGCAGCCCAAGGGTGACGGCGAACAGGGCCTCCATCAGTGGATCTCCTCGGTGATTGGCGGGTGCAGGCTGAGCTTGCCGAGGCCGGCCAGCATCAGCATGACGGCCCCGACCACGGCCAGGTACACGCCCAGGTCGAAGAACAGTGCGGTGGCCAGCTCGATCTCACCCACCAGCGGCAGGTGGAAGTGATCGAAGGCCGAGGTCAGGAAGGGGGCGCCGAATACCAGGCTGCCCAGCCCGGTGAGGCCGGCGATCATCACCCCGGCGCCGGCCAGGCGCTGGTAGCGCAGCGGCCGACGCGCCTCGACCCAGGCCGAGCCGCTGGCGATGTATTGCAAGATCAGTGCGGAGGCGGTGATCAGCCCGGCGATGAAGCCACCGCCAGGCAGGTTGTGCCCACGCAGGAAAATGAAGGCGGACACCAGCAGCGCCAGCGGCAGCAGCAGGCGCGAGAGGGTCTCGAGGATCAGCGGCCGGCTGGAGCGCGCCCAGTTGCGGCCCTGGGGATCGCAGGTGGGGTTGGTCAGGCGCAGGCCGGAAAGCAGCGCGTGGACACCGACGGCGGCGATGGCCAGGACGGTGATCTCGCCCAGGGTATCGAAGCCACGGAAATCCACGAGGATGACGTTCACCGCGTTGTGTCCACCGCCACCGCCCACGGCGTTCTCCAGGAAGAAGTCGGCGATGGTCTGGTAGGGCCGGGTCATCACCGCATAGGCCAGCACGCCGACCACGCCGCCCCCGCCGAGTGCCAGCAGCAGGTCGCGCAGGCGGCGCGTCATCGAGCTTTCACGGGGCGTGCGCGAGGGCAGGTAGTACATGGCCAGCATCAGCAGGACCATGGTCACCACCTCCACCGAGAGCTGGGTCAACGCCAGGTCGGGGGCGGAGAAACGGGCGAAGGCCAGTGCCACCAGCAGCCCGCCGACACCGAGCACCAGCAGGGCCACCAGGCGCTGGCGGTGGAACACGGCGGTCAGCACTGCAGTCGCAGAGAGCACCAGCATGCCCACCATGGCGGCGCCATCCAGCGGCATCGGCGGGCGCGAGCCGGTCAGGTGGGAAAGCGGCCAAAGCGACACGCCAACCACCACCAGCGCCGCCAGCACCAGCAGGGCCAGGTAACGCTGTTGCGAGCCGTTCTCCAGGCAGTCGGTCAGGCGGGTGGCCCCGCGCACCACGCGCTGCATCGCCGCCTCGAACACCAGCTTGGCGTCGGCGTCGGGCAGCCCCGCGTACCAGCGGAACAGCGGCTTGCGCCCGACATAGAGCAGTACGCCACCGAGCAGCGCCACGCAGCTCATCGCCAGCGGCAGGTTGAGGCCGTGCCAGATCGCCAGGCTGTACTCGGGCAGCTCGCCCCCCAGGCTGGCACTGGCGGCCACGGCGAGCAGCGGCGCCACGGTGAAGTTGGGCGCCATGCCCACCAGCACGCAAAGCGCGACGAGGATCTCCACCGGCACCTTCATGTAGCGCGGCGGCTCATGGGGGGGGAATTTCGGCAGCGGCTTGGGCTCACCGTTGAAGAACACGTCATGCACGAAGCGCAGCGAATAGGCCACGGAGAACACGCCCGCCAGGGTCGCGCCCAGCGGCAGCAGCCAGTGCAGGCCGCCGGCCATGTCCTGGCTGAGGGCCTCGCCGAAGAACATCTCCTTGCTGAGGAAGCCATTGAGCAGCGGCACCCCGGCCATCGCCAGGGACGCCACCATCGCCAGCACTGCGGTGTGCGGCAGGTAGCGCCACATGCCGTTGATCAGGCGCATGTCGCGGCTGCCGGTCTCGTGGTCGATGATCCCGGCGGCCATGAACAGTGAGGCCTTGAAGGTGGCGTGGTTGATGATGTGGAACACCGCCGCGACGTTGGACATCGGCGAGTCGAGGCCGAACAGCAGGGTGATCAGGCCCAGGTGGCTGATGGTCGAGTACGCCAGCAGGCCCTTGAGGTCATGCTGGAAGAGCGCCATCGTCGCGCCCAGCAGCAGGGTCGCCAGGCCGCTGATGCTCACCAGGTAGAACCACCAGTCGGTGCCGGCCAGCGCCGGGTAGAGCCGCGCAAGGAGGAAGACGCCGGCCTTGACCATGGTCGCCGAGTGCAGGTACGCGGACACCGGGGTCGGCGCCGCCATCGCGTGGGGCAGCCAGAAGTGGAAGGGGAACTGCGCCGACTTGGTCAGCGCGCCCAGCAGCACCAGGCACAGCAGCAGCGGATAGAGCGCGTGGGCCCGGATGCGGTCGCCCGCAGCAAGCACGTCGCTCAGCTCGAAGCTGCCTGCCACGTGGCCCAGCAGCAGGATGCCCGCCAGCAACGCGAGGCCTCCGGCGCCGGTCACCGTCAGCGCCATGCGCGCCCCCTTGCGGGCATCCGAGCGATGGCCCCAGAAGCCGATCAGCAGGAAGGACGACAGGCTGGTGGCTTCCCAGAACACCAGCATCAGCAGCAGGTTCTCCGAGAGCACCACACCGAGCATCGCGCCCATGAACAGCTGCAGGAAGGCGAAGAAGCGCCCGATGGGCTCGCGCTCGGACAGGTAGTAGCGGGCGTAGAGGATCACCAGAAGGCCGATGCCGAGGATCAGCAGCGCGAAGAGGAAACCCAGGCCATCGAGACGCAGGCTGAAGTTCAAGCCCAGGCCGGGCAGCCAGGGCAGGACCAGCTTCAGGGTCTCCCCGGCCAGCACGCCGGGCGCCTGGGTCAGCAGCAGGGCCAGGCCTGCCAGCGGTGCCAGGGCAGCGGCGAGCGACGCCTGGTTACGTCCCAGGCGCTCGGCGAACAGGGGCAGCAGTGCGCCCAGGAAGGGCAGCGCGACAATCAGCGCCAGATACATCGATGATCCTCCTTACTTGGCCTCGTCCAGCGCTGAGGACCGGCGTGGCGAAACTCGACGATTATCCATAACTATCGATTGCCGAACATGCATTGAATTATTTCAAAAAACTAGCAAAAGCCCGCCGCCTCCGAAAGAGGGGGCCGCGCATTGCAGCGCGGCCGCCTCTCTCGGAGGTAGCACGGGAGAGTAGAGACGAAACGGGAAGGATTCGCCCGTGGCGGGCGAACCGGGATCAGTGGGAGACGCGGCTGGTACCGTTGACGGTCATGATGCGCACGCGCTCGCCTACGCGGAAGATTTCGTTTTCCTGCACTTCCTGTACATAGGCACGCATGGAGCCATCGTCCTCGCGAACGGTGATCTCGACGCCCTGGGTACGGGTCAGGCCTTCTTCGGTCGCGGCGCCCAGCAGGCCGCCGGCGACCGCGCCGATAACCGCCGCTACCACGCTGCCACGCCCGCCACCGATGGCGCTGCCGCCGACACCACCCACGACCGCACCGGCACCTGCGCCGATCGGGGTCTTGGTGCCTTCGATCTTCACCGGACGCAGCGACTCGATGGTGCCCATGCGCACGGTCTGCACCTGGCGTGCTTCGTCGCGCGAATAGGTGTCTCCGGTCAGGCTCGACTGACAGCCGCCCAGAAGCATCGCTACCGCAGAGAACGAAGCGACTAGCAGAACGGATTTACGCATAGCATTTCCTCCAGATTGGATGCTCGTCCATTAGACTCCGCAGCTGCGGAAACTGTCACCCGGCGCCTGAACAAACTGCCGATCCGTTCAGTTTCCATACAGACTCCTCACTCGGACAACGCCGAAGCGCCCGGGTGCCGCCAGAGCAAGGGTAGTTCATGGATTATTTCATCATCGTCGTCACCACCGTTGCGGGGCTGTACTTCCACGGGTGGATCTACGTGCGCATCAAGCGCTGGATGGATCGCGACCTGGCGCTGTCGCTCGCCGGGGCGGATGCCGGGCGCCGCGACTACATGCTCGAACAACTGCAGGCCGCGCATCGCGAGGGCGTGAAGCGCAAGGACCTGCCCGCCTGGCTGGAACAGGCTGCGCAGCGTTACCCCGGCGCCTGATTGCGCGCCGCCAGCGCCCAGAGCCGGGCGATGTCGGCGCTGCGTGCTTCCAGCTCTCCGGCGGCCACGGCCATCGCCCGCTCCAGCGTCATCGGCCCGGGCACCAGGCTGAAGGCCGCCTCGATGCCCGCCTCGCGCAGACGCGGGTAGCCCTCCCCCAGGCTGCCCGCCAGGGCGATGACCGGCACGCCGGCGGCCCGTGCGACACGCGCCACGCCCACCGGCGTCTTGCCGTGCAGGCTCTGGGAGTCCAGGCGGCCCTCCCCGGTGATCACCAGGTCGGCACCGACCACCGCCTCGGCCAACCCGGCCAGCTCGGCCACCAGTTCGATACCGGGACGGAAACGTGCGCCGAGAAAGGCCCGGGCGGCGAAGCCCAAGCCGCCGGCCGCGCCGACGCCAGGTTGCTGGCTGTGGTCCTGCCCCAGCTCCTGGGCGACCACCTGTGCATAACGTTGCAGCGCCGCATCCAGCTGCTCGACCTGTGCCGGGCTCGCACCCTTCTGCGGGCCGAAGACGTAGGAGGCGCCCCGGGAACCACAGAGCGGGTTATCCACATCCGCCGCGACTTCGAACTGCACATGGGCGAGGCGTGAATCGAGGCCGCCGCGATCGATCCGCGCCAGATCGGCCAGGGCAGCGCCACCGGGTGGCAGCTCGCGCCCGTCGGCATCCAGCAGGCGCAGCCCCAGGGCCTGCATGAGGCCGGCACCACCATCGTTGGTGGCGCTGCCGCCCAGGCCGAGGATGATGCGCGTGGCGCCGGCGTCCAGGGCCTGGCGGATCAGCTCACCGGTGCCGAAGCTGCTGGTGCGGGTAGCGTCCCGCTCGCTGGCGGGCACCAGATGCAGCCCGCTGGCGGCAGCCATTTCGATGATGGCGCTGCCCTCCCCCAGCCAGCCCCAGTGCGCCTCGACCTCATCCCCCAGCGGCCCGCGCACGGTCGCCATACGCCGCTCGCCACCGCTGGCCGCGAGCACCGCGTCCACCGTGCCCTCGCCGCCATCGGCCATGGGCCGCAGCAGGACCTGGGCCGCCGGAAATACCGACGTCCAGCCGCGCCCGATGGCAGCCGCCACTTCGGGCGCGCTCAGGCTTTCCTTGAAGGAGTCGGGGGCAATCACAATCTTCATCGGGTTACCTCGGGATGAGCCCGGGGTACCAGGCCCCGGGCAGTACTGCGGTCAGAGCAGGATCAGGCTGAGCAGCCAGGTGACGAGCATGCCGACGATGCCCTGCACCAGGGTCGCCAGGGTCTGCGCGCGGTAGGCCAGGGACACCGGCATGCGGCTGAACTGGGTCACCACCCAGAAGAAGCTGTCGTTGGCATGGGACACGGTCATGGCGCCCGCACCGACGGCCATCACGGTGAGCACGCGCCCCATCTCGCTGTCCAGGCCAAGCTGGCCGAGCAGCGGCGCCACCAGCGCGGAGGTGGTGACCAGCGCCACGGTGGTCGAGCCTTGCGCGGTCTTCAGCGCGGCGGCGACCACGAAGGGCATGAACAGGCCGATGCCCAGCGCCGAGAGGGTGCTGCCGAGGTAGTCGCCCAGCGGGGTGACCTTGAGCATGGCGCCGAACGCGCCGCCGGCACCGGTGATCAGCAGGATGGGCGCGGCGGAAACGATGCCCTCCACCACGTGATCGTGGAACTCCTTGCGCTTGTCCTCGCTCTTGAGCAGCGTGCAGGCCAGGGCAAGCCCCACCAGCAGGGCCACCACCGGCTGGCCGAGGAAGCTCAAAAGGCCGAAGAAGGTGCCGCTGCCGAAGGGCTTGGCGGGGAAGGCGGCGATGGAGCCCAGGCAGATCAGCAGGATGGGCACGAAGATCGGCGCGAAGGCCTGGAAGGCGCTCGGCAGCTTGCCGTAGCCGGCACGCAGCGCGGCGAAGTCCTGGTCCGCCGAGAGCGGTAGGTGGTCGTCCTCCAGCTGCACCTCACGGCCGATGAAACGGTTGGCCCACCACATGCCCGCCAGGGCAGTAGCCAGCGCCACCACCAGGCCGACGGCGATCACCAGCCCGAGGCTGGCGTCCAGGCCCAGGTTCCCTGCGGCGGCGATGGGGCCGGGGGTGGGCGGCACGAAGGTGTGGGTGGCGTAGAGGCCGGTGGCCAGCGCCACGCTCATGGCCACGGTGGAGACGCGCATGCGTGCCGCCAGGGCGTTCTTCAGCGAATTGAGGATGACGAAGCCGGAGTCGCAGAACACCGGGATGGACACCAGGTAGCCAATGATCGACATGGTCAGGGTGGGAAAGCGCTCACCCAGCAGGCGGATGACCGTCTCGGCCATGGTGATGGCGGCGCCGCTGCGCTCGAGGATCACGCCGATGACGGTGCCCAGGACGATGACGATGCCGATGTAGCCGAGGATGCTGCCGAAGCCGGTGGTGATGGTCTTGACGATCTCGCCGGTGGGGACCTGGTAGGCGAAGCCGGCGATGAAGGCCGCGGCGAGCAGCGCCAGGAAGGGATGCAGTTTGAAGCGGGTGGTGGACAGCACGATGAAGGCGATCAACGCCGCCAGGATCAGGACCAGGCCCATGTGCGGACTCCTTAGTTGTTGTTATGGATACCGATAATCGTCCGATTCTGCCGCATCCCCGACGCCATGGCCTTATGCATGCGCCCTAGGAAGCCCCCTCCAGAGCCGCCTTCACGCGTGCATCTGCACAAAGGTCGCCGCAGCGCAGCAGGTCCAGCCCCATCCCCAGGAGCAGCAACTGGTCGTGGCGCGGTTGCTCCAGGCCCACCAGCTCGGCGATGCGCTCCAGGCGGTAGCGCAGGGTGTTGCGGTGGATGCCCAGCGCCTGGGCACAGGTGCTGCCGTGGCCATCGTGCTCGCACCAGCACCGCAGGGTGCGGCACAACACGCCGTCCTCGTCCTCCAGGACCAGACCCCGCAACGGGCCCAGCCAGCGCCGGAGCAGCCAGCTGTCACGCTGGCCGAACAGCAGCGTCGACAGCCGGTGTTCCTCCAGGTGGAAGATGCGTTGCCGTGGCCGGCAGGTGCGGGCGAAGGCATGCAGCGAGCGGGTGGCGAGGGCGGCCTCGCGCAGGTCGCCGATACCGGCCTGGGGGTCGCTGATGCACAGGCGGGCGATGCCCCAGCCGCGCTCGTCGGCCTGGGCCAGCCAGACGGCATCATCGCGCTCGACGCTGTAGGGCCGGCAGCCGATCAATTCACGGGCGGACAGTGCCGCACCCAGCACCCCCTGCCGGGCCAGGCCATCCAGTACCCGCGCCCGTCGTTCCGCCAGGTCGCCCTCCTCCATCAGCTCCAGCACGCAGACCTGCTGCCTCCAGGGCAGTTGCAGGCCGATGCGCTCGGCCTCGGCGGCCAGTTGCACCAGGTCCGTCCGCGGGTCGGCGAGCTGGTTCAGCCAGGCGTCCAGCTGGTGGCGCTGCCAGTGCCGCTCGGCTTGCAGCTGGCGCTGCTCCACCAGCATCTCGGCGGCCATGCGCACCAGTTCGGCATAGGGGCGCACCGTATCCGGCTCGCCGGTGATACCGAGCACGCCGATCAGTCGCTCGGCATGGAACAGCGGCAGGTTCACCCCGGGGCGCACGCCCCGCAGGCAGGCGGCAGCCTGTTCGTCTATCTCCACCACGCGGCGGTTGGCCAACACCAGCTGGGCGCCCTCGTGGCGGGTGTGCACGCGCAGCGGGTCGCCGCTGCCGATGATCATGCCCTGGGCATCCATGACATTGATGTTGTGCGGGAGGATGGCCATGGCGCGGTCGACGATGTGCTGCGCCAGGGTGGAATCGAGTTCGAGCATGGGGCGGCCTCCTGGGGAAGCCGCCAGTCTACAGGGCGGCTACGCCGCTCAGGAAAGCCTCAGGGGGCGAGGCGCTCGCACATCCACTGGCCATCGACGAGGCGGTAGTTGAGGCGGTCGTGCAGGCGGCTCGGACGGCCTTGCCAGAACTCGACGCGTTCGGGCAGCAGGCGGTAGCCGCCCCAGTGCGGCGGGCAGGTGGGCGCCAGGTTGAGGAAGCGCCGCTCGGTCTCGGCGAGCAGCTGCTCCAGCTCGGCGCGGTCGGCGATCACCCGGCTCTGCGGCGAAGCCCAGGCACCGATGCGGCTGCCCAGGGGGCGCACCTGGAAATAGGCATCGGACTCTTCCGGGGTGACCCGCTCGACACGGCCCTCGATGCGCACCTGCCGTTCCAGGCTGGGCCAGAAGAAGGTCATGGCGGCGAACGGGCGGGCCGCGAGCTGCTCGCCCTTGGCGCTCTCATAGTTGCTGAAGAAGGTGAAGCCGCGCGCATCGAGCCCCTTGAGCAGGAGCACCCGGCAGTGCGGTCGACCGTCGGCATCGACGGTCGCCAGGGTCATGGCGTTGGGCTCGACCGGCAGCTGCTCGGTCTTCACCGCATCGCCGAACCACTGCTGGAAGAGGGCGAAGGGCTCCTCGGGAGCCTGGGCTTCGCTGAGGCCGTCGCGGGTGTAGTCACGGCGCATGTCGGCGAGGGTCTGGGTCATCACGGCGTCCTGGAAAAGGAAAGCCCTAGCTTACCCAAGGAAGGCTCATTTTCCTTGATCTGCCGCAACCACCTGCTGGGCGACCTTCGGTGGCTGGTTGTAGCGGGCCAGCAGGGCCACCAGGGTGTCCTGCGGGGTGAGGAGGATCTCCACGCGGCGGTTCAGGGAACGCCCGTCCTTGCTGTCGTTGGCTGCGCGAGGCATGTCGGAACCGACACCCTTGAGCGACAGGCGATCACGCTGCAGGCCGCTGAGGCGGAAGATCGCCGCCACCGCCTGGGCGCGCTCCTGGCTGAGCTTGCGGTTGAGGGCATCCTCGCCGGAGGTGTCGGCATGGCCGAGGACCAGTACGCCGGTCTTGGGATCGCCTTCCACCAGCTTGGCCACACGGCTGAAGGGGCCGAGGGTGATGGGCAGCAGCATGCTGGGGCGATCGGGGTTGAACGAGCCTTCCACCGGCGCGGTGACCACCAGCAGGTTGTCGCGGCGCTCCACCTCCAGCCTGCTGCCCTTGACCGCCTCGCGCAGGCGCGGCTCGTACTGGTCCAGCCAGGCCTGGGTCAGCTTCTCGTCGACCTTGGGCACCTCGGCCTTGGCCACCTTCTCGTCGCTGCCACCGAACGGCCACCACCAGTGGCTGGTGCCGCTGTTCTGCGCATGGGCTTCCGCAGCCGGCTTGTCGTGGCTGAAGGTGCTGCAACCGGAAACGGTCATGCAGAGGATCAAGGTGGACGACTTGAGCAGCTTCATGGAGGGGCCCCCGTAACAGGTGAAAGGAGAAGGCGATGCACCATCGCATGATGGCGCATCAATCTCAGGTACAGGCTGAAATTCTGGACGCAACCCCTTCATCCGCAAAGGGATATTGCACTCACCTGACGAGCGGTGCCGCTACAGGCACCCGGCGAAGGTGCGTGCCAGGAGCTGGGCGCGCGGGTCCATCAGCACATAGGGGCCGAGGGTGTTGGTGACGAAGCCGAAGGCGACCTCGCGTTCCGGGTCGGCGAAACCGATGGAGCCACCGGCGCCGGGATGCCCGAAGGCCAGGCGGCCCATGCCGTAGGTGGCGTTGGCCACGTCCGGCTGGTCGAGCATGCAGCCCAGGCCGAAACGGGTTCGGGTCAGCAGGGTGCGGTCGTCGCCGAGGGCGTGCTCGCGGGTGAGCTCCGCGAGCAGCGCGGAGTCGAGCAACTGGCCGTCCAGCAGGCCGGCGTAGAAGCCCGCCAGGCTGCGGGCGTTGCCGTGGCCGTTGGCCGCCGGCTGTTGCATGCGTCGCCATTCCGGCTTGTTGGTGCTGGTCATGATCGACGGCGGGTTGGTGAAGGCACGGGTACTGAGGGCGGTGGGCTCGCTCATCATGCACTTGAGCAGGCGCTGGGCCGAGGCGTCCCCCATGTTGCCCTTGGCGCGGGCGATATGGGCCACGCGATGGAACTCGGCGTCATCCAGGCCGACATGGAAATCCAGCCCCAGCGGGCGGGCGATGCGCGCGGCGATGGATTCACCCGGGCCACGGCCATCGGCCAGGCGGATCACCTCGCCGGCCAGCCAGCCATAGGTGATGGGGGCATAGCCGTGTTCCTCGCCGGGCGTCCACCAGGGTTCCTCGGCCGCCAGCGCGGTGGTCATCGCCTGCCAGTCGTAGAGGGCTTCTGCGGGCAGCGGCTGGCGGATCGCCGGCAAGCCGGCGCGGTGGGAGAGCAGCTGGCGCAGGGTGATGCGCTCCTTGCCGGCAGCGGCAAACTCGGGCCAGTAGCGGGCCACGGGCACGTCCAGCTCGAGCTTGCCCTCGCCCACCAGCTGCAGCGCGGCGACGGCGGTAAAGGTCTTGGTGCAGGAGAACAGGTTGAGGAGGGTGTCGGTCTGCCAGGCCTCCTGGCCGTCCTTGTCGGCGACACCCGCCCAGAGGTCGAGCACGGTCTCGCCGCCCACCTGGACGCAAAGCGCGGCACCGCGCTCCTGGGGATCGTCGAACAGCGCGGCGAACTGGTCGCGCACCTTCTCGAAGCGCAAGTCGAAGTAACCCTGGGTCTGCACCGGCACTCTCCTCGGAAAAAATGACGGCGGCATTGTTACCAAGGCCGCCGTCCTTTGTGAACCTCGCCGAAGTTCGGCGCAGGGTCCATCGGTCAGTCGAATGACTCAGGATGCATCCGGTGCATCCTGCTTCTGCGCGGGGTCGGTCTCGACCTTCGGCGCGGGGTCGGGCTTGGGCGTCGCCTCGTCGGTGGGCTTGCCGACGGGCTTCTCCGATTGCTCGGGCTGCTCGGCCGGGGCCGCTTCGGCAGGCTTGGCCTCAGGTTTGGGCTCGGATTTAGCCTCCGGCTTGGCTTCGGGCTTGGCCGCAGGAGCCGCAGCGGGCTTCTGCTCGGGCTTGGCCGCTGCCTTTTCCGCCGGCTTGTCGGCCGGTTTGGCGTCTGAGGGCTTGGCTTCGGCGGGCTTGGCCAGTTGCGCGGCGACGTCCAGGTTGGCCTTGCGCACCGCCTTGACGAAGCCGTCATAGGGACGGTCGGTGATGCCCACCAGGCCGAGGTGGCCGTTCTCGCCATCGAGCAGTCGGCCACTGGCCGGCTGGTCGAGGTACTGGAACCAGTGGGCGCCGACGATCAGCGGCTCCTCCAGGGCCTTCTTCAGGAAGTTGGCGTAGGCCGGGCCGCGCTCCTCTTCCTTGTAGACCTCGGCCACGCCGCCCCAGAACGGGCCGCGATCGCGGGAACCGAAGTGGAACTCGGTGACCATCAGCGGCTTGTCCAGCTTGCGCAGGTACTCGAAGTCGTAGCCGTGCTGCGGTTCGCGGGTATAGAAGTTGAAGCTCAGCACATCGCAGTACTGGGCGCAGGACTCCACCGCCTCCGGCACGCTGGCGGCGAAACGGCCGCCCAGCAGCAGGTGGTTCGGTGCGTGCCACTTCATCGACTCGGCGATGGTCTTGAAGTAGGTGTCGGCGAAGAAGCGCTGGAAGCGCTTGAGGTCTTCCTCGATGGCCGGGTGCTCGGGGTTCGGCAGCGGCGCCTCGAAGCCCGGGTCCTCCATCAGCTCCCAGGCGGGCAGCTCGACGCCCCAGGCCTGGGACAGGCCCTGCTGGTTGCGGTACTTGTCGCGCAGCTGCTTGAGGAAGGCACGCTTGGCCGGTACGTCGGTGGTCAGGCGCAGGGTGCCGTAGGCCAGGGCGTAGCGGGACTTCGGATCATCGCCAGGGCCGGCCCAGGCCAGCTCGTTGTCGGCGAAGTAGCCGATCAGCCAGGGGTCGTCGCGATGATCACGGGCGGCGATGGCGATGGCCCGCTCGGCGGCCATGGCGAAGCGCGGGTCGAACGGGTCGGGCATGCCGCCCCACCAGTCGAGGCCGGTGCTGATGGTGGCGTAGTCGCCGTGGATCGACAGCGGAATGGTGTAGGGCATGCGCTGGCGGGTGTTGAATTCGCCTGCGCTCCAGTTGCCGACGGTGTTGAAGCCCCAGGCCTTGAGGCGCTCGATGCTGTGGTCGACCCAGGCGGCCTTGTCCTGCTTGCCGTAGGTGCGCTCCAGGTTGGCGCCATAGAAGTCGTACCAGCGACCGTGGTCGAAGGCGCGTCCCCTGGTCGAACCGGTGTCGCGGCGGCTGTCGCCGTTGCCATACCAGGCGGCCAGGGGCTCGCCGTCCTTGGGCAGGGCGGTGAACATCGCCTCGCGGCCTTCCACGTAGGTCTGGCTGTGCTCGGGAGTGACGGCGTTGACGCCCAGGGAGTAGAAGGGATGGCCGTCCGGGGTCACCAGGTACCAGCGCCCGTCGCGCTTCTCGGTGCGGAAGAAGCCCTTGGCCTCGAAGCTCGGGCCGGCCAGCCAGCCACCGTAGGGGTCCTGCTCGGGCAGCTTCTTCTGCCACTCATCGAGCTGCTTGCGCTCCTGCTGGGCGGCGCTCTTGAGCTGCTCGTCGCTCTTGATCTTCTCCGGCCAGTCGGCCCGGGTGTACTGGCCGTAGCCGTCGATCAGGCCCATGTAGTAGTCGTCCTGCAGGCTCTGCTCGGCGGTGCCGAAGCGGCCCAGCAGGATGCTCTGCACGGCGTTGGGGTGGTCGAGGGACAGGGTCACGGCGCTGACCTGGGTCAGGTCCAGTTCGCCTTCCACTTCGGTGGCCAGCAGGTAGCGCTTGCCGTCGCGGACCCAGGGCTGCGGCGGCGCAGCGCGCATGCCGTGGGCTCGGGGCGAGGTGGCGGTGAGCGGGACCAGCAGCGTCTGCGCCGGGCCGGCGGGCAGGGCCAGGCGGGTGCGCACGACCTTGCCGTCGGCGCTCTCGATGGTCACGTCCAGGGTCAGTGCCCAGTCCATGGCGCTCTGCAGGCGCAGGCTCATGGCCCCGGCCTTGCTCCAGTCCCAGGTCCCGCTCTGCGGTGCGAGGCGCAGGCTGGGCTTGTCGGCCTGGTTGAAATTCAGACGACGGAGAATCTCGCCCTCGGGCGTGTTCTCGGCGGTCACGCTGGGCAGGCCGGCGTCCTGGGTGGTGACGGTGACGGAGTCCAGCGGGCGTACGAAGTTGAACAGCGTCTCGGCCTGTGCCGCCGAGCTCAAGCCACCGATGGCGAGCAGGATGGGCAGCAGCAGCGCTGGTTTGGTTCTGGATGACATGAAACCGATTCCCCACATGAAGTCAGTGCATAGACAGCGGAATGGGCGAATGTTGCCCGCGATCTGCAAAACCGTGCCCGCGCAAGCCGGCAATCATCGCAGAGGCGGGCCCGGCGTCAAGCGCCGCGGTGGTCTGTTTCAGCCGATCTCGCGGCGGAAGGGCGGCAGCGCATTGAGAATCGCCTTGCCGTAGCGCTGGGTCACGACCCGACGGTCGAGCAGGGTGATGGTGCCGCGGTCGGATTCCGTACGCAGCAGGCGGCCGCAGGCCTGCACCAGGCGCAGCGACGCATCGGGCACGGCGATCTCCATGAAGGGGTTGCCGCCGCGCGCTTCGATCCACTCCGACAGCGCAGCCTCCACCGGGTCGTCGGGCACGGCGAAGGGAATCTTGGCGATCACCACGTGCTCGCAGTAGGCGCCAGGCAGGTCGACACCCTCGGCGAAGCTGGCCAGCCCGAACAGCACGCTGGTTTCGCCGTCGTCCACCCGCTGCTTGTGCTTGTTCAGGGTTTCCTGCTTGGACAGGTTGCCCTGGATGAGCACGCGCTTGCGCCAGTCGCGGTCGAGGCCGTCGAAGACCTCCTGCATCTGCTTGCGCGAGGCGTAGAGCACCAGGGTGCCGCGCGAGCCTTCGACCAGCTGCGGCAGGTCGCGGATGATCGCCGCGGTGTGGGCCGCCGCATCGCGGGGGTCGGCCTTGAGGTCCGGCACCTTGAGCACGCCGGCGTCGGCATGGTGGAAGGGGCTGGGCACCACGGCGGTGACGGCTTTCTTCGGCAGGCCGGCGCGCATGCGATAGCGGTCGAAGGTGCCGAGCGCGGTGAGGGTCGCCGAGGTGACCAGGGCCCCATAGGCGACGTTCCACAGGTTCCGCCGCAGGGTCTCGGCGGCGAGGATCGGGCTGGCGTTGACCTCGATGTCATAGGCCGAGCCGAACTCGGCGAGGGTCAGCCAGCGAGCCATGGGCGGGCTCTCCTCCGGGTCCTCGGCGGTGAAGGCGGTCCACAGCTCCCAGTTGCCCTGGGCGCGGGTCTGCAGGCTGCCGAACAGCGGGTACCACTCCTCGGCCTGGTGGCTGGCGATGCCGACGCTGCCCTCCCCGTCCATGGCCTCCTTGAGCAGTTCGGTGAGGCGGGTGAACACGTCGTTGAGCTTGGCGAAGCCCTTCTTCAGCTCGATGCCCATCTCGATCAGGTGCTCGGGGACCACCCCGGCCTCGAAACGATGGCGCGGGCGCTCGCGCCCCTCCATGTCCTCGCCGGCGCGGAAGTCGGCGACCTCCTCGCAGGCGCTGAACATGAACTGCTGCTGGCTGCGGATCTCCCGCGCCAGCTCCGGCACGTTCTCGATCAGGCGGCCGAGGTCGCCCGGCAGCGGGTGCTGGGCCAGCAGCTTGGTGAGGTTCTTGGCCACCGTCTCCAGCCAGTCGGCGGTGGAGCGCAGGCGGGTGAAATGGGCGAAGTGGCCGATGGCCTTGTCCGGCAGGTGGTGGCCTTCGTCGAACACGTAGACGGTCTCGCGCGGGTCCGGCAGCACGGCGCCGCCGCCCAGGGCCAGGTCGGCCAGGACCATGTCGTGGTTGGTGACGATCACGTCGACCTTGGTCATGCCCTCGCGCGCCTTATAGAAGGCGCACTGCTGGAAGTTGGGGCAGTGGCGCTTGGTGCACTGGCTGTGATCGGTGGTGACGCGCGCCCAGTCCTGGTCCTCGATCGCCTCGGGCCAGGAGTCGCGGTCGCCGTCCCAGCGGTTGCCGGCGAGCTTCTCGATCATCTGGTTGAGCAGCTTCTGGCCGCTCTCGTCGACGTCGATGCGAAAACCCTCGTCGGCGAACAGCTGCGCGGTGGCGCTCTGCGCCTGGCCGTCCTGCAGCAGCATGTCGAGCTTGGACAGGCACAGGTAGCGACCACGCCCCTTGGCCAGGGCGAAGCTGAAATTGAGACCGCTGTTGCGGATCAGGTCGGGCAGGTCCTTGTGGACGATCTGCTCCTGCAGCGCCACGGTGGCGGTGGCGATCACCAGGCGCTTGCCGGCGGCCTTGGCCGAGGGGATGGCCGCCAGGCTGTAGGCGACCGTCTTGCCGGTACCGGTGCCCGCCTCCACCGCGACCACGGCGGGCTCGCCATCGCGATGGCCCTCGTCGTCGGCCTTGATGGCGCCCAGCACCTTGGCCACTTCGGCGATCATCAGGCGCTGGCCGTAGCGGGCCTTGAGCCCCTTGGCTTCGAGGAAACGGGAATAGGCGCCCTGGATCTGGGACTTGAGTTCGGTGCTGAGCATGGGTACTTGCGGGCGCGGAAGGCTGGATAAATTTTCAGTACTTTAACAGGGCGGCTATCATAGCGCGCCCTGTTTCCGACTGGAGAAAACCCGATGACGCCCTTCGCCGCGCTCTACGCCGTCCATGTCCTCGCCGCCCTGGTGTGGGTCGGTGGCATGTTCTTCGCCTGGATGGTCCTGCGCCCCTCTGCGGTCCAGGCGCTCGACGCTCCGGCACGGCTGAAGCTCTGGGTCGAGGTGTTCCGCCGCTTCTTCCTCTGGGTCTGGGTGGCGGTGGTCCTGCTGCCGGTGAGCGGCGTGGGCATGATGCACATGCGCTTCGCCGGCTTCGACGGCGCGCCGCGCTACGTACACATCATGATGGGGCTGTACATCGCCATGCTGGCGCTGTTCCTGCGGGTCAACGCCCTGCAATTGCCGGAGCTGCGCCGCGCGATAGCGGCCGAGGACTGGCCGGCCGGCGGCGCGGTGCTGGGTCGCATCCGCCGCCTGGTGGGTATCAACCTGCTGCTGGGCCTGTTCCTGGTGGCGATCGCCGCGGCACGTCCGAACTTCTGAGGCCGCGGCGCCTTCGTACCTACTGGATGCGCACCACGTCGAGCTGGCCGGCAGCCCCCGCGCTACCCGGCTGGCCGGGCTGCCCCGGGCGCCCCTTGCTGCCGGCGTCGGTGCGATAGAACAGGCAGCCCTTGGCGGCTCCGCCCGCTCCCGCAGCCCCCGCCTCGCCCGCCGGCCCACCGGCGCCGCCTTCCAGGCGTACCTTCACCTGGTCGACGGGGAAGTCCATCGGCACTTCCAGGCGGATGTGGCCGCCCGCGCCGCCGGCCTGGCCGTCACCGCCGTTCTGGCCGTCATAGCCACGGCCGGCAGCGCCCCAGAGGCAGCCGCCGGCATCGCCATCGGCACCGGCAAGCCCGTTGTAGCCGGGCGTTCCGATGCCGCCGCGCACATCCAGGGTGATCTCGTCCACCCGCACCTGCTCCAGGCGCAGGCTCAGGTCGCGGCCGGCGCTGGCCGGCTTCTTCATGCTGCCGGCAGCGCCGGAAGCGGTGATGTGGCCGCCGGTGCCGATCTCGCCCTGGCGCACCACGAGGCTGAAGGGCTGCTCGGAGGGAGCGATACCGATGCGCGCGTCACGCCCCATCAGCAGCTCGCCGATGCGCAGCTCGGTGACGCTGGCCGGGATCACCAGGGTGCCGTAATCGTTGACCACCACGCGGTCGAGGCTCAGGGAGCCGACCCGTGCGGGAAGCTTGAGCAGGCTGTTGGCGTCGACGCTGACGCTGCTTTCAGCCAGGACCACGGGGCTGGCCAGCAAGGCCAGGAGGCAGAGCTTACGCATGCTGGCGACCTCCCTCGGAACGGGGCAGGCCGAGCAGGTGGAAGACCCCGAACAGCAGCAACTGCAGGCGGTCGTTCCAGGGGCGCGGGCGAGTGCGCAACTGCCCGTTGCACACCACCAGCTCCAGCAGATGCAGGCCGAGCACCAGGGCGGCGACGGCGTTGAGCAGGGAAGCGAACGGCTTGGCGAAAGGTTCGATCAGATTGGCCAGCACCGCCAGCCAGAACACCAGGGCAACCAGCTTGCCCACCCCCAGGAAAAGTTTCATGCCACCCCCTCTGTTTTTTTAGTCCGCCGACCTTACTCCTCGTCTTCGCTGCTGCCAAATGGTGCACATGAAGAAGGGGCCGCGAGGGCCCCTTCGGTACGACGACGCCGCCTCAACGAGCGACGTGGATCTCCACGCGACGGTTCTGCGCACGTCCGGCATCGGTGCCGTTGTCCGCCACCGGCTGGCTCTCGCCGAGTCCCTCGGTGGTGACCTTGCCGGCGGAAACACCCTGGCTGATCAGGTAATCGGCCGCACTCCTGGCACGCCGTTCCGAGAGTCCCTGGTTATAGGTATCGGAACCGACGCTGTCGGTGTGGCCCACGACCTTGACGCTGACCGTGGCGGCATCGCTCAGGCGCGTGGCCACCTCGTTCAGTTGCGACTTGGCATCGCTGGTGAGCTCGGCCGAATCGAAGGCGAACAGCACCTTGCCCTGGTCGCTGAGCACGATCACCTCGCTCTGTGGAGCGGGCTCAGGAGCGGGTTCCTCGGCCTTGACCACGGCCGGGTAGGTCTTCTGCGGACAGCCATTGTGGTTGACCTGTGTACCGGCCGGCGTGTTCGGGCAGGTATCACGGCGGTCGAAGACCCCGTCACCATCCTCGTCGCCATCCTGTGCGTAACAGATCAGACCGCCGACGATGGCACCTGCAACGGCACCTCCACCAGCCCAAGCGGAACTCTCGATAGCGCCCAGCCCACCGCCGGCCAGACCGCCAATCGCACTGCAAAGAGGCCAGTTCCCCTGGTTGAGCGGCGCGTCGCCCGTACTGGACGTCGAGGCGCAACCCGAGAGAACACTGCCGACCAGAAGAAGTAGAGCAGCCCGTGAGAAGGTTCTCATGGTGAGGATCTCCTGTGTCACCGGTCCCATACCGGTAACACAGGAGTAAAGACCCGCCCGTCACGGCGCACAAGCTGCACGCCGCGACGGACGCGGGGTTCAGCGGTCGATCAGGATTTCCACCCTGCGGTTCAGCGCGCGACCGTCGGCCGTGCCGTTGTCGGCGACCGGCTGGCTTTCGCCTGCGCCGCTGACGCCGACGATGCTGCCCTTGGGTACGCCGCTCGAGACCAGGTAGTCCGTCACGGAGTGGGCGCGCTTCTCGGAGAGTTTCTGGTTGTAGCTGTCGGCGCCGACGCTGTCGGTATGACCGGTGATGGTCAGCTTGGCGGTCGGGGCCTCGTTGCGCAGGCGGCTGGCGATGGTGTCCAGCTTGGCCTTGTCGGCCGGGTCCAGCGCCGCGGAGTCGAAGGCGAACAGCAGGTCGCGCACGACGATGGTCTCGTCCTCGACCACGACCACTTCCTCGACCCGTTCTTCCACGACCGGTGCGGGCGGGCAACCGTTCGCATCCACCTGCACGCCCGGCGGAGTGCCCGGGCACTTGTCGCGACTGTCAGGCACACCATCGCCATCCTCGTCGCCGTCGCCATGGACCCAGCAGTAGCCGGCGGCCATGCCGCCACCGATCAACGCGCCCCAGCCTGCCCAGGAACTGCTTTCGATCGCACCCAACGCTGCACCGCCTACACCGCCTACTGCTGCACACTTGGGCCAGTCGGTCTTCTGCAGGCCGGCGCAGCCGGTCAGCAGAGTCGACACAAGTAGCAAGGGTATTGCTGTCCTTGTGATGCTCATATGCGTGTCTCCTCGTGATATCGGCCTTTGGAAACCGATAACTGGGGAGTAAAGACCTGTGATTTAAAAACCGCCAGCACTAGGCCAGCCGCAGGCAGCAGGCTAGTCTTCGCAGACTTGTCCGAGGATTTTCGATGACCGCAAGCTTCTCCTCCCGCACCCCGCAGCAGGCCCTTGCCGCCCTGCTCGACCGCTATGCACCGGCGCGCCTGCTGCTAGTGGGCAACTCCCCGCTCCCGGCCCTCGAGGCCTTCGCCGCCGCCCACCCGGAAAGCCAGGTGGTGCAGGTGCCCGCCGGCCCGCTGCCGGCCGAGCAGGCGGCGCAACGCTTCGACCTGGCGCTGGTCGCCGACTGCCTCGAGCACCTGCCCAAGCGCACCGCCCTGCAACTGCTCGGCGGCATCCGCAACCTCAATGCCAGCCGCATCGCCGTGCTGGCGGACCTCGCCGCCTGCGACTGGACCGACACCGACTTCTTCGCCCTGGCCCTGCAGGCCACCGAGCGCTTCCAGCGCGATGAACAGGTGCTCAGCCTGTTCACCTACGACCTGCGCGAATACAAGCAGGTGCCCGACTGGCTGAACGCGAAGTTCTGGGCCAACCCCGAGAACTTCGGCAAGTACTGGTGGTGACGGCATGAACGCGACCACATGCCCCTGCGGCAGCGGCAACCTCCTCGAGCTCTGCTGCGGTCGCCATCACGGCGGCCACCCCGCCCCCAGCGCCGAGGCCCTGATGCGCTCGCGCTACAGCGCCTATGTGCTGGGCCTGGTGGACTACCTGGTGGAAACCACGCTGCCCGCCCAGCGCGAGGGGCTGGACCGCGACGCGATGAAGGCCTGGAGCCTCCAGAGCACCTGGCTCGGCCTCGAGGTGGAGGCCTTCGAACTGCTCGGCGGCAAGCCCGAGCACGCCCTGGTCACCTTCACCGCCCGCTGGCATGACCAGGGCGGCGAGCACAGCCATCGCGAACGCTCCTCCTTCGTACAGAACGACGGGCGCTGGTACTTCATCGACCCGACCGTGGAAATCAGGGCCGGGCGCAACGACCCGTGCATCTGCGGCAGCGGGCAGAAATTCAAGAAATGCTGTGCGGGATACCTCTGACCCAACGCCCCGCCCCGGAAGGATTCGCCACACGACAACAAGGAGATGTCCATGCGCATGCGCACCCTGCTCGCCCCGTTCCTCGCGGGTCTCGCCTGTTTCGCCCAGGCTGCCGACGTCCAGGTCAGCCTGGGCAGCCAGGAACGGGTCACCCGCCTGTTCGCCTACCCCAACAACTGCAGCGTCATCTGCTACCGCGACTGGACCCTGGAACAGACCGTGGAGCACTACCTCGGGCAGAGCCTGAAGCGCGACGGCATCGCCGGTGGCCAGGTCAAGGTGGGCCGTGACGACAAGGGGCTCTACGCCCGCTTCAGCGGCGTGCCCTCCGACTACGGCCTGCCCCTGGTGCAGCTGCTGGATGCGGGCGATCTCGCCTACAAGGGCGCCAGCCAGCTCAACACCGATGGCAAGTGGCAATACAGCTGGTACCTCTTCCTGCCCCTGGGCATGGCCCTGGAGAACCGCCGCAGCATCGAGCTGCTGCACTTCCCGCCGGACTACTCGCTGACCAAGGCCCAGGACTACCTGGAGTCGGCCACCACTGACCGCTGGGCCGACCTGCTGGAGCAGAACGGCGTGGCCGCCGACGATACGCCCGCCTACCAGACCATCATCGACATCGCCCCCATCGCCGCCCCGGCCAGCGCCGGCAGCGACCTGGAAGGCGTCTACAGCTACTTCACCCCCTACCAGACACGCATGGTGCAGCAGCTCACCAAGGGCAGCCCGGCACTGCCGATGGTCGCCTTCGGCGGGCCGGTGCGCAGCTGGATCAAGCAGCAGTACGGCACCACCATCGGCGTGCTCGGCCTGGGCACCATCAGCCCCGCAGCCGACCAGAAGGTGCCGGTGCTGGGCAGCAACCACCCCAGCTACATCTGGTACGCCGCCGACCCGGAGAACTACGACGGCGACCAGGCCAAGGCCGATGCCGCCGGCCTCAAGGTCATGGGCCAGGACATCACTGCCGCCTGCTGGCAGGCCGGGATGGGCAAGGATCACGGCGCCAACCCCGGTAGCACCCTCGACAGCTGCAAGCAGAAGTGGCTGGTGACCGACAAGGTGCAGACCTGCGAGCTGTTCTACACCTCCATCCGCAAGCTGGACGCGGACAAGGCGAAGGAGAAGTGCACGACGCCGTGAAGCCCGTGCGAACCGGGGACAGAGGGGTCGCGGGCCTGCCCGGCGTCCCCTCCCGGGCTCAGGCGGCCCCTGCCCTGCCGGCGGGCAGGAGCTCCAGGCCGCCGCTGTAGGAGAACAGCTCCCCCAGCCCCGGCAACGAGAAGCCGACGTAGAAGTGATAACGCCCGCACTCGATACGCTTGTAGGCGGTGGTACGCGGCAACAGGGCCAGCGGAATGCGGATGCCCCGGACCCAGGCCGCCATCGGCACCCAGCGCCAGCCACCGTCACGGGTATCGACCTTCAGCGCCAGGCGCAGGGCACCGGTGCATTCCTCCCAGTGCCCATCCGGCCAATGCCCCACGGGGCGGAACAGGGAAACCAGGGTGGCGGAATCCGCGAAACGCCTGTTCCAGTGCAGGCCCGACTCATCGCAATGGATATCCACGCGCAAGGGCACGCGCCGCGCACCGAGGGGAATGCCCAGTTTTCCCGCCAGCCTGCGCCCCAGCCAGCCGGCGAGACCTGCGCCCGTGGCCAGCTCCACCTCGCCTTCGAGCACGCCGCCCTGGCGATGCAGCCGCTGCAGCAAGGGGTGCAGCCCGCTGAAGCCCTCGCCGAACCAGGCCTCGACCCGACCCGTGCTCATCGCCCGCCCAATTGGCGGCGCACCGCCTCGTCGTTGAGTTCGTCGCCGATGTGCACCCGCACCCGCCGCCCGCCGACACCTGCGCCGAGCTCGTGGAAGATCCGCTCCTCGACCTGGGACAGGCCGCCTTCGGTCATCTCCATCGGCTGCACGAGAATGGTGGGCGCCATGGACATCCACTTGCCACGCAGCATCAGCTTGATCGCCTGGCGCAGCGCGACCCTGGCTTCATTGAACTGCCCGACCAGCAGCCGCTCGGTGCTGAAACTCGCATGCACATCCTGCTCGCGCTGGGCCTGGAGCTCGCGGATCAGCATGCGGTTGCGGTAGACGCGGACGTACAACGTCGGCTTGAGAAGATCGAACACCATCGCTCCTTGGAAGACTGTGAACCCCGCGCCACGACCGGCGCCCGGCAACGCTATGCCGCCGCCCGGCCGCTTGTCCAGAGGCCTACAGCTGTTCGTCCGTGGGAGTGGGAGATGGTTCCCATGCCGGGAAGCGGAGGGCTGGAGGAGCTTGGGAACATCGCGAATGAGTGGGCTCTGCCGACCTGAGGTGTTGCTAGAGAGTTTCGAGTTCTGCTGGAGTTTTCAGTTTCGCCTTGCCGGGCGAGTCACCTTTCTCAATCGTCGGGATGCCGAACCACAGAAAAGTAGCCGACCCCTGCATACGGCTCTGGCTTCGCCAGACTCCCCTCCTGAAAGGGGCTTTTTGCCGCTGCTCCAACGTCTTCGCCAGAACCTTCATCGATGTGCGCATCACGCGTCTTGCGTAGGGTGGCGTAGAGCGAAGCGAAACCCACGCCGTGGGAATGACAGGGCACCATGGATGCCCGGAAGCACCGTGCTTGAGGCTTCCCATCACGTTCACAGATGCAGACGGCGCAAATGAACTCGCTCCCACGGAGTGAGGCTCAGCCCCCAGTGGCGAGCCTCCGCGCGGTGGATGCAAAAGGCGACATCCACCCTCGCGGATCTCCCCCACCTTAAACGCTGAACCGTGCCACCAGCCCCTTCAGGTCCACCGCCAGGCGCGCCAGCTCGCTGCTGGCCGCCGTGGTCTGGCGCGCACCAGCGGCGCTCTGGATCGAGAGGTCGCGGATGCTCATCAGGTTGCGGTCCACCTCGCGTGCCACATGGGCCTGCTGCTCGGAGGCCGTGGCGATCTGCATGTTGCGCTCGTCGATGGTGCCCACCGCCTCGGTGATCTCCTGCAGTGCACGCCCTGCCTCGTCGGCCGAAAGCTGCGTGGCCTGGGCCTGGCTGTTGCTCGCCTGCATGGCCTGAACCGCCGAACTGGTGCCGGACTGGATCGAGGAAATCATCTTCTCGATCTCCAGCGTCGAGGTCTGGGTGCGGTGCGCCAGGGCACGCACTTCATCGGCCACCACGGCGAAGCCGCGGCCCTGCTCGCCCGCCCGCGCCGCCTCGATGGCGGCGTTGAGCGCCAGCAGGTTGGTCTGCTCGGCGATGGAACGGATGACATTGAGCACCTGGCTGATATCCACCGCCTGCTGGGCCAGGCCCTGGACGCGCGCTTCGGTTTCCTGCACCTGCAGGGAAAGATGACGGATCGCATCCAGGGTCTGGGCCACGCGCTGGTTGCCCAGGTTCGCCGCCTCGCTGGACTGGCGCGCCGACGTCGAGGCCGACGCCGCGTTGCGCGCCACTTCCTCCACCGCGGCGGTCATCTGGTTGACCGCCGCAGCGGCCTGCTCGATCTCGGAATTCTGCTGCTGCAGGGTCAGGCTGCCCTGCTCGGTGACGCTGGTCATCTCCTCGGCCGCCGAGGCGAGCTGGATCGAGGAATCGGATATCTGCCGGATGGTCTGCCGCAGGTTCTCCTGCATGCCCCGCAGTGCCTCGCTGAGGCGCGTGGCCTCGTCCTGCCCGCTGACTTCGACGGTGCGGGTCAGGTCGCCCTTGGCGATGGATTCGGCGAAGCGCAGCGAATCGCCCAGCGGCCGCACGATGCTCCGGGTCAGGGTCATGGCCAGCGCCACGGTCATCGCCAGGGCCAGCAGCACCGCGCCGACGACGATGCTGATGCTGGTGTCGTAGGCATCGCTGGCGGCAACGCCCGAGCGCTTGACGCCAGCGGCGTTGAGGTCGATCAGCCTGGTCACGTGCTGCTGGTAGGTCGTCGCCAGGTCGCGTTGGCCGCCGTTGGCCCAGAGCAATGCCTGAGCGGGATCGCGGCCTTGCAGGTCGATCAGCTTCTGCAACCCCGCCATGTACGCCTGCAGGGCCTGCGCCGAGTCATCGAACACGCGCTGCTCTTCGGCACTGGTGATCATGTTGCGGCGATAATGCTCGCTTTTCTCGGTCAGGGTCTGGCGCGCGCTCTGCAACTGGTCGAGCGCGTTGCGCTGTTCGTCGGGGGTGGTGCTGGCCAGCAGGCGCAAGCTCTCCAGGCGAACGTGCAGCAGGCTGGTCTGGATATCGTTGGCGGTCTGGATGGAGGGTAGCCAGTTGGTCTCGATGTCCTGTTCAGCGCCCCGCAGCACATGCATCTGCTGCCATGAGAACCCACCGAGGACGATCACCAGCAGGGTGATCAGGGCGAAACACAGGGAAGCGCGCGAAGCGATGGTGATGGATCGTATGGACATGGCAGTACCTGCGGGTTGGGGTCTCGCCAGCGTCCCTGCCGATTCGGATTGCAGCCCCAGTCTTATCAGCCGAACTGGGCCGATCCTGAAATTGCTTTTTCCAATCGATGCGTCAGGTTTGAAACAATTTGCAAAAAACCTGCCTGCACCTCAGGGCTTGGGGCGCTCATAGGCACCCAGGTCGCACAGCGCCATGCCGTCGCCATCGCCATCCCGTGGCCGCATGGAACCGCGCTGGTCCTGGCGGGTGCAGGAGCCGACGGCGGTGTCCACCGCCGGGCTGCGAGGGCGCAGGGCGTGGGTCGGCAGGCTGGAACCATTGGCCGCCAGCGGGTAGAGCACCCGGGTGAAGGCCTCGGCATCGTTCACCTGGATGTCGGCGGTGCAGTTGCCGGTATCGGTGCCCAGCAGCAGGCCACTGGCCTGGTAGCTCGCCGTATCGCCGCCATTGGCGCAGTTGGCGACACCGATGGATGCGTTGCCGTTGCCGACGATCAGGCTGTTGCGAACCGACAGACGGCCATGGTTGAGCAGGCCGAGGGTGAGGTTGTCGGCGATGGTGACGTTGACCAGTTGCAGGCTCGGCGTACCGGCGAACATCGGGTAGTCGGAGCCGTTGGCGACCACGGCGTCGTAGTCCCCCTCGCCGTTGGCGTTCTTGCCGGAGACGGTGACGTTGGTCAGCCTGAGCACGCCGTTGCCGTCGTTGCGGATGACCACGCCGGGCCCGTCGGCGCGGTGATGGAGGAAGGCGCTGCGGGCGACATCGGCGGTGCCGGTATTGAACAGCGCCCCTCCGAGGGCGACCACGTCGTCGCCGTTGGTGACGTTCTCGCTGAACAGGCTGTCGCGCAGGGTCAGGAGCCCGCCGTTGAAGATCGCACCGCCCAGGGCGCGCCCCGAATCGCCGAAGTCCGCACGGTTGCGCTCGAACACCGAGCTGTGGACCTCCAGCGTGCCGCGATTGGAGATCGCGCCGCCGTCGCCATCGTAGAAGCCGAAGCTGGCGCGGTTGTCCTGGAATGCCACGCGCCGCACCACCAGGTAGCCGAAGTTCTCGATGGCACCGCCGTTGCGGGTGGTGTGGCCGTTGCGCAGGGTCAGGTCCTGGAGCAGCAGGGTGACACCGAGGTCGACCTCCAGCAGGCGATCGATGCCCGAGCCATCGATGACGCTGACCCCCACCCCCGCCCCCACCAGGGCCAGCTCGCCGGCACGCAGGTCGAGGTCGCCGTCGAGGTTCAGGTCCTCGTCGAGGATCTCGCCCTCCTCGCCCAGCGCCGGCGGCAGGCTCAGGGCATAGGTTCCGGCGGGCAGGAGGATGCGGTTGCTGCCACCCAGGCGGTTGGCGGCCTCGACCGCATCGCGCAGGGAACAGTCGGCATCGCAGCGGCCATCGAAAACATCATCGGTGCGGGTCACGTGGAAATCCCGTGCAGTTGCCAGGGACGGTAATGCGAGCAGGGAGGCGAGCATCAGCGAGGTGGCCAGGCGCGGCCGGCAGCGGTGGGACATGGCGAGTTCCTTTCGGCGACAGCCGGTCATTGGCCATGGCAGCGGTCGCCCTGTCGGCCACCGCATCAGCGTGGCCCGCATCCGCGTCCTGCCATCCTGGCGGCCACGGGAAATGGACCGGCCAGCGGGGCGCCGGTTCACGGCCGTTCATCAGGCCGCCTCCCCGCATCACCATTCGTCCGCCAGCGCAGCACAGGCTGGAATCCGTTTGTCGCTCCGCTTGAATGACGGTGATGCTGCGCTTGACAGTTAAAATTATAATCATAATATAAATCGTGAATTACAAGCATCATATAAACACCCTGTCCTTTTCCGGAGATACGCAATGAGCTCGCACAACCTCAAAGGCACCGCACTGATCACCGGCGCATCCTCCGGGATCGGCGCCACCTACGCCGAACGCCTGGCCCGCCGTGGCCTCGACCTGCTGCTGGTGGCCCGCGACCAGAAGCGCCTGGACGAACTGGCCCAGCGCCTGGGCGGCGAATACGGCGTGAAGGTCGACACCCTCAAGGCCGACCTCACCCAGCGCGCCGACCTGCGCGCGGTCGAACAGCGCCTGGCCACCGACACCGCCATCAAGGTGCTGGTCAATAACGCCGGCGTGGCCCAGAACGGTCCGCTCGCAGAGGCCGACCTCGACCAGGTCGACGCGATGATCCAGCTCAACGTCATCGCCCTCACCCACCTCTCGGTGGTCGCCGCCAAGCGCTTCGGCGAAGCCGGCGAAGGCGCGATCATCAACCTCGCCTCGGTGGTCGCGCTGATCCCCGAGATGTTCAACGCCACCTACAGCGCCACCAAGGCCTACGTGCTCAGCCTGACCCAGACCCTGAACCACGAGATCGCCGCCAAGGGCGTGCAGGTGCAGGCCGTGCTGCCGGGCATCACCCGCACCGAGATCTGGGAGCGTTCCGGCATCGACGCCGCGCACCTGGACCCGAACATGATCATGGAAGCCGGCGAGATGGTGGACGCCGCGCTGGCCGGCTTCGACCAGGGCGAACTGGTCACCATCCCCTCGCTGCCCGACGCAGCCGACTGGGCCGCCGTGGTCAGCGCCCGCACCAAGCTCGGCCCGAACATGTCCCGCAGCAGCGCGGCGGCGCGGTACAAGTGAGCACTACGGGTAAGGCCCGGAAACGGTGGCGCTGCGGGCCGCCTGGCGACTGAAGCCGCCCCTGCGGGACTGCCGGGCTGACGCGCGGAGATGACCGGGGCGTAGGGTGGAGGTCGCTGTTTACCTCCACCGGGCGGCGTCGAACATGGCACGCGGCTGTGCCTGGGACACGGGCGTTCGGCAGGGCTTCGAAATGGCTGGGGGTCAGAGAAACGGTGGGCTGAAGCGCCACCCTACGCCCCCATGCCCACCCTGTGCACGTCGGCGCGATCAGCGTGGCGCGATGTGCGCCACCATCAGCTGCACGCTTTCCTGCCCCCGGTATTCGTTGACGTCCAGCTTGTAGGCCAGCTCCGCCCAGCGCACGGTCGGGTTCGGCCACTGGTCGCGGTCGATGTTGAAGGCGATGCCATCGAGCTGCAGCGAGCCGCATTCGGTCTTCAGCACCAGCTTCAGGTGCCGTTCGCCGACCAGGCGCTGTTGCACCACCTGGAAGATGCCGTGGAACACCGGCTCGGGGAAATGCTGGCCCCAGGGGCCTGCCTGGCGCAGGGCGCGGGCCAGTTCCAGGTGGAACTCCTGGAGGCTCAGCTGGCCGTCGGAGAGCAGGCGGCCGGTGAGGTCGTCCTCGCTCAACTGACGGCGTACCTCGGCGTCGAAGGCTGCGGCGAAGGCACCGAAGTTTTCCATGGGCAGCGACAGGCCGGCGGCCATGGCGTGGCCACCGAACTTGCTGATCAGCCCCGGGTGGCGGGCTGCCACGGCGTCCAGCGCATCACGGATATGGAAGCCCTGCACCGAGCGCGCCGACCCCTTGAGCAGCCCCTCGCCAGCGTCGGCGAAGGCGATGGTCGGGCGGTGGTAACGCTCCTTCATGCGCGAGGCGAGGATGCCGATCACGCCCTGGTGCCAGTCCGCCTCGAACAGGCACAGGCCGAAGGGCAGGTCCTCCAGCGGCAGGTCCTTGAGCTGGGCCAGCGCCTCGCGCTGCATGCCCTGCTCGATGGCCTTGCGGTCCTGGTTGAGCTGGTCGAGCTGCACCGCCATGTCGCGGGCCAGCGCCTCGTCCTCGCAGAGCAGGCATTCGATGCCCAGGCTCATGTCGTCCAGGCGGCCGGCAGCGTTCAGGCGCGGCCCGAGGATGAAGCCCAGGTCGGTGGAGGTGATGCGCGCGGCCGGGCGGCCGGCGACCTCCAGCACCGCCTTGAGGCCGGGGCGCGCACGGCCCGCGCGGATGCGCGCCAGGCCCTGGTGCACCAGGATGCGGTTGTTGGCGTCCAGCGGCACCACGTCGGCGACGCTGCCCAGGGCCACCAGATCGAGCAGCTCGGCGAGGTTGGCGTCGGGGCGGCCGGTCCGGGCGAACCAGTCCAGCTGGCGCAGGCGCGCGCGCAGGGCCAGCAGCACGTAGAAGATCACGCCGACGCCGGCCATGGCCTTGCTAGGGAACTCGCAGCCCGGCTGGTTCGGGTTGACGATGGCGTCCGCCGCCGGCAGCTCGGGGCCGGGCAGGTGGTGGTCGGTGACCAGCACCTTGAGCCCCGCGGCCTTGGCCGCGGCAACGCCGTCGACGCTGGAGATGCCGTTGTCCACGGTCACCAGCAGGTCGGGGCGGCGCTCCAGGGCCACGGCGACGATCTCCGGGGTCAGGCCGTAGCCATATTCGAAGCGGTTGGGCACCAGGTAATCGACGTGGGCCGCGCCGAGCATGCGCAGGCCGAGCACCCCGACGGTGCTGGCGGTGGCGCCGTCGGCGTCGAAGTCGCCCACATAGAGGATGCGCTGGCGCTTCTCCAGGGCCTCAACCAGCAGCTCGACCGCGGCGTCGATGCCCTTGAGCTTCTGGTACGGGATCAGCCGCGCCAGGCCCTTGTCCAGCTCCTCGACCGATTGCACGCCACGGGCGGCGTAGAGACGGGTCAGCAGGGGCGGCAGGTCGCCGAGGTCGGGCAGGGTGGCGGGCAACGGGCGGGGATCGATACGCATGCGGCTCAGTCTTCAGGCTTGCGGGCGGACGCTGCCGCCGTGAAACAGGGGCCGCACGGATGAGCCGGGCGGCCGCGTGGGGCGGTGATCAGCGTTCGCCGGCCAGCCACTCCAGGGGAATCTCGTGCTGGCCGCGCTCATCGGTCACGAACAGCTCGCCGTCGCTGATCATCACGCTCCAGTTGATCGAGCGCGGCAGGTCCTTGGCCAGGTTCTCCAGGGCCTGCTGGTCGACGCCGACCACATTGATGTTCTTCAGGCTGCGCACACCGTCCAGCACCTTGGTCTGCCACACGCGCAGGTTGCCGTAGGCCACCAGGCTGAAGCGCTCGGTACGGCGCGAACACCAGGTGATGCGCTCGGCGTCCGGCTGGCCCACCTCGATCCAGTGCAGCACGCGGTCATCGAGGCTCTTTTCCCAAAGCGCCGGCTCGTCGACATCCGACAGGCCACGGCCGAACGACAGCTGCTCGTGGTACCAGAGGGCGTAGGCGATCAGGCGCACGGCCAGGCGCTCCTCGGTTTCCGAGGGGTGCTTGGCGACGGTGAAGCGCAGGTTCTCGTACACGCTGCGGTCGAGGTCGGTGAGGTTGAGTTCGACTTTGTAGGGCGTCGCTTGCAGGGCCATGTAGGGGCTTCTTGGTTAGGCGAAAAGGCGGCAAGTCTAACCCGAAACCCGCTGCCGCGCCCGGGCGCCATCCGGCCGTTCGGCGCCCTGGAAATGCGCTCGGGTTCCCAGCCCGTGCGACTCGGGGTTGCCAGCCGGGGGCGGCCCCCTTTATAAGCCGGCCCGGTCCGCACTTCAGGAAAGGAAGCCAATGGAAGCGTTCATCATCGTGGCCGGCATCGTCGCCCTCCTGGCCGTGGCGCTGCTGCGTTCGGCCCGGCGTACCCAGCCCACCCGCGTCAGCACCGAGGGTGCCGCGCAGATCAACCGGGTCGCCCTGCTCACCCTGCTCGAACCGCACCTGGGCCACCAGCTGGCGCAGCGCCTGGACGGCGAGGCGCGGCAACTGGCCATGCACCAGGTGGCCCCGGCCCTGCTGCTGGCCGGCGACCGCGCCCTGGCACTGGAAGCCCTCGCCGAGCTGAAGGCCGGCTACCGCCAGTCCGCCCTGGAATCCATGCTGGAGAACCTGCTGGAGACGGCCGACGCCCTCGCCGCCCTCGACCTGCTGGAAGCCAGCGCCAGCCCCCTGCCCGAAGCCCCGCTGCTGAGCATCCCGCTGATGGCCGCGGCCGGCCGCACGGAACAGGCCCGCCAGTTGCTCGACAGCGTCACCGCTGGCCAGGAAGGCCAGGTGGGCCAGGCCCTCTCCGCCCGCCAGAACCTGCTGCTGGCCGGCCTGCAACGCCAACTGGAACGCCCCGAGGCCGCCAGCCGCAGCCTGGAGCGCGCCCGCGCCATGCTCAACGTCCCGGTGCAGGAGGCCCCCGGCGACTTCCAGGCACTGCTGCGCGAATGCCTGGCCCAGGAACGCCTCGACCTGCTCGGCGAACTCGCCGTCGCCCCCGATGCACTCCTGGCCAACGACGCCGTCGCCCTGTTGCTGGAGAACAACCGCGAAGCCCAGGCCCTGGAACTGCTCGCACGCCCGGACATGCCCCTGCACGCCCTCGACTGGCACGGCATGCTGCGCCTGGCGCTGGACGGCGAACGCCCGCAACTGGCCGAACGCCTGCTGGCCCTGGCCCCGGAAGGAATGCAACAGGACCTGCTCGCCGACCTCATGGCCTGGCACGCCGGCCACGCCGACACCCCCCGTGCCGACGCCCTGCTGCGCGCCAGCGGCCTCGATGGCACCGCTGCCACCTGGCTGTGCCTTGAACTGGCGGGACGCTGCGCCGAGGCCCAGCCAGCCTGGAGCGCGGCGCTGCTGCACCAGGGGCTGGAAGCCATGGAGAACGTGGACGACGAGAGCGACTGGATTCGCCTGCGCCTGCTGGCCCTGCGCAGCCGCCTGCAGGGCGACCAGGCCCGCGACCCGGTGCGGATGACCGCCGACCTGGAGGAATTCGACGCCCTGCGCCAGCAACTGGAGTGGGATGAACAGCTGGACCAGGCCTGCCACCTGGCCTGCCTGCAACACCGCCTGGGGCTGCTGGACGCGGCCCTGGACACCCTGGAAAAGGCCGTGGCGCTCTGGGAGGCACAGGAGATAGACGACACGGACGAACGCGCCTGGTACCTGGAAGCGCTGGCCGAAACCGCCCTCACCCTGGACCAGGTCGAGCGAGCGACCGCCCTGCGCGATCGCCTGCTGGAACTGGACGGCGACAGCCGTGGCCTCGACGCCGCCCTGCTGCGCCAGCACATCGACCAGGGCCGTTATCCACAGGCCATCGCCCTGCTCGACCTGCGCAACCTGATGGCCCCCGAAAACCCCCTCGCCCGCCTGCGCCAGGCCATCGAACGCCTGCGCCCGGAAGCCCCGCAACGGGCCGATGAGCTGCAGCGGGAGCTGCTCGATGCCCTCGCCAACGGCGCCCTGGGAACGTAAGAGCCACGGAGCTGCACGCCGCATGGCGACCGAAGCCGCCCCTACGGGGCAAGGGACATGACCGCTGTGTAGGGGGGAGGTCGCTTTTTACCTCCACCCAGCGGAGTCGAGCCCGGCACGCCGGCAATGCCTGGGACTCCGCATTGATGGGTTTCGCGGGGCTCTACCCATCCTACGGGTCTGAAGTCGCCCAGGGACATGACCGCTGTGTAGGGTGGAGGTCGCTTTTTACCTCCACCCAGCGGAGTCGAGCCCGGCACGCCGGCAATGCCTGGGGCTGCGCATTGATGGGTTTCGCGGGGCTCTACCCATCCTGCGAGTCTGAAGTCGCCCAGGGACATGACCGCTGTGTGGGGGGAGGTCGCTTTTTACCTCCACCCAGCGGAGTCGAGCCCGGCACTGCGGCGATGCCTGGGGCTGCGCATTGATGGGTTTCGCGGGGCTCTACCCATCCTACGGGTCTGAAGTCGCCCAGGGACATGACCGCTGTGTAGGTTGGAGGTCGCTTTTTACCTCCACCCAGCGGAGTCGAGCCCGGCACGCCGGCAATGCCTGGACCCCGCATTGATGGGTTTCGCGGGGCTCTACCCATCCTACGGGTCTGAAGTCGCCCAGGGACATGACCGCTGTGTAGGGGGGAGGTCGCTTTTTACCTCCACCCAGCGGAGTCGAGCCCGGCACGCCGGCAATGCCTGGGACCCCGCATTGATGGGTTTCGCGGGGCTCTCCCCATCCTACGAGTCTGAGGTCGCCCTACAGGGCAGCCACGTAACCCGACGCATGCGACTCGAGCCTGTCTTCAACGCCGCGATGGCCAGGCAGCCGGTCTTTCAACTGCCCCGGGCGGGGCGGGTGGGAATGGCGGCGTGATAGTGCTCCACGCGATTGCGCCCCTGGTTCTTCGCCTCGTAGAGCGCCTTGTCCGCCAGCGACAGCAGGCGGTACAGCTCGTGCCCGGCCTGGGACGAGGTGGCGATGCCGATGCTCACGCTGAGCCGGCCCGGCCCGAGCAGGTCGCTCTCGGCGAATTCGCGGCGGATGCGCTCGGCCACCAGGGTGGCGGTGGCCGCATCGGCATCGCTCAGCAGGCAGGCGAACTCCTCGCCGCCGATCCGGCCGAACACATCGTGCTTGCGCATGCGTGCCGAGGTCACCGCACAGAAGCCCATCAGCACCTCGTCGCCGGCCGAATGGCCGAAGGTGTCGTTGAGCTGCTTGAAGTTGTCGAGGTCGCAGAGCAGCAGCGCCACCGACTCCTTGCGCGCCGCGCAGGCCTTGAGCAGCGCCTCGCCGGAGGTCATGAAGGCGCGGCGGTTGCCGATGCCGGTGAGCGGGTCGCTGAAGGCGGCGTGCTTGTACTGCAGCTCGGTGCGCTCCTTGACCATCGCCAGGGTGACGAAGGCCATGCCGATGGCGTAGAGCAGCGTCTCGAACACCATCACCGCGAAAAAGCCGGTGCTCTGCCCGTCCACCGCGGCCTGGAACGGCACGCCCCGGTCCACCACCAGGCGCACGCCGTAGGTGACGAAGTGGATCAGGTGCAGCGCCAGCGCCGGCTTGATGGACACCTGCAGCGCGTGCCGCGCGCGCCACAGCTCCAGGCCGGCAAGCAGGGTGTAGCCCAGGGTCAGCGCCGTGCTGACGAAGACCCGAGCCGGCAGCGATTCATAGAAGGCCGGCACGGCGCAGAGCGCGGCCCAGAGCAACGGCCCGGCGAGGATTCCCGGCAGGTGCGCGCGGCGCCCGGCGAACACGCGCATGGCCGTCCAGTTCATGGCGCAGCTGAACTGCAGCACGATATTGCCGAGGAGGATGGGCACCAGGTCGATGTTCATCCCGCGCAGGCTGCCGAGCACCGTGGCCAGCGCGCCGAGCAGCAGCATCAGGCTCAGGTAGCCGAGGGTGGGCTCGGGGCTGCCCCGGCGCCAGGCACGGCCCGCCAGCAGGCCGAGGAGCATGAGGATGTAGACGTCGACCAGCACCAGCGTGGGTATGTTCAGCGCCATGACGCCACTCCATGGCGAACGAGCGCCGCCCCGGAGAGGGTCGGCGGGCTGGAGTGACGAGCGAGGGCGTGCATGGTGGTACCGGAAAAGGCAGCGAATGAAAATGTGACTTGTGTCGCACTTTACGCGTAACCGTGTGCGCCCGCCACGGCCTGCCGTCGGCCAATGGCCACCCGCCATTCACAGCCGCAGCAGCAACGCCTCCAGGGCCGCCTGGGGCTGCAGCTTCCATATCGCGTAGCTGAGCGGGATCATTTCCAGCCCGGCGCGGGCCAGCACCTGGTAGCGCTCCAGGTCGAAGACGTCCTCGCTGGCGCCGGGGTAGCCGATCAGGTCGATGGCCAGCACCCGCTCGCCACGCTGGCAGAACAGGTCCAGGCAATGCCCGGCCACCGGGTAGCCGGACCAGACGCGTACGCCCTGCGCCTGCAGCGCCGTCGCCACCTGCTGCTGGAAGGCGTCCACCGCCTGGCCGCCGCCGTCGCGGCCCGGCCCCTGCTCCAGGCGCTCCAGGTAACGCCGCAACAGGTGGCCGGGGGCGAGCTGCCGCTCGTCGCCGCTGAACAGCAGCACCTGGTGCTCGCGGGCACGGGTGATGGCGACGTTGAACATGTCCTCGCGGTTGAGGTAGTGCGCCGCCTGGGCGCCGGCTCCGTCGATGGCGAAGCTGAGGATCATCAGGTCGCGCTCCTCGCCCTGGAAGCCGTAGGGCGTGGCCACGCGCACCCGGAACTGTGCCAGCAACTCGCCCGGCAGGCGTTCGGCGAGCAGGCGCCGCAAGTGTTCCACCTGGTCGCGGAAGGGCGAGAGCAGGCCGACGCTGGGCTTGACCTGGCTGTCGCGGTAGCGACCGACATGCTCTTCGAGCAGCTCCAGGGCGCGCTGCGCCTCCACCGGGTTGTGCCCGGCCGGCACGCGCTGGCCCGCCAGCCGGTGCAGGCTGAGGCTTTCGGCGGCGAGCTGCTCGGGACGCTCCTTCATCACCCGGATACGGCCGTTGTAGAAGGCCTCGTTGCTGAAGCGGATCAGCGCCGGGCGGCCGCGGAAATGTTCGTCGAGGAAGGTCAGCGCGCGCTGGCTGGCCAGGCGTTCGCCCACCAGGTCGAGCAGGCTGTTGTCGCGGTAGCTCCAGGCCTGCTGGTCGCTCTCCGGCAGCTCGGCACGCTGCAGCAGCTGCCGCTCCTGGGCGCGGGATAGGAAGGACACGTGGCGCAGCTGGCGGCTGTCGCCGGCCACCACCGCGCGCTTGCAACGCTGCAGGGCCGGCAGCGCGCTGGCGATGTCGCACTGGGTGGCCTCGTCTATCACCAGCACGTCGAACAGCCCCTCGCGCAGCGGCAGCACCTTGTGCAGGTCGTCCAGGCTCACCACCCAGATGGGGAAGGCGGCGAGCAGGCGCACCGGGTCGAGTTCGTCGAACAGCGACTGCTGGCGTTGCGAACTGCGCGCGCGGATCGCCTGGTTGTAGCGCACGAAGGTCTGCCGGTCGCTGTCCAGCAGGCGTTGCAGGCGTTCGACCCGCAGGCTGTCGATGTACTGCAGGCTGTGGGCCTCGCGGCGGCGCTGGCAGTCGCGCAGGTCGTCGAGTATCTGCCAGTGGCGCACGCTGCCGCGCACCCGTCGCTCGACCCAGGGCACCTGCAGCCAGCGTTGCCAGAAGGCCAGGGCGCCGCGTTCGGCACGCACCAGCAGGCCGCTCCAGCGCAAGGCCTGGCGGCTGCGCGTGTCGAAGGCCCGGGACAAGGCGGCCTCCTCGTCCAGCAGGTCCTTCAATGCGCGCTGCTGGCGCGCCACGGCGCCCTCCTCCAGTGGCGGCAGCTCGCCCTGCAGCAGTTGGTCGAGGCGCGCACGCAGAGTGCGCAGAAGTGATTGCTCCTCCACCTGCAGCACGCCGTCGCGCAGGCCGAGGTCATCGCGCAGCTTGTCGGCGATCACCGTGACCGCCTGCTGGCTACGGCTGACCAGCAGCACGCTCTCGCCCTGCAGGTGGCGGTCCAGCGCCAGCGCCGCCAGGGTGTAGCTCTTGCCGGTGCCGGGCGGCCCGGCGACGAAGCTCAGGGGGTAGCGGGTGGCGTTGGCCAGGGCCTGGCGCTGGGCCAGGCTGAGGGAGGCCGGCAACGCTTCCGGGCGGCTGGGGGTGCCGAGGATCGTGCTCTCCTCGCCGACCGCATCCTCGCCCAGCAACTGCCGCAGTGCCGGCGAATGGCGCTCCGCGCCCTGCAGCAATTGCAGTTCATGAAGAATGCCGCGGCTGCCGGCACCGCGCTCGGCCAGGGCCACCAGCGCCGCGGCGCGCAGCGACAGGCGTTGCGCAGCCATGGCCTTCTTCAGGGTCGCGGCGCCCTCCAGCCCGGGGAAGGCGCTGGCCGGCAGCACCTCGCCGACCACGGTGAAGCGCTGCAGCCAGGCCATCAGGTCGGCCAGGTAGTGATCGTCCAGCGCACCGCTGGGCAGCGGCAGGCTTTCCAGCCCCTGCTCGGCATCGGCCTTGAGCAGCTGGCGCAGCAGGCGGCGGTTGAGCTGGGGCTGGGCGAGGTCGATGGCCAGGCTGGGGGGCGCGCCCTCGCCGAGGCTTTCCAGGCGCGCCTCGAAGTACACCAGCGGCGCGCAGTGGCGCACCGTCCTGCCTTCCGCATCGCTACGCCGGCCGCACACCGGCAGCACGCCGTAGATCAGCTGCAGCTCGCGCTGGTAGAGGTTCTGCTGCTGCAACAGGTGCTCGCCCAGCTCGGCCGACAGCGCGGCGAAGGGCATGGCGCCGCTGGCCAGCTCCTCGCGCCCGTCCAGCCAGCCCCAGCGCTCGGCCTTGAAGGTGCTGACATCGTCCAGTTGCAGTTCGCGGCTATCGGCCTGGTAGCAGGCGCGGTAGAAGGACAGGCGTTTCGCGATCGACGGCATGGGGCGTCCCGGGCGGTTTCCAGCGGCGCATTGTGCCGGAATCAGGAGGATGGGCTGAATCGGTTGGTGTGTGTTTTGGCGATGGGTTTGGGATTGGGGCGTTCGGGAGCGTCGAGGCAGCGGGGGAAAGCGGTGGGCTGAAGCGGAGCGCCGCCCGGCCCACCCTACGCGCTGCCCGCTAGGTCGCCCCGGCACAAGCAGGCGGTTTCGAGCCGGGTACATCCGCGATGCCTGGGAGTCCGTATTGATGGGTTTCGTGCCTCTACCCATCCTACGAGAGCGGTGCCGCGCCCAATCAGCGCGGGGCGTAGCGCTTCCAGAGTTCTTCGAACTCCGCCAGGTAGCTGCCCACCAGTTGCGCATTGTCGATCACCAGCAGGTTCTCCTCGTTGCTGGTGCTGGCGCTGCGGGTCCAGTTGAAGCTGCCGTTGAGCAACAGGCGGCCGTCGAACAGGGCGAACTTGTGGTGCATGTGGAAGGGGCTGTCGTCGATGCGCAGGGGCACGCCGGCGGCCTGCAGCTGGCGGATGTCGCTGCCTTCGTCGAACTGTTTCTCGTTGTCGCTGATCACCCGCACCGCGATGCCGCGCTGGTGGCAGGCGAGGATCTCTCTGCTGAGCTGGTCGTCGGAGATGGTGTAGACGCAGATGTCCACGCTCTGCCGCGCCTGGCGCAGCAACTCGCGGATCTTGCGCCGGCATTCCTCGCCGGGGCTGAAGTGGGCGCTGGCGAGGGTGCGCACCGGTGCTGCGCTGACGTCCAGGGTCTTGACCACCTGCTCCAGCCACTTCAGCGCCGGCAAGGTGTTGGCGGCGTCGGCCAGGGCCAGCTCGCGCACCAGGTCGAAGGCGCGGTTGCGCAGGTAGCGCACCTGGTCCGGGTCCAGCTCGCTGCCCAGCTGGCGCAGCTCGTCGCGCTCCTCGTTGCTCAGTTTCAGGTCCAGCAGGCTGTCACGCAGCTGCTGGTCGAGTCCTGCGAAATCCATGGCGACCTCCGGGTCAGGTGGGCGTGCCGTCGGTGCCGGGCGTCGGCAGGGCGCCGCCCAGTTCGTTGAGGCGGTTGGCGATGTCGGTGATGCGGTGATGGGTGCGCAGGTCGACGTCGATCTTCTTGTCCATGATGCGGATCAGCGGCATGAAGCTGTTCTCCAGGCTGTCGGCCAGGCTCAGCAGCACTTCGCGCACGCCCTCCTGGGCCGGGGCGGTGACGTCCACCTTGAACGCGGCGGGCGGTTGCACCAGCGCCTCCAGGCGTTGCAGCAGGGCCTCCCACGGCACCTCGGCGGCGGCCGGCGCAGGGGCATCGTGACGGGCCAGGCCGCGCACGCTTTCCACGAGATCGTTGAGCTGGGCCACCACGCGGGCGCCGACGTCGGTGTCGCTGCCGCCCATGGACTTGTTGCGCAGGAAGTCGCGCTTGATCTGGGCCCAGCGCTCGGCCTGCTCCGGGCTCTGGTTGCCGCGCAGCTCGGCGAGCTTGAGCAGGTTCTCCTCGGCACCGGTGGTGAGCAGTTGCGACTCGCCCTGGTAGTGGTCGGCCAGAAGCTGCAGCAGCTCGGCGTCGTTCATCACGGCGGAGATCTTCTCCGCCATCTTGTTCATGTTGCGGTAGCTGCCCTGCAGCTTGAACGGCGGTTCGGTGCGGTACTGGTCGGCCTGGGCGGCACTGGCGATGTACTGCTGGTTGACCTTGAGCACCACGTCGCGCACCTGCATCAGGCGTTGCAGGGTGGTGGTGATCTCGTTGATCTCCGCACCGCTGTAGCTGTGGCTCAGCTCGTTGGCGGAGAAGGGCTTGCCCTCGGCGCGGGCGACGAAGCGGTAGACGTCGGCCATGTCGCGGGTGGCCAGGGGCGCCAGCACCGGGTTGGAGGTCAGGCCGTTCTCGATGTAGCTGAGGGCGAAGGCGTCCTGCATGCCACCCAGGGTGTCGCCGAGGTTATAGATGTCGGCGCGGTTGGCGAGCATGTCCGGGATACGGAACACATCGCCCGACTCGGTGTACGGGTTGCCCGACATCACCACGCAGAACTTCTTGCCACGCATGTCGTAGGTCTTGGTGCGGCCCTTCCACACGCCCTCGATGCGCCGGGTGCCGTCGCAGAGGGAGATGAACTTCTGCAGGAATTCCGGGTGGGTGTGCTGGATGTCGTCGACGTAGAGCATCACGTTGTTGCCCATCTCCAGCGCCAGGTTGAGCTTCTCCAGCTCCTGGCGCGAGGTGGCGTCCGGCGCCTGGGCCGGGTCCAGGGAGCGCACCTCGTGGCCGAGGGCCGGGCCGTTGATCTTCATGAAGATCAGCCCGAGGCGGTGCGCCACGTACTCCATGAGCGTGGTCTTGCCGTAGCCGGGGGGCGAGATGAGCATCAACAGGCCCATCAGGTCGGTGCGCTTGTTCTCCCCGGCGGTGCCCATCTGCTTGGCCAGGTTGTCGCCGATCACGCCCAGGTAGACATCGTTGATCAGCTTGTTGCGCACGAAGGAGCTGAGCGGGCGCGGCTTGAACTCGGCCAGGCGCAGGGCTTCGCGCTCACGGCCGATGACCGCCTGGCGCAGCGCCTGGTAGCGCTGCAGGCCGGGCAGGAAGTCTTCGCGGTGCTGGCGCAGGCGGGCGAAGAAGTCGTCCACCGCCAGCTGCAGGCTGCGCTCGACGATGCGCGGGTGCTCGCCCATCAGGCCGGTGACGACGAAGCGCAGGTCGACCTCGGTGATGCGCCGCGGGAAGTCCTCGGCCAGCAGCGACAGGGCCACCGCCTCGGGGATGTAGTCGGCCAGGGCGGCATGCTCGCCCTCCGAGCACAGCCCCTGCAGCCAGTTGCCCGCCAGCGCCCATTGCGCCGCCGGGCGCTCGGCCAGGCGCGACAGGGCCTGCTGGTAGTCGTCCCACATGCGCGCGCCCTGCAGGCGCAGCTTGAGCGCCTCCTGCAGCTGGCGGGCGTATTTGCTGAAGGTGAATTCGATGCGTTCGGCGGCCAGTTCCTGCACCAGGTACTCGGCGGCTTCCGCCGGGACGGCGGCGCCCAGCCCCAGGGGCTGCTCGACGAGGAAGGCCTGCATCGCGGCGAGGATTTCCGCCTGCAGCTGCAGCAGGCCCTCGCGGCGGCCGAACAGCTGCTGGATATGCCGGCTGGTGCGAGCCCGCTCCGGCCATTGGGCGGCGCTCTCGTCGCGGCGGCGGAGGTCCCAGAACAGGCTGGCGAAGGCCCGCGCCGGGGCGGCGTGGCGCAGCAGCCCGGCGCTTTCGCGCAGCGGCAGCAGCTGGGCCAGGATGGCGGCGGCGTCGTGGTCGTGGATGCCCTTCTCGTAGCCTTCCTTGTAGCGCGGCGCGGCGAAGTCGCGGATCACCCGCGCCAGTTCGTCGGGCTGCCCCAGCAGTTGCTTGAGGCCGTCCAGGCTGAGGTTCTCCTGCCCCGCATCGGCGGCGTCGAGCACCTGCCCGGCGAGGTATTCGGCGCGGTACAGCTGCGCGGATTCGGACTCCAGCGCCACCTGCCAGAAGGCCTTGAGGACATCCAGCTCGGGGTCGCGCAACGGTTCGAGGAAGTCGGTGCCGGTGAGGTGCAGGTGCAGCTCGTCGCCCCGGGGCATCAGGGTCAGGTCCAGCTCCTGGGTGTTGACGCTGAAGCGGTGGCGCGGGCCGAGCTTGATGACGTTGCCGCCCTCCTCGAACAGCTCGGTCTTGTCGCGCAGGGCACGCACCGCCTGGTCGCGGGCGCCCTTGAGGCGGGCCTCGACGTCATCGGCCTTGACGCTGTCCTTGAGCTCGCGCAGGCGCTCGGCCAGTTCGCGCAGCTTGAGGATCAGCGGGTCGGCGGCGAAGAAGGCATTGAGCTCTTCGGCCTGGGTGAATTTCGCCGTGCGCCGGCCGAGGCTGTCGAGGATGCGCCGGGCCGCGTCGAGCAGGCCCTGGGCCTTGCGCTGGCGCTCGTCGAGCAGGGATTGCTTGTGCGCCTCGAAGGTTTCCAGCAGCTCTTCGCGCTTGGCAAGGATGTCGCCGAGGAACTGTTCGTGGTCACCGAAACGGCTTTCCAGTTCCTCCAGCTGCACCAGCAGGCGCGACAGCTGCTCGTCGCAGCGCTCCGGGTCCTGGGCCTGGCCCAGGGCGTTGGTGATGCCCTGGCCGAAGAGTTTGAACTGGGCACCGAACTGGGCCACGGTCTCGGTGGACCCCAGCCCCTTGCGCCGCTGCTCGGCGCGGGCCTTGGCCTGGTTGAGGCGGGCGTAGATCTCGGAGATGGATTCGATGATGCGGGTGCGCTGGGTGGCGTCGTCGATCTGCAGCGAGGCCATCAGGCTGGAGAGCATGTCGAGGTCGGCGGCCATGGCCTGCAGCGCGGCCAGGGGCTCGGCCAGCTGGGCCACGGTCTCGGCCTTCTGCGCCTCGGCGTCGAGGGCCTCCAGGCGGGCGACGAAGGGCTGCAGCGCCTGCTCGCTGGCGAGGAAGCCGGCGGTGGCGGCGGCAGTGCGTTCCTGGGCCTCCTGCAGCTCGGCTTCCATGGCGTCGATGCGCGCGACGTCTATGTAGCGGTAGTCGCGGATGGTCAGCAGCAGGCCGCGCTGGGCGGTGATGCCGTTGAGGGCGTCGACGAAGCTCTGCACCTGGTCCCAGCTGTCCGGCAGCAGGCCCTCGAGCAGGGCTTTCTGTTTCTCTTCGGCGCCGACCATGGCCTGGTCGGACTGGCGGCGGATGCTCTCGACCTTCTCGTATTCGTCGAGCACCAGTTCGGCGGTGGCGGCCACTTCGCGCAGCAGCGGCGCCAGGCCTTCCAGCTGGTCGCTGCCGAGCCAGTGGTAGACGTCGAACAGGCGGCGGGTGTTCTGGCACAGCTGGGAGTAGCGCTGCACCGAGACCACGGGGGTCTCGATCTCGCGGCTGAGGTCATAGAGGTCGGAAACCCCACGCACCAGCTCGGCATTGCCGATGCGCCCGAGGAAGCCGCTGCGGGCCGGCTGGCGGGCGGCGAATTCCTCGGTGAAGAAGGGGGTCTGCCAGACCTGCATCGGGTGGATGCGGGTGGGCTCGTCGCCCTCGGCGGCGAAGATCACCATGCGCCCGTCTTCCAGACGCGCGTAGCCGTGGCCGAACAGCGGGTTCTGCAGCTGGCGGTTGATCATGTTGTAGGTGAGCAGCACCGCCCGCCCCTGTTCGGGGTGGTAGAAGATGTACTGCACGTCCTCGCCGTTGGGCGAGCGCACGGCACGCTTGAAGCGCATGCCGTCCATGGATTGCTCGAAGGTCTTGTACTCGCCGTTCTGCAGGTAGTAGCCACCGGGGAAGATGATGCCGTGGTCTTCCGGCAGCTGGACGCAGGCCAGGCCAATGGCGTCGATGCGCTCGACCTTGCGGGTCAGGCTGTTGAACACCAGGTAGCGCCACTGCTCTTCGCGGTAGGGCAGCACCTTGAGCAGGATCAGGCTGCCGAGGCGGGCGAACTCGACTTGGGCGTCGTCCAGGGACTGGGTCTTGTCGAGCACCTCCTCGCGGTAGATGCCGAGGCCGTCCTCGGTGTTGTTCTCGACCTTGATGGTGAGGTCGCCGCCGATGGTTTCGACGAACACGGTGTCGAGGATGTTCAGGTGCGGGTGGCGGCCCTGCACCACCATCTCGCGGGTGGCCTTCTTCCATTCGAAGTCGAAGGGCGCCGGCAGGGCGATGTCGCGCTCGCCACGGTTGTCGATGTAGCGCACGTCGCGGCCGTCGGCGGAGATGGACCAGCGGAACACGCGGATGTCGGTGATGCGCTCGCCGATCTGGAAGCTCGCCAGCAGCTTGCCGTCGCGGATGGCCAGCTGCAGCAGGCGGGTGTTCTTGTAGTAGGTGTAGAGCTCGTTGAAGTCGTTGACGAAGCCCTGGGCCGCGAGGAACGAACCATCCAGTGGCACCGGCTCGGCTTCGTAGCCCTCGCCCTCCTCCACCAGGCGGTAGAGGGAGAACACGTCGGCGACATGGGTCTCCTTCTTCAGGCCGATGAAGACGTTGTAGCCGAACAGCAGGCAGTCGCCGACCTGGACGATGTCGCGGGCGATGCAGTTGTTCTCGGTGCGGATGCGCACGCGACCGATGACGTCCATGCGGCTGCTGCCGAACTCTTCCAGGCGCTTCTGGTTGAGGGACTCGGTGGTCTGCCGCAGGCGTTGCCCCTGGTCCAGCAGGCGCTTGTGCAGCACCTCGTAGGCGCCGCCTTCGGCGACGGCCTTGTCCAGTACATCCTGTGCGGGGGTTGCGGCTTGGGCATCCGACATCGTGGTCTTCCTGAATCTGCGACGCTGTTGAAAGAGCTGCCGTTGTGTAGGTCCACGCGTCCGCGCGGATGACGGTGGCCATACCGGGCACCGTCATTCCCGCGAACGCGGGAACCCACTGAGAAGAGCGCGAGCAGCCTTCGAAACCATGTGGGGAACGACCCCGGAAGCGAGCGTCGGTGGACGCAGCCCGCTCCCGGGACCAACCGTCAGGCGCCGGCGACCGGGTCCTGCGGTTCGGCCTTGCGCTCGGGCGCCGGAGCGGCGACGGCAGCGGCAGGCGCCGACTTGCCGTTGAGCAGGCGGGCCAGCACGTCCTGCACCACCGGGCTCTTGCCCACCACGCCTTCGATGGCCTTGCCCACGGAGAGCGACTTGGCGAAGGAGTTGAAGAAGTCGCCTTCGCCGCCGACGATCTCGATCTTCGCCTTGCCCAGCGCGGTGGCGAGCACCTCGGCCTGGTCCTTGGCGATGTCCTTGTTGGCGGCGATGGCGGCCATGGCTTCCTCGAAGCTCTTCTCCAGCTGCATGCGGAACTCCTCGTGCTGGCGAGCGCTGTCGCTGAGGGCATCCAGGGCACCGAACTTCTTGCCCAGGCCTTCGGCCTCGGCGTTGAGGCGCTGCAGGAGGATTTCCGCTTCCGCCGAACCCAGGTCCTTGGTGGCCTTGGCCTTGGCGGCGCCGAGCTGTTCCTCGCCACGCGCCTGGGCGCCCAGCTTCTCTTCCAGGACCTTGGCTTCGGCCAGGCCGTCCTTCTCCTTGGCAGCGGCGGTGGCTTCCAGCACGCGGGCGTCGGCCAGGCCTTTCTCCTGCTCGCCACGGGCTTCGGCGATCAGCTGCTCGGCGCGTACGCGGGCTTCGGCGAGGCCTTCCTTCTCCTTGGCGGCGGCGGTGACTTCCAGCACCCGCGCATCGGCCAGGCCGGGGGCGGCGCGCTCGGCCTCGATGCCTTCGGCCAGGCGTTTCTTGGCTTCGGCCTGCTTGGCCGCGGCTTCCAGTTCGGCCTGGGCCAGGTTGTTGATTTCCACGGCCTTGTGCTTGGAGCGGGTCTCGTCGGCCTCGGCCTGCTTGACCTGGCGCACCAGCTCCTGCTCGGCCTCGGCCTGCGCCTGGAGCACGATGACCTGCTTGGCGCGCTCGGCCTCGGAGATCTCACGCACTTCCTTGATGCGCTCTTCTTCCTGGGCCACGGTCTTCTCGACGGCGACGCGGTCGCGGATCACGTTGGCGATGTTCTTGCGCTGTTCTTCCAGCGCCTTTTCCTTCTCGATGCGCTGCAGCTCGACCTCGCGCTCGCGGGCGACCACTTCCAGGTCCTTGGCACGGGTGACCTTCTCCACCTCGATGACCACGGCGCGCTGGCGGTTCTGCTGGGCCACTTCCACTTCGCGCTGGTGGTTCTCGACGCGCACGTCGATCTCCTGCTGCGCCTGGATGCGTGCCTGCTCGGCCTTGAGGCGCTCCTCTTCCTTGACCTTGGCGGTCTCGGCTTCCTCGCGGGCGCGGATGGTCTCGATCTCGCGCTTCTGCCGGGCTTCGGCGTCGGCCTGCTGGCGTTCCAGGGCCAGGGCGGCTTCGCGGGTCTCGACGTTCTTCTTCTGGATCGCCAGTTCCTGGTTGCGCTCCAGCTCGTTGGTGATGACGTTCTGCGCGGCGGTCAGCTCGGTGATCTTGCGGATGCCTTCGGCGTCGAGGATGTTGCTCGGGTCGAGGGAGTTCTTCGCGGTCTGCTCCAGGTAGTCGATGGCGACGTCTTCGAGCACGTAGCCGTTCAGGTCGTTGCCGATCACCTCGATGATGCGGTCGCGGAAGTCCTGGCGGTTCTCGAACAGCTGGACGAAGTCGAACTGCTTGCCGACGGTCTTCAGCGCCTCGGAGAACTTGGCGTTGAACAGCTCGTTCACCGCGGCGCGGTCGGAGGCACGCTCGACGCCGATGGCCTTGGCCACCTTGAGCACGTCTTCCTGGGTTTCATTGACGCGCAGGTAGAAGGCGACGGTGATGTCGGCGCGCATGTTGTCGCGGCAGATCAGCCCGTCCTTGGCGCGGCGATCGACTTCCAGGGTGATCAGCGAGATGCGCATGAACTCCTTGAGGTGGATGACCGGGTACACCAGGGCGCCGGTGAAGTGCACCTTGGGCGTGGAGGACATGTCGTTGACGATCAGCGCGGTGCCCTGCGGGACCTTGATGTAGAAGGCCTTGAACAGGGCCAGGATGCCGACCACGGCCAAGATGACGAGACCGAAGATGGAAGCGAAGGGGATCACCGCCTCTAAGTTACTCATTGCAATCACTCTCCTTTGATGCTGAGACGCACCGGGTCAGATGCCCCGGAATTCGTCCTCGGTGATGACCCGATAGGCGTGCTGCGCCTCCAGGTATTCCAGTAATACGACGCGGTCGCCGCGCTTGAGCCCGAGGGCTTCGTCGGCACGGACCTTGAGGATCAGCCCGGCGCCACCGTCTTCGAGCACGGCTTCGCCATGCTCCAGGGTGACCCGGCCGCTGCGCACCATGGCAGTCTGGCCGAGCACGCTCTTGCTGGTGACGGCCTCCGCCTTGTGGAACAGCGGCCGCAGCGGGCTGCAGATGAGCGCCGCCACGGGCAGCGCCAGGCCCAGCGCGACCACGGCCACGACCAGGCCCAGCGGGTAGCGCAGGAGGCCCAGGGGCAGGTGGCTGAGGACCAGGAGTTCGGCGAAATAGCTGAGGAACCAGGCGCCGGCGAACAGCAGGCTGAGCACCAGGGTGACCGGCACGCCGTTGAGCTTGAGTTTCGACAGCAGGGCCGCGACGCCATCGCCGGCGAGCAGCGAGTCGGCCTCGACGTCCAGCAGGTCGACCTCGACCAGGCCGAGCGCGACGATCGCCCAGTAGACGATGGCCAGGCACAGCAGGAAGCTGAACAGCACGGTGGGGAACGACAGTGCGGTCTGCAGGAAGATGTCCATCGCTTTCCTATCCCTGAAAAGGCTGGGGCGGGGCCGAGCGGCTCCGCCCGTTCAACGGTGGATCAGGACTTGCCCTTGTCCTTCAGGCGCGCCAGCACGCTGTCGGCGCTGGTGCCGTCGGCGACGATGCCGGCTGCGCGCAGCTTGGCATCGAGGTCATCGTCCGGGCTGCTGGTGGCGGCCAGTTCGGCGGCCGCTTCCATCTTCGCCGCACGCTCGGCCTGCTGGCGCTTGATCCGCTCCAGCGATTCGACGGCGGTGTGCAGCTTGGTCTGCGAGCCGCTGTAGCGCTGGGCCACGGCCATCTGCGCCTTCTGCACGCTCTCGGTGGCCTTGACGGTATCGACCTGTTGTTTCAGATGCTTGATGTTGCCTTCGGCCTGGGTCACGGCCTTGCGCAGCTGGGCCACGCTGGCGGCGAAGCCGGCGGCCTGCTCGCGCTCGACGGCCAGTTCGTTCTCCAGGTTGGCGATCTTCTCCGCCACTTCCTTGGCCAGGGCCTCGTTGCCGCCTTCCAGGGCCTTCAGCGCATAGGCTTCGTACTCGCCGACCTTGGCGACACACTTGCCGGCACGATCCTCGGCCAGTTTCTGCCGCGCCATGATCTCGGCCAGGGCTTCCTTGGACTTGCGCAGCTCCAGGTCGGCGTCGCGGATTTCCTGGTCGAGGATGCGCAGCGCCTGGCTGTCGACAATGGCCTCGCCGGCTTCGTTGACACCGCCGCGCAGGGCGGTCAGCAGCTTGCTCCAAACGTTCATGTGCTTCCTCCAGGTCAGGCCTGAGCCTTCAGGTAGCCTTCGTAGGCTTCGGTGGCGCGGATCACGTTGCTGGCGAGCGTCTCGATCTCGTAGACCACGTTGGACAGGATCGAGGAGGCGCTCAGGGCGCCGAACATGGTGTAGCAACGCTCGCCGCCGGGCAGCGTCTCCAGGCCGATGCTGGACAGCGGGAACAGCTGGCGGCTGAGCAGCACCTCCTCGTTGAAGGCGGCCACGTCGCGCACGTCGCTCTGCGGCCAGAGCAGCGCCTCGACGATGATCTGCTCACCGTGCAGGGCGACGAACAACGGCAGGTCGCCGTACTCACGCATGGTCACGTGCAGGCTGGGCTCGGCGCCTTCGATCAGCTCGATGCCGGCATCGCCACGGGTGAAGAGCTCGGTCGCGGCCAAGGCCTCGCAGAGCGCTCGCGCATTCCAGATCTGAGGCATTTCCATGGCCCCCTCCTTTTCCAGATTGACCGGCCCCGGTTGAGGCTGGCGCAGCTTGCGTTCAACCGCCAGGAGCGCCTGGGCGTTCTCCGGCAGTATCCAGACTTCCTTTTTCACCAGCCCCTGGTCACGCAGGCGCTGGCGGAACAAACGTTGGTAATGGGCGGATGACTTGTTTTGCATGAGCGCAGATTAGTTCATCACATGTGAGCTTTCAATCCATCACATGTAATATTTTCAAGGCTTGCCAAACGCGCGCAGGACTAAGCCTCGGAGCGGGCCCGAAGGGTTCTGCGAAGGTGGGAAGAGGAGCGGCGGGGCATGAGGACCTGTCCATGGTGTCTGCTGTACGCGTGCCGTGTCGCCAGGGATTAGAACCCCCTGGTCGCGCCTTGGAAAGCGGGGATCGGCCGAAGACCGACCTGATTCACGAAAAAGCAGCCGGCCAGCGGCTGCCCTGAAACGGGGCAATGGTCTAGGCTAGGCGGGTTTTTTCCTGCCCAACGGACGTGCAATGGATACCCTCGCCAAGCCTCTCGCCGGACTGAAGGTCATCGAACTCGGCACCCTGATCGCCGGCCCCTTCGCCTCGCGCCTGTGCGCGGAGTTCGGCGCCGAGGTGATCAAGGTCGAGTCCCCCGACGGCGGCGACCCGCTGCGCAAGTGGCGCAAGCTCTACGAGGGCACCTCGCTCTGGTGGTTCGTGCAGGCGCGCAACAAGAAGTCGCTGACGCTGAACCTCAAGCACCCCGACGGCATCGCCATCCTCAAGCGCCTGCTGGGCGAGGCGGACATCCTCATCGAGAACTTCCGCCCCGGCGTGCTGGAGAAGCTCGGCCTCGGCTGGGAGGTGATCCACGCCTTGAATCCGAAGCTGGTGATGGTGCGCCTCTCCGGCTTCGGCCAGAGCGGCCCGATGAAGGACCAGCCGGGCTTCGGCGCGGTGGGCGAATCCATGGGCGGGCTGCGCTACATCACCGGCTTCGAGGACCGCCCGCCGGTGCGCACCGGCATCTCCATCGGCGACTCCATCGCCGCGCTCTGGGGCGTGATCGGCGCGCTCATGGCGCTGCGCCACCGCGAGGTCAACGGCGGCGAAGGCCAGGTGGTGGACGTGGCGCTGTACGAGGCGGTGTTCGCCATGATGGAGAGCATGGTCCCGGAGTTCGACGTGTTCGGTTTCATCCGCGAACGCACCGGCAACATCATGCCCGGCATCACCCCCTCCTCCATCCACACCAGCGCCGACGGCCGCCACGTGCAGATCGGCGCCAACGGCGATGCCATCTTCAAGCGCTTCATGCTGGCCATCGACCGCGAGGACCTGGCCCTCGATCCGACGCTCGCCAGCAACGACGGCCGTGACGCGCGCCGCGACGAACTCTACGGGGTGATCGACCGCTGGGTCGGCTCGCTGCCCCTGGACCAGGTACTGGCGGTGCTGACCCGCGCCGAGGTGCCGGCCAGCCGCATCTATTCCGCCGAGGACATGCTCACCGACCCGCAGTTCATCGCCCGCGAGATGTTCCTCCAGGCGCGCCTGCCCGACGGCAAGCCGTTCCGCATGCCCGGCATCGTGCCCAAGCTCTCGGCGACCCCGGGCTCGGCCGAATGGGTGGGCCCGGAGCTGGGCGAACACAATGCCGAAGTGCTCGGTGCCCTGGGCTACGACGCCGCACGCATCGACGCCCTGCGCAAGGAAGGCGCCATCTGAGACGCCTCCCACCCTTCTCCTCGCCGATGGCCGGTGGTCCCGGACTCCGCTCGCGCCTGCGCGGCCTGCTGCTCGGCGGCGTGCTGCTGGTGGCCGCCGGCGGCTGTGCGGCGGCACCCGACACGCTGATCACCTGGACGGTGCGCGACATGGCGCCGTTCAACATCATGGAAGGCCCGCTCAAGGGCCAGGGCATCGCCGACCGGATGCTCGGCCTGTTGCAGCAGCGGCTGCCGCAGTACCGCCACGTCAACAGCCGCGTCAACCGCGCTCGTGCCAACCAGATGTTCGCCCGCGACACCCTCACCTGCGACGCGGGCGTGCTGAAGACCCAGGAGCGCGAGCAACTGATGTACTTCTCCATCCCAACCCTCGGTGTGGTGACCAACGGAGTGGTGGTGCGCCGGGAACTGGAGGACGAGATCCAGCCCTACCTGAAGGACGGCAGGATCGACCTGCAGGCCTTTCTCGCCGACCCGCGCCAGCGCCTCGGCGTCCTGGTGGAGCGCAGCTACGGGCCGTTGATCGACGCCACGCTGCACGCCACAGCCCCCGAGCGCCTGCTGGTGCACCACGGCAACAACGCGCTGGGCAGCCTGCTGCAGATGCAGCAGCACGGCCGCATCAGCGCCCTGCTCGGCTACTGGCCCGAGGTGCGCTACCTGGCCGAGACCGATGGCGTGGATGTCTCCGACCTGCGCTTCCATCCGGTGCAGGGCATGCCCAGCTACCTGCTCGCCTACGTGGGCTGCTCGAAGACACCCGAAGGCAAGCGGGCCATCGAGGCGATCAACGAGGTGATCCGCGAGCTGCGCGGCGAGGAGCTGATCCAGCTCTACGCCCGCTGGCTGGACGGCCCCACCCGCGAGGCCTACCTGCAGGACTCCAAGGGCTTTTTCGGGAAGGATTGAGCCCGCCCCACCTTGCGCAAGGCCGGCACCTGCGCAAACGCGACATGACGCACATCCTCCCTGCAGCAGGTTGTCCAGTTGCAGGCTTGCTTGTCTCAGCTCAAGGAAAGTTCCTGGCCACGCGGTATCTCTGTAGCCAACGACGGTAGTCATTACGGAGATGATCATGCACGACGAGGAAGCGATGTCCCTTTCCCGCCGCACCCTGCTCGCAGGCGCGGTGGTGCTCGGCGTCACCGGCTCGGTGCTCGGCAGCGGCAAGGCGCTGGCCGGGGCGGAGCCGGCACCGAAGAAACCGGGTGCGGCCCCGGACCTGTCCAGGCTGGAGCGGGTCAAGGTCGAGCTGGTCGCCCCACCCTTCGTCCACGCCCACGAGGCCCGCGCCAGCGGCTCGCCGAAGGTGGTGGAGTTCACCCTGACCATCGAAGAGAAGACCCTGGTGCTCGACGACGAAGGCACCGAAGTCCACGCCATGACCTTCAACGGCTCGGTGCCCGGCCCACTGATGGCGGTGCACCAGGACGACTACGTGGAGCTCACCCTGGTCAACCCCGCGACCAACGTCATGGCCCACAACATCGACTTCCACGCCGCCACCGGCGCCCTGGGCGGCGGCGCGCTGACCATCGTCAGCCCCGGCGAGCAGGTGAAGCTGCGCTTCAAGGCCACCCGCGCCGGCGTGTTCGTCTACCACTGCGCACCGGGCGGCGCGATGATTCCCTGGCACGTGGTCTCGGGCATGAACGGCGCGATCATGGTGCTCCCCCGCGACGGCCTGAAGGACCGCGCCGGCAAGGCGCTCGAGTACGACAAGGTGTTCTATGTCGGCGAACAGGACTTCTACGTCCCGCGTGACAAGGACGGCAGGTTCAAGCGCTACGCCAGCCCGATGGAGAGCTTCGCCGACACGCTGGGCGTCATGAAGGGGCTGGTCCCCAGCCACATCGTGTTCAACGGCAAGGTGGGCGCCCTGACCGGCAAGAACGCCCTCAAGGCCCGCGTCGGCGAGACGGTGCTGGTCGTCCACTCCCAGGCCAACCGCGACACCCGCCCGCACCTGATCGGCGGCCACGGCGACTACGTCTGGGCCAGCGGCAAGTTCAGCAACCCGCCGGAGCAGGACCTGGAGACCTGGTTCATCCCGGGTGGCGCGGCCGGCGCGGCGCTCTACACCTTCCGCCAGCCGGGCCTGTACGCCTACCTCAACCACAACCTGATCGAAGGCGTGCTGCTGGGCGCCACCGCGCACTTCCAGGTCGAGGGCGAATGGAACGCCGACCTGATGAGCCAGGTCGAGCCGCCATCGCCGATCAAATGAGCCCGCCGGCCGGCCCGCAAGGGCCGGCCCTCCACCCTGGCCAACGGACGCCGCCGCCATGCACAAGGCCACCCGGATCAGCCTGCCCGCCGCCTTCGCCATCGCGACGGCGGCCCTTCTCCTCGGTCCACGGCACCCGCCCGAACCGGCACCGGAAACGGTGGCACTGACGGCCCGTGCCTTCACCTTCCGCCCCGCCGGCGACTACTGGCAGGAGGCACGCGCCATCGACGCCCCCGCCCGGCGCGAGCGGCTACAACCCGGCTTCGAGGTGATGAAGTACCAGGTCAGCCAGGCCGAATACGCGCGCTGCGTGGCCGAGGGCGACTGCCTGCCGCTGAGCGAAGGGACCAGCCCCCGCGACGACCTGCCCATCACCGGCGTGAGCCTGCTGGACGCGCAGCTCTACGCCGACTGGCTGAGCCGCCGCACCGGCCAGCGCTGGCGCCTGCCCAGCGACCTCGAATGGGCCTTCTTCGCCGGCTCGCGCTGGGCCGACGACGCCCTGCTCATCGACGACGACGGCAGCAACCCCGCACGGCGCTGGCTGGCCCGCTACAGCTTCGAGGCCGAGACACGCACCGCCGAATCGGCCCGGCCGCTGGCACGCGGCGGCCATGGGCTCAACGAATTCGGCATCGCCGACCTCGCCGGCAACGTCTGGGAATGGACCGACAGCTGCCACCAGCGCATCAAGCTCGATGCGCGAGGGGCGCAGCTCAGCCGCATCGAGGCCTGCTCGATCCGCATCGCCGAAGGCCGCCACCGCGCGGCGCTCAACGACTTCGTGCGCGACGCGCGCGGCGGTGGCTGCGCCGCCGGGCAGCCGCCGGACAACCTCGGCTTCCGCCTGGTCAGGGACATCCCGTGATCCCCCTCAAGGCGCAGTGCAAAGGCCCTCAATAGACTGCCCTCGCCCTCCAGTGCCGAGCGCCGCCATGACCGTCGACCTGATGCCACCTCGCCCATCCACTACCAGGAGCCCGATTTCCTTGGCTTCGGCAACGCCGAGCTGAATGGGTGGTGTGAATCTCCCCGGCTTAATCAAAATTGCAACCGAAACCCTTCCCACGAGAGCTGACGATGCACTTGTATGAACGATCCAAGTCGCGATGTTCTTTAATTGCTCCTGCAACTTCTTAGTAGGAGTTACTCGGCAGGCCCAGCATTACTGCTCGCCATCTGATGCCAACTTCTACCATCGTCCGTTGACATCCAGAACTCGCCCCTTGCCGACCCGGCGTACGCCGTTTTGCCGTCTCGGCTGTAGAACAATTGGTTGAAGAATATCGGCGCCTCGGTGGTTTCGATCCAGTTCTTGCCGCCGTCGGCGGTGTAGACCATGCGGTTGGGGGAGAAGAAGCCGATTTCGAAAGCGATACCGTTTTTTTCGTCGCGAAAGGTGGGCATCAGCATAAAGCGCGAGTTGGTGGAGTCCTGCCAGGTTTTGCCCATGTCATGACTTTCGTAGGGGTTAACGGCAATGCTCGCGGCGCAGCGACAGCGCAATACGCTTTCTTGCGATACGGAGAACATCTGGATGGCGCCGGGAAGTTCGCGGATATCAGACTTGCCGCTGGGCAAATCCAATACGGCAATCTTGCGACCAGGCAGGGTGGTAACGAGCGTGTCGCGTACAAGGTGGGACTGCGCGCGTACGCCGGGGATGTCCCAAAATGAGATGTCCATCGTGTAGTGAGCCAGCGGGGTCCACGTATCGCTGCCATCAGGTGCTGAGGACACTCGCACGTCGTTGCCGTGCAGCGTGGTGGCAATCACCCGCTTGTTCCAATAACTGAGGTCCACTACAACACCGAATGGCAAGTTGCCGCGGATAGAACGCCATGTGGCGCCCAGGTCGTCGGATTGCCGAAGGATCCCCAGTTCACCACCTGCCAACCAGCTTCCTCCCGGCGTAACCAGGACCGACTCCACCGATACCTGGCTATTGATGTCGTGAGCAACCGGCCTCAAGCCAGGGCGCCAACTGAATACCACGCCGTTTGCACTGCCATACACGAAGTCTCCTTGATCGGTATCCTTCACCGATACAAATCCGTAGCTCATTTCTTTGGCAAGTTTGAAGGCTGCGTCCATATGTGCAGGTACGCTGTCACTACTCCATGACAAGGCAGGTTCCGCGAGTAGCGGTTTAAGACTGGGCAGGGCTTGGTCGATGAGTTCGGTAGTAATGCCTGCGTCCGGTTCAGGCTTATGGGCAAAAAGAACCTTGTTGTCCAAGCCCAACTGAATGATTTCACCGAGGTCAGTCAGGCGCCTGCTTTTCACTTCAAAGCGACTGAAGCTCGGATTCATGGTCACCAGCGAACCGACGCACATATACCCACATCGTTGCGCGGAGAACTCAACGAATCGATACGTGCCTGGCGGTAGGGAGGCAGCGTAGATGGCTGTTCTGGAGGTTGAATCCAGTGTTGGCAAGAGGGCGAATTGTCTGCTCGACTCAGCTCCTATAGGCAGGCGCTCAACAACTATGTTGTCCCAGTTCTTGAAGAACTGGCTGGCGCTGGCCATGTTGGGAAGCACCCGTACCAGTACGGCTCCGTCGGTTGGCGATTCGATTTCGGCGGTGCGCATTTCGACACTGGCGCAACCAGACAAGAACATCAGCAGAACAGTAGACAGCAGCACCCCGACACGCATGGTATCCCTTCCATAAACGAACCTCTTGGACGCGTGATGGTATCTGGGTGAATTTGATATGTCTGCGGATGAATTCGATGAGTTCACTGGACCGAGCAAGGGTTAGAGCACTGCACCAACGACCTCGATTTGCGGTTCGGTGTATGGCCAGACCTCAAGGACACCAGCCCAAAGACGTTCCGAATGCGTCTGCAAGACGAGCCAGCTTCTCAGCGGCCTTTGCAGAAATAGCGAGAGGCGGCTCTTTGATCATGTAATACAGGTGATCGAGGGCGACTCCGGCCTCGCCGTGAGCCAGGTAGTCCAAAACAATTTCTCTCCCATTCTCAAGACCTTCTTGAGCCAGAGGATGGTCATCAGGTACGGGGCCGAGCTGCGCATAAGCCTCTGACATCAATGCAGAGACCTCATCCAGAACTTCACACAGGTCTGCATGCAGTGTCGGGCTCAGTTGACTCATCTCGCTTTACTCACTGTCCGCTCTCGGCCAAAAGCAGCCGGTGGATTCTGGCTGTGCGATTCATTCTCTGCGTAAGCTAGTTACAAGGCCTATTCAGATACCGGTGACGAAACATAGTTTGAGGCGGCCTCTGAGACCGCCTTGTCATTTCTGGCTCAAGGATTCTTTTTCAGCACCCGCAGGCAGGCGTCAGCTCAACGCTGCAGAGGGGCGATGACGGTTTCCCATAGCATCTCAGCGGCGCCTTCCTGGGACAGCTTCTGGTCCTGCCCCCTACGGAAGGTCATCCCCAAGCTGGTGAGATAGAGAGACTGGTCATCCGCTTGCACCGTAAGCATTTCGTTGTAGGAGTTGCCACTGAACGAAGCGCCCTGGCTGTAGTAGATCCCCGCCCCCATTTGCCCTCCAACGAAGACTGTTGCTCTCGCAACGTCTTGGCCATCTTTGTAGATGGTCGCGGAGAACCTATTGGCGTCGACACGACGAAACACGCCCTCGAAGCCAGGGTTTCGCGCCTGGAGCTCTTGCAGAGAGTTTTCGAAATAGCGGGCGATGTATTCGAAGGTATCAATCTGGAATCGGTCTCTGTCCAGCTGAGTGAACGTCTTGGCAAGGCGAAGGTTGCTTGATCGCGGCCCGCTAGGCACTGCCTGTTGAGGGGTAATCAGTTCGACTCGAGCAGCTTGCGGGCTAGCTTTCGCATGAGTGCTGCGCAACTTTTCAGCCGCTTTACGGACCTCTTTCGCCACCTGCAAGAACGCCTCATCCCTGTCAGGCCACTGCGTTACCGGCTTTCCATCCTGAGGAGTGCCAAGCAGTTTGCCGAATGGCGCGTAGTGCCAATCACATGCGCGCAGGATCACCGGGATGACGATCGCCTCCCCCGCATGATGGCGCTCCATGGCCCGATTCATCTCGATGTTGTAGCAATAGTCCGAAGCGATGAAGTCCGGGCTGACCAACAACAAGATGATCTCATCGCTGTTGATATGGTCATCAATGGCAGTATCGATTTCCTGGCCAGCATGGATCCTTCGATCATGCCAAGTCTCGATGACTCCTTGCCGCTTTAGCATGGCGAGCTGCTTCTCAAGCTGATCTCGCAGCGCTTCGTCAGCGTGACAGTATGAGAAAAACACATTCGGCAAGATGGTTACTCCAACTGATCGAAGATGGCCCAATCTTACGGCCTGTTTTATGCCTAATACAAAGCCTCCTGAATTGTGATTTCCTAATAACTACAATCCCAAGTCAGCGTAACCGCACCTCGCCTGCCACAAACAAAACGGAGCACGGCATGGAGATCGTCACCCTTGTCCAAATCAGCTTGAACCACATAAAAACAGCCATCGGCGTCGGGGGCGGCTTCAGGCCTACCCTGTCGCGCGTGGTGTTTGCAGAAGCTAAAGATGCGGAAATTCAGACTTTGCGCGACGTGGTTATCAAGGCAGCCGGGGAGAACGGAGAGGCGGGAACGCTCGATGATCTCAAGCACCGGGCATCCTATGGACCAGGGGCATAGTCTTCGACATTCAGGCAGGCAACGTCTCATACAGCCAGGCTTATGCAAACTGCGAGGCGTTCCCAGCACTCAAGTCTGGAGACCGCTACTTCCGCCTTGAGGAAGTCAAAACAGCGCCCCGCCATTTGTGACACCTGCATGCCAATTCCTGGTGAGTGCAGTGCGATGAGTCAGTCTGCACAGCCACTACCCCCTGGATCTCCGTTCAGCCGTTAAGCGTTGACATCATCGTCATTTCTGACGATGCTGGGCTCATGAGATACCCAGGCGGAAAAGGCAAGTGCTACCAGCGCTTGATCAACCTGATGCCACCGCATCAGACATACATTGAGTCCCACCTTGGTGGTGGCGCCGTCATGCGCAACAAGAAAGCTGCGCAGCGGAACATCGGCTTGGACCTTGATTCCAAGGTCATCGAGCTTTGGCAGTCGAAGCTCCCCGGGACCTGTGAGCTCCACCAGGTCGATGCCCTGTCCTTCCTCGAAAGCTATGCGTTCGAAGGAGAGGAGCTGGTGTATGTGGATCCGCCCTACGTTCCCGATACGCGCCGGCGCGAGAAGGTCTACCGCTGCGACTACACCGAAGCTGACCACATCCGTCTACTGCGTTGCTTGGTCGCACTACCTTGCAATGTGATGCTGTCGGGCTATGACTGTGATCTCTACAACAGAGAGTTGGTCGGGTGGCGGAAAGTCAGTTTTCCAGCAAAAACCCACGTAGAGATGCGCGAGGAAGTGGTGTGGATGAACTTCGCCCCCCCTAGTCGACTGCACGACACCCGCTACCTCGGCGAGACCTTCAGGGACCGCCAGACCATTCAGCGCCGCCAAACCAGGCTCCGCACTCGCATCGAGAGCCTGGACCCCATCGAGCGGCACGAATTACTGCAGTGGATGCAAGAGCTCTACGGCAACGACGAGGAGGCCGCCTAATGCAACTTGGCGCTATTTTCATGGACCAAGTGGTCTTCAATGTCGAGCTACCCCAAGCAGAGGCAGAGGTCCTTCCAGGCGTCCCATGGGGTGCCATGGAAGCATTCCCGACGCCGGCATATTGGGCATACCAGGTCTATGCCCGCCGGCTCACCGGCAACCGAATCAACTACAAGCTCGGTGCCACGCTGAAAGAAGAAGTCGGCGCTTGCCTGTTGGGTGGCCATGGCATTCCTGCCAACGTCGGCATCGCTGCCTTCCATCACGTAAGAGAGCGTGGTGCTTTCGGCGAGAAGCCCCCAGCAGAAGAAGTCCTGCTTGAGTGGCTGCAGGAGCCCCTCGCGATCGACGGACGCGAAGTCCGGTACCGGTTCGCCAAGCAGAAGGCGCGCTATCTCAGCGCCGCGCTTCAGAAGCTTTCTGCTGAGCGACCGCCTCTTTCGTCAGGAAAGGAGCTTCGTGACTGGCTGCTGGCTATCCCTGGCATTGGTTACAAGACCGCGTCATGGGTAGCTCGCAACTGGCTGGACGCCGACGACGTGGCCATCCTGGATATCCACATCCTGCGGGCAGGCCTGCTGGGCAAGTTCTTCGAGGACAACCTGACGGTCGAGCGCAATTACCTGGAGCTCGAGGAACAGTTCATCCGCTTCAGCAAAGGGCTCGGTGTCAGGGCTTCCGAGCTGGATGCGCTGATGTGGCTGGAAATGATGTCGTCCCCCTCCACGGTGCACAGCATCATGGGGATGGGCCACCATAATCCCGACTCAGCTGCTCGCGGCCGCACCAAGAAGCGCAAGACCAACCCCCGCCAGCTTGCCCTGATCGGCTAAACCACTGGCCCAAGGCTCGCCCGTGATGCCGAGCGGGCAGAAGTTGAGTCCCTGGGCTGTAGCCGTCAGGGCCATCACTCCGAGCAACGCGCCCGCATCACGCCAGATGAGACTGCACCCGTCTTGGTACTTCCCCAAGGTCCTCTCTGGCTCGGCCAGGAATAGAAAACGGGTTGCCTGATCGCCTGCCAGAACCTGCAGGCTCAGATCGAGCAGGCCTGCGAGCCTGGCGGACGCATGCTTAATCTCTGCGAGCTGATGACTCCTGGGCACATACAACCACCACCGGCCATCTTCAGGTCGCTTTATGACGACATGAATAGGGTGAATCGCGCCTGCGGACGGCGCCGCTCGATGCTCTAGGTCGAAACCAAGTTCCGAAGCACCCACTCCACGCGTTCTGCAGGCCAACCAGAGGAATGCACCGAGCTGCTGGTCATCAACAGAGCCGAACTCACGATGCGACGCGCGGGCGTCTATGACCTCGCTGAACGGCCGATCAGGCACACCCGAGGTGGATGGGAGCGAGCAAGTCACACCCAGCTCCCACACGATCGGGGTGTAAGGCTCAGGAGCACTCCTGGGCAGGGGATCAGCCAGGTCGATCCAGGTCATAGCCGACCTCTAGGAAGACCTCCATGTACTTGTTGCAGCCGCGGCAGTTACCACATGCCACGTGAGATTTGTGGCAACTGTGGGCCCAGGCCAGGAGCCCAGCTGGAATGCCCGACTGACGCACAAGCTCAGCAGTAGAAAGCTCGATCGCGGGGGCCTCAACCACAATGCCGCCCTCCTGCAGGGAGAGCAGATGGCTGATTGCAGCCATGAACTCAGGCGAACCATCTTTGTGGAAGCCATCCGACTTAACCGTGCCGAGCCATAGGTGTGTCACGCCAAACGAAATCGCCTTCATCGCCGCCAGCGTGACCAGCATCTGGTTCCTATACGGCCACCAGTCGGAGGCCGGTGCCAAGCCTTCAGCTTGGGTGCCCACCATGTCTCCAGAGCCAAGCTGACGACAGTCGATCTCAATCACGTGATGTGGAATATCCAGCTGCTGGCAGATCGTGCGTGAAGCTTCGATCTCAGCCTGTGCCGCCAGCTGACCGTAGTTGAGGGTGAATGCGATGTCTGGCCGCTTCCACCAAGCAAGCGTCAAGGAGTCCATGCCTCCGGACAACAGCAAACCTGTTTTCATAGCTCCACCGCTTCCCAGACCATCTGATAGACCGCACTGACGTAGTCATCAGACATGGTGCAATCGGAGCCCTCCATCATCTTCTGATCTTGCTCGGACTCATTCTCCGCATAGAAAACGACGGGCTTGTTCAAGGCTCGGGCGTAACCAATCTCGAAAATCGTGCCCGAGTCAAAGCCATCGCCGATCGCGAACAGCACATCACAGTTGCGGACACCTTCGAGGTCTTTTTCCACAACGTCTCCCGCGGTGCCCAGACCGACATCGTGGTAGGGAGAAAAAACGTCGAGGCCCATGGCTTTCAGGTCCCGGCGAGCCTGCCCGACCATCCAGAGCTCAGCGAGCGTAAAGAACGGGCCAGCGAGGTAGACCTTGGGTATGTAGCCATCGCGGTACCGCTGAGAGGGCTGCAAGGCCTTCGGCTTGAATGCTGCCAACAAGGCTTGGTCGGGGAATCCCTGGCTCTCGCAATAGAAGGCTGTCGCGATGGACGCAATCGAAGCGGCATCGTGAGCAGACAGGCCGTTGTCCAGCCACCCCAGCGCAAAGTGGGCAGCGAAGGTGTCACCGGAACCGATCTTCCATACGCGCTCCGTGCGATAGGCCGGTACCGTGGAGATCTTGCCGTTGTCGTACACAAAGGCACCCAAGGGCCCCATTTTGATGACAACAACTTCCGCGTTTTCCTGTTTAGCCAAAGCAGCCGCGATGTCCTGAGGGGACAATCCGCGGGAGCCGGGCAACAGCAAGTTGGCTTCGTGGCGATTCAGGACCAAGGCCAGGTGCTTGGCGGTGGAGCCATTGGCGCTGAAGGATTCAGGCTCATCAGCGTTCTGGGGATCAAACACCGCGAAGTCTGCACTCACCACCGCGGTTCCATCGATCATGCCGAAGCGGAGGACCTTCTCTCCGCTCACCACCAAAGTCGACCTGGCATGAGTACCACGTCGAATGTCGGGATTGGCCAGACCATGGATGTACTCAAAGGTCACCCCTGCTTCAGCAGGTGCGCCATTGAACTTGAAGCCCTCAGCGGCTGCGCGCGCCTCTACAACTTCTTGGGTTCCACTATCTACGGAGGCGTGCAGTTCAGCTATACCGCCGAAACGGGCAATCGCCGTTGCCGCGCGTCCTGCCGATCCATAGATATCGTCCCAACCCGGGCGCATACACCGCTCCCGGTAAACGCCTCCTACGATGGTGATCATGGAGCTCTCCTTGCCCGCGATTAGACGTGATACACCCGAACTCGCACTTGCCCGCCGCTGATGCCCAGTACACGAGCCTGGAACTGTTCGTTCTGGTTCATGCAGTTCCGCAGTTGGTTCAGGTGTGGATCGACAATCCCACCCGCCTCAACGCCATTCCACAGCGCAACAACAACCTGGTTACCACCTTGCCCAAAGGCAATGTCGAGCACATCGCCGACCTGCAGCCCTGCAATCACCTGAGCTTTCGGCGATGCAAGCTGAGTGTCGAACCGAAGAGTTGAACAAGAATCGCTGGGGGTATCTGGACCCAGATAGCTACCGCCTGAACCGGACATATTGCATTTCCTTCTGCTAGTCGACTGGAGTTTTAGGGATATCACAGTGTGCAGGCAAAGTGCCATTGACCACCGTCAATGATGAGTGGACTGCCCGCGTAGATGACGTGAACGTCGTCTTTGGCTACCACATCTAGCCGACCAGCACCTCACTCGTGAACGTCCGCTTTTGGCCGATTTCTGCCACTCACAAGCAGCAGACCCTGTTAGTTAGGCGTTGATTTGCTCGCATTCACGCCCCCTGTAACGAACGACTGCCACACCCTTGCCCTCCCAGCCCCTCCTCCCTATCCTCCCCGAGCCACGGTAAATCCCGTGGCCGGGTTTGACAGCCCGATGACAAGGCGCGGTGCGCCACAAGGTGCATGCGAAAAACAGCGAATGTTTTTTGCAGGCACGAGCACGCATGCAGTTTTCAACTGCATTGCTTTATGGCGGATCGCGCGGGGAGACCCCCGTGGTCTGCCGGTCTCTTGTCCCGGTCTGTCAACCCCGCGCGATTCGCCACCCTTCGAATGACAGCGAAGGATGGCGGAGTGGTCCACCGGACAAGGAACCTATGCCATGAAAAATGCATTCACCCCTCTCGTTTTCTATCACCACCACCAACGCCTGCGCGCCGCGATGGTCGACAACCAGCCCTGGTTCGTCGCCCATGATTTCGCGCAGTTGATCGGCCTGGCCGATGCCCTCCCCTTGCTCCCGGCCCTGGAGCCTCACCAGCAGAAAACCCTCGCCCTCATCTACACCGACGGCTTCCATGAAGAGGTGGTGGTGATCAGCGATATCGGCGCCTACCGGGCGCTGTTCCAGTTCGGCACGCCCAGGCACGGCAATGTGGGCCGCTGGGTGAACGAAGTGCTGGTGCCGACGCTGCATGACTATCACCGCACGCCCGATGCGGCCCCCACGCGTGAAACGCTGACCTACGAGGGCCGGCAGTTGGGCGTGGTGCGCTGGCAGGGTGAGCTGTGGGTGGCCTGGCGGGATTTGCCGCTGTTCATGGCCGGCGGCCAGGAGGTGTCGGTATGAGCCAGGAGGTTGCGGAACGCCGGCTGCGGCAGTTGGTGGATCGGATGGAGTCGCGGTTGAACACCGTGCATGTGATCGCCGAGATCATCCGGGACAACGCGGGCCTGCGCGAGGGCATCCCCGGGCCCTACCTGGATGAGGTCGGCGAAGGGGCCTTGATGGATGCGATGGTGGACCTGTGCCGCAGCAACCAGCAGGAGTTCTGGCAGCTGATGAAGCTGGAGCAGCTGGCGTTGTGGAAGAGCTGACCCGAGCCGGGCCCCTCTCGGCGTCGGGAGGGGCCTTTGGGGCAACGGGGTTGCCCTTGTACGGGTGCTCTGGATGGACCGCGCGGGAGAAGTCTTTCACGAGTAAAAATCCACGCTCGCGGAAGGTGGCTTCGCTTTTGCCCTTCTGGAAGGGTCGTAATCAGGCCTCGGAGCATGCAGCCGCCGCTCACTCCGGACGTAGGGTGTGCTGCGCGCACCTCGGACTCGCCACCAGCACCGCGCTGAATGCACCCGTCATGCACATGAGGCCCTGTTGCAGACAGCCTTGCGCGGGAACTCCCCGCCCTCTGTCGAGTGGTTCCCCGCATTCGCGAGGATGACGGGGGTTGGCTGGGCGCCCGGATTTGTACCGTCACCCTCGCGAACGCGGGGGCCACTGAAACGTTGTGCCATGCAGACTCGGGCACCGCTGCGCGAATGAATCGATCCCACACCGCTGCGGCACTTCATGGTGCTGCTCCATCCGGACGATGCGCCTGCACAGGTGCGGGGCGAAGCCTTGCCGGTCCCCGCCACGTGCTGCTGGTGTGCGAGTACGCCATGGGGGTGGAACAGCGCCGGCCGGGGTCAACCCCTGCCAGGCGCAGATCGCCAACTGCTATCGCCCGGTGCTGCGCCTCTAACGCTGCGACCTATTGCCGCGCATGCCGCACGGTGCACCCGGGCTACGCCCGGAACCAAGTGCCTTGCGGCATGGGCGGTCCTCCCGTTCCATCTGATATGGTTTTTGCCCCATCACCTGAATCTGTTTCCAGTATCAGCCTCTCCCTATAGTCCGCCTCGCCGTCATAGCCCAAAAGGCCAGCATCATGAGCGAGATGATTCCCGTCAGGCAGGTAGAGGTCGTCCAACCGAGTCGCCCCGCCGCCGCCAGCAAGTCCCTTTACGCCTCCAGTGCCCCCATCCACACCCGCAGTTTCACGGGGCGGTTCCGCAACTTCCGCCTGCTCGGCGCGGGGCTGCTGTGCCTGTTGTTCTTCGGCACCCTCTGGTTCGACTGGGATGGCCGCCAGGCCGTGCTCTGGAGCCTGGAGGACAGCAAGTTCTACATTTTCGGCGCGACCTTCTGGCCGCAGGATTTCATCCTGCTCTCGGGGCTGCTGATCATTTGCGCCTTCGGGCTGTTCTTCATCACGGTGTTCGCCGGCCGGGTCTGGTGCGGCTACAGCTGCCCGCAAAGCGTCTGGACCTGGATGTTCATGTGGGTCGAGCAGCGCACCCAGGGCGACCGCAACCAGCGCATCAAGCTGGCCGCCGCGCCCTGGGGCGTGGAGAAGGTGGCGCGCAACGTCGCCAAGCACGGCCTGTGGCTCGCCATCAGCCTGGCGACGGCGGTGACCTTCGTCGGTTACTTCACCCCGGTGCGCGAACTGGCCACCGAGCTGGTGACCCTTCAGGCCGGCGGCGTCTCGCTGTTCTGGGTGCTGTTCTTCACCGCCGCCACCTACGTGAACGCCGGCTGGATGCGCGAGCAGGTGTGTATCCACATGTGCCCCTACGCCCGCTTCCAGAGCGTGATGTTCGACAAGGACACGCTGATCGTGTCCTACGACGCCGCCCGGGGCGAGTCCCGTGGGGCGCGCAAGAAGGGCAGCGACCCGAAGGCCCAGGGCCTGGGTGATTGCATCGATTGCACGGTGTGCGTGCAGGTCTGCCCCACCGGCATCGACATCCGCGACGGCCTGCAGATCGCCTGCATCGGCTGCGCGGCCTGCGTGGACGCCTGTGATTCGGTGATGGACAAGATGGGCTACGCCCGTGGCCTGGTGGGCTACAGCTCGGAACGCGCCCTGGAGGGCGGCCACACCCACCTGCTGCGGCCGCGCCTGATCGGCTACGCCACGGCCCTGGTGCTGATGATCGGCGCCTTCGGCTGGCTGCTGGCCTCGCGTTCGGAAATATCCCTGGACGTGATCAAGGACCGTGGCATGTTCCGCGAGAACGCCGCCGGCGAGATCGAGAACATCTACAACCTCAAGCTGATCAACAAGACCCAGCTCAGCCATCGCTACCGCCTGGAGCTGGCCGAGGGCGAGGGCCTGCGCCTGCAGGCACCGGCGGAGGTGAGCATCGAGGCCGGCGAGATCCTCGAACTGCCGGTCTCGGTGGCGCAGGAGGACGACACCCTGGGCGGCGGCTCCCGCGAGCTGGTGTTCCGCATCACCAGCCTGGACGGTGACACGGCGACCGCCACCGCCGACAGCACCTTCGTCAGCCCGAGGCGCTGAGCATGGACGGCGCAGCTGGCGGCGTCCCGACGCAGCGCTTAGAGTGGGCGGCCCAGGCCGCCCACCCGCAGGACAAGATGAAGCGCTACGAGAAATTCGCCGACGAGATCGCCGAGCTGATCCGTACCGGCGTGCTCGCACCGGGGGAGAAGGTGCCCTCGGTGCGGCATGCCAGCCGCACCTACGGCGTCAGCGCCTCCACCGTGTTCCAGGCCTACTACCTGCTGGAAAGCCGTGGACTGATCATGGCCCGCGCACGCTCCGGCTACTTCGTCTGCCAGCACGTGCAGCGCCCGCTGCGCGAGCCCGAGGTGGCCAGCCGCGAGGCCGCCACCACCGAGGTGGACGTCAGCGAGCTGGTGTTCTCGGTGCTCAGCTCCATCAAGGACCCGGACACCGTGCCCTTCGGCTCGGCCTTCCCCAGCCCGGAGCTGTTCCCCCTGCAACGCCTGGCGCGTTCCATGTCCCACGCGGTACGGGAGATGGACCCGCGCTCCACCGTCGCCGACATGACGCCCGGCAACCACGCCCTGCGCCGGCAGATCGCCCTGCGCTACATGGTCGGCGGCCTGCCGCTGCCCATCGAGGAGCTGGTGATCACCAACGGCGCGCTGGAGGCACTCAACCTCTGCCTGCAGGTGGTGACCCGCCCGGGCGACCTGGTGGCCATCGAGTCGCCGGCCTTCTACGCCAGCCTGCAGGTGCTGGAACGGCTCAAGCTGAAGGCGGTGGAGATCCCCGTGCACCCGCGCGAGGGCATCGACCTGGAAGTGCTGGAGCGCAGCCTCGAACAGTTGCCGATCAAGGCCTGCTGGTTCATGAGCAACTTCCACAACCCGCTGGGGGCGAGCCTGACCGAAGCGCGCAAGCGACGCCTGGCGGAACTGCTCAAGCAATACCAGGTGCCGATGATCGAGGACGACGTCTATGCCGAGCTGTACTTCGGCCAGCAGGCGCCCAAGCCGGTGAAGGCCTTCGACAGCGAGGGCCTGGTGATGCACTGCAGTTCGTTCTCCAAGAGCCTGGCACCGGGCTACCGGGTCGGCTGGGTGGCCGGGGGGCGCTATGCCGGGGAGATCGAGCGGCTGAAGCTGATGACCAGCATCTCCGCCTCGGTCCCGGCCCAGGCGGCCATCGCCGACTACCTGCAGCACGGCGGCTACGACCGCCACCTGCGGCGCCTGCGCTACGCCCTGGAAAGCCAGCAGAACGCGATGCTCGCCGCAGTCGCCCGCCATTTGCCGGAGCAGACCCGGGTGAGCCGTCCGGACGGGGGCTACTTCCTCTGGCTGGAATTCCCCGAGCAGGTGGACTCGCTGCGCCTGTTCCAGCTGGCGCTCGCCCAGGGCATCAGCATCGCGCCGGGGCCGATCTTCTCGGCGACCCGGAGTTTCAGCAATTGCGCACGCCTGAACTACGGCCACCCCTGGACGACACGCAGCGAACAGGCGATGGAAACGCTCGGACGCATCATCCGCAGCCTCTGAACAAGCACCAGGGACGTGCACGGCGAGTGCAACGAAAGTTGAACTCGTCGTGACTTCGGCTTTCTATTCGATAGAGCTTCTGGTGAGTTTCCCTATATACTTCGCCGCCCCTCCGAAGTTATCCGGCTTAGTTGCGCAAAGGCGCGATGCGCCTGGCTCTCGGTGGTGTAAGAAAGTCGACCGGGATGGTCGCTGAAGAAAATGGAACGGCCGTCCGGCCCAAGTCCATGACAGGCGAAAGTTGCAGAAGGCCCTCGCGCCCTCCATCGCCGGAAACTCAAGACCCATTATTCAGACCAAGCGGATCAATACGTGACGAAAGACGAACTGCGCGCCGAACTCGAGCGCCAGGAAAAACGTTACAAGGATGTTTACGGCGGCGAAGTGACCACTTATGCCGCGCAGCCCGACCCCGAACGCAAACCCTGGCGCAAGCGCCCCACCTACCAGGACCAGGCCTTCGAGCGCGAAATCCAGAAAATCGAGAAAGAACTCGGCCAGGACAGCTGAAACGATTTCGAACAATGCCCTGCATGGCCCTGATTTACTGGGCTGCGCTGCCGTGACGCAGTGGTAACCGATACCGATCAGCGGTCGGACGCTGGGCGCGGGCCGGTTTTCTGGCATAATTCGCGCCCCCTAACCAGCCTGTCACTAAACCTTCATGTTCGATCTCTTCAGCGGGCTTGATGCCTGGCTGGTGCTGAGCCTGTTGCTCGCCCTGGCATTCGTCCTGACCTTCGAGTTCATCAACGGTTTCCATGACACCGCCAACGCGGTGGCCACGGTCATCTACACCAAGGCCATGTCGCCCTACCGCGCGGTGGTCCTCTCCGGCATCTTCAACTTCCTCGGCGTGCTGCTGGGCGGCGTCGGCGTCGCCTACGCCATCGTCCACCTGCTGCCGGTGGAGCTGCTGATCAACGTCAACACCGGCCACGGCCTGGCCATGGTGTTCTCGCTGCTGGCAGCGGCCATCACCTGGAACCTCGGCACCTGGTACTTCGGTATCCCGGCCTCCAGTTCGCACACCCTGATCGGTTCGATCCTCGGCGTCGGCCTGGCCAACGCGCTGATCAGCGACCTGCCGCTGGGCGAAGGCGTGAACTGGGGCAAGGCCATCGATATCGGCCTGTCGCTGATCTTCTCGCCGGCCGCCGGCTTCATGGTCGCGGCATTGCTGCTGCTGTCGCTGAAGTGGCTGTACCCGGCGTCGAAGATGCACAAGACCCCGGAGACCCGCAAGGAAGTCGACGACAAGAAGCACCCGCCCTTCTGGAACCGCCTGGTCCTGGTGCTTTCGGCCATGGCCGTGAGCTTCGTGCACGGTTCCAACGATGGCCAGAAAGGTATCGGCCTGATCATGCTGGTGCTGATCGGCATCGTGCCGGCCAAGTTCGTGCTCGACCTGAACAGCACCACCTACCAGATCGAACGCACCCGTGACGCGGCCACCCACCTGAGCCAGTTCTACCAGCGCCACAACGACACCCTCGGTGAGATGCTGGCCCTGGGCAAGGCCACCCCCAGCGAGATGCCGCAGGCGTTCCGTTGCGATCCCAAGCAGACCGAAGCGACCATCGATGGTCTGCTGACCAACCTCAAGGGCGTCGCCAGCTACGCCGACATGAGCGAGGAAACCCGCGTCGAGACCCGCCGCTACCTGCTCTGCCTGGACGACACCGCGAAGAAGGTGGGCAAGCTTTCCGACCTGCCGGCCCGCGAGAAGGCGGACCTGGAGAAGCTGCGCAAGGACCTGACCGCCACCACCGAATACGCGCCCTTCTGGGTGATCATCGCGGTGGCCCTGGCCCTCGGCATCGGCACCATGGTCGGCTGGAAGCGCGTGGTACTCACCGTCGGCGAGAAGATCGGCAAGCAGGGCATGAGCTATGCCCAGGGCATGAGCGCGCAGATCACCGCCGCCGCCGCCATCGGCCTGGCCAACATCTACAGCCTGCCGGTTTCCACCACCCACGTGCTGTCCTCCGGCGTGGCCGGCACCATGGTCGCCAACAAGAGCGGCCTGCAGGGCGGCACCGTGCGCAACATCCTGCTGGCCTGGGTGCTGACCCTGCCCACCTCCATGGCCCTGGCCGCTGGGCTGTTCTGGATCTCGACCAAGCTTTTCGTCTGATCCCCCCGCTATAAGAAAGGGCGCCTACGGGCGCCCTTTTCGTTGCGGTGTCCCCCGGGTTGGCGGGCACTAGCGGCGTTTGCCCCCCAGCAGCGATCCCATCAGGCCGCGCACCAGTTGGCGGCCCAGCTGGTTGGCCGCCTGGCGCACGGCGGTCTTCATCGCCTGGCTGGCGAGACTGCCCAGGAGTTCGCCAGCGGCACCGGCGAACCCCGGGTCCGGATCGGCGGGCCCGGCCTTGCCCTTGGCCTCGGGAGCGACCGGTGCCTCGGCGGCGCGGGCGCTGAGGATCTCGTAGGCGGACTCACGGTCGATCGGCTTGTCGTAGCGCCCGGCCTGGGGCGAGCTGCGCACCCGCTCGGCGCGCTCGGTCTCGCTGAGCGGCCCGATGCGCGACTGCGGTGGCGCGATGGCGACGCGCTGCACCATGGCCGGCGTGCCCTTCTCCTCCAGCGTGCTCACCAGCGCCTCGCCGATGCCCAGCTCGGTGAGCACGCTGAGGCTGTCGAAGGCCGGGTTGGGACGAAAGCCGTCGGCGACCGCGCGCAGGGATTTCTGCTCCTTGGCGGTGAAGGCGCGCAAGCCGTGCTGGATGCGCAGGCCGAGCTGGGCCAGCACCTCGTCGGGCAGGTCGCCAGGGGACTGGGTGACGAAATAGACGCCAACGCCCTTGGAGCGGATCAGCCTCACCACTTGCTCCAGGCGTTCCTGCAGGGCCCGGGGCGTGTCGTTGAACAGCAGGTGCGCCTCGTCGAAGAACAGTGCCAGCACCGGTTGCTCGGCGTCGCCGCGCTCGGGCAGCTGCTCGAACAGTTCGGCCAGCAGCCAGAGCAGGAAGGTGGCGTAGACCTTCGGCGCCTCGTGCACCAGGCGGCTGGCATCGAGCAGGTGGATGCGACCACGACCGTCGCGGTCGGGGTGGAGAATGTCTTCCAGTTGCAGCGCCGGCTCGCCGAACAGGGCATCGGCGCCCTGCTGCTCCAGGGTCGCCAGGCGCCGCAGCAGTGCCTGGGCGGAGGCACCGGCGAACAGGGCGCGGTCCTCGCCGAGCAGTTCGGGGTGTTCGCGCAGGTGGTTGAGCAGCGCCTTCAGGTCCTTGAGGTCGAGCAGCAGCAGGCCCTCGCGGTCGGCCACCTGGAAGGCGGCGTAGAGCGCGGCCTGCTGGCTGTCGGTGAGTTCCAGCAGGTTGCCCAGCAGCAGCGGGCCCATTTCGCTGAGGGTGGTGCGCAGCGGGTGGCCGCTCTTGCCGGCAACGTCCCAGAGCGTCACCGGGTAGGCCTTGCTCTGGTGTTCGAGCCAGGGCATCGAGGCGATGCGTTCGGCGATCTTGCCCTGGGGCTCGCCAGCGGCACCGAGGCCGCACAAGTCGCCCTTGATGTCGGCCGCGAAGACCGCCACGCCCGCATCGCTGAAGGCTTCGGCGAGGCGTTGCAGGGTCACTGTCTTGCCGGTTCCGGTGGCGCCCGCGACCAGGCCGTGGCGGTTGGCCAGGCGCAACGCCTGGGTGATCGGCTGGCCGGAGGGGTCAGCGCCAAGAATTATCGATCTGGATGCAGGCATCTCGCCATCCTCAAGCTTTACTGGTTCTTTACCGACACAGTGTTCAACGCCGGATCCGTTCATAAAAAACCGGTGGCCCGCCAAGACTGGTACCTGCCTCAATCGGACGCAAGAAGACATGACCAAGAACCTGAAGTTCAGCCACAAGATCCTGCTGGCAGCCTCTCTGGTAGTGATAGCGGCGTTCTCGCTCTTCACGCTCTACAACGACTACTTGCAACGGAATGCGATCCGCGAGGATCTTGAAAGCTACCTCAGGGAAATGGGGGACGTGACCGCCAGCAACATCCAGAACTGGCTTTCGGGCCGCATCCTGCTGGTGGAGAACGTCGCGCAGAACATCGCCCGGCATGCCGAGGCCGAGTCCGTGACCTCACTGCTGGAGCAGAAGGTGCTGGCCTCGACCTTCGCCTTCACCTACCTGGGCAGCTCGGACGGCTCCTTCACCATGCGCCCGGACAGCGCCATGCCGGAAGGCTACGACCCACGTACCCGCCCCTGGTACAAGGACGCCATGGCCGCCGGCGGCACCACGCTGACCGAGCCCTATATCGATGCCGCCACCAGCGCGCTGATCATGACCATCGCCACCCCCGCCGGGGACAAGGGCGTGGTCGGCGGCGACCTGAGCCTGGATACGCTGCAGCAGATCGTCAATTCGCTGGATTTCCAGGGCATGGGCTACGCCTTCCTGGTCAGCGAGGACGGCACCATCCTGGTCCACCCCAACAAGGACCTGGTGATGAAGAAGCTGGCGGATCTCTACCCGCAGAACACCCCGCGCATCAGCACCGATTTCTCCGAGGCCGAGCTGGACGGCGAGGCACGCATCCTCACCTTCGCCCCGATCAAGGGCCTGCCGACGGTGAAGTGGTACATCGGCCTGTCCATCGACAAGGCCGAGGCGTTCTCGATGCTGCGTGAGTTCCGCACCTCGGCGATCATCGTCACGGTCGTGGCCGTGGTGATCATCATCGCCCTGCTGGGCATGCTGATCCGCGTGCTGATGCAGCCGCTGCTGCTGATGGGCCGCGCCATGCAGGACATCGCCCAGGGCGAAGGCGACCTGACCCGCCGCCTGGAGGTGCATTCCCAGGACGAGTTCGGCGAGCTGGCCCAGTCCTTCAACCGGTTCGTCGAGCGCATCCACGCCTCCATCCGCGAGGTTTCCGCCACCACGCGCCAGGTCAACGAAGTGGCCAAGCTGGTGCTGTCGGCCTCCAACTCGTCGATGAGCAACTCCGACGAGCAGGCCCAGCGCACCAACAGCGTCGCTGCGGCGATCAACGAGCTGGGCGCCGCCGCCCAGGAGATCGCCCGCAACGCCGCCGATGCCTCGCACCAGGCGTCCGATGCGCGCAACCAGTCCGAGGACGGCCGCCAGGTGGTGGAGAAGACCATAGTCGCCATGAGCGACCTGTCCGGGAAGATCCGCGCCTCGTGCGGCAACATCGAGACGCTGAACAGCAAGACGGTGAACATCGGGCAGATCCTCGAGGTCATCAAGGGCATCTCCGAGCAGACCAACCTGCTGGCGCTCAACGCCGCCATCGAAGCCGCCCGTGCCGGTGAAGCCGGCCGGGGCTTCGCGGTGGTGGCGGACGAGGTGCGCAACCTCGCCCACCGCACCCAGGAGTCGGCGCAGGAAATCCAGAAGATGATCGAGGAGCTGCAGGTGGGCGCGCGCGAGGCGGTCAACACCATGACCGAGAGCCAGCGCTACAGCGAGGAGAGCGTGACCATCGCCAACCTCGCCGGCGAGCGCCTCTCCAGCGTGACCCAACGCATCGGCGAGATCGACGGGATGAACCAGTCCGTGGCCACCGCGACCGAGGAACAGACCTCGGTGGTGGAGTCGCTGAACATGGACATCAACGAGATCAACATGCTCAACCAGGAAGGCGTGGAGAACCTCCAGGCCACCCTGCGCGCCTGCGCCGACCTGGAGCAGCAGGCTGCCCGGTTGAAGCACCTGGTGGACAGCTTCCGCATCTGAACCCCGCGGGCATGAAAAAGGCGCCTCAAGGCGCCTTTTTCGTTTCGTCGGCTTCGTCCTGGATCTGTTTCCAGAGGGCCTCGGCATCCGGGAAGTCGGTGCCGTCCTCCTCGTCCAGCGCCTCGGGGTCATAGCGCCGCACGCATCCCTCGCCGAGGGTGGGCGGGGCTTTCGAGGTCGCGCGGTCGAGAGGGTCGGACATGCTCAAGCTCCTAGGTCGGGCGGCCGGCATCGTGCTGGGCGAAGGCCTTGATCGCGCGCAAGGCGTCACGACGGCTGAGCACGCCCACCAGCACACCGCCTTCCACGACCGGCAAGGCCTCATGCTGCTCGCGCAGCAAGCGCTGGCAGACATCGACCACGTCCTCGTCCGGGGAAACGCTCCCCGGCTGCGCCTGCATGCACGCGCCCACCACTCCCCCTACGGCATCGTAGTAGGCACCGGAAAGGATGCCGCGCAGGCAGTCGGACTCGGACAGCATGCCTAGCAGGTGGCCCTGGGCGTCGACCACCGGGGCACTGCTAAGGCGGTGCTCCAGCAAGCGCTCGATGGCCAGGAACAGGTCGGTGTCCGGCCGGAAGCTCACCTGGTGATGGGTCATGTAGTCACGAACCTGGACGGACTTGAGCATGGGATCGTTCCTTGTTCCTGTTACGCGATCAGTCGAAGACGACGGTCTTGTTGTCGTGCACCAGCACGCGGTCTTCCAGGTGGTAGCGCAGGCCGCGGGCCAGGACCAGCTTCTCCACGTCCTTGCCGAGGCGCACCAGGTCCTCGATGTTGTCGCGGTGGCTGATGCGCACCACGTCCTGCTCGATGATCGGGCCGGCGTCCAGCTCCTCGGTGACGTAGTGGCAGGTCGCACCGATCAGCTTCACGCCACGCAGGGATGCCTGGTGGTAAGGCTTGGCACCGATGAACGAGGGCAGGAAGCTGTGATGGATGTTGATCACCTGGTGACGGTACTTCTGGCACAGGTCCGGCGGGATGATCTGCATGTAGCGCGCCAGCACCACGTTGTCGGCCTTGTGCTCGTCGATCAGGCGCGAGACCTGCTCGAAGGCCGGCTGCTTGTTCTTCGGGTCCACCGGCACGTGGAAGTACGGGATGCCGTGCCATTCGACCATGCTGCGCAGGTCGTCGTGGTTGGCGATCACGCAGGGGATCTCGCAATCCAGCTCGCCGCTGTGCCAGCGGTGCAGCAGGTCGGCCAGGCAGTGGGACTCGCGACTGGCCATCAGCACGACGCGCTTCTTGACGGCGGAGTCGGTGATGCGCCACTCCATGGAGAACTCACGGGCGATGGGCGCGAAGGCCTGGCGGAAACCCTCCAGGTCGAAGGGCAGCGAATCGGCGCGAATCTCGTGGCGCATGAAGAACCATCCACTCTGTGTGTCGGAGTGATGGCTCGCCTCGGTAATCCAGCCGTTATAAGTAGCCAGGAAATTACTGACCTTGGCTACGATGCCAACGCCGTCCGGACAGGCGATCACCAGACGAAATGTGCGCATGGGGGAAACTCCAGATACTTCGCAAAGGCGGCCATTCTATCCACACACCGTGAAAACTTCAGCTGCCCCGTGAAGTTCCCGTCACCGCATGCTCCCCATCGGCCCAACTCGGAGGGCGGCCCCGATGCACGCAAGTTCCAACCTCCGGATCGATCGATTGGGACAGTGCGCATTAATTCAAACAACGGCCTGTCGGGAAAATAATCCCGACAAAACTTTTCCCGCTGTTTACTTGTATTAGCGCGCTGACTATTATCCCTGACATTCAAGTCACCGCCGCCAACACCATTTTCACCAAGGGACTCAGACATGTCGCTGATCAACGAATACCGCGCCACCGAAGAAGCCATCAAAGAACTGCAAGAGCGCCTGAAGAACCTGTCGCAAGACGACAAGCTGAAGAAAGAGCTGGAGTTCGAAGGCAAACTGCGCACCCTGATGGGCGAATACCAGAAGTCCCTGCGCGATATCATCGCCCTGCTCGATCCGGACTCCAAAACTTCCAAGGCCCCGCGTGTTGCCGCCAAGACCACTGGCAGCAAACGCGCCCGCAAGGTCAAGCAATACAAGAACCCGCACACCGGCGAAGTTATCGAAACCAAAGGCGGCAACCACAAGACACTGAAAGAGTGGAAAGCCAAGTGGGGCGCCGACACCGTTGAAAGCTGGGCCACCCTGCTGGGCTAATTGCCAACGGAACGAAAAACGCCAGCGAAAGCTGGCGTTTTTTATTGTCCGGAATAACCCCTTGTTGCAAAGGGGCATCCCTTCATAGCCGGTAGCGCTGGCGCAATACGGCGGCGTGTTCCGCCCAGGCCTGGAGTATCGCCGACTGGGCGGGCGTGGCGCCCGCGCTCAGCTCCTGCACGGCCTGATCGAACGCCGCCAGGGTAGTGGGCGCGCCCAGGGCCGGATCAACCAGCCGGTTTCTGCAGAATGCCGTCCATTGTTCCTGTTCCGCAGGTGACAAAGTGTCCGGGAAGTTTCGAGCGCGGTAACGGAAGAGCAACTCCGGTAAACGCACATCATCGAATGGCCAGGGTTCACGCGCCAGGCGAAGCGGTTCGGCATTTCGCACTTGCTCGCAGAGTCGCCTGTCGCGATCACCAATAAAACCGTCATAGAGTTGCTGCTCCGGATCTTCGGTTCCGGGAAAGGCGTCCTCCGCGTAAATGACCGGTAACTTGTCCTGCCACTGCGTGCGCAACTCGGCAAGTTGTCGCGCCGTTTCCTGAATCCCCGCCAAGTCCACTTGCAGGCGCTGCTGGTCCGCCGCCCGCAGGACACTAAGCGGGGCCACTACCGGGCAACGATTGATATGCACGAGTTTCAACGGCACCGGCACTTCGCCCTCCGCCAATTCATCGCGCCTTGTATAGAGGCGACGTCGCAGAGTTTCCGCATCGAGGTTCAGCAGCGGCGATACATCCGATAACAGGTCGCAGACTATCAATGCATTGCGGTTCTTCGGATGCCAGGCGAGCGGCATTACCACGGAGAAGTAATGCCGTGCCGCCGAAAAACGACCGGATATATGCACCAGCGGCTGCAGCAGGCGGATCTGTTCCTGCACCTTGTGCTTGCTGCGCAACTGGAAGAGGAAGTCGTACAACCTCGGCTGCCGGTCCCGCACCAGGCGCGCCAGGGCGATGGTGGCGCGCACATCGGAAAGGGCGTCGTGGGCCTGGCCATGGTCGATGCCGTTGGCGGCGGTCAGGCGTTCGAGGCGCAGCGACACACGCCCCTCCTCGGTCGGCCACTCGATGCCTTCCGGGCGCAGGGCATAGGCGGTACGCAGGGTGTCGATCAGGTCCCAGCGGCTGTTGCCGCCCTGCCACTCCCGCGCATAGGGGTCGTGGAAGTTGCGGTAGAAGCTGTAGCGGGTCATCTCGTCGTCGAAACGCAGGGTGTTGTAGCCCGCGCCGCAGGTGCCCGGTCGCGACAACTCGGCGTGCACGCGGGTGATGAACTCGCCTTCGTCCAGCCCCTTTTCGCGCAGGGTCTGCGGAAGGATCCCGGTGACCAGGCAGGCGCCCGGGTGGGGAAGGATGTCGTCGCTGAGCCGGCAATAGAGGTTCAGCGGCTGCTCGATCTCGTTGAGCGCCTCGTCCGTGCGGATGCCCGCCACCTGGATGGGGCGGTCGCAACGCGGATTGATGCCGGTGGTTTCGTAGTCGTACCAGAAGATGCTGGAAGTCACGCTGCCTCCTATGGCCAAGGGGCCGGAGTCTATCACCCGGACGGCCGGGGCCGGCGCCCGCCAATTCGCCAAACAGTGACGCAGCCGATTGAATTCGTCCTGCCGAAACCAGAAAATACCGCGCTCGCGCCATGCCCGCCCCGGGCCTGAGCCTCCTGCACCGACTCACAAGGAAGCGACCATGCAAGGCACCCCCGAAAACCCCTATTCCGCGCCCCAGAGCGCCCTGGTCGAAACAGTCGACAGCGGCGAACTGAGCATCGAGGCCGCCCTGGCCCGTGGCTACGACTTCAATATCGGCGATGTGATCAGCGAGTCCTGGCAGCGGGTCAAGGGCTCCAAGGGCATGATCGTCTGCGGCATGATCATCTACGGTGTCGCCAGCCAGATCCTGGCCACACTGCTCGGCCTGGTCCTGGGCTTCATCGGCGGCATGGCCGGTGAACTCGCCGCCACGGTGCTTTCCTTCATCGGCGGCGTCATCGGCTCCGGCCTCTGCGCCACGGTTCTCGGCGGCATCTACCTGCTGGGCATCCGCCAGGCAGCCGGCCAGCCGCTGAACTTCAACGAGCTGTTCAGCAACTTCAACCTGTTCGTGCCGCTGTTCATCCTCAATATCCTGATGGCGGTGCTGATCTACATCGGCTTCCTGCTGCTGCTCATCCCCGGCTTCTACCTGGCCATCGCCTATATGCTCGCCCTGCCCCTGGCGATGGAGCGCAAGCTGTCGCCCTGGGAAGCCCTGGAAGCCTCGCGCAAGGCCATCACCCAGCGCTGGTTCAAGGTCTTCGGCCTGATGCTGGTGCTGTCGCTGATCATGTTGCTCAGCATGATCCCGCTGGGCATCGGCCTGATCTGGACCTTCCCGATGTTCATCATCGCGGTCGGCATCCTCTACCGCACCATCTTCGGCGTGCGGCCCCCGCCGCAGTGATCCGCTTAGTGCCGACCCGCCACCGGCGGGTCGGTTGCCTCGCCAAGTGATGCTCCGCTAGCATCGTGCTTTCCCCAACGCAGTCGACCCATGACATCGACGTCCCGCACCACCAGCCCATATGGAAATGAGCAGGGTCAGTCCGCCCCCCTGGACACCCGCTACCAGGTGGAAACGCCCGAGGGCATCGACCTCGTGCTGCGCCCCGCCAGCCTCCTGCCCCGCGCCCTCGCCTACACGGTGGACCTGCTGATCCGCGGCATCCTGCTGCTGGTGCTGTATTCGGTGTTCCTGCTGCTCGGGCAGTTCGGCATGGGCCTGGGGCTGATCGTCACCTTCCTCGTCACCTGGTGGTACATGGTGCTGTTCGAGGTGCTCAACCAGGGCCGCTCGCCGGGCAAGCACCTGATGGGGCTGCGCGTGGTCCACGACGACGGCACGCCGGTAGGCTGGTCCTCCTCCCTGGTGCGCAACCTGCTGCGCTTCGTCGACATCCTGCCGTTCGGCTATGCCCTGGGCATCCTCAGCACACTGATGCACCCCGCCTTCAAGCGCCTCGGCGACCTCGCCGCCGGCACCCTGGTGGTGTACCGCGAGGACAAGCCCTCGCGCCCGCAACTGCCGGACGCCGAGCCACAACGCGCGCCCTTCATCCTGAGCCTCGCCGAGCAGCGCGCCATCCTCGGCTACGCCGAACGCCAGGCCGGCCTCTCCAGCGGTCGCCGCGCCGAGCTCGCGGGCATCCTCGCCGAGCCGCTGGAGGTCCCGGCCGAACAGGCCGAGGCCCGCCTCAACGGCATCGCCAGGAGCCTACTGGGAAGTCCATGAAACAGAGCCTGTTCGAACGTCGCCACCAGGCCGACTGGGAACGCTTCGGCGCCCAGCTCGAGGCCCTGGAGCGCGGCAAGGCCGACGCCAAGTCCTGCGAGGGCTTCGCCGCCGACTACCGCCACCTCTGCCAGCAACTGGCGCTGGCCCAGGAGCGTGGCTACAGCAGCCACCTGATCGACCAGCTGCAGCAACTGGCCATGCGCGGCCACCAGCAGTTCTACCGCCACCGCAGCCACCTCGGCGCGCAGATCCTCGGCTTCGTCCTCGGCGGTTTCCCGCGCCTGGTCCGCGAGCAGTGGCGCAGCATCCTCATCGCCAGCCTGCTGTTCTACGTCAGCCTGGCGGTGATGGGCGTGCTGGTGCACCAGTTCCCCGACCTCGTCTACAGCGTGGTGCCGCCGGACCAGGTGGCCGAGATGGAATCCATGTACGAGCCCGACGCCCATCGCATCGGCGCCAGCGAACGCGACTCCGGCGACGACTGGATGATGTTCGGCCACTACATCATGAACAACATCGGCATCGCCTTTCAGACCTATGCCAGCGGCCTGCTCTTCGGACTCGGCAGCCTGTTCTTCCTGTTCTTCAACGGCCTGATGATCGGCGCCGTCGCCGGGCACCTGACCCAGGTCGGCTATGGCGAGACCTTCTGGTCCTTCGTCATCGGCCATGGCGCCTTCGAGCTCACCGCCATCACCTTCGCCGGTGCCGCCGGGCTGCAGCTGGGCTGGTCGCTGCTCGCCCCCGGGCGGATGACCCGCGCCGAATCCCTGCGCCTGGCCGCCACCCACAGCGTCAAGCTGATCGCCGGCGCCATGCTCATGCTGCTGATCGCCGCCTTCATCGAGGCCTACTGGTCGTCCATGACCTTCACCACGCCCAAGGTGAAGTACATCGTGGGCGCGGGCCTGTGGCTGCTGGTGGGCAGCTATTTCTGCTTCGCCGGTCGGAGTCGCCATGCGCCTGACTGATGCCAGCGTCGCCATCCGCCCGCGCAGTGCCTGGGAAGCCATGGACCTCGGCGTGCTGCTCGCCCGGCGCCACATGGGCCTGCTCATGGCCAGCTGGGCGCTGATCACCCTGCCGGTGTTCCTCCTGCTCAGCCTGCTGCTGTGGAACTACTCCGGCTGGGCGATGTTCGTCTTCTGGCTGCTCAAGCCCGCCTTCGAGCGGCTGCCGCTGTACATCCTCTCCCGCGCGCTGTTCGGCGACACGCCGACGCTCAAGGAGGCGCTCAAGGCCTACCCGCGCCTGCTCAAGCCACAGCTGATCGCCAGCCTCACCTGGCGCCGCTTCAGCCCCACGCGCAGCTTCGACATGCCGGTGATGCAACTCGAAGGCCTCTCCGGCGCGGCCCGCAGCCAGCGCCTGGTGGTCCTCGGCCAGCGCGATGCCGGCGGCGCCACCTGGCTCACCGTCATCGGCATGCACCTGGAAACCGCCCTGTGGATGGGCCTGATCACCCTCCTCTACCTGATGCTGCCGCAGCAGGTGGTGGCCGACTGGGACTGGCAGAAACTGCTGCAGCAGGCCGAAGGCGACTGGGTGTGGATGGAGCACCTGTCCAACAGCCTGTACTTCTTCGTGCTGATGATCTGGGAACCGGTCTACGTCGCCTGCGGCTTCACCCTCTACCTGAACCGCCGCACCGCACTCGAAGCCTGGGACATCGAACTGGTGTTCCGCCGCCTGCGCCAGCGCCTGACCGGCCTCGCCTACGCCTTGGTGCTGGGCATGGGCGTGGTCCTGGCGACCGCCCTGCCCGCCCAGCAGGTGCTGGCCGCCGAAGGCGCCAGCAGCTGCCCGCTCCCGGTCGAAGACCCCAATGGCCCCGACGCCCCGCGCCTCACTCACCAGGAACTGAGCAGCCAGGCCGCCAGCGAGAGCATCGCCAAGCTGCTCGACGAGCCCCCCTTCGAGAACCGCGAGACGGTGACCCGCTGGCGCTTCCCCGACACCGACGCCAAGGACAAGAAGAAGGAAGAGCTTTCCAAGGAAGACGCGGAAAGCCTCACCAACTTCATCAAGGGCCTGTTCAAGCTGGCCGACCTCTGGAACAGCACCTCCTGGCTGGCGCTCATCATCAAGGTCGTGCTCTGGGGGCTGCTGATCAGCCTCCTCGCCCTGATCATCTGGCGCTACCGCGAGTGGCTCTCCACCTTCGTCGGCAGCATCGGCCTGCCCCAACGCAGGCGTCGCGAGGCGCCGTTGCAGCTGTTCGGCCTGGAAGTCGCCCCCGAGAGCCTGCCAGACGACGTCGCCAGCGAAGCCGAGCGGCTCTGGGCCGAGCACCCGCGCGAGGCCCTCGGCCTGCTCTACCGCGCGCTGCTCAGCCACCTGCTCCACGATTTCCGCCTGCCGCTCAAGGGCTCCCACACCGAAGGCGAAATGCTGCGCATGGTGCAGAACCTGCAGCGTGAAGAGCTGTCCCGCTTCGCCCAGGTCCTCACCCGTCACTGGCAGAACCTCGCCTATGGCCACCAGTTGCCGCCGGAGAGCCTCAAGCGCGGCCTCTGCGAGGGCTGGCGCCGCCTGATCGCCAAGGGAGCCAGCGCATGACCCGTCGCGGCGGCTTCATCTTCGGTGCCCTGATCGTCCTGTTGCTCGGCCTGTTCCTCATCTGGCTGCTGAACAAGATCGAGCCGTACCAGGAAACCCTTACCCACGGCCCCTCGCCCGAGGCGCGTTTCAACGACTACCTCGCCGCCGAGAGCTTCCTGCGCAAGCAGGGGCTCAGGGTCAGCCGCGCCGATGGCCTGGAGGTCCTCGCCGACCTGCCCGCCCCCGGCCATACCCTGCTGCTGCTCGCCGACCGCAGCCGCATGACCCCGCGGCAGGCCGATCGCGTGCTGGACTGGGCGGCCCACGGCGGCCACGTGCTGTTCGTCGCCGAAGCCCTGTACGACGAGGACGAAGGCGAGAGCGGCGACCTGCTGCTGGATCGCCTCGGCATCCAGCAGTTCGAGACCGAAGACCTCGACGAGGAAGACAGCGAGGACGCCCAGCAGAGCGAGGCGACCGAGGGCGAGGAAGACGCCGCCACCGAGGAGGACGCCCAGACCGACGCGGCCGAGGATGACCCGCAACAGGCCCAGGCCGAGGAAGAAGCCCCGGCCGAGGCCGACGCCGAGCCGGAGGAAGAAGACCGCTACCCCGAGCTGACCAAGCTCTACCTGGAGAACGAGGACGCGCCGGCGTACATCGACTTCGACACCGGCTTCCACCTCTACGACAGCGAAGACCGCGCCCATGCCTGGGCCAACAGCGCCAACGCCACCCACATGCTGCAGATGAATCATGGCGACGGCCTGATCACCGTGCTCACCGACAGCTGGATCTGGCAGAACCGCAACATCGTCAGCCACGACAACGCCTGGCTGCTCTGGTACCTGACCCAGGACACCGAGGTGACGCTGCTCTACAGGGCCGAACGCGACGACCTCCCGGCACTGCTCTGGCGCAACTTCCCCGAGGCCCTGGTGGCCCTGGCCCTGCTCATCGCCCTGGTGCTCTGGCACGTCGGTCGCCGCCAGGGGCCGCAACTGGCGCCTGCCAGCCGTTCGCGTCGCCAGCTGGAGGAACACCTGCGCGCCAGCGCCGACTTCCTCCTGCGCCGCAGTGGCAAGCACGTGCTGTTGCAGGGCCTGCAGCGCGACATCCTGCGCCGTGCGCGGCGCCGTCACCCCGGTTTCGAACGACTCGGCGTGGCCGAGCAGTGGCAGGTGCTCAGCCGCCTGACCCGCATGCCCACCGCCGCCATCAGCCAGGCCATGCGGCCGCTGCCCAAGCAGCGCCTCAGCGCCTCCGAATTCACCCGCCAGGTCGCCCACCTGCAAAGCCTCAGGAATGCCCTATGAGCGAACAGACGCCCGATCAGCCGATCAACGATGAAGCCGAAGGCCTGAACCTGGACCTTTCCGACGTCACCCCCGAAGCCCCGCCCGCCGTGGCGCCGGCCCCCCAGCCGAGCGAGCCCGTCGCCGCCCCCGCCGCGCCGGCCGCCGCCCCCTCGGCCGCCAGCAGCCAGCGCCAGCGCGCCAGCCAGCTGGCCCAGGCCCTGCGCCAGGAACTGCAGAAGGCCGTGGTCGGCCAGACCGCCGTCATCGACGATGTGCTCACCGCCCTGATCGCCGCCGGCCACGTGCTGGTCGAAGGCGTGCCGGGCCTGGGCAAGACCCTGCTGGTGCGTGCCCTGGCACGTTGCTTCGGCGGCGAGTTCTCGCGCATCCAGTTCACCCCCGACCTGATGCCCAGCGACGTCACCGGCCACGCCGTGTACGACATGCAGAGCGAGCAGTTCAAGCTGCGCAAGGGCCCGGTGTTCACCAACCTGCTGCTGGCGGACGAGATCAACCGCGCCCCGGCCAAGACCCAGGCCGCACTGCTGGAAGTGATGCAGGAGCGCCAGGTGACCCTCGAAGGCCGCGCCCTGCCGGTGCCCCTGCCCTTCCTGGTGATGGCCACCCAGAACCCCATCGAGCAGGAAGGCACCTACCCGCTGCCGGAAGCCGAGCTCGACCGCTTCATGCTCAAGCTGCGCATGGACTACCCCGAGGCCGGGGAGGAAATCGCCCTGGTCCGCCAGGTGACCCGCTCCGCCCGCGCCGACATGCTGGAAGTCGCGCCGCTGCGCACCCTGCTGCAGGCCAAGGACGTCCAGGCCCTGCAACGCATCGCCAGCGAGCTGCCGATGGACGACCAGGTGCTCGACTATGCCGTGCGCCTGGCCCGAGCCACCCGCACCTGGCCGGGCCTGGCCCTGGGTGCCGGCCCGCGCGCCTCCATCGCCCTGGTCCGTGGCGGTCGCGCCCGCGCCCTGCTGCGTGGCGGCGACTTCGTGCTGCCCGATGACGTGAAGAGCTGCGCCCTGGCCGTGCTGCGCCACCGCGTGCGCCTCTCGCCGGAACTGGATATCGAAGGCCAGTCCGTGGACCAGGTCCTGCAACAGCTGCTGGAACAGGTGCCGGCGCCGCGTCTATGAAACCATCGCGCATCCTGCTCGGCCTGATCGCCGGCCTGCTGGCCGTGGCGCTGGTGCTGGGCACCCTGCATGCCCTCGGCAGCAAGCTGCCGGACCAGCTGCGCCTGCTCTGGTGGGGGCTGCTCTGCGCCCTCGCCCTGCTCGCCGTGCTCGATGCGCTGTGGCTGCGCCGCCTGCCTTCGCCCGCGCTGGAGCGCCAGTTGCCGGGCAACCTGTCCCTGGGCCGCTGGGGCGAGGTGCGCCTGCGCGTGCACCACGCCTTCACCCGCGCCTTGCAGCTCAAGGTCTACGACCATGTGCCGGCGGGGATGGACACCGAGTTCCTGCCCCAGTCCGTTGCCCTGCACCCGGGCGAGGTCACCGAGTTCGGCTATCGCGTGCGCCCGCTCAAGCGCGGCCGCTTCGCCTTCCCCCTGTGCGAGGTGGAACTGCCCAGCCCGCTGGGCCTGTGGGGCCAGCGGCGCTACCTCGACCTGCCGGGCGAGACCCGCGTCTACCCCGACTTCGCCCGCCTCTATGGCGCCCAGCTGATGGCGGTGGACGACTGGCTCAGCCAGCTCGGCGTGCGCCAGCGCCCGCGCCGTGGCCTGGGCCTGGAGTTCCACCAGCTGCGTGAGTTCCGCGACGGCGACACCCTGCGCCAGATCGACTGGAAGGCCACCGCGCGCAAGCGCACGCCCATCGCCCGCGAGTACCAGGACGAACGCGACCAGCAGATCGTCTTCATGCTCGACTGCGGCCGTCGCATGCGCAGCCAGGATGGCGACCTCTCGCACTTCGACCACGCCCTCAACGCCAGCCTGCTGCTCAGCTACGTGGCCCTGCGCCAGGGCGATGCGGTCGGCCTCAGCACCTTCGCCGGCGACCAGCAGCGCTACCTCGCACCGGTCAAGGGCCCGGCCCAGTTGAGCGTACTGCTCAACGCCGTCTACGACCTCGAGAGCACCCAGCGCCCGGCCGACTTCGGCGCCGCCATCGACGCCCTGCTGGCCCGCCAGCGCCGCCGCGCCCTGGTGGTCCTGGTGACCAACCTGCGCGACGAGGACGACGAGGAGCTGCTGGCGGCGGTCAAGCGCCTCGGTCGCCACCACCGGGTACTGATCGCCAGCCTGCGCGAAGAAGTGCTGGACGCCCTGCGCCACGAACCGGTGCAAGGCTTCGAGCAGGCGCTGTCCTACTGCGGCACGGTGGACTACCTCAACGCCCGCGCCAGCCTGCACGAGCGCCTCGCCGCCCACGACGTCCCGGTGCTGGATTGCCGCCCCGGCGAACTCGGCCCCGAACTGGTGGGGCGCTACCTGGCCTGGAAGAAGGCCGGCGTGCTCTAACCCCATCGGGGCACAACCGTACCCGTATGCTTGATTCCCGGGCTGAAGCCCGGGCTACGGGAGTCAATGCCCGAGCAAGAAACCGGAACCACGTGGCGGCTTGGCCGCCATGATGGGTTTCGCTTCGCTCTACCCATCCTACGTACTGATGCGCACAACATCTGGGCCGACGTGCGCCGATGTTGGAGCAGCCGCCAAATGCCCCCTTTCAGGAGGCCGAGCGCAATCGTTGTGGAAGGGGTTGAGCGACATGGATGTCGCGAGAGCGATGTCGGGCCAGGGATGGCCCGTCAGCGCGTGCCCCTGGAACGATGATGGAGCGAGGGGAGTCTGGCGCCAGCCAGACCCGTATGTCGGGGGCGAGTTTTTTGGTTCCTTTTCAACGATTGGAAAAGGGACTCGCCCGGGTGGGCGAAACCAAAAGCATCAGCAGAACTCGGCAATCAGCTGAGCTCAAATCCTCCAGCACCAATTCAAACGCCAGCCGCCGCGCCTGAGGCGCAGCGGCTAACGCCGGATACGGCTACGCCGACGCGGCGAGGGGACGAAAGCTGAAGTAGTGGCGCAGCGCCTCGACCATCTCCACGTATTCCGGCGGCGGTGCCACCAGGGCGAAGCCAGAGTCGAAGTTCCCCGGGTTGACGTCTTCCCGGCTCCACTGGCAGGTCGCATAGAAGTCGATGAAATGCTGCTGGCCGTCATGCCCCGGGATCTTCAGGCGCATGTCGAAACGGGCCCCTACCAGCATCGGCAGTTGGCTGATGAGCATCAGGCCGTCGAGGGAAACGTTGCCCAGATAGCCCATGGGTTTGTCGGTGATGCGGTTGAATACCTTCAGGTAGTAGGGCAACTGATGGCGTTCTATTCGGCGCTGGCTACGCATGATGGCGAATCGCTATTGATGGCCGTTCAGTATGGCCTCACTACTGCACTCGAACCAACTATTAACCGCAGTGCTGGCTGATCTCCGCGGTCAATTGGCGACGGGCGGCATCGATCTCGCCGTCGCTGTAGTACTGACGCTCACCCTTCTCGTCGAGACGGTAGAAAGAGGCACCTTCGCGAAGCCGCGCGAGATCGCTGCGCAGCTTGCCGCATTGCTGTTGACGCTGGTTGCGTGCGTCCGCCGCCTTGCGCTGGGCCTCGGCCTGCTCCTGGCGGCGGGCATCGAAGAACTGCTCGGTGCGTTGCTCGCGCTCGCGGGTGGCCTCGTCACGTTCCACCACCTGCGGCTTGACCTGGACCTGCTGGGCGCCGGCCTGGGGACGCTCGCTGAAATGGACCTTGCCACTGGCGTCGGTCCAGCGATAGATCTCCGCGCTGGCCAGCCCCGGCAGCAGGACGACCAGCAAAAGCAGGCGACGCATGGCACCCCTCCCTGAAACAAAGGCAAAGCTTAGCGCTGGCACGAAGCCACTCAAGCGAGCCACGACCGACGGTCGAAACATCGGTCAGAGCGCGGCCGGGCTGGCCTTGGCGGGCGCGGCGCCGCTGATCTGGCCCAGCTTCTCCAGGGTCTCCAGCCGCGCCCGGGCGCGGTAGGCGTACTCGCTGGTGGGGTAGCGGCCGATGATGAAGTGGTAGGTCTGCGCGGCGTCCACGAACAGGCTCTGGCGCTCCAGGCACTGGCCGCGCAGCAGGGAGATCTCCGGCTGCATATAGGCCCGCGAGCGGCTCTTGCGCTCGGCCTGGGACAGCTCGAGCATGACCGTGTCGCAGTCGCCCTCGTCGTAGGCGTGGTAGGCATTGTTCAGGTGGTGGTCGAGTGACCAGCGGGTGCAGCCGGTGAGGCCGGCGAGCAGGGCCAGGATGATCAGCGTGCGCATGGGTAGTTCCTCCGTTGGCGAGTATATCGGCGCTGTCGGATATTTCTGCAACGCCATCCGGCAGAGACCCGGGCACATCCTCCGATGGGACTTGCGCCACGCCCCCGCGGCCCCGGCCGAGCCGCTGCTAGACTCGCCGAAACACCGCCATCGGAGCCCCCATGCAGCCCGTCCGCCCTGCCCTCCTGAGCGCCCTCCTGCTGCTCGCCGCCTGCTCCCCCACCACGCCTCTGTTCATCGCCCAGGTGACCACCAACGAAGCGGTGGAATACAAGGTGATGAAGAACAACCGCATGGCTGCGGCCGTGGAGGAAGACGGCGATCTGCTCACCTACAGCGCCATGGCCATCCGCGACGGCACCAGCGCCGAGGCCGAGAAGCTCTACCTGACCGGCTACGAGGACCACCAGTTCAGCGCCGAGGTGCGCGCCATCTCGCTCTACCAGATCGGCCTGATCTACATGAGCCGCTACAACGACCAGCGCGACGACACCAAGGCGCTCAACCGCTTCTACCAGATCACCAACGAATTCCCCGGCACCCGCGCCGCCGAGCGGGCCGAAGCACGCATCCTGATGATCCGCCAGCGCGCCGACGAGCCGGTGCAGAAGACCGCCCGCGAGTTGCTGGCGGACTGGAAGCCCAGCCAGAACCTCGACCTCTACCGCAGCGACCTCGACCCGGACATGACCCTGCTCTCGCGCCGCGCCGTGCTCAAGGACCGCGTCGACGAAGCCGAGCAGCTCTACTCCCTGGCCCTGGGCGACGCCCACGTGCAGCCCGACATCAAGGCCCGCTCGCTGTACCAGATGGCGCTGATGAACCTCGCACCGGCCAACCCCCGGGCCGACCGGGGCCGCGCCATCGGCTACCTGCGCCGCCTGCTCGCCGAGTTCCCCGATGCCGAGCAGGCCGAGAACGCCGCGCGGCACCTGGACCAGGCCTTGAATCCGGGCGTGCAATGACCCCCGCAAAGGGTAGTGAAGAGGAACAATGACTACAGGTTGCCAGCGGTGTAGCCTCGGGCTCTGCTTGAAAAATGGAGCCTTCGCATGTCCCTTCGCCGCACCAAGATAGTCGCCACCCTCGGCCCAGCCAGCAACTCGCCCGAGGTGCTGGAACAGCTGATCCTCGCCGGTATCGACGTCGCCCGCCTGAACTTCTCCCACGGCACCCCCGACGAGCACAAGGCGCGCGCGCGCCTGGTCCGCGAGCTGGCGGCCAAGCACGGCCGCTTCGTGGCCCTGCTCGGCGACCTGCAAGGCCCGAAGATCCGTATCGCCAAGTTCGAAGGCAAGCGCATCGAGCTGGAAGCCGGCGACAAGTTCCGCTTCTCCGTCACCCACCCGCGTGACGCCGGCAACCAGGACGTGGTGGGCATCGACTACCCGGACCTGATCAAGGACTGCGGCGTCGGCGACGAACTGCTGCTGGACGATGGCCGCGTGGTCATGCGCGTCGACGCCACCACCGCCGATGAACTGCACTGCACCGTGCTGATCGGCGGCCCGCTGTCCGACCACAAGGGCATCAACCGTCGCGGCGGCGGCCTCACCGCCCCGGCCCTGACCGCCAAGGACAAGGCCGACATCAAGCTGGCCGCCGAGATGGACCTGGACTACCTGGCCGTCTCCTTCCCCCGTGACGCCGCCGACATGGAACTGGCCCGCCGCCTGCGCGACGAAGCCGGTGGCAGCGCCTGGCTGGTGGCCAAGATCGAACGCGCCGAAGCCGTGGCCGACGACGAAGCCCTGGACGGCCTGATCCGCGCCAGCGACGCCGTGATGGTGGCCCGTGGCGACCTGGGCGTGGAGATCGGCGACGCCGAGCTGGTGGGCATCCAGAAGAAGATCATCCTGCACGCCCGTCGCTACAACAAAGCCGTGATCACCGCGACCCAGATGATGGAGTCGATGATCCACAGCCCCATGCCGACCCGCGCCGAAGTCTCCGACGTAGCCAACGCCGCGCTGGACTACACGGACGCCGTGATGCTCTCCGCCGAGAGCGCCGCCGGCGAATACCCGGTGGAAGCGGTGCAGGCCATGGCCCGCGTCTGCGTCGGTGCCGAGAAGCACCCCACCAGCCAGAAATCCAGCCACCGCCTGGGGCACACCTTCAGCCGCTGCGACGAGAGCGTGGCCCTGGCGACCATGTACACCGCCAACCACTTCCCGGGCGTGAAGGCCATCATCTGCCTCACCGAGAGTGGCTACAGCCCGCTGATCATGTCGCGCATCCGCTCCTCGGTGCCGATCTTCGCCTTCTCCCCCCACCGCGCCACCCAGGCCCGCGTCGCCCTCTTCCGCGGCGTGCAGACCGTGCCCTTCGACCCGGCCGCGCTGCCGGCCGACAAGGTCAGCCAGGCCGCCGTGGACGAGTTGCTCAAGCGCGGCATCGTGCAGCAGGGCGACTGGGTCATCCTCACCAAGGGCGACAGCTATCACACCGTCGGCGGCACCAACACCATGAAGATCCTCCACGTCGGCGACCCGCTGGTGTGAGGCATCCGCAGTAAATGGAAAGGCCGCTCATCGAGCGGCCTTTTTCATTCGAGCAGAGCATGACCGACATGTAGGGTGGAGGTCGCTTTTTACCTCCACCAAGCGGAGTCGAGCGTGCCTGACCCGCCTTATCGATGGGTTTCGCGGAGCTCGCGGAACGCCGCCCGCCCCATCCTGCGGTTGCCGGAGCGCTGTGGGCCGGGCGAGACCCGCGTGCGAGCCTCAGGCGAACCTTGAGAAATCCGGCTTGCGGCGCTGCATGAAGGCCGAGAGCGCTTCGATCGCCTCGGGGGTGCGCAGGCGCTGACCGAACAGCTCGCCCTCCTCCATGATCACCTGGCGCAATTCCTCGCGGCCCGGCTCGCGCATCAGGCGCTTGCTCACCGCCACGGCAGAAGGTGCCAGCTGCTCGAAGCGCTGGGCCATCTCGCGGGCACGGGCCAGGGTCGCGGCACCATCGTCCAGCGCCTCGTTGGCGATGCCCCAGGCCGCCGCCTGCTCACCGGTGAAGGCTTCGCCGAGCAGCAGCAACTGTGCGGCGCGGGCATGGCCGAGCATGCGCGGCAGGATCAGGCTGGAACCGAACTCCGGGCACAGCCCGAGGTTGACGAAGGGCATCTTCAGCTTGGCGTCGCGGGCCACATAGACCAGGTCGCAATGCAGCAGCAGCGTGGTGCCGATGCCCACCGCCGGGCCGCTCACCGCCGCCACCACCGGCTTGGCGAAATCGAACAGCACCTTCATGAAGCGGAACACTTCGCTGTCCAGCCCCGAGGGCGGTGCCTGGATGAAATCGGCGACATCGTTGCCGCTGGTGAAGCAGGTCTCGCTGCCGGTGATCAGCACCGCGCGCACACTGCGATCTTCGCCAGCCGCGTCCAGGGCATCGGCCATGGCGCCGTACATGGCGCGGGTCAGGGCGTTCATCTTGTCCGCACGCTGCATGCGGAGGGTCAGCAGGCCCTGGTCACGTTCCAGGTGGATGTGCTCGCTCATGGTGGCTCCTCGGCGGTGGCCGCCTCAGAAGGAGCGGCTCAGGAATACGTCGGCCAGCAGTTGATTGCGCGGCAAACCGGCCAGATAGAGGCGGCGCGCGAAGTCTTCGACGCTGGCGGGGCTGCCGCAGAGTAAGGCGACGGTCTGGCGCGAAACAAGCCGGAGATCGGCCAAAACACCTTGCAGCTGCGCCGTGGTGGCCAGCTCGACCCGCAGGTTGTCGTGGCGCCCGGCCAACGCCCGCAGGGGTTCGGCGAGGTAATGCCCGGCCGGGTCATGGGCCAGGTGAATGAGGCGGATCGCGCCCTGGTGATGCTGGCGCAAGGCCTCGCGGAGGATGCCCCAGAGCGGCGCCAGGCCGGTGCCCGCAGCGAGGATCAGCAGTGGCCGGCCATCCCAGTCCGGGTCGTAGTGCAGCGCGCCACCGCGCAGCTCGCCCAGGCGCAGGGTGGCGCCGACCTGCAACGGCCGCAGCGCATCGGCGAAGGCGCCGGGCTGGCGGCAGTCGATGTGGAACTCCAGCCAGGGCTCCTCGCCCGGCACGCTGGCCAGCGAATAGGGCCGGGCGACCCCCTCGGCGTTCCACAGCAGCAGGTGCTGCCCGGGGCTGTAGCGCACGGGGCGCTGGGGCCGCAGGCGCAGGCGCGCGACCTCGCCCAGCCAGTCCAGCGCCACCACCTCGGCCGGCAGGCCATCACGCTGCGGGTCGAACGCCTCCACCACCAGGTCCGTCACCACCCGGCACTGGCAGGCCAGGCGCCAGCCTTCGGCGCGGCGCTCGGGGTCGAGCGCCTCGGGCCGCGCGTCGAGCGGCTCGCCGGCCAGGCAGCGCACCAGGCAGGCATGGCAACTGCCGGCCCGGCAACTGAAGGGGATCTTGCATCCTGCGGCGTTGAGCTGGTCCAGCAGGTTGCTGGACGGTGGTACGGTCCAGCGTCTTCCCGCGACCTCGATTTCAGGCACCCTGCTCCTCCCAGGCGGCATCGCAGCGGTTCCGCCCGCCACGTTTGGCCCGATAGAGTGCCTGATCGGCGCGCTGCAGCGCATCATCGAGTTCGTCGCTCACCGCCAGCAGCGTCATGCCGGCCGACAGGCTCAGCCCGTCCACCTCGACACCCACCGGATCGGCGGAGGCGAAGGCCTCGCGCAGGCGCTCGCAGCAGGCGGTGAGGCGATCGGCATCGCAGTTGGGCAACAGCAGGACGAACTCCTCCCCCCCGTAGCGCGCCAGGATGTCGCCATCGCGCAGGCAGGCCCGCGCCACGGCGGCGAAGGTCTGCAGCACGCGGTCGCCGGCGGCATGGCCGTGGATGTCGTTGATGCGCTTGAAGTGGTCGAGGTCGATCAGCGCCAGGCCGTGCTGGCGGCCGGGCGCCAGGGCTTCCAGCTCACGGGTGGCCAGGCGCAGGAAGTGACGGCGGTTGAACAGCCCGGTCAGCTCGTCGGTGGCGACCAGGTCTTCGAGCTGGCGCATCATGCCGCGCAGCGTGTCCTGGTGCGCCTGCAGGGCGAAGCGCCGCTGGCGCATGCGCTGGCGCAGGGCCTGCACGTAGCTGGCGAACAGCGCCAGCCAGCCCAGCACCACGAACAGCGCGCACACCTGCAGCACCGCCAGGGCCGGTTCGGCGAGGCGCATCTGGTACGCCTCCCACAGGTTCAGCCCGGTGAAGGCGAAGAAGCCGATGGCCGAGCACCGTACGAAAACCCGCGGCTGCAGCTGGAACACGCCGAACAGCATGATCAGCACATAGACCACCAGGAGTGCGCCCCGGGCGCCCTCCAGGTCGGACAGCAGCAAGGTATGCCAGGCGAGGGCCACCAGGACCTGCGCCTCGGTCAGGCTGGGATCGCGAAAGGCCAGGTTGCGGCCGCTGAGGAAAATGAACAGGAAGGCCAGTTGCGAGAGCACGATCAGCCCGCAGGCGACCAGTGCGCTGGCGAAGGAGGCCTGGTACAGATCCCCCAGGACGGCTATCCAGAACAGGCAGAGCGCCAGCGCATAGGTGCAAGCGGCCATGCCGAAGCGTTTCAGCAGCAGGCTTTGCAACGCACGATGGGTGACCCGTTGACTCGCTGTGCTCATGGGCTCCATCCCGTAGTGGCACCATGCCGCCACTCTACGCCCGTGATCACAAAAAACCTAGGGGACGCGTGAGGGGCGGTCAGCGACCAAGGTCGACTGTCGGCGGGTGTGCCCGCGCTTGAGCACGCGGTATACTTCCGCGCCATTTTCACCCCCAATCCAATGCGCGCCGGGTCGTGGTCCGGCGCTTCCCGATGTTCCCGAATTCAAGAGGAGCGCGCCCCATGACCGTGATCAAGCAGGACGACCTGATACAGAGCGTCGCCGACGCACTGCAGTTCATTTCCTATTACCACCCCGTCGACTTCATCCAGGCCATGCACGAGGCATACCTGCGCGAGGAGTCGCCCGCCGCGCGCGACTCGATGGCGCAGATCCTGATCAACTCGCGCATGTGCGCCACCGGTCACCGCCCGATCTGCCAGGACACCGGCATCGTCACCGTTTTCGTGCGTGTCGGCATGGACGTGCGCTGGGATGGCGCCACCATGAGCGTCGACGACATGATCAACGAAGGGGTGCGTCGCGCCTACAACCTGCCGGAGAACGTGCTGCGCGCCTCCATCCTGGCCGACCCGGCGGGCGCCCGTAAGAACACCAAGGACAACACCCCGGCGGTCATCCACTACTCCATCGTCCCCGGCAACACCGTGGAAGTGGACGTCGCGGCCAAGGGCGGCGGCTCCGAGAACAAGTCGAAGATGGCGATGCTCAACCCCTCCGACTCCATCGTCGACTGGGTGCTCAAGACCGTCCCCACCATGGGCGCCGGCTGGTGCCCGCCGGGCATGCTCGGCATCGGCATCGGCGGTACCGCCGAGAAAGCCGCGGTGATGGCCAAGGAAGTGCTGATGGAGTCCATCGACATCCATGAGCTGAAGGCCCGTGGCCCGCAGAACAGGATCGAGGAGATGCGCCTGGAGCTGTTCGAGAAGGTCAACCAGCTGGGCATCGGCGCCCAGGGCCTGGGCGGCCTGACCACCGTGCTCGACGTGAAGATCATGGATTACCCGACCCACGCCGCCTCCCTGCCGGTGTGCATGATCCCCAACTGCGCCGCCACCCGTCACGCCCACTTCGTGCTCGACGGCTCCGGCCCGGCCGAACTGGAAGCGCCGCCGCTGGACGCCTACCCGGAGATCGTCTGGGAAGCCGGCCCCTCCGCGCGCCGCGTCGACCTCGACACCCTGACCCCGGAAGACGTGCAGAGCTGGAAGCCGGGCGAGACCGTCCTGCTCAACGGCAAGATGCTCACCGGCCGCGACGCCGCGCACAAGCGCATGGTCGACATGCTCAACAAGGGCGAACAGCTGCCGGTGGACCTCAAGGGTCGCTTCATCTATTACGTCGGCCCGGTCGATCCGGTCGGTGACGAAGTGGTCGGCCCGGCAGGCCCCACCACCGCCACCCGCATGGACAAGTTCACCCGCCAGATCCTCGAGCAGACCGGCCTGCTGGGCATGATCGGCAAGTCCGAGCGCGGCCCCATCGCCATCGACGCGATCAAGGACAACAAGGCCGTGTACCTGATGGCCGTCGGCGGCGCCGCCTACCTGGTGGCCCAGGCGATCAAGAAGTCCAAGGTCCTGGCCTTCGCCGAACTGGGCATGGAAGCGATCTACGAGTTCGAAGTGAAGGACATGCCCGTGACCGTCGCGGTCGACACCAAGGGCGAGTCGGTGCACATCACAGGCCCTGCGATCTGGAACAGGAAGATCGCCGAAAGCCTGGCGGTGGAAGTGAAGTAAGCCTCCCCGCTCCATGAAGAAGCCCGGCCCCCGCGCCGGGCTTTTTCATGGGCGCGGATCAGCGCCAGCGTCGCTGCAGGGCGGGTTGATCCATCAGGAAACAGGGCGTCATCGCAGGGCAACGCCCGGGATTTTCCTGAATCTGCCAACCAGTCGCCCATGACCGAATGGTCAGGATAAACAGTGTGAAACCGCCCACAGTTGCAAGCGGATTTTTAGTACATGCGTGCAACTTTACTTATTCTCGCCAGTCCTTCGGCCCCGGGTAGGGCCCTCCAGAGAAAACCAGCAAGGCGCATGGATGCGCGGATGTCTGTCGAGCTTTCCAGATGCCTCGTGCCACACCCGTATTCCCGTCACTGCGCCTGGTGGCGCGCTACCTGCTGCTGACGCTGCGCACCAGGCTCCGTCATGTCGCCTGGATCGTCCTGCTGCTCTGCCCCCTGGCAATGGCGCAACCGTCCGCTGACGGCAGCGAAGAGCGTTGGACCATCAACATGCGCGATGCCGACATCCAGGACTTCACCGAACTGGTGGCCGGCATCAGCGGCCAGACGCTGGTGCTCGACCCGCGCGTCAAGGGCCGGGTCACCGTCATCTCCGAATCACCGCTGACCCTCAGCGAGGTCTACCAGCTGTTCCTCTCGGTGATGAGCACCCACGGCTACAGCGTGATCGCCCAGGGCAACCAGGCGCGCATCGTGCCCGACATCGAAGGCCGCAGCGTCGCCAACAGCCCCCTCGGCAGCGGGCCGGAAACCTTCGAGACACGCCTGATCCAGGTGCAGCAGACCCCGGTCAACGAGCTGCTGCCGATGATCCGCCCGCTGGTGCCGCAGAACGGCCACCTGGCGGCCATCCCCTCCAGCAACGCCCTGATCGTCAGCGACAAGCGCGCCAACATCGAGCGGCTGATCACCCTGATCACCCAGCTCGACCGGGCCGGCGCCGACGACAGCGTGTTCTACGACATGCAGCACGCCTGGGCCAAGGACGTGGCCGCCATGCTCCAGGAAAGCCTGCGCCGGGGTCAGGCCGTCGGCAACGGCAACGCCCAGGTGATCGCCGACCCGCGCACCAACCGCCTGCTGCTGCTGGGCCCGCCCGAAGCCCGCGAGCGCCTGCTGAAGATGGCCCGCCAGCTGGACACGGCGCCCGTGCGCTCCGCCAACACCCGGGTGGTGCGCCTGCGCCACGGCGATGCCAAGGACCTGGCCAAGACCCTCAGCGACCTGTCCGAGCAGCTGCGCGGCGCCACCTCGCCCACCACCACCCAGGCGCCGGTGCTGATCCGCGCCGACGAAGGGCTCAACGCCCTCATCCTCATGGCCGAGCCCGACATGGTCAGCCAGCTGGAGGAGCTGGTGCAGCAGCTCGACGTGCCCCGGGCCCAGGTCCTGGTGGAAGCCGCCATCGTCGAGATGTCCGGCGACGTCAGCGAAGCGCTCGGCGTGCAGTGGGCCATCGACGGCCGTTCCGACAGCGGCCCCATCGGCGGCACCAACTTCAGCAACACCGGGTTGTCGGTGGGCACCCTGCTCGGCGCCATCGAAGCCAAGACCCCGGTCAACCTGCCCGACGGCGCCATCGTCGGCATCGGCAACGACAACTTCGGCGCCCTGATCACCGCGCTGTCGGCCAGCGGCCACAGCAACCTGCTGTCCACCCCCAGCCTGCTCACCCTCGACAACCAGCAGGCCGAGATCCTCGTCGGCCAGAACGTGCCCTTCCAGACCGGCTCCTACACCACCGATGCGGCCGGGGCCAACAACCCCTTCACCACCATCGAGCGCAAGGATGTCGGCGTCACCCTCAAGGTCACCCCGCACATCAACGAAGGCGGCACCCTGCGCCTGGTGATCGAGCAGGAGATCTCCTCCATCGCCCCCAGCACCGGAGCGGCCTCGCGAGCGGTCGACCTGGTCACCAACAAACGCATGATCAAGAGCACCGTGCTGGCCGACAACGGCCAGGTCATCGTGCTCGGCGGCCTGATCCAGGACGACGTGACGCGCAGCGAGAGCAAGGTGCCGCTGCTGGGCGACGTCCCGCTGGTCGGCGGCCTGTTCCGCTCCAGCAAGGACGTCAACGTCAAGCGCAACCTCATGGTCTTCCTGCGGCCCAGGGTGGTGCGTGACGGCACACGCCTGGCCGACCTGAGCCAGGAGAAGTACCAGGACATGCGCCACCTGACCGCCGCCAAGGACACCCAGCGTGCCCTGCCGCAGGACCCGGTGCAGCTGTTCCAGCAGACGGCACCGCAAGCCCCGGCGCGAGCCACCCCGCCGCCCCCGGCAAAGCCTGAGCCGGCCACCGTCGCGCGTCCCTTTGCGGCCCCGGCGCAGGCGCCCCTGCACGCCAGCACCCAGGCCAGCGCCACCCCAGCCGCCCCCAAGGCCAGCCCGCCGCCTGCCGCCCCCAGGGTGGCGCAGCGCTACAGCATCAACCTGATCGAAGGCAGCAACGAGCAGTACATGCGCGCGCTGATGGCCCGCCACCCCGGGGAGCCCCTGCGCATCCAGCGCTCACAACGCGATGGCCGCGACTGGTACCGCATGTTCTACGGCGACTACCCCCAGGCGGACCTGGCCGAGCGCGCCCTGCACAACCTGCCTGCCACCCTGCCCAGCCACCGAGGCCAGGTGACAGCGCTGTAACGGACACACGGAACAACCACAACAACGCCGAACTGTGAACAAGCGAGGGACCATGTTGCGCAAGATCGTTCTTATCTCCGGGTTGCTGAGCCTGGCCGGCTGCCTCGATCTGGGTGGCGGCGGAGGTGGCGGGGGCAGCAGCCCAAGCCCCGGCACCGGCGGGTCCGGCAGCGTCACCACGCCGCCCGCCCAGCCGGGCACGCCGCCGGACGAGACCGCGCCCCCCGAAATACCGGTCACGCCGCCGGTGACCCCGCCCACCGAACCGCCGGTGACCCCGCCGGGCGAGCGCTTCCCCGAGCCGGATGCCGCGGTGGTCGACGAAGTGAACGCCCTCGGCTTTTACGACCAGACCGCCGACGGCCAGCCGCGCCCGGTGCGCAACGACCTCAGCGGCACCCTCGCCGCCATGCTGCAGTTCGTGCAGAGCCACTCGGTGGACCCGCAAGGCAACGAAGCGAAGAACATGCCGCGCCTGACCAGCGAGCGCGAAGCCCTGCTGCTGGTCACCCCCGCCCCGGACCAGCCCCTGCCCACATCCCTGCGCGTGCAGGTGCTGGTGGACGGCGCCCTCAAGGGCGAGTTCGCCCTGCGCCACCCCGACGAGCTCTACCGTGCCGACCGCACCGGCAGCGACGCCCGCCCCGACGTGGTGTATTCGCGCCGCGCCTGGTCCGCCGTGCTGCCCTGGGACTGGGTGGTGCCCGGCATGAGCCTGCAGCTCAGCGACGACCGGGGCCGCAGCGGCCAGCGCGCCGCCGAAGCCTTCGACTTCGCCCCGCCCGCCGAGCTGCTGGTCCAGGCCATCCGCATCGGCATGCTGACCCCCGAGGTCCCGGGCGGCCAGCACTGGTTCAACAGCCAGCCGGCCCAGGCCGCCACCGACTACTTCCAGACCGTGCCCATCGCCCGCATGGTGGCCAGCCAGTACGAGGACGTGCTGCTGCGCAAGGTGATGGTGGCCAACGGCACGATCTACGACGCCGACCTCGGCCAGGTCAGCGCCACCACCGGCGACGTCTACAGCGGCGACATGCGCGAGAACACCGCCAAGTCCACCTTCAGCACCGGCATCAACCTGGCCAACTGGGGCATCACCAGCGCCGGCATGGCCAGCCAGGAGCAACCGCAGCTGACCAACTCGGCGGTCATCCACCACGCCCGTGGCCTCTACAGCAACGGCACCGTCAACCATGGCCTCAGCGGCGGCAACGGCATCCTCACCCTGATCGACTCGGTGGGGAACGAATTCAGCCACGAGATCGGCCACCACTACGGCCTGGGCCACTACCCGGGGCAGAGCGGCGACAACTACTTCTGGTCCGGGCATCACCACGACAGCGGCTGGGGCTACATCGCCTACCGCAAGCGCATGCGCGCCAACCTGCACTGGACCCGCGCCAAGACCGGCGGCCTCAACGGCATGCCGATCTATGCCGATGCCTACAGCTTCGCCACCGACGCCATGGCCGGCGGCAACTTCGCCAGCGGCCTGTCGCGCTACACCCACTACACCGGCTACAGCACGCGGCAGAAGATCCAGCCGGCGCTGAACCGCGCCGTCTGGGCCCCCGACTCCCCCACCGGCTACCGCAAGTGGGACGCCACCAGCCGCAAGATGGAGGTGTTCCAGCCGAAGACGCCCAAGTCCAGCAACGTCTGGTACGACAGCGCCGACGGCAACTACCGCAAGCCGCGTCTGTTCGGCGTCCCGGTCATCACCCTGCTCGGCGGCTACGACCCGGAGACCGGCGCCGCCGTGCTCTACCCGGCCCTGCGCGGCAACTGGGGCCAGGTCTACGACCTGCCGCCGCCCGATGCCGCCGCCACCAGCAGGCAATGCTGGCTGGAGGTCAGCTTCGCCAACGACAGGACCCAGCGCATCGCCGTCGCCCCCACGCGCCTGGGCAGCAACGCCAACAAGCTGCACGTCAACCTGGCCCAGGCCGAACGGCCCGTCGCGGCGGCCCTGCAATGCCGCGACACGGCCGGCGCCGCCACCACCGAGCTGGCCAGCCTGATCATTCCCCAGGGGCTGCCGGCGATGGCGCCCGCCGTTATCGTCGGTCGTGACGCACGCTTCGACGCGCTGCGCGAGGTGGAACTGCCGAAGCTGGACAGTGCCCTCGCCGCCCTCGCCGGGCAGGCGGTGCCGACCCTCAAGGGCGAGGCGCGCGTGCTCTTCGACAGCTACAGCGACCGCCCCGACGGGCTCTCCGGTACGGCCCAGCAGGTTCTGCAGCGCCTCAACATGCAGCAGGCGAAGGCTCAGCGCCTGAACCGCTGGCTGGATGCCTACGGCAGCCGCCTGGCCAGCGACGCCGAGGCCGCCAAGGCGCTCGACACCCTGCTGGCCACCCTGCAACTCGACGCCACTCCGCTGCTGCCGCCGGCCCAGCCGCTGACCATGAGCAACGGCAACTGCGTGCGCATCGAACAGGTCGATGGCGCCTGGAAGCCCTACGTCGCCGCCAAGGCGCAGTGCACCGGGGCGATCGACGAGCAATGGCGGGTCGATGCCGGTGGCCGCATCCATAGCGCGGCCCAGCCGACGCAGTGCCTGACCGCCAACGGCGACATCGGCCTCAGCACCTGCGACAGCCAGGTCGACGCCCAGGCCTGGGATTTCTCCGCCCTGCCGCAACTGAAGTACGGCAACCGCTGCATGGACCTTTCCGGGGGCTACCTCACCGACGGGCGCGGCAAGCTGATCACCTATGGCTGCACCGGGGGTGGCAACCAGAAGTGGTACGGGCCGACGCTCAACGACAACGGGCTGTTCCCGTTGCTGCAGAGCCGCAACCTGAACCTGTTCATGGCCTATGCCGACCAGCGCGCCAGCCGCACCGCGCCCTAGCCCGCGCCCGGGTCGCCGCAGCCTGGTGCTGCTGGCGGCCCTGTTGGCGAGCGCCCCCGCCCTGGCGGTGCAATTGCCAAAGGCGCTGCTCGCCGAGCCCGCCACCCTGTCGCTCAAGCCCTACCCTGCGCCCCGCCCGCTGACGGGCCTCGACGGCTGGCGCCTGTACAGCGTCTTCAGCCGGGGCGACGGCCAGGGCCTGGCCTCGCTCAGCCTCGACGACGGCAGGCTGCTCAGCGTGCAGGCCGGCGCCCGGCTGCCCGATGGCACCGAGGTGCTGGCCGTGGAGCGGGATCGCCTGCTGCTGCGGCGCGGCGGCCAGGTGGGCGAGCTGGTCATCCAGGGGCTCGCACTCCGGGCCCCGGCAACGGCCATCCGCGCCGTCGACGTCGAACCCGCGACGACGGTGCCGGTGCTGCCGGCAGGCTGCGAATCCTTCGTCCAGGCCGGCGTGCCCCTGGACGAGTTGCAGGCCCTGGGCGGCTGCCCCATGGCAGTCGACTCCAGCCCCTGAAACACGCCGGCCCGCCGGTCAGGCCATCCAGAAATACAGCAACGTCAGGTTGGCCAGGGAGATCAGCCCGAACAGGCTCCAGGCGATGCTCGCCACCAGGCGGCTGTTGGCGAAGGGCCCCATCAGCCGGCGGTCGCTGGTGAAGCGGATCAACGGCCACAGGGCGAAGGGTAGTTGCAGGCTCAGTACCACCTGGCTCAGCACCAGCAGCTTGCCCACCGCACCCTCCCCCAGCCAGACCACGCCGATCAGCGCCGGCACCAGCGCCAGGGCGCGGGTGATCAGGCGCCGCTGCCAGCAGGGGATCTTCGCCTGCAGGAAGCCCTCCATCACCACCTGGCCGGCGATGGTGCCGGTGAAGGTGGAGCTCTGCCCCGCCGCCAGCAGCGCGAAGCCGAACAGGAAGCTGGCCAGTGCACCGCCCACCAGGGGGTCGAGCAGGTGGTAGGCGTCCTGGATTTCCACCACCTCGGTGTGGCCGCTGCCGTGGAAGGCCGCCGCCGCGAGGATCATGATCGCCGCGTTGACCAGCAGCGCCAGGGACAGCGAGCCGATGGTGTCGAAACGAGCGAAACGGATGGCGCTGCGCTTGCTCGCCTCGTCGTCGCCGTTGACCCGGGTCTGCACCACCGACGAATGCAGGTAGAGGTTATGCGGCATCACCGTGGCGCCGAGGATGCCGATCGCCAGGTACAGCGGCTCCTGGCTGGAGAGCACGTCCCAGGAGGGCCGCAGCCCGGCGGCGACGTCCGGCCAGTAGGGTTTGATCAGCATCAGCTCGACGAAGAAACACGCGCCGATGGTGGTGATCAACCCCAGCACGATGGCTTCCAGGCGGCGGAAGTTGGCGCCTTGCAGGGCGAGAACGATCAGCGTGTCGAAGGCGGTCAGCACCACGCCGGTGGTGATGGAGACGCCCAGCAGCAGGTGGAAGGCCAGGGCCGCGCCCAGCACCTCGGCCAGGTCGGTGGCGATGATCGACAGCTCGGCGAGCAGCCACTGCCCACGCGCCACACCGGGGCGGTAGCGCTCCCGCGAGAGCTGCGCCAGGTCACGCCCGGTGGCGATGCCCAGGCGCGAGCAGAGGCTTTGCAGCAACATGCCCGAGAAGCTCGCCAGCACCACCACGAACAGCAGCGCATAGCCGAAGCGCGAGCCCGCCTCGATGGCCGTCGCCCAGTTGCCCGGGTCCATGTAGCCCACCGACACCAGCAGGCCGGGGCCGACGAAGAGCATGAGCTTGCGCCCCAGGGACGCGTTGGCCGGCACCGCCACGCTGTGGCTGACGGCGGAGGGGCAGAACGGCGCGGTGGCCGTGGTGGGCAGCTTGTACATCGGGGACGCGCCGGGCGGAGGGAATGACGCAGCTTAAACGCCGCGAAGCCTCGCGCAAATGCCCGCGCGGTCGAGAAGGGCCAGCCCGGGTGCGGGCCGGCCCGGCAGGATCAGAGCTTGGCTTCCAGCGCCTTCTGGATCGCCTCGGCGCGGGCATCGACATCGTCGACGTTGGTGAAGGGCTTGAAGTTGAGGCTCAGCACGCCGCCGTCGAAGGCGACGCCATCGGGGTAGTTGCTGGAGGGCGCGGTGGCCTCGTCATAACGCACCACCACCTTGCTCAGCTTGGCCTTGAGCGCCTGCTTGCCCATGTCGTCCACGGCCACGGAGGCGAAGGCCTTCTCCAGCGGGGTGAAGTAGACCTGCTTCCAGAAACCGTCCTGGGTGTAGTTCTGCGCCTGGTCAGGCAGCGCGATGCTGTTCCACTGCACGTCCACCGGCACCTCGAAACCGGCGGCAGCCTGGATGGCCTTCAGTTGCTCGACGTAGGGGCCTTCCTGGTAGGCGGTGATGGCGCGGCGCTCGGCCAGGGACGGGTCGGCGAAGGCGCTGGTGCCGGCCAGCAGGCAGGCGGCGAGGAGGGAAACGGAAAAGAGGCGTTTGGCAGCCATGAAAGTAACTCCTGGGATCTGGACTCCAGCCACGACGGCGACTGGCAGGCGCGCGGCCAAGGCATCCCTGCCACGCGCGCGAACAGCCTAGACCGACCAGTCAGGGAATTCCGCCGACCGCCGCAAGTTTCAGCCAGCCCGCCGGGGCAGCAGCGCCAGGTTGGCCGGCGCGCTGCGCTGGGCCAGGTAACGGGTGCAGCTCACCCGCAGGAAGGAGGCGAAGTTCACCACCTCGCCGCGGTAGTCCATGACCTCCTCGTAGAGCTTGGTGATCAGCTGATTGGTGGTCATGCCGTCCACCTCGGCGATCTCCCGCAGGATGTCCCAGAACTGGTTCTCCAGGCGCAGCGTGGTCACCACGCCGCGGATGCGCAGTGAGCGCGAGCGGGACTCGTAGAGGATCGGGTCGGCCTTTACATAGAGTTCGCACATGGGGCGGGTTCCTTTCTCGGGTGTGCCCTGAAAACCTGCAGGGGTGGATTCATTTGAACTTGGTAAACCACATCCTTGGGACGTCGTCATGAGCCATCGGCTCTGCCTATGACGATTCGACAGGATGAACCCGTGCCGTAGGGTGTGCCGTGCGCACCTCCGCTCGGTGCTTCCGGCGAGCTCCAGGTGCGCGCAGCACACCCTACGTCCGGAGTGAGCGACCGCTGCATGCTCCGCAGTCTTATGGTTCCCACGCTCAAAGAGCCAAAAGCAAAGCCAGGTTCCAAGAGCGTGGATGTTCACTCACCAAGCGGTGCTCAGCGGCGCCATTGTGCATCGAACGCCCACATGGCACCGCACCTTACGGGATGGCACTTCGTAGGATGGCGTAGAGCGAAGCGAAACCCATCAAACGGCGCCACAGGCGGCCCCGGGAATCCAATGATCCCCGGAACGCAGGCTCGCCCTTACAGGGTGATACGGGTGCCCAGCACTTCGAGGAACTTCGCCAGCCAGGCCGGGTGCGCCGGCCAGGCGGGGGCGGTGACCAGGTTGCCGTCGACGTGGGCCTGGTCCACGGGGATGTCCACGTACTCGCCACCGGCCAGGGTCACCTCCGGGCCGCAGGCCGGGTAGGCGCTGCAGGCGCGGCCCTTGAGCACGCCGGCGGCCGCCAGCAGCTGGGCGCCGTGGCAGACGGCGGCGATGGGTTTGCCCGCAGCGTCGAAGGCCTTCACCAGTTCGATGACCCGGGCGTTCAGGCGCAGGTACTCGGGGGCGCGGCCGCCGGGGACCAGCAGGGCGTCGTAGTCCTCGGCACGGACCTTGTCGAAGTCGAAGTTCAGCGCGAAGTTGTGGCCCGGCTTCTCGCTGTAGGTCTGGTCGCCTTCGAAGTCGTGGATGGCCGTGCGCACGCTCTGGCCGGCGCGCTTGTCCGGGCACACCGCATGCACGGTGTGACCGACCATCGACAGGGCCTGGAAGGGCACCATGGTTTCGTAGTCTTCGGCGTAGTCGCCGACCAGCATCAGGATCTTCTTCGCCGCCATGGCGGGTTCCTCCGTGTGGGGCCTTCGAGGATTCAAAGGGTAGACGAAGTATCCGCCCGCCCTCCCCGCGCCGGGTAACAGGCGGCTACTACAAGTCGTCCAGCGGCTCGCCGGCGGAACCGAAGCGCTGCAGCGCGTGCACTTCGCGGGTGGCGGCGATCTCGCTGGCGCCCAGCTCGGCGCCCACCAGTTGCAGCGGGCCGTCGCCCTGGGGCGGCAGCTCGGCATTCTGCGGCGGCGGGTTCAGCTCGTCGTAGCGCAGGTAGTAAGTGGCGCCGGCAGCGGCGTCGAGGGCGAAGCTGGTGATCTCGGTGAAGTCCAGCGGGCCGCCGGCGAAGAAGGTCCAGTAGCTGCCCAGCAGCGGGCGGCGCATCTCCAGGCGGTAGCTGGCGGTCTCGAACTCCAGGGGCAGGTAGCCGTTGCTCGGCAACGCGCCGATCAGCTCGCCATTGATGAACAGGCCCGGCGCCTCCAGCTCCTGGTCGGCCCAGTCGCTGCGCGGACGATAGAGGTAGACCAGCGCATGGTCGGCATCGCTGGGCGTGCGCGCGACGAAGGCCGGCCCGTCGGTGGCGCCGAAGAAGGCCCCGGGCGTGGAGCAGCCGGAAAGCAGCAGGGCGAGGAGCGACAGGGCGGGCAGCGGACGGCGCATGGGCGCATCTCTTGTTGTGGTCGTGCGCGGGAGATTAGCCGGCGCGGGCCCGGCCGACACCCGACAAAGGTTCGGCTAGCGGCGGCGGTCCAGCAGGTTGACGGCGAGGCGGTCGAGCCAGCCCCAGAGCCGCTGGTAGAAGCGCTTGATCAACGGTCGCGCATGCCAGGCCTCGAGGGTGATCTCGCGGCTGTCGTCGAAGTCGCGGCTCAGGCTGGCGGCCACCTCGGCGGTGAAGTGCCGGTCCAGCGCCTCCAGGTTGGCTTCCAGGTTGAAGCGCAGGTTCCAGTGGTCGAAGTTGCAGGAGCCGATGCTCACCCAGTCGTCCACCAGCACCATCTTCAGGTGCAAAAAGCGCGGCTGGTACTCGAAGATGCGCAGCCCGGCGCGCAACAGGCGCGGGTAATAGCGCTGGCCGGCGAAGCGCACCGGCGGGTGGTCGGTGTTGCGGCTGGTCAGCAGCAGGCGCACGTCGACACCCCGTCGCGCGGCCTTGAGCAGTGCGCGGCGAACCTTCCAGCTGGGCAGGAAATACGGCGTGGCCAGCCAGATGCGGGTCTTGGCGTTGCGGATGCTGCGCACCAGCGACTGCACGATGTCCCAGTGCTGGCGGGCGTCGGCGTAGGCCACCCGGCCCATGCCGATGCCGGCGGACGGCAGCGGCGGCAGGCGCTCCAGGCCCGGGGCCTCGTCGGGGCGCCAGGGCCGGCGATGCAGGTTGGCCAGCCACTGGTAGTCGAAGATCAGCTTCCAGTGCACCACCAGCGGCCCCTCGATGGCGACCATCGCCTCGTGCCAGCGGCTCTCGGGCTGCTCGGGCTCCCAGAACTCGTCGGTGGAGCCGGTGCCGCCCACGTAGGCGACGCGGTCGTCCACCACCAGCACCTTGCGGTGGTCGCGGTAGAAGTTGCGCACCCCGCGCCGCCAGCGCACCGGGTTGTAGAACTGCAGCTGCACGCCGGCCAGGACCATGCGCTGGCGCAGGGCGCTGCCGAGCTTCTTGCTGCCGAAGCCGTCGAACAGGCAACGCACCTTCACCCCGCGTTGCGCCGCCAGGCACAGCGCCTCGACCAGCGCCTCGCTGCAGCGCCCGTCTTCCACCAGGTAGAGCTCCAGGGATACGTGGTGCTCGGCCCGGGCGATGTCGGTGAGCATCGCGGGGAAGAAGCTCGGCCCGTCGATCAGCAGCTCGAAGCGGTTGCCGGACTTCCAGGGGAAGATGTGGCCCATCAGCGCGCGGTGAAGATCAGCACGGCACCCACCGGCACCGAGAGGCTGATGGAGGACAGCCCGGCCATCTCGCGCAGCATGCCGAGGGACTCGGTGAGGCCGAAGTCCTCCACCTGCAGCACCAGGGGCGCCAGGGTCACCACCTGGAAGCGGCGGTCGTCCAGGCGCGTGGCCAGCAGCTCGGCCATGTACTCGTGCTCGCGGCCGTGCAGCTTCACCTTCAGCGGCAGGCGCAGCTCCAGCTGGGCGCCGGGGGCGAGGTCGGTGATGGGGCGCAGGTCGAGCTGGGCGAAGACCTCGGCCTCGGGGTTGCGCTCGATCTCGAAGAACAGGTCGCGCAGGCGCTGGTCCCGCAGCGGGATGCCGGTGCTCACCGATTCCAGTTCGACGCGCAGGTGCGCCTTGCCGCTGTCGGCGATGGTGCCGTGCAGGGTGAGGAAGCGGTGGACCTCGGAGAGGTTGCCACCCTTGGTGGAGATGAAGGAGAGGCGCGAGGACTCGTTGTCCAGGTACCAGTCGGCCTGCACCGGCAGCGCAAGGGCGCCGAGCAGGGCGGGAATGAGGGGGAATAGCTTGGCCATGCGGGCTCCTGTCGCACAATCGCGCCACCTTAAACCGGCAGTCGGTGCGCCTGCAAACCACAGGCACGGGGCGGCGAACGCTCATGGGGTCGGCGCCCGCCCCGCGAGGAGGGAGGCGGCCGGGAGGGTCCCGGCCAGCCGATCAGAAGCTATAGACGTAGTTCAGGTAAAGGCGTTCCGCATTGTGGGTGATGACGCCGGCGGGCCCCCGCGAGGGGGTGAAGCGGGTCACCCCGTCGGCGCGCCCCTTGGTGTGGAACTCGTTGTGCAGCCAGGCCAGGCTCAGGCCATCGAGCAGGCCGGCGAAGCGGTATTGCAGCACGCCCTGGAATTCCCGACGGGAGAAGCCGTCATAGCCGGCGGCATGGTCGGAGAAGGCGTAGTGGCCGTCCAGGCGCAACCCCGGCAGGCCCAGCGCCGCGAAATCGGTGCCGGCCACCAGCTTGAACATCGCCTCGCCCTCGGCACCGAACAGGTAGAACAGCTTGGCGCTGCTGTTCCAGGTGCCGTGGTCCTGGCTGAAGAAGAAGCGGTCGAAGTCATCGCCCCGCACCTGGTTCCAGGTCATGCCCAGGTAGTGATGCGGCCAGCGCATGCGCGCGGAGAGGTCCAGGTAGCGCGCCCCGTGCGACGAGGTGGCGTCGTAGAGGCCCGGCACACCGCCGTAGTCGAACAGCCGCCCGGCATCCTGCTGGGCACCGAGGGTGGCGTAGAGATCGAGCAAGCGCGCCCCGCCCAGCGCGAGGCTGCGCTCGAGCTTCGCCGAGCCGACCCGCAGGTAGTCCTCCGACTCGCCGTATTCCAGCTTCAGCGTGCCGACGCCGGGCAGTTCCAGGCCCAGGGCGAACAGGTGCAAAGCGTCGATCTTCCGACCGCGGAAGTTGGTCAGGTCGTCCGCCCAGCCCGACTCGTTGCGCGCGCTGAAGCCCTCGATGCGGCTGTAGCGCAGCTCCAGGCCGGGACGGCGGAAATCCACGTCCGCCCCCAGGGTGGAGGGCGGCAGGACGCGGCTGAAGGGGTCGTCGTAGTACTGGGCGTAGCGCCGGCTCTTCTTGCCCAGCCCCAGTTGCAGCTCGCCCGGCTCGCCGGCCAGGCGCGCGCGCAGGTAGGCCTCCACCGGCTTGGCGATGCCATGGGGGGATCGCACCGAATGGCCCGCTTCCAGGTTGCTGATGCTGGTGGCGTCGCGGCCCACGCGCAGGTCGTCGGCCAGCCCGTAGGCGTAGTCGAACCCCAGCACCTCGCGGTACCAGCCGGAGTTGAAGCCGAGCAGCGTGGCCTGCACCCATTCGTCGCGCACGGGGCCGACTTCGCCGCCGTTGCTCTCCTTCCAGTAGTACTGGCTGTAACGCACGGCGAGCTTGCTGTCTTCGAGGAAGGTGCCGCCCTGGCACAGGCCGGCGAGCGTGAGGCAGGCGAGACCCGCCAGGCCCTTTTCGAGCATGTTCATCTCATGTCCTTCTTGTTGTTCTGGATGAGGTGGATGCCGTCCGGACGGGCAGGATCCATTGTCGATCCGGGACCGGGAAGGGCAATCGAATTGGGTTCCGCCCCACGGAACGGGGCGGAGGGGCCTCAGCCGAGGCTGTGCTGCAGGTCGTCGACAGTGCCGGCGAGGTCGTCCAGGTGCCGCCGGCTGACACGCTCGACGCTGTCCTGATCCCTCGGCCAGTGCAGGGCCACACTGCCCACCAGGCGGCCCTGGCGGTGCACCGGCAGGGCCACCGCGCGGATCAGGAAAGGCAGGCGCACCGAGTATTCCCAGGAGCCTTCGATGCGCTCGCCGAAACCCTGGTCATGCGTCTGCCGATGGGCGAGCCGCAGTGTCTCGTCCGGCAGCGCGTGGCGCCTGGCGAGGCGTTGCAGCTCCTCGTCACCGAGGGTGGCAAGGCAGGCGCGCCCCATGGCGGAATCGGCGAGGCTGGCCTTCAGCCCCACCACCAGGCGATTGGTGGGGTAGCGCCGACGCAACACCTCGGGCACCGCGCTCTCCACCACGTGCAGGTCGTCCCCGTCGAAGAACGACAGGTCGGCCACCAGGCCGGTGCGCTCGGCCAGTGCGCTGAGCAGGGGCGAGGCCCGTTCCACCAGCTGGCGGGCGAAGCGCTGGTCCGGGTCGCCGAACAGGCGCTGGGCGCTGAGCCGGTAACGCCGGTCGCACAGGCCGCGATACAACCAGCCCTGCTCCAGCAGCGTATGCAACAGCCGCGAGACGGTGGCCTTGGGCAGGCCGGTCAGGTAGTGAAGCTCCTCCAGGCCGAGCGAGCCGTGCTCCCCCAGCAGCTCGACGATGGCCAGGGCACGCTCCACCGAGCGCACGGTGCCGCTTTCTTCTCTGCTGCGCATTTGCGCCTCCCCCTCGCCCGCCGAGGTCACGCCAAACTCCTGCACGCAACGGGCCCGCCTCGGCGGGCCCCGCTCGGGCCCCACCTTGCAGCGCCGGTGGGCAGCGCTGCAAGCATCGGGCCCGCCGCTCGCGGGCGAGGGGTCGCCCCCCGCAGCCTGGGCGACGCGCTCGGCCAGGGGAGGTCCGCAACGGCTCATTCGACCAGTCTCCGTGTGGCGTGGGCCAGCAGCCGGCGCCGCTCGCGACGCTCCAGCGCGGCCGGGGCCCCTTCGCGCAGGTTCCAGGCCGCGACCAGCCCGATGCCGGCGGCGAACAGGACGTAATAGGCCGGGGCGACCGGATCATCGGCGACCTGGGTCAGCCAGGTGACGATGAAGGGGGCGAAGCCGCCGAAGAGCATCACCCCCAGGTTGTTCGACAGCGCCAGGCCGGTGGAGCGCACCCCGGTGGGGAATTGCTCCGCGCCGGCGGTGGGGCCCGGCCCGTAGAGGGTGCCGATGGCGGTGCACAGCAGCAGCTGCATCACCAACAGGCGCTCCAGGCTGGGCGCTGCGGCCACCCAGGCGAACAGCGGGTAGACCAGCACGAAGAAGGCGAAGGTCCCCGCCAGCATCACCGCGCGACGGCCGAACAGGTCGGAGAGCGCTCCGGCGATGGGGATCACCAGGGTCATCAGCGCCACCGCCGCCATCTGCACCATGAACACCTGGTCCAGCGGCAGGCCGAGCTGCCTGTGCGCGAAGGTCGGCATGTTCACCAGCACCACGTAGAAGGCCACGGTGCCGCTGATGGTGTTGCCCAGGGTCACCAGCACGGCGCGCCGGTTGTCCCGCAGCATCCGCCCCAGGCTGAGGTTATCCACAGCCTGGCGGGCGCGGCTTTCGAGGAAGGCCTCGGTCTCCTCCATGTTGCGGCGCATCCACAACCCCACCGGGCCGATCAGCAGGCCGACGACGAAGGGCAGGCGCCAGCCCCAGCTGTCCAGCGCCTCGGGCGAGAGGCTGTGGGTGACCAGCGCGCCCATCCCCGAGCCGGCGAACACCGCCAGGCACTGGCCGAACAACTGCCAGGAGCCATACAGGCCACGGCGATGGGCCGGCGCGCATTCCACCAGGAAGGCCGTGGCGCTGGCGTACTCGCCGCCCGTGGCGAAGCCCTGGATCATCCGCGCGACCACGATCAGCAGCGGCGCACCCAGGCCGATGGCGGCGTAGTCCGGGGCGAAGGCGATCAGGGCGATGGAGAAGGTCATCAGCAGGATGATCAGCTGCATCGCCGCCTTGCGTCCCTTGCGGTCGGCATAGAGCCCCAGCAGCACGCCACCGACCGGGCGCATGAAGAAGCCGACGCCGAAGGTGGCCAGGGCCATCAGCAGCGAGGCGTATTCGTTATCGGAAGGGAAGAACAACCTGGCGATGATGCTCGCCAGGAAGCCGTAGACGATGAAGTCGTACCACTCGAGGGCGTTGCCGATGACGGCAGCGGTCACCTGGCGGCCGCGCGAGGCGCCGCGGGTTGGCGTGTGCATGGTGAGCCTCCGGGGCTTAGGCGTGGGCGAGGGTCGCGCTGCTGGGCAGGTCGCTGCGGGCGGCCTGGAGCCAGGCCTCCGCCAGGGCGGCCCAATAGGCCGCGCCGCGCACGAGGATGTCGTCGTTGAAGTCGTAGCCGTGGTTGTGGACCATCGGCCCCTCGCCGTTGCCGATCACGAGGTAGCTGCCGGGGCAGCGCTGCAGCATCCAGCCGAAGTCCTCGCTGCCCATCAGCGTTTGCGCCTCCTGCACCGCGCCCTCCCCCAGCAGGCCCACGGCCACGTCGCGGGCGAAGGCGGTCTCGGTCGCATGGTTGACCGTCACCGGGTACGCCGGTCGGTGCTCGATGGCCACGCGGCAACCGTGGCTCGCGGCATGCCCGCGGATGATCGCGGTGACCCGCTGCAGCTGCAGTTCGCGCACCTCCGGGTCCAGCGCCCGCAGGCTCAGGCGCAGCAAGGCGGTCTGCGGGACGACATTGGCCGCCTCCCCCGCCTGCAGCGCGCCCACGGTGACCACGGCGGCACGTTGCGCATCGATGTTGCGCGCCACCACCGTCTGCAACGCCATGACGATATCGGCGGCGGCCACCAGCGGATCGACGCACAGGTGCGGCATGGAGCCGTGCCCACCGACGCCTTCCAGGGTGACCTCCAGCAGGTCCTGCGAGGCCATCACCGGCCCGGCGCGGAAGGCCATGCGCCCCGCCTCCAGCCCCGGCATGTTGTGCATGGCGAACAGCGCATCGCAGGGGAAGCGTTCCAGCAGGCCATCGGCGAGCATCGCCTCGGCGCCGCCCTGCCCTTCCTCGGCGGGCTGGAAGATCAGGTTGAGGGTGCCGTCGAAGTGCCCGGCCTCGGCCAGGTAGCGCGCGGCCCCCAGCAGCATCGCGGTGTGGCCGTCATGCCCGCAGGCGTGCATGCAGCCGGCGTGGCGGCTGCTGTGGGCGACCCCGGTGGCTTCGCTGATGGGCAGCGCATCCATGTCGGCGCGCAGCCCCAGCCGCCGCGAGCCATCGCCACGGCGCAGCACGCCGACCACGCCGGTGCGGCCGATGCCCCGGTGCACCTGGTAGCCCCAGCCCTCCAGGGCACGGGCCACCAGAGCGGCGGTGCGGGTTTCCTCGAAGCCCAGTTCGGGATGGGCGTGGATGTCCTGGCGCAGGCGGCGCAACGCGTCGTCGATGCCATCGAGCCAGGCAGGGATATGCGCGTAACGGGTCATTGTTGTTGTTCTCCTCGTCATGGCCGCCCGGGAAGGCGGCCCGGCGCCAGTCAAGCGCCACGGGGCGAGGAGGACAATCGAAGACGGTTCCACAGGGTGGAACAGGGCACTGCCGCCTGGCCGCACACAGCCGCTGCCCGCTATAAGAAATGCCTCGGTCCGTCTTCAGAGGAGATTCGCCATGGAACGATTCACCGGTGGTTGCCTGTGCGGCGCGGTGCGCGTCGTCGCCTCCGGGCGCCCGTATCGGGTCGGCCTGTGCCACTGCCTGGACTGCCGCAAGCACCACGGCGCGCTGTTCCACGCCTCGGCGATCTTCCCCCGTGATGCGGTGGCGATCGAGGGCGAGGTGGGCGAGTACGCCGGGCGCTGCTTCTGCCCCCGCTGCGGCTCCTCGGTATTCGGACGCAGCGGCGACGAGATCGAGGTGAACCTCGGCGCCCTGGACGCCCCCGACCAGTTGCAACCGACCTACGAGCTGTGGACGGTGCGCCGCGAAGCCTGGCTACCGCCCTTCCCCCTCGCCCGGCACTACGCGCGCGACCGCGACGGAAGCAGCCGTTTCGAGGCGTGAAGCCAATGACGCGGCCTGCGTGAGCGATCGTTGCCTGAGAGGGCCTGCTCAGGAGCGTGCTTGCCGGGTCTCTCAAGCCCCTGACGCCTACGCATTGATGGGTTTCGCTTCGCTCTACCCATCCTACGAAATGGGCATGTCGCCGTCAGGGCAGGCTGTCCGCCTGCGGCAGCAGCTGGCAGCCCTGGCGCGGGCCGAGCCAGGCGGCGGTGGAGGTGGCGCCGAGGCCGCGCGAGGTCACGCGCTTGGCGGCGGCATCATCGAGGAAGGCGCTGGTGGGCACGTACTGCTTCACGTAGCCCAGGCAGTAGTCCGCCGGGTTGTCCATGACGTAGCGGCAGGAGCAGTACTCCTTGGCGGTGTAGGCGCTGATGATGCCGGGGAAGGCCTGGATGTGGACGCGGTTCTGCCAGGCGAGGCCGGCCAGCACCAGAAGCAGCAGGGCCAGGATGGCGAGGATGGGGTGGCGGCGGATCATGGCTGCACCTCCTGGGCGAAGGCGGCCTGGGCCAGCTTGAGGAACGCGTTGTGCTGGTAGCTGCCGTCGCGGTCATCGGCGAAGCGCACGATCACCAGTTTCTGCGCCGGCAGCACGTAGAGCGCCTGGCCCCAGTGGCCGAGGGCGGCGAAGGTGTCTTCCGGGGCGTCGGGCCAGGGCTTGGCACTGCCCGCCACCACCGCGTTGAGCCACCAGTGCCCGCCGGGAACGGCGTCGCCGGGGGCCTTGGGGTCGGTATGGAATTCGGCGAAGGGCTTGCGGTTGAACGCCACCCATTCCCTGGGCAGCAGCTGGCGGTCGCCCCAGCGGCCGTCGCGTTGCATCAGCAGGCCGACACGGGCGAGGTCACGGGCGCTCATGTAGGCGTAGGACGACCCGACGAAGGTGCCGGCGGCGTCGGTTTCCCACACCGCCGAGCGAATGCCCAGGGGGTCGAACAGCGCGGTCCAGGGGTAGTCCTTGTAGGCATCCCCGACCATGCCCCTGAGCGCGGCGGAGAGCACGTTGGTGTCGCCACTGGAGTAGCGGAAGCGCTTGCCGGGCACGGCATCCAGCGGGTGCGCGGCGGCGAAGGCGGCCATGTCGCCACGGCCCCGGGTGTAGAGCATGGCCACCACCGAGGACTTCAGCGGCGCGTATTCGTAGTCCTCCTGCCAGGCGAGGCCCGAGGCCCAGTGCAGCAGGTGGTCCATCTGCACCGCACCATGGCCGGCGAAGGCCGGGTAGTGGCGGGCGACCGGGTCGTCGAGCTTGAAGCGGCCTTCGCCATAGGCGACGCCCAGGGTGGCGGCGAGCAGGCTCTTGCTCACCGACCAGGTGAGGTGCGGCGTCTCGGCACGGGTGGGGCCGGCATAGCGCTCGTAGATGAGTTCGCCATCGCGGATCACCACCACGGCGTCGGTGCGCACGCCCTTGCGCTGGGCATCGTCACGGGCGGGGAAGGCATAGGCCTCGAAGGCGTCGAGGGCGGCGCCGGAGGGTGTGGCGCCCTGGGCCCATTCGGCACCGGGCCAGGTTTCGGCGTGGGCGAGCGTGGCGGCGCAGAGGCCGAGTGCCAGGCTCAGGGTTCGCAGCAGCGGGACGGGCATTGGTCAGCCTCTTGTTGTCAGCGGAGGCGGAACCGTAGCACGGGGAATATGACGCTAAAAAGCGCCGAACGTGCCGCTTGCGGGGACATTCGGCGCGAAAGGTCAGTGTTCAGCGGGGCAGGCGGTAATCGTCCGGGCCCATCAGGTCGAGGCCGCATTGCAGGTTCTCGATCCAGTAGAGGAAGGCACTGATCATCTCCTTGCCCACGAAGGGCCGGCCGTGTTGCGGCACGATCATCTCCACGTCCATCTCGCGGACCATGGCGGCCCACAGGCGACAGGCCTTGTTGCCAGCCATGTAGCGGCGGTGGAAGCCCTCCATCTCGGGCACATGGTTGACGAAATCACGCACCGGGTTGGCGTCGTCGACCATGGACGCGCCCATGTCGCCGGAGAAGAGGATCTTGCTGATCGGGTCGTAGATCTGGAAGTTGCCCACCGAGTGCAGGAAGTGCGCCGGCACCGCCTTGAGGTTGCAACGCCCCAGCGGGATCGACTGGCCACGGTCGGGCAGCGCGATGATGCGGTCGTAGGTGGAGATGCCGTGGCTGATGGCCAGGTAGTTGGCCGTCAGGTGCGGCAGGAAGCGCGCCCAGAGCTTGGAGCAGATGACCTTGGCGCGGGTGTGCAGCAGCCACTTGTCCAGCGACGCGATGATGTCCGGGTCCTGGTGGGAGGCGAAGATGTAGGTCAGCTCCTGCAGCGGGATGTGCTTGGACAGCTCCAGCGACAGGGGGGTGTAGGTCAGGTCGCCGCCCGGGTCGAGCAGCAGGTATTGCTCATGATCGGTGATCAGGAACTGGTTGGACTGCACGCCATCACCACTGACCAGGTCGTCGAACATCAGGCATTGGTGGGCGCCGTTGTCGAACAGCACTATGGGTTCACGCCGCATGGAAACCTCGAATTGGTTGCGGCGGCCAGCATCGTGGTTGTGGATTTTTCCCGTACTGACCTGAATCAAGCGAACCCGGCGTCAAGGGCGAAAACGTCGCAGGGGCGGGCGCTGCGTCGCGATTGGCGGAATGCGGCGTGAACACAACGCTCGGAGGTGAGGCCGGTGTAGGGTGGAGGACGCTCTTTTCCTCCACCAGGCGAGGCCCGGCTGGGACCCCGATGATGGGTTTCGCGTAGCTCTACCCATCCTACGAACCCAGCCCAACCTACGGAGTTCTGCGGTTCAGCCCAGGCCGAGGCTGGCGCGGGCTTTTTCCAGGCGTTTGGCGCGGGGGCCGACGGCGAGGCTGAGCACGCCCTGGTCCCGTTGCCAGAGCGTGGCCCATTCCTGCGGGCCGTTGGCGAGGGCGCTTTCCAGCTCGGGGCGCAGGCCGTCGAACTGGGCGAACAGGCCGGCCAGCATCAGGTGCATCGTCGGGCTGGTGGCGCACAGCCGGGAGACCTCGGCGGCGCTGCCGAGCAGCCCCAGCAGGCGCAGTTGCAGGGGCTCCGGCCAGCCGCTGTCACGGCCGACACCGAGCAGCCAGCCACCCATGGCAGCAAGCACGTGCAGGTCTTCGATGCTGCGGAAGGGCTTCACGTAGGCGTCCCAGCCATCGCCGGCCAGGCGCTCGCAGTGGGCGGCGTCCAGGTGCAGGCGGGCGTGGGGGATATCCGGCATCAGCGGCAGCGACGGCAGGGCCTCGATGCGCACGCCCGGGGCGCCGTTGCGCACCACCACCAGGGCCAGGCGCGGCGGCTGGCCCTCGGCTTCCTCGCGGGCGGCCACCAGCAGCCAGTCGGCGGCGTCGGCGGCGGTGACGAAATCCTTGCGCCCGGACAGGCTCAGCCCGGTGACGCGGGTCTGCATGTCCGCCGGGCGGGTGCTGCGGCTTTCGGTCACGCACAAGGCGCCGAGACTCTGCGGCGCAGAGGGCCAAAGCAGGCGCAGCGCGCCCTGGTAGCCGGCGAGGAAGGCCAGGCCCGGCGTCGCGGCGAGCCGCCCGCCGAGCACCGCCAGCTCGAAGGGCGAGGCTTCGCCCAGGCGCTCCAGCAGCGCGCCGTACCAGTCCTCCAGGGGGGCCGGGGGCAGGCGGTCGTTGATGTCCAGCAGGCGTTGCCAGGTCATGTCGGGCTCCTTGGGTCGCTGTCATTCAAGCATCACGGAAACGTCACGGTGGTGACACCGGGTCTCCCTAGCCTGACTTTGCACAACAAGATCGACCGGCTGCAACCGGGATCTAGCCGGCTAACGGAGGCTTCATTCATGACCCAGATCGCCATCACCCGCGACAACGCCGCCCGCGGCGAGAAAAGCCCACGCCGCCTGCAGGCCGAGCGCCTGACCGGCATCGCCGCGCTGCGTGAAGCCCAGGCCCTGCGCTACCAGGTGTTCAGCGCGGAGTTCGACGCCAAGCTCAAGGGCGCCGAGTTCGGCCTCGACATGGACGACTACGATCCGCACTGCATGCACATCGGCGTGCGCGACCTGGACAGCGACCGCCTGGTGGCCACCACCCGCCTGCTCGATCACCGCGCCGCCCACGACATCGGCCGCTTCTACAGCGAAGAGGAATTCCAGCTGGTAGGCCTGGGCGACCTGCAAGGCCCGGTGCTGGAGATCGGCCGCACCTGCGTCGACCCGGCCTACCGCAACGGCGGCACCATCGCCGTGCTCTGGAGCGAGCTGGCCGAGGTGCTCAACGAAGGCGGCTACCGCTACCTGATGGGCTGCGCCAGCATCCCCATGCAGGACGGCGGCATCCAGGCCCAGGCCATCATGCAGCGCCTGCGCGAACGCTACCTGTGCACCGAACACCTGCGTGCCGAACCGCGCACCCCGCTGCCGGCGCTGGAGTTGCCCGGCAACGTCATCGCCGAGATGCCGCCGCTGCTCAAGGCCTACATGCGCCTGGGCGCGAAGATCTGCGGCGAGCCCTGCTGGGACCAGGACTTCCAGGTCGCCGACGTGTTCATCCTGCTCAAGCGCGACGAGCTCTGCCCACGCTACGCCCGCCACTTCAAGGCGGCGGTCTGAACGGAGGCGTCGGCATGAGCACGCTGCGCCTGTACCTGCGCATCGCCCGCCTGCTGGCGGTGGTCGGCCTCGGCCTGCTGCTGGCCTGCTGGGTCGGGGTGCTGGAGCGCCTGTTCCGGGGCCGCGACCTGATGGTGCGGCGCCAGCGCCTGACCCGCTGGTTCCTCGCCCGCCTGAGCGCCGCCCTGCCCTTTCGCGTGAGGGTGACGGGGGCCGTACCGCGCCAGCCGATGCTGTGGGTGTCCAACCACGTGTCCTGGACCGATATCCCGCTGCTGGGCATGCTCGCGCCGCTGTCGTTCCTGTCCAAGGCCGAAGTGCGCGCCTGGCCGGTCGCGGGCTGGCTGGCGCACAAGGCCGGGACGCTGTTCATCCGCCGTGGCGCGGGCGACAGCAACCTGGTGGGCCAGCAACTCGCCCGCCACCTGGGGCTGGGCCGGCAACTGGCGATCTTCCCCGAAGGCACCACCACCGACGGCAGCCTGCTGCGCACCTTCCACAGCCGCCTGCTGACCAGCGCCTGCGAAACCGGCGTGCCGGTGCAACCGGTGGCGATCCGTTACCTGCGCGACGGCCAGCGTGACGGGATCGCGCCCTTCATCGGCGACGACGACCTGCTCTCGCACCTGCTGCGCCTGCTCGGCAGCGAGGTGGCAGAGGTGGAGATCCACCTGCTGCCGCCCATCCCCACGCTCGACCAGAGCCGCACGGTGGTCAGCCGCCAGGCCCACGGCGCGATCCGCACTCGGCTGTTCGGCGAGGAAACCGCCGAGGAGCTGGCGGCCTGAACCTCAGTCCCGCCCCGGCGGGACCGCGAGGATGTCGCACTCCAATTCGCGCAGCGCCGCATCGGCGACGCTGCCGATCAGCACCCGCTTGATCCCGCCCATGCCCCGGGTGCCGAGCACCAGCAGGTCCGGCGGCGAGTCGGCCATGACCCGGCGCAGGACGGTCATCGGCAACCCCTCTTCCACCCGTTGCTCCCCCACCACGCCCAGCAGGCCCTGCTCTTCGAGGAAGCCGGCCAGGTTGAGCCGCGCGTTGCGCTCCTCGCCGGTGAGGTGGTCGTCCAGCGCGGGGGTGGCGATGCCGGCGTTCATCAGCATCACCTTGGCGAAGGGCTCGAAGGCGTGCACCGCCCGGCAACGCGCGCCATCCATCAGCCCCAGCGCCTTGGCCGCGCGCACGGCGCGGGCCGAGGTGGGCGAGAGGTCGAGGGCCAGCACCAGGTCGCGGTAGGAGGACTCGGGCTCGCGGTTGACCACCAGCACCGGCGTTTCGCAGGTGCGCACCACGCGCTCCAGGGTGGTGCCGACGAAGACGTCGCGCAGGGCGTTGCGTCGGTGAACCCCCATCACCAGCAGGTCGATATCGCCCCAGCGCGCGCATTCGGCGATGCGCGGCGCCGGGTCACCGGCTTCCACCCAGATTTCCGGGGCGCGGCCGGCGCGTTCGGTGAATTCGCCGAGGCGCGCCTCGAGGTCGCGGCGGATCTGTTCGACCTCCAGCTCGACGCGCAGCTGCGGCTGGTCGCTGTCGACCACGTGGAGGATGAACCAGGGGCAGTCGAACTGCCGCACCAGGCGTGCGGCGCGCAGCAGGGCGCGCTCGGAGCGCGAGGACAGGTCGGTCGCCAGCAGCAGGGATTTCATGGGGCACCTCCGTAAACCGTTAGTTACGGATAGTGCACGCCGGTAAGGGGCGGTGGTGCTTGATGCAGGTCAAGCGCGGCGGGATGCCTCGGAGGCGAAGCCCTGCAGCTCGGGGTAGAAGCGACGGAAGGTATCGCTGAGCGGCTCGTACAGGCGCTCGATCTCCGCGAAGGCGCCGTCCAGCAGGCCGGGACGGGAGAAGCGGCGCGACATGCCGAGCAGCACCTGCTCGATGATCGCGAAGTCGCGGTAGCTGCCGAGCCAGTCCTGCGCGGCCATGCGCGGGGCGATGAAGGCCAGCCGCTCGGGCAGCGCCGGCTCCTCGGCCAGCACCCGGTAGACCTGGCCGGTGAAGGCCGGCAGCGGCACCTCGGCGTAGCGCTGCCAGTCCCGCGCCAGGCAGTGGTCGAAGAACAGGTCGAGGAGGATGCTGGCGACGCGGCGGCGCTCGGCCGGGAACAGCGCCCTGGCCTCGGCGGTGAGCGGGTGGGCATCGGTGAACACGTCGATGCGCCGATGCAGGCGGATGCCGGCCTCGATGTCCGCCGGCCAGCGTCCGTCCAGCGGCCCCTTGACGAAGTCGCCGTAGAGGCTGCCGAGCAGTTGGGCGGGCTGGTCGCCGCCGAGGTGCAGGTGGGCGAGGTAATTCATCGGCCAAGCTTACGCCCATGGCCGGGGGCGCTTCCATCAGCCGCCGTGATGAAGACTATCGGCACAAACGATCCTGTATCGCCCGGAGCCGATATATAGTTCGCCCATTCCCGATATGGCTTCACCCGGATCGCCCAATGACCACGCCCATCGACATCGACGAAATCATCAAGGCCCTCGCCCACCCGGTGCGGCGCGAGATGCTGCAGTGGCTGAAAGACCCGCACAAGCACTTCGTCGAACAGGACCACCCGTTCGAGATCGGTGTCTGCGCCGGCAAGTTCGACCAGCGCACGGGGCTTTCGCAGTCGACAGTCTCGGTGCACCTGGCGACCCTGCAGCGTGCCGGGCTGGTCACCAGCCGCAAGGTCGGGCAGTGGAACTTCTTCAAACGAAATGAAGCCGTGATCAGTGAATTCCTTCGCCAGATGAGCGACGAGCTCTAGGCCTTCATACCTGCTACGACCCCCAACTTTCCAGGAGCAGGCCCATGCCGACTTCGCTTCTCGTCCTCGCTTTGTCCGCGTTCGCCATCGGCACCACGGAATTCGTGATCATGGGGCTGCTGCCCGATGTGGCCGCCGACCTCGGCGTGTCGATTCCCTGCGCCGGCTGGCTGGTCACCGGCTACGCCCTGGGCGTGGCCGTGGGCGCCCCGTTCATGGCCATGGCCACGGCCCGCTTCCCCCGCAAGGCCGCGCTGCTGGCACTGATGGGCATCTTCATCCTCGGCAACCTGCTGTGCGCGGTGGCCGCCGACTACGAGCTGCTGATGCTGGCGCGGGTGGTCACCGCCCTCTGCCACGGCGCCTTCTTCGGCATCGGTTCGGTGGTCGCCGCCAGCCTGGTGCCGGAGAACCGCAAGGCCTCGGCCGTGGCGCTGATGTTCACCGGCCTGACCCTGGCCAACGTGCTCGGCGTGCCCCTGGGCACCGCGCTGGGCCAGGCCGCCGGCTGGCGCTCGACCTTCTGGGCCGTGACCCTGATCGGCGTCGCCGCGCTGATCGGCCTGTGGCGCGTGCTGCCCAACCGGCATGACGAAGAAAAGGCCGACATGCGCAGCGAACTGGCCGCGCTCAACGGCGCCGGGCTGTGGCTGGCGCTGTCGACCACCGTGCTGTTCTCCGCTGCCGTGTTCTGCATCTTCACCTACGTGGCGCCGCTGCTGGGCGAAGTCACCGGCGTCTCGCCCCGCGGCGTGACCCTGAGCCTGCTGCTGATCGGCCTGGGCCTGACCCTGGGCAATGTCATCGGCGGTCGCCTGGCCGACTGGAAGCTGGCGCAGACCCTGATGGGCGTGTTCGTCGCCCTGGCCGTCGCCTCCACGGCACTGAGCTGGACCAGCGTGGCGCTGATCCCCACCGAGATCACCCTGTTCCTCTGGGCCACGGCCGCCTTCGCCGCCGTGCCCGCCCTGCAAGTCAACGTGGTGGCCTTCGGTGCCGGTGCGCCGAACCTGGTCTCCACCCTGAACATCGGCGCCTTCAACGTGGGCAACGCCCTCGGCGCCTGGGTCGGCGGCCTGGTCATCGACCAGGGCCTGGGCCTGACCCGTGTCCCACTGGCCGCAGCCGTGCTGGCGATTCTCGCCCTGGTCGCGACCGTCCTGACCTTCAGTCAACGCAAACCCGAGCTGGAAACCGCTCTCGACTAATCCGAGGTGTATCCCATGGCAACGCTTTTCGATCCCATCAAGATCGGCGAACTGGAACTCGCCAACCGCATCATCATGGCCCCGCTGACCCGCTGCCGCGCCGACGAGGGCCGCGTGCCCAACGCGCTGATGGCCGAGTACTACACCCAGCGCGCCTCCGCCGGCCTGATCATCAGCGAGGCGACCTCCGTCACCCCGCTGGGCGTCGGCTACCCCGACACCCCCGGCATCTGGAGCGACGAGCAGGTCAAGGGCTGGAGCAACATCACCAAGGCCGTGCACGCCAACGGCGGCAAGATCGTCCTGCAGCTGTGGCACGTGGGCCGCATCTCCGACCCCAGCTACCTGGGCGGCGAAACCCCGGTCGCCCCCAGCGCCATCGCCGCCAAGGGCCACGTCAGCCTGCTGCGCCCGCTGCGTGACTACCCGGTGCCCCGCGCCCTGGAAACCGAAGAGATCGGCGACATCATCGAGGCCTACCGCGTGGGCGCCGAGAACGCCCAGGCCGCCGGCTTCGACGGCGTGGAGCTGCACGCCGCCAACGGCTACCTGATCGACCAGTTCCTGCAGGACAGCACCAACAAGCGCACCGACCTCTACGGCGGCTCCCTGGAGAACCGCGCACGCCTGCTGCTGGAGGTGACCGACGCGCTGATCAAGGTCTGGGGCGCAGGCCGCGTGGGCGTGCACCTGGCGCCGCGCGCCGACTCCCACGACATGGGCGACTCCAACCGCGCCGAGACCTTCGGCTACGTCGCCCGTGAGCTGGGCAAGCGTGGCGTGGCCTTCATCTGCGCCCGCGAGAAGGTCGCCGACGACAGCCTGACCCCGAGCCTGAAGGAAGCCTTCGGCGGCGTGTTCATCGCCAACGAACGCTTCACCAAGGAACAGGCCAACGCCTGGCTGGCCGAAGGCAAGGCCGATGCCGTGGCCTTCGGCATCCCCTTCATCGCCAACCCCGACCTGCCGGCGCGCCTGGCCCAGGATGCCCCGCTGAACGAGCCGCACCCGGAAACCTTCTACGGCAAGGGCCCGGTCGGCTACATCGACTACCCGCGCCTGTAAGCGGCAACGCTGCGATGAACCAAGCCCCGGCCCGCAAGGCCGGGGCTTTTTCGTGGCTATGGATAAGTCCGAACAGCGAATTCCACAGCCGGCACGAATCGCAGGATGGCGTAGAGCGCAGCGAAACCCATCACCACCTTTGCCGGTGACAACGGAGCGCGATGGCATGAAGAGCGGGCGAATGAATTCGCCCCAACAGGGTGCCCCCGGCGGCATTGCGATCCGTCCGGGCATGAAAAAGCCCCGGTCCTTGCGGAGCGGGGCTTTCCATGGCGACAGGGATCAGCGGGCGTTGATCTGCTGCTGCAGGTTCTGCACCTGGCTTTGCAGGGTGCTGATGTTGCGGGTCATCTGTGCGCGGAAGGCGTCGAACTCGGCGGTGTTGCCGCCCACGTTCTGGGCCGGTGCCGGGCGGTTGTCCAGTTCGCTGCGCAGCACGAGCAGGTCCTGTTCCAGGCTCTTGATCGCCTGGTTGGGGTTGCCCTGCTTCTTCAGCGCGTCGATTTCAGCGGAGAGGGCCTTCAGGCGCTCATCGACCTTGGACGAATCGCCCTGGGCGGCCTTGAGCTTGCCCTGCTCATCCGCCAGGCCCTTGAGGCGGCCGTCGAGCTGGCCGGCGGTGCCTTCCTGGGCCTTGAGGTCGGCGGCGATCTGGTCGACACGCTTGCCCTGGCCGCCGATCTGGGTATTGAGGCTCTGCTGCTGCTTGACCAGTTCGGCGACCTTGGCCTGCAGCTGCTTGAGCTCGAGCTTCAGCGACTCGCTGCCGCTGGTGACGTTGGATTCGGTGGCGACCACCTTGCCGCTGATGTCCTGGATGCGACCGGCGGCTTCCTCGCTGATGCGGGCGAAGCTCTCCTGGGTGGCGACCAGTTGCTGCTCCATCAGCGAGATCTGCTGGAAGCTCCACCAGCCGAGGCCGCAGAAGGCGATCAGCAGCGCGCCGATCAACGCCCACAGCGGGCCGGTGCTGGGCACCTTGACCGCCGCTGCATGGCCGTGGCCCGCATGGCTGGGCTGGGCATGGGCGGCGTGGCCATGGTGGCCGTACGCGTCGCGATCCCGGGAATCGGTGGTCAGGCTGGGGACATCGTCCAGTTCATCGAGAGCATCGTTACGCATGGTTGACCTTCGGAAGAGAGCGCTAAGGGCCGCGGCTGGCCACAAGTGCGCCAGTATACCGTTTCGCTCGGGCGGCATCAGCGTCGCGCCAAGCTGGTGCGATTTCGCACCGCCACGGGGCGACGCACGGTCGATCGACCCGCTGCAGGCCCCAGGGTTCCTGAATACGTGAACTGGTACGCACCTTGCTAATCACCCCTTGGGGCGTCTTGGGGGCGCTTCAGCCTGGCGGGCCCGTGCAGTGGGGGCCCGACGCGCTCCGCCGATCCGGGAAGAGACGGACGGAGCTCTCTTCTGATCATGGGGGGATTACGCGTGGAACTGACCAAAGCCGTACTGGACTGCATGCAAACCCTGCGTCGGCAGATTCGCGAGGAGCAGGCGCTGGACATCCGTCTCAGCCAGCCCGACGCCATCCAGTCGATGCTCAAGGCCTGCGCCGAGTCGCGACAGGAAAGCATCATCAGCCTGGGCGAACGGCTCAGCGAACTCACCGGCATCCGCGTGAAGAAGGAGCTGAGCGAGGAAGAGCTGATCCGCAAGTACACCCAGTACGCCGGCCCGCTGCGCGGCTGAGCCGCCTCAGGGCTGCTGGGCCTTCCACCAGGTGCAGAACTCGTCCAGCGCCGACCAGACGCTGGCCGTGGGGTCGTACTCCAGGTAGTGCCGCGCGCGGCTGATGTCGAGGGAGAAATCCCGCGCCATCACCGCCACGCCGAGGCGGAACAGCGAAGGTTCCGGGCGCCCCGGCAGCAGCTTGCAGACGGTCTCGTTGAGGGTCGCCGCCGCGTGGGCGATGGCGAAGGGCATGTGCCGGGTCACCGGTGGCAGGTCGAGGCGGCGCAGCACGTAGTTGACCACGTCCCACAGCGGCACCGGCTGGCCGTTGCTGATGTTGTACACCTTGCCCAGCGCCGGCCCCGCCGCCAGCAGGCCGCTCAGCAACACCTCGTTGAGGTTGTGCACGCTGGTGAAGTCCACCTTGTTCAGGCCGTTGCCGATGATCGCCAGGCGCCCCTTGCGCTGCATCTCGATCAGCCGCGGGAAGATGCTGGTGTCGCCGGCCCCGGTGACGAAGCGCGGGCGGAAGGCGATCACTTCCAGGCCGAATTCCTCGGCGGCGAACACCTTCTGCTCGGCCAGGTACTTGGTGGCGCCGTAGTGGTCGGAAAAGCGCTTGGGCACCTGCTCCTCGCGGATGCCAACGTGGGAGCGACCGTCGAAATAGATGGAGGGCGAGGACAGGTGCACCAGGCGCCGCACCTTCCGCTTCAGGCAGGCTTCGACCATGTTCTCGGTGACTTCGACGTTGGCCTGGTAGAAATGCTGGTAGCTGCCCCAGACCCCCACCGCGCCGGCACAGTGCACCACGGCCTCGATGTCGTCGCAGAGGGCCAGCGCCAGCTCGGGGTCTGCCAGGTCGCCCTGGACGAATTCAGCGCCGCGCCGCACCAGGTGCTCCACCGCTTCGGGGCGACGGCCATTGACCCGCACCGCCAGGCCCTGCTCCAGCGCGAAACGGGCGAAGCGCCCGCCGATGAAGCCGCTCGCCCCCGTTACCAGAATCTTCATTGCTCATCCCCCCGGTGTTCTCGTCATGCCTGCGACTCTAGCAGCGCGGGCCCGGCGGCGCCGTGGCGTCGCGAGCCAGCGGCCCGACCTTGAAAGCCAAGACGCCCAACCTAGGTCCGGCATCACGTGGCGGAGAGACGGCTAGTCTTGTCGACCACATCAACGAGGAGATACGGCATGGGCGATTCAGCCTGGATGATCTACGGCGCCAACGGCTACACCGGCCGCCTGGTAGCCGCCGAAGCGGTGCGCCAGGGACTGGCGCCCATACTGGCCGGGCGCAACGCGCAAGAGGTGGAGCGCATCGCCGCCGAGCTGTCGCTGCCGGCCCGCACCTTCGACCTGGCCGACCCGCTGGCCAGCCGTGCGGCACTTTCGGGGGTCACGGTCGTGGCCCATTGCGCCGGCCCCTTCTCCGCCACCAGCGCGCCGATGATCGAGGCATGCCTGGCCAGCGCCAGTCACTACGTCGACATCACCGGCGAGATCGCCGTGTTCGAGCAGGCCCGCGCCTACGACCTGCTGGCCAGGGAGGCGGCCCTGGTGATCTGCCCGGGCGTCGGCTTCGACGTCATTCCCACCGATTGCGTGGCGGCCTGCCTGAAGCTGGCGCTGCCGGATGCCAGCCACCTGGCACTGGGCTTCGACACCGGCAGCGGCTTGTCGCCGGGTACCGCCAAGACCTCGGTGGAGGGGCTGCGCCTGGGCGGGCAGGTACGCCGGGATGGCGAGCGGGTCGGGGTGCCCCTGGGCTATCGCCAGCGACGTATCGACTTCGGCCGTGGCGAGAAGAACGCCGTGACCATCCCCTGGGGCGATGTGGCCACGGCCTATTATTCCACCGGCATCCCCAATATCGAGGTCTACCTGCCGGCACCACCGGTGGCGGCCCTGGGCATGCGCCTGATCGACCCGCTGCGCGGCCTGCTGGGCGGCGCGGGGGCGCAGAAGTGGCTGAAGGGCCAGGTGGACAAGCGCGTGCGCGGCCCCGACCAGGCCACCCGTGAACGCCTGCGCACCTGGGTCTGGGGCGAGGCGCGCAACGCCGCCGGGGAAACCCGCACCGCGCACCTGGAAACCGCTAACGGCTACGAGGTCACCGTGCACGGCGTGCTGCTCGCCGTGCGCCACCTGCTCGCCTACAACGGGCCCGGGGGCTACCGCACGCCGTCGCTGCTGTTCGGCGAGCGCTGCGTGGAGCAGTTGCCGGGCAGCGGGCCCATCCGCATCGCCTGAATCAGGCCTGCACCAGCCAGCGGGCACCGGCGTGGGCCAGGTGCTCGGTGAGCTGGGCGAGCAGCTCGCCACCATGGCGCCAGTGGTGCCAGTAGAGCGGCACGTCGATGGGGCGCCCGGGAATCAGCTCGCGCAGCTCCCCCCGCGCCAGCTGGCCTTCCACCTGGTGCTCGGGCACCAGCCCCCAGCCCAGGCCGCCTTCGGTAAGGCGCACGAAGCCCTCGGACGACGGGCAGAGGTGATGGGGGAAGCTGCCGGCGACGCCCAGCGACTCCATGTAGCGGTGCTGGAGCAGGTCGTCGGGCCCGTAGACGATGGAAGGCGACCGGGCCAGCGCCGCCGGCGTGACGCCCTCGGCGAAATGCCGGGCGATGAAGGCCGGGCTGGCCAGTGCGCGATAGCGCATGGCGCCCAGGGGAATGCTGCGGGCCCCTGCCACCGGCCGCTCGGCACCGCATACGCAACCCGCCACCTCGCCGGCACGCATGCGCTTGAGGCCGACGTCCTGGTCTTCCACCACCAGGTCCATCAGCACCTCGTGGCGCGAGCAGAAGTCCGCCACCGCCCGCGCCCACCAGGTGGCCAGGGTGTCGGCGTTGATGGCGATGCGCAGGCGCTCGCGGGGGCCACCTTCGTCCAGGGCCGGCACCTGGGACTGCAGGTCGCGCTCCAGCAGGCGCACCTGCTGCACGTGGTTGAGCAGGCGGGTGCCGATATCGGTCGAGGTGGGCGGCGTGGCGCGCACCAGCACCGGCTGGCCGACCCGTGCCTCCAGCAGCTTGATGCGCTGGGACACCGCCGACTGCGACAGGCCGAGTACCTGCGCCGCGCGCTCGAAGCCGCCCTGCTCCACCACCGCCGCCAGGGCGGCCAGCAACTTGTAGTCGAACAAATCGATTTTCCTAATAGGGGATCAGCATGATTTGTTTTTCTTATACACGCCTCCTCCGCAGAATCGCCACATCTCCCCTTCGAACAGGACCCCCTCCATGGCCGGCGAAACCTCCCTCGCACTGCTGATCCGCAGCATGTCCCCGCATCTGAACGAGGGCGACTACGTGTTCTGCACCCTCACCGACACCCGCGCGCTGCAGGGCTGCGAGGCCGTCGGCAGCTTCCGCGAGCGCGAGGGACTGACCGTGATCCTGGCCCGCGAGGACGCCGATCGCCTGGGCCTGGCCTACGACTACGTAGCCGCCTGGATCACCCTGGAGGTGCATTCCTCCCTGGCCGCCGTCGGCCTGACCGCCGCCTTCGCCGGCGCCCTCGCCCAGGCCGGCGTCAGCTGCAACGTCATCGCCGGCTATTACCACGACCACCTCTTCGTCGCCCGCCGCGATGCCGAGCGTGCCCTCTCCACCCTGCGGGCGCTGGCCGCCAGCGCCGGGGAGGCCTGAGCCATGTGGCAGAGCTACGTCAACGGGATGCTGGTGGCGGCGGGGCTGATCATCGCCATCGGCGCGCAGAACGCCTTCGTCCTGGCCCAGAGCCTGCGCCGCGAGCACCACTTGCCGGTGGCCGCGCTCTGCGTGCTGTGCGATGCGGTGCTGGTCTGCGCCGGGGTCTTCGGCCTGGCCACGCTGCTGGCCCAGAACCCCACGCTGCTGGCCGTCGCGCGCTGGGGCGGCATCGCCTTCCTCAGTTGGTACGGCGCCAAGGCGCTGCTCCGGGCGCTCAACCCACAGACCCTGGACCAGGCGGCAAACGCCGGCCCGCGCTCACGCAAGGCGGTACTGCTGGCGGCCCTGGCGGTGACCCTGCTCAACCCCCACGTGTACCTGGACACGGTGCTGCTGATCGGCTCCCTGGGCGCCCAGCAGCCGGTGCCCGGTGCCTACGCCCTGGGCGCCGCCAGCGCCTCGCTGATCTGGTTCTTCGCCCTGGCCCTGGGCGCCGCCTGGCTGGCACCCTGGCTGGCCAGGCCGGCCACCTGGCGCCTGCTCGACTTCGGCGTGGCGCTGATGATGTTCGCCATGGCCGCACAATTGCTGAACGGTCTCTGAGCACGCCTTGTCGAACCCCTCAGGCACGATGCAAAGGCCCTGGCGCCGCGATTTCCACACGTTTGCTGCGTGGTTATGCCGCAGGGCCGATGCTATGATCCGGGCTTCGCGGCAAAAAAGAGTACAAACTCGCAGCCGCCTACCGGCCGCCCGTGAACGGCCCCGCGCCTCGCGCACAAATCCAGACCTGATGAAGGAGATAGACATGGCTTTCGAATTGCCGCCGCTGCCGTACGAGAAGAATGCCCTCGAGCCGCACATTTCCGCCGAGACCCTGGAATTCCACCACGACAAGCACCACAACACCTATGTCGTGAACCTGAACAACCTGGTTCCGGGCACCGAGTTCGAAGGCAAGAGCCTGGAAGAGATCGTCAAGACCTCGTCGGGCGGCATCTTCAACAACGCCGCCCAGGTGTGGAACCACACCTTCTACTGGAACTGCCTGAGCCCCAACGGCGGTGGCCAGCCCACCGGCGCCCTGGCTGACGCCATCAACGCCGCCTTCGGTTCCTTCGACAAGTTCAAGGAAGAGTTCAGCAAGACCTCCATCGGCACCTTCGGCTCCGGCTGGGGCTGGCTGGTGAAGAAGGCCGACGGCTCCCTGGCCCTGGCCAGCACCATCGGTGCCGGCTGCCCGCTGACCAGCGGCGACACCCCGCTGCTGACCTGCGACGTCTGGGAACACGCCTACTACATCGACTACCGCAACCTGCGTCCGAAGTACGTCGAGGCATTCTGGAACCTGGTCAACTGGGACTTCGTAGCCAAGAACTACGCTGCCTGAGACCCGCTCCAGCTTCACGAGAAGACCCGGCCCTGGTGCCGGGTCTTTTCATTTGCGCGCCCGGTGCGGACGCGCCCCGGTGCGAAGCTTGCAGGGCCATGGCGCTCGACGGCGCGCAGCCGGGCAAGCGGGCCTCGCCGTCCGCCGGATCGCCAAGGCATTCGCCCAGGCTGTGCCAGAATAAATCCGTCGAACGGCATTCAAGTAGGGAGGATGTGCACCGACACAGTGCGGGATGGGACAAGGTTCGTCCGCCCATGCGCCGGTAGAGGACCGGGCAAGGTGAAAATACCCGCATTTGCGTAATGGCCCTTTGACGGCTATCTCGTGTTTGCCAATACTCAAGCGGTCTGACGCCTACCGGCATCGAACAAGGAATCCCTACTTGAAGCTGGATCTCAAACACAGCTTGTCGCTGAAGTTGCTCCGCGTGGTGCTGATGTCCGCGCTGGTGGTCGGTGTGGTGCTGAGCTGCGCGCAGATTGTGTTCGACGTCTACAAGACACGTCAGGCGGTGGCCAACGACGCCCATCGCATCCTCGGCATGTTCCGCGATCCCTCGACCCAGGCCGTCTACAGCCTCGACCGGGAGATGGGCATGCAGGTCATCGAGGGCCTGTTCCAGCACGAGTCGGTCCGCTTCGCCGCCATCGGCCACCCCAACGAGCCGATGCTCGCCGAAAAATCGCGCCCGCTGATGGAGCTGCCGACGCGCTGGCTCACCGACGCGATCCTCGGCAAGGAACAGAACTTCACCACCCAGCTGGTGGGTCGCGGCCCTTACAGCGAGTACTACGGCGACCTCAACATCACCCTGGACACCGCGCCCTACGGCGAGGACTTCGTCATCAGTTCGGTGATCATCTTCATCTCCGGCGTGTTGCGCGCCCTGGCCATGGGCCTGGTGCTCTACTCGGTCTACCACTGGCTGCTGACCAAGCCGCTGTCGAAGATCATCGAGCACCTCACCAACATCAACCCGGACCGCCCCAGCGAACACAAGCTGCCCATGCTCAAGGGCAACGAGAAGAACGAACTGGGGCTGTGGATAAACACCGCCAACGAGCTGCTGGCCTCCATCGAGCGCAACACCCACCTGCGCCGGGAAGCGGAAAACAGCTTGCTGCGCATGGCCCAGTACGACTTCCTCACCGGCCTGCCCAACCGCCAGCAGCTGCAGCAGCAGCTGGACCAGATCCTCGATGATGCCGGCCGCCTGCAGCGCCGCGTCGCCGTGCTCTGCGTGGGGCTGGACGACTTCAAGGGCGTCAACGAGCAGTTCAGCTACCAGACCGGCGACCAGTTGCTGATCGCCCTCGCCGACCGCCTGCGCGGCCACAGCGGCCGGCTCGGCGCGCTGGCCCGCCTGGGCGGCGACCAGTTCGCCCTGGTCCAGGCCGATATCGAGCAACCCTATGAAGCGGCCGAACTGGCCCAGAGCGTGCTCGACGACCTCGAGGCGCCCTTCGCCCTGGAACAGCAGGAAGTGCGCCTGCGCGCCACCATCGGCATCACCCTGTTCCCGGAAGACGGCGACAGCACCGAGAAGCTGCTGCAGAAAGCCGAACAGACCATGACCCTGGCCAAGAGCCGCTCGCGCAACCGCTACCAGTTCTACATCGCCAGCGTCGACAGCGAGATGCGTCGCCGCCGCGAGCTGGAGAAGGACCTGCGCGAAGCCCTCAACCGCAACGAGCTGCACCTGGTCTACCAACCCCAGGTCGACTACCGCGACCACCGCGTGGTCGGCGTGGAGGCGCTGCTGCGCTGGCAGCACCCGCAGCATGGCTTCGTGCCGCCGGACCTGTTCATCCCCCTGGCCGAGCAGAACGGCTCCATCATCCCCATCGGCGAGTGGGTGCTCGACCAGGCCTGCCGCCAGCTGCGCGAATGGCACGACCAGGGCTTCAGCGAACTGCGCATGGCGATCAACCTCTCCACCGTGCAGTTGCACCACGCCGAGCTGCCGCGTGTGGTCAACAACCTGCTGCAGGTCTACCGCCTGCCGCCGCGCAGCCTGGAAGTGGAAGTCACCGAGACCGGCCTGATGGAGGACATCTCCACCGCCGCCCAGCACCTGCTGAGCCTGCGCCGCTCCGGCGCGCTGATCGCGATCGACGACTTCGGGACCGGCTACTCCTCGCTGAGCTACCTGAAGAGCCTGCCGCTGGACAAGATCAAGATCGACAAGAGCTTCGTCCAGGACGTGCTCGAGGACGAGGACGACGCCACCATCGTGCGTGCCATCATCCAGCTCGCCCGCAGCCTGGGCATGCAGGTGATCGCCGAAGGCGTGGAGACCCAGGAGCAGGAGGCGTACATCATCTCCCAGGGTTGCAACGAGGGTCAGGGCTACCTGTACAGCAAGCCCCTGCCCGCCCGCGAACTCACCGGCTACCTCAAGCAGGCGCGCCGCCTGACCAACGCCGCCTCCAACCCCGCGACGCTCTGAACCCGGACATGAAAAAGCCCGCCTCGATGGCGGGCTTTTTCATGGCTGTCGCGCGAGTCCTTGCGGGTCCGTGAGCGCCCTTCCCGGGCTGAAGCCCGGGCTACGGAACGACAGGGCACGGTGCCGTAGGTTGGCGCCGAGCGCAGCGAGGCCCAACGTGCAGGCCCAGGCAGAGGCTCACATCAGCCCCGTCACCTGCAGCAGGTACACAGTGGCCACCGCGCCGATGATGCACACGACAGCCCCGCCCAGAGCCTGCCAGTAGAAGGAGCGTGCCAGCACGTCCTCGCCATGGCTGGAGAGCAGGAAGGGTCGCGACTCGCCCGGCTTGCGCAGGTGGTTGACCGCCGGCGCGGCGCTGGTGGAACGGTGGCGGTCCTCGGCTTCCAGCTGGGCGGCGAGGCGTACGCGGTTCCACTCGGCCTCGTCCAGCTGGCCGTCGCCGTTGCTGTCGAAACGCTTCAGCAGCCCGGTGAAGTCGCTCTTCCATTCACGGATCACCGCGCCCTGCGCCGCCGTGCCATCGAAGCCCTGATGGCCGGCACCGGCGGTATGGAAATCGCCGATGGCGTAGAGCGGGCCGCCGACGTGCAGACGTTCCTCGGTGTAGCGGTACTCACCGCCCCCCAGCAACATGCCAAAGAAGCCGGCGTGCGCCGCTCCGTTGCGCGGGTGGCGCTGGTTGCCCTTCCACACCTCGCGGGTGGACGGGCGCACTTCGGCGCCGCGTGGGTCGATCAGGCAATTGCCGGTGCCATCGCCCAGCTGCAGCCACTGGTCGCTGGTGCCGCTCTCGATCACCCGCCAGCTCTTGTTCTTGCCGCTCTCCTGGTACTCCTCGATACGGAAGCGCCACCACAGGCAGGGCTTGCCGGTGAGCGGCGCCTGCAGCTGGCCGAGGGTGGATTCCTGGAGGACGCCATAGAGCTCGACATAGCCCTGGGCGGCGGAGCGGATCTTCGAGGTCGGCGTATCCAGCAGGAACCGCGCCTCGGACAGGCGCTTGAGGCACCACCAGCCGCCGCCGAAGAAGGCGCCGAGGCTGAAGGCCAGGCTCATCGCGAGCCCGGCGGCATCGCCACTGACCATCAGTTGAACAGCGACTTGAGGTCGACGTCGGCTTTCTCGGCCTCGCTGAACACCAGCAGCTCGGCGGGCTTGAAGCCGAACATGCGAGCCAGCAGCACGTCGGGGAACTGCTCGATGCGCACGTTATTGAGGTTCACCGCCTCGTTGTACAGCTCACGGCGGTCGGCGATGCCGTTCTCCAGCCCGCTGATGCGCTGCTGGAGGAACTGGAAGCTCTCGTTGGCCTTGAGCTGCGGGTAGTTCTCCGCCAGGGCGAAGAGTTGGCCGAGGCCCGCGCGCAGGCCGCTTTCGGCCTGGCCCAGGGCGCCGACGTCGCCACGCTCGCGGGCGCTGGCCACGGCGTTGCGGGCGGCGATGACGTTCTCCAGGGTGGTGCGCTCGTGCTGCATGTACTGCTTGCAGGTCTCCACCAGCTTGGGCAGCTCGTCGTGGCGCTGCTTGAGCAGCACCTCGATGTTCGACCAGGCCTTGGTCACCCCGTGCTTGAGGCGCACCAGGGCGTTGTAGAGCGTCACCGCGTAAGCGGCGACCAGCAGGGCAGCGACGATCAGGGCAACACTGGTCAGGGACATGCGGGCGGCTCCTTGGCTTCGATGGAACGTGACTGCTGGCATTCTAACGTCAGCCCGGCTGGCGCATAGAGACGGCGGGCACATCCCGCATCCAGGGGACGGTGCATCGGGCCTTTTCAAAAATGCAAATCTTTCGCATTATGTCGCGGTTTCTCGGGCGCAATTGCGCCACGTCCCCCACAACACGCAAAGGAATTCGCCATGAGTCGTATGCCCCTGGCTACTGCCAGCCTGCTTGCCATCGCCATCACCCTCGCCGGTTGCGGCGACGACAAGGACAAGGCCGCAGCACCGCAAGCCGCCGCTCCCGCAGCCGCCAGCAGCACCCCAGCCGCGACCGTAGCGAAAGTCGACGAAGCCGCCGCCAAGGCCGTGGTCAAGCACTACGCCGACCTGGCCCTGGCCGTCTTCAGCGACGCCCACAGCACCGCCGTCGACCTGCAGAAAGCCGTCGACGCCTTCATCGCCAAGCCCGGCGACGACACCCTGAAAGCCGCCCGTGAAGCCTGGCTGGCCGCCCGCACCCCGTACATGCAGAGCGAAGTCTTCCGCTTCGGCAACGCCGTCGTCGACGACTGGGAAGGCGGCCTCAACGCCTGGCCGCTGGACGAGGGCCTGATCGACTACGTCGCCAAGGACTACCAGCACGCGCTGGGCAACCCGGGCGCCACCGCCAACATCATCGCCAACAAGGAAATCCAGGTCGGCGAAGACAAGATCGACGTCACCGAGATCACCGGCGAGAAGCTCTCCAGCCTGAACGAACTGGGCGGCTCCGAAGCCAACGTCGCCACCGGCTACCACGCCATCGAATTCCTCCTCTGGGGCCAGGACCTCAACGGCACCGGCCCGGGCGCCGGCAACCGCCCGGCCACCGACTACGCCCAGGGCAAGGACTGCACCGGCGGCAACTGCGACCGCCGCGCCGCCTACCTGAAGGCCGCCACCGACCTGCTGGTCAGCGACCTGGAATACATGGTCGGCCAGTGGAAAGCCGGCGTCGCGGACAACTACCGCGCCAAGCTGGAAGCCGAGCCTGCCGAGTCCGGCCTGCGCAAGATGCTCTTCGGCATGGGCAGCCTGTCCCTGGGCGAACTGGCCGGCGAGCGCATGAAGGTCGCCCTGGAAGCCAACTCGCCCGAGGACGAGCACGACTGCTTCAGCGACAACACCCACAATTCGCACTTCTACAACGGCAAGGGCATCCGCAACGTCTACCTGGGCGAGTACAAGAAGGTCGACGGCACCACCCTGACCGGCCCGAGCCTGTCCTCCCTGGTGGCCAAGATCGACGCTGCGACCGACGCCACCCTGAAGGCCGACCTGGAAGCCACCGAAGCCAAGCTGCAGGTGCTGGTGGACAGCGCCGACAAGGGCGTGCATTTCGACCAGCTGATCGCCCCGGACAACGCCGAAGGCAACCAGATCGTCCGTGACGCCATCGCCGCCCTGGTCAAGCAGACCGGTGCCATCGAGCAGGCCGCCGGCAAGCTGGGCATCAGCGACCTGAAACCGGACAACGCCGACCACGAGTTCTGATCGACTCGTCCACGCGTCCCGCAAAGCGGATGCGGCCCATCGCCGCATCCGCTTTTTTCATGCCCGGAAATCCGTCTCTCGTCTCGCTGCAAGGCACGTCACGCCTGGGTTCCACCAGCCCCGCAGCTGCCAGCCGGACCCGCTATCACAAACGCAAATCCCTCTTATTTAATAGCCGTTCGCCTGCTAACATTGCCCGCCTGTTTTCCCCAGCCGGACCCGCCAATGCCCGTATCGTCGGCCCTCCGCCACCTGTCGCCGCTGTTGCTGGCCGTTGCCCTGGCCGGTTGCGACAAGCCTCCCCGCTTCACCCAGGCCGAACCCGGCGAGCAGCTTTCAGGCGGTGCCGCGACCATCAACCTGCATGACCGCAACGCCTTCTCCCAGGCCTCCGGCAACCTCACCCCGAGCCGTCGGCTGGACTTCAACGTCGGCAACAGCTTCTTCCGCAACCCCTGGGTGATCGCCCCCTCCTCCACCACTGCGAGGGATGGCCTGGGCCCGCTGTTCAACACCAACGCCTGCCAGAATTGCCACGTGAAGGACGGCCGCGGTCATCCGCCGGGCGTTCGCGGTGACAACGCCGTGTCGATGCTGGTGCGCCTGTCCATCCCCGCCGAAGCCAAGGCCGAGCACCAGCAGATGCTGGAGCGCCTGGGCGTGGTGCCCGAGCCGGTGTACGGCGGCCAGCTGCAGGACGTCGCCATCCCCGGCGTCGCGCCGGAAGGCAAGGTGCGCATGCGCTACGAAACCGTCCCGGTGACCCTCGCCGACGGCACCCGCGTGGAACTGCAGAAACCGATCCTGGAAATCACCCAGCTCGGCTACGGCCCCATGCACCCGCAGACGATGTTCTCCGCCCGGGTCGCCCCGCCGATGATCGGCCTGGGCCTGCTGGAGGCCATTCCCGAAGCCGCCATCCTCGCCAACGCGGGCGCCTCGAAGGACAAGCCCGCCGGCATCGTCGGCCGCCCCAACCGGGTCTGGGACGACGCCGCCGGCAAGACCGTGCTCGGCCGCTTCGGCTGGAAGGCCGGCCAGCCCAGCCTCAACCAGCAGAACGCCCACGCCTTCTCCGGCGACATGGGCCTGACCACCAGCCTGTTGCCCCACGACGACTGCACGCCCGCCCAGGTGGACTGCCTGAATGCCGTGAACGGCGGCGAGCCTGAGGTCAGCGACAACATCCTGCGCCTGGTGCTGTTCTACAGCCGCAACCTCGCCGTGCCCTCGCGGCGCGGGGTCAACGACCCGCAGGTGCTGGACGGCAAGGGCCTGTTCCACCAGGCCGGCTGCCAGGGCTGCCACACCCCGAGCTTCACCACCGGCAGCGATGCCGCCGAGCCGGAGCTGGCCAACCAGGTGATCCGCCCCTACAGCGACCTGCTGCTGCACGACATGGGCGAGGGGCTGGCCGACGGCCGCCCCGAGTTCCAGGCCAGCGGCCGCGACTGGCGCACCGCGCCCCTCTGGGGCATCGGCCTGACCCAGGCGGTCAACGGCCACACCCGTTTCCTCCACGATGGGCGCGCCCGCAACCTGCTCGAGGCCATCCTCTGGCACGGCGGCGAGGCCAAGGCGGCGAAACAGACCGTCATGCGCTATGACGCTGGACAGCGAGCCGCGCTGCTGGCATTCCTGAATTCCCTTTAAGGAGCCCTGCATGTTCAGACCCAAACTGCTCTTCACCAGCCTCGCCGCCCTGGCCCTGGGCGCCTGCGCCCCGCAGGACCCGCAGGCCCAGGCCACCGCCGCGCTGGCCAAGCAGGTGATCCTGCCCACCTACAGCCGCTGGGTGGAAGCCGACCGCGCCCTGGCCGCCAGCGCGCTGGCGTTCTGTTCCGGGAAGCAAGACCTGGCCAAGGCCCGTGCCGACTTCCTCGCGGCGCAGAAGGCCTGGGCCGAGCTGCAACCGCTGATGGTCGGCCCCCTGGCCGAGGGCAACCGCGCCTGGCAGGTGCAGTTCTGGCCGGACAAGAAGAACCTGGTGGGTCGCCAGGTCGAGCAACTGGTCAAGGCCAAGCCCGACATCGACGCCGCCGGCCTGGCCAAGTCCAGCGTCGTGGTCCAGGGCCTCTCCGCCTACGAATACATCCTCTTCGACAGCAACCTGGACCTCGCCGACCCGGAGCAGAAGGCGCGCTACTGCCCGCTGCTGGAAGCCATCGGCCAGCGCCAGCAGAGCCTCGCCGAGGAGATCCTCGCCTCCTGGAACAGCAAGGACGGCATGCTCGAGCAACTGAGCAAGTTCCCCAACCCGCGCTACGCCGACTCCCACGAGGCCGTCTCCGAGCTGCTGCGTGTCCAGGTCACCGCCCTGGACACCCTGAAGAAGAAGCTCGGCACGCCCATGGGCCGCCAGACCAAGAGCCAGCCGCAGCCCTACCAGGCCGATGGCTGGCGCAGCGACACCTCCCTGGCCAGCCTGGGCGCCAGCCTGCTCAGCGCCGAGCAGCTGTGGAACGGTGCCGACGGCAAGGGCATCCGCAGCCTGCTGGGTGACGACCAGAAGGCCCTGGCCGACAAGATCGACGGCGCCTACGCCGACGCCCGCGCCAAGCTGGAGGCCCTGCAGCCACCGCTGAGCACGCTGCTGCAGAGCGAGGAAGGCCTCAAGCAACTGAACGGCTTCTACGACAGCCTCGACGTGGTGCACCGCCTGCACTCCAACGAGCTGGCCCGCGTCCTCAACGTGCAACTGGGCTTCAACGCCAACGATGGTGACTGATATGTTCCGCCGCCAGGTACTCGCCCTCGGCAGCCTCCTGCTCGGCGCCGTGACGCTGGGCGGCTGGACCCTGAGCCGCCAGGGTCGCGACCCGCTGCTGCTCTCCGCCCGTGACGATGCCGATGGCGGCCACTACGCCGTCGGCTACCGCCTCGACGGCACCCAGGTGTTCGCCACCCGCGTGGCGCAGCGCTGCCACGACATCGTCGAACACCCCAGCGAGCCGGTGGCCCTGTTCGTCGCCCGCCGCCCGGGCACCGAGAGCTACCTGATCGACCTCACCGACGGCAGCCTGCTGCAGACGGTGCGCTCGCAGCCGGACCGCCACTTCTACGGGCACGGCGTGTTCCACAAGAGCGGCGAGTGGCTCTACACCACCGACAACGACACCACCGATCCCGGTCGCGGCCTGCTCGGCGTGTATGCCTACGCCGACCGCCGGCTGAGCTTCCAGGGCGAGCTGTCCACCCACGGCCTGGGCCCGCACCAGGTGTCCTGGATGCCGGACGGCGAGACCTTCGTGGTCGCCAACGGCGGCATCCGCACCGAGGCCGAGAGCCGCGTGGAAATGAACCTCCATGCCATGGAGCCCAGCCTGGTGCTGATGCGCCGCGACGGCAGCCTGATCAGCCGCGAGACCCTGCCCCAGCAGATGAACAGCGTGCGCCACCTGGCCATCGCGAGCGACGGCACCATAGTCGCCGGCCAGCAGTACATGGGCGATGCCGGCGACCATGCCGACCTGCTGGCGATCAAGCGCCCGGGCCAGCGCTTCCAGCCCTTCCCCCTGGCCGACGAGCAACGCCTGTCGATGGCCCAGTACACCGCCAGCGTCGCCATCCACGACGGACTGCGCCTGGTGGCCCTGACCGCCCCGCGCGGCAACCGTTTCTTCATCTGGGACCTGGACAGCGGCGCCGTGCGCCTCGACGCCCCGCTGCCCGACTGCGCCGGCGTCGGTGCGGTGAAGGACGGTTTCGTGGTCACCTCCGGCCAGGGCCGCTGCCGCTTCTACGACTGCCGCAAGGCGACGATCGCCGCCGCCCCCCTGCAGCTGCCCGCCGGGCTCTGGGACAACCACCTGCACCTCGCCTGACACCTGCATTTCGTCGCCGCGACCTCAACGAACGGTCACGGCGGCCGACCTATACTTCACCAGCCAACCCCTCCCTCCCACGTCCCTGAGGCGTAACTACATGTCCCTGCAAAACTCCCTGCGAGGCCAGCTCCTCGCGCTGTTGGGCGGCAGCCTGCTGCTGATCCTGGTCATCGCCCTGACCTGCTTCAACTTTCTATCTGGAGGGATCCAGTCCTACCGCAACCTGGTAGGCGGCACGCTGGAGGCATCCAGCCTCGTCGACAGCGCCAACGTCGAATTCAAGGGCCAGGTGCAGGAATGGAAGAACGTCCTGCTGCGCGGCAAGGACCCGGCCGCCCTGAGCAAGTACTGGGGCCAGTTCGAGGACCAGGAACGCAAGGTCCAGGATATCCTCGGCAAGCTGGTCAACGAGGCCCGCGAGCAGGGCGACAGCGGCCTGCAGAGCCAGGTGGAGCGCCTGCGCAGCGAGCACCAGAGCCTGGGGGCCGCCTACCGCAAGGGCCGCGAGGCCTTCCTCGCCGCCGGCGCCGAACCGACCGCAGGCGACAAGGCGGTACAGGGCATCGACCGCGCCGCCAGCGAGCAGATGACCGCCCTGGTCACCCAGCTGCATGACCGCGGCACCCAGCAATCCGCCGAGATCAGCGCCAGCGCCGCCAGCACCGTGACCACCGGCCTGGTGGTGATGCTGGTGTCCAGCGTGCTGGTGGGCCTGCTGGCGATCTGGCTGATCAACCGCCGCCTGATCGACCCGATCCGCACCCTGATCGACCACATCGGCCGCCTCAGCCAGGGCAACTTCGGCGAGCGCGTCGACAGCAGCCGCCGCGACGAACTGGGGCGCCTGGCCAACTCGGCGAACATCCTGCGGGACTTCCTCGCCGACACTTTCAACCGCCTCAAGCACAGCACCGCCGAGCTGGACAGCGCCAGCGGCGAGCTCAACGCCATCGCCACGCTCATGGCCGGCGGCACCCGCGAGCAGTTCTCGCGCACCGACCAGGTGGCCACGGCGATGCACGAGATGTCCGCCACCGCCCAGGAGGTGGCCCGCCATGCCGCCGATGCCGCACGCGCCGCCGACGACGCGGACAGCTCGGCCCAGCAGGGCGAACGGGTGATGCAGGCGACCATCCAGAGCATCACTGGCATGCGCGGCGAGATCGACTCCACCGCCGAGGTGATCCGCCGCCTGGAGAACGACAGCGGCCGCATCAGCAAGGTGCTGGAAGTGATCCGCGGCATCGCCGAGCAGACCAACCTGCTGGCGCTCAACGCCGCCATCGAGGCCGCCCGCGCCGGCGAACAGGGCCGGGGCTTCGCGGTGGTCGCCGACGAAGTCCGCACCCTCGCCCAGCGCACCGCCGAATCCACCGCCGAGATCCACCAGATCATCGACACGGTACAGACCGGCGCGGTGAACGCGGTGCGCGCCATCGAAAGCGGACAGAGCCGCAGCGAGCAGAGCGTCACCCAGGTGACCGAAGCCGGTGCGATGCTGCAACGCATCACCGGCGCGGTGGAAGCCATCCGCGACATGAACCGGCAGATCGCCACGGCGGCGGAGGAGCAGACCTCGGTGGCCGAGGACATCTCGCGCAACCTCACCGAAATCACCGCCATCGCCGTCACCAACGACGAGAACGTGCAACGCACCGAAGCCGCCAGCGGTCGCCTGCACGAACTCTCCGGCGAGCTGAGCGAGGTCACCCGCCGCTTCAGCGCCTGACCCCTTTTCACCCGGCACAGGGATGTGCCGCTCCAGTCGCAGCCCGGTGGCACCCTCGCCGCCCCATGGGTTCGCGAGAGTTGCACCCGCCCCCTTCGAGAGCACCGCTGCGCTGTTTATTGCGCTTCACCGGCCTCCCCGCCCAGGCGCCGTTCTCGCCAACTGAAATGCGCCGATTCGTAGCGATCTCCGGCGATCTGCAAGGCACTGAACAGGCATCGTGCCAGCATGTAAACTTTTGCAATTCCGCGCCTTTGACTTGCCCCCGCCAGTGGTAATAAGGTGCACCCCTCGCCTATTCCCAGGCCCTCAATCTGCCTTGCCAAGGAACCGGAATATGTTGCTCCGCCGCATGCTCATCATGCTCGGCGTGGTCATCCTCGTGGTGGCCGCGCTTGCCGCGTACAAGTTCTTCTCCATCAAACAGCAGATCGCGATGTTCACGGCGCCCAAGCCTGCCATCAGCGTCTCGGCCGCCAAGGCGGTGGAAGTACCCTGGCAGGAGCGCCTGCCGGCCATCGGTTCGCTCAAGGCCTTCCAGGGCGTGGACCTGACCGTGGAAGTAGGCGGCACCGTGCAGGAGGTGCAGTTCCTTTCCGGCGAGAAGGTCAAGCTCGGCCAGCCGCTGATCCAGATGGACAGCGACGTCGAACAGGCCAGCCTGGCGACCGCGGAAGCCTCCCTGGCCCTGGCACGCGTCGAATTCGAACGCGGCCGCAGCCTGGTGAACCGGCAGAACATTTCCAAGAGCGAATTCGACCGCCTCTCCTCGGAGCTGCAGAAGTCGACCGCCAGCGTTGCCCAGTTGAAGGCCATGCTGGCGAAGAAGCGCATCGTCGCGCCCTTCGCCGGCACCATCGGCATCCGCCAGGTGGATGTGGGTGACTTCCTCTCCTCGGGCACCACCATCGCCACCCTGCAGGACCTCAGCACCCTGTTCCTCGACTTCTACCTGCCCGAGCAGGCAGTGCCCAAGCTCGCCATCGGCCAGCACGTGCGGATCAGCGTCGCCGCCTACCCGGGCGAGTTCTTCGACGGCGCCATCGCCGCGATCAACCCCAAGGTCGAGGACAGCACCCGCAACCTGCAGGTGCGTGCGCTGCTGCAGAACCCCGACAGCAAACTGCTGCCGGGCATGTTCGCCAACCTGGAAGTGCTGCTCCCGGGCGACAACCTGCGCATCGTGGTGCCGGAAACCGCCATCACCTACACCCTCTATGGCAACTCGGTCTACGTGATCGATGCCAAGAAGGGCGAGGACGGTCAGGCAGTGAAGGACGACAAGGGCCAGCCGGTCCTGGTGGTCGAACGCCGCTTCGTCGAGACCGGCCAGCGCCGCGACGGCAAGGTCGTGGTGCTCAAGGGCCTGAAGGCCGGTGAGCAGGTGGTGACCGCTGGCCAGCTGAAGCTGGACAACGGCTCCAACGTCGCCATCGCCGATGACCAGGCCCAGCAACCGAAAACGGACAAACAAGCCAGCGCCGAGCAGTAGGCTCGACGCCAAGGAATACCGATATGGCTTTCACAGATCCCTTCATCCGTCGCCCGGTACTGGCGACCGTGGTCAGCCTGCTGATCGTGCTGCTGGGCTTCCAGGCCTTCAGCAAGCTGGTGATCCGCCAGTACCCGCAGATGGAAAACGCCCTGATCACGGTGACCACCGCCTACCCCGGGGCCAACGCCGAGACCATCCAGGGCTACATCACCCAGCCGCTGCAGCAGAGCCTGGCGAGCGCCGAAGGCATCGACTACATGACGTCGTCGAGCCAGCAGAACCTGTCGATCATCTCGATCTACGCGCGCATCGGCTCCAACTCGGACCGCCTCTTCACCGAACTGCTGGCCAAGGCCAACGAGGTGAAGAACCAGCTGCCGCAGGACGCCGAGGACCCGGTGCTGTCCAAGGAAGCGGCGGACGCCTCGGCGCTGATGTACATCAGCTTCTACAGCGACGAGCTGTCCAACCCGCAGATCACCGACTACCTGTCGCGGGTCATCCAGCCCAAGCTGGCGACCCTGCCGGGCATGGCCGAAGCGGAGATCCTCGGCAACCAGGTCTTCGCCATGCGCCTGTGGCTGGACCCGGTGAAGATGGCCGCCTACGGCGTCACCGCCGGCGACCTCAGCGACGCCGTGCGCAAGTACAACTACCTGTCCGCCGCTGGCCAGGTGAAGGGCGAGTACGTGGTGACCAGCATCAACGCCACCACCGACCTCAAGTCCCCCGAAGCCTTCGCCGCCATCCCGGTGAAGACACAGGGCGACCGCCGCGTGCTGGTACGTGACATCGCCCGCGTCGAGATGGGCGCCGAGAACTACGACTCCATCAGCTCCTTCGACGGCATCCCCTCGGTCTACATCGGCATCAAGGGCACCCCCAGCGCCAACCCGCTGGACGTGATCAAGCACGTGCGCGCGATCATGCCCGAGCTGGAAGCCCAGCTGCCGCCGAACCTCAAGGTGTCCATCGCCTACGACGCCACGCGCTTCATCCAGGCGTCCATCGACGAGGTGGTGAAGACCCTGGGCGAGGCGGTGCTGATCGTCATCGTGGTCGTGTTCCTGTTCCTCGGCGCCTTCCGCTCGGTGCTGATCCCGGTCATCACCATCCCGCTGTCGATGATCGGCGTGCTGTTCTTCATGCAGCTGATGGGCTACTCGATCAATCTGCTGACGCTGCTGGCCATGGTGCTCGCCATCGGCCTGGTGGTGGACGACGCCATCGTGGTGGTGGAGAACATCCACCGGCACATCGAGGAGGGCAAGACGCCCTTCGATGCCGCCATCGAGGGCGCCCGCGAGATCGCCGTGCCGGTCATTTCCATGACCATCACCCTGGCGGCCGTGTATGCCCCCATCGGCTTCCTCGAAGGCCTCACCGGTGCGTTGTTCCGCGAGTTCGCCCTGACCCTGGCGGGCGCGGTGATCATCTCCGGCGTGGTCGCCCTGACCCTCTCGCCGATGATGTGCTCCAAGCTGCTGCGCCACGAGGAGAACCCGAGCGGCCTGGCCCACAAGCTGGACATGATCTTCGAGCGGCTCAAGCGTCGGTACCAGAGCGCGCTGCACGGCACCCTCAACACCCGCCCGGTGGTGGTGGTGTTCGCGCTCATCGTGATGGCGCTGATCCCGGTGCTGCTGATGATGACCAAGAGCGAACTGGCCCCCGACGAGGACCAGGGCATCGTCTTCCTCATGGCCAAGGCGCCGCAGCCGACCAACCTGGACTACCTGAACGCCTACACCGACGAGTTCGTGGAGATCTTCAAGTCCTTCCCCGAGTACTACTCCTCGTTCCAGATCAACGGCTTCGATGGTGTGCAGGCCGGTATCGGCGGCTTCCTGCTCAAGCCCTGGGACGAGCGCGAGCGCACCCAGATGGAGCTGCTGCAGGAGGTACAGGGCAAGCTCGACCGCATTCCCGGCCTGCAGATCTTCGGCTTCAACCTGCCGTCGCTGCCGGGCACCGGCGAAGGCCTGCCCTTCCAGTTCGTGGTCAACACCCCGAACGACTACGAGTCCCTGCTGCAGGTGACCGAACGCATCAAGCAGCGCGCGGAAGCCTCGGGCAAGTTCGCCTTCCTCAACGTCGACCTGGCGTTCGACAAGCCGGAAGTGGTGGTCGACATCGACCGCCAGAAGGCCGCGCAGATGGGCGTCTCCATGGAAGACCTCGGCTCCACCCTGGCGCTGCTGCTGGGCGAGGGCGAGATCAACCGCTTCACCATCGACGGTCGCAGCTACAAGGTGATCGCCCAGGTGGAACGCCCCTACCGCGACAACCCGGACTGGCTGAACAACTACTACGTGAAGAGCGAGAGCGGCGCGATGGTGCCCCTGTCGACCCTGATCACCGTGCACGACACCGCGCGACCGACCAAGCTCAAGCAGTTCCAGCAGCTGAACTCGGCGATCATCGAGGGCTTCCCGGTGGTGAGCATGGGCGATGCGGTGGAGACCGTGGCGCAGATCGCCCGCGAGGAAGCCCCGCGCGGCTTCGCCTTCGACTACGCCGGCGCCTCGCGCCAGTACGTCCAGGAAGGCAGCGCGCTGTACGTCACCTTCGGCCTGGCCCTGGCGATCATCTTCCTGGTGCTGGCCGCGCAGTTCGAGAGCTTCCGCGACCCGCTGGTGATCCTGGTGACGGTGCCGCTGTCGATCTGCGGCGCGTTGATCCCGCTGTTCCTGGGGATCTCCAGCATGAACATCTACACCCAGGTGGGCCTGGTGACGCTGATCGGCCTGATCAGCAAGCACGGCATCCTGATCGTGGAATTCGCCAACCAGCTGCGTCGCGACAAGGGCCTGAGTGCGCGCGAAGCGGTGGAGGAAGCCGCCTCCATCCGCCTGCGCCCGGTACTGATGACCACCGCCGCGATGGTGTTCGGCATGGTGCCACTGATCCTCGCCACCGGCGCGGGTGCGGTGAGCCGCTTCGATATCGGCACGGTGATCGCCACCGGCATGTCCATCGGCACGCTGTTCACCCTGTTCGTGCTGCCCTGCGTCTATACCCTGCTGGCCAAGCCGGACCCACGACCGGCTGCCCAGCCCGAGGCAGAGCCCGTCGCGGGCCACTGAGCCACGTTGAACGAGAAGGCCCCGCATCTGCGGGGCCTTCTTCATTCCAGGGTTCTCAGAGCCGGTGCAGCGCCTCCACGCGGCTGCCGAAGGCATGCTCGTAGGCCGCCAGCAGGTAGGCCCAGTCCTCGTCGCGGATGGCCGAATGGCGCCTGATCTGGCCGACATCGTTGCGCGCCGCCCGGGCATGGGCGAAGCGACGGCGGCTCTTCTCCAGATCGATCAGGGCGATTTCCACCGATTCGGCGCCCTCCCCTTCCCCGAGGCGGATGAACACATGCTTGGGATAGAGGCAGCCGTGCTGCCAACCGCCCCGGTGCAACCGCGCCAGCACCTGCGCCATCTGGCCGAGCACCCGCTCGCGCTGGCCCTTGGCGTCGGCGCGTTCGTCCAAGGAGGCGTACCAGCGCTCGAAATCGATGAAGCCCTCCAGGGCCTCCGTCACCAGCAGCGCCTGCCAGGCGCCCTCGCCACCGCGCCGCGCGCCGCAGTACACCAGCCGCGGCACCCTCACGCCGAGGCGTTCGAAGGCGCGGATGGCATCCCGTTCGCGGAGCACCGTCGGGCGTCCGAAGGGGTGCAGCACGCTGCGATAGAGGTGGCCACACTGGCGCTTGCTATACAGCAGGACCCCGTCGTCCCGGCGCACCCGCTCCACCCCGCTCTCGCCGCCCCGTCGCAGGTTCGGCGCTTCTACCCACTCACCACGCCAGCCCCAGAAGCGCTCGAACGGGTCGTCCATATCGCTCGCCAACGCAATCACAGCTGTCTCCATCAGACCTTCCCCTCCGTTTATCGCCTGGTCGGTCTCAGTCTCCGTCGAGATCCAGACCACCCAGGGGGGCGAATGACTCACGCCCTTTTTGATGTCGCTTGCGGTAACAGGAACGTGCACTCGGTAACCCTGTGCACGGCGGCAAGCCCGGACCCACGTCACCCCATGGGGCAACGATGCCTCTATTCCGGGCGATGAACCCCGGCAACCCTACTACCGCCAGCGGGTGAGCAGCAGGTTTGCAAGGTCCATACCGTTGCAGGCAGTCGGCGCTGGAGGGACGAGAAAAGGTGCGTGGCGATCACGGAATGACGGCGGCGGCGCAAATGAAAAGCCCCGCATGCGCGGGGCCTGGATGTCTACGGGACGGTATTCAGCCTTGCGGCCCCATGCCCTGGGAAAGCCCGAACATCAGCAGCAGCAACTGCCTGTCGGGCACCGCGTCGGCCTTGTGCCGGGCATTGGGAGGCAGGGGACAATAGCCGAGGCCATTGACGCTGACGACCGAAGGTGACGGCTCATGCCAAGCCGCCGCGGCGATGGACGCGACGCCCAGGGCTCCTACGAGGAACAAAGCTCGCGTTATTTCTAACTTCATGATCGCAACCCCTTGATAGCGCTGCCAAACGCTGTGTCTTCACACTAGATCAATAGTTCACAGTCCGCTTTTTCGAAGTGACGAATGGCATGTCGCTCTCGCCTGGTCATCCCTCCGCGGCTCTTGTCCCTAAGGAGCAGCGCACTCTCAACCGCCTGTTTGCCGCATCACGCGGCGCCGTCGGCCTCGGCACCGTCGGTTGGCAGACGGGCGAGGCTAGCGGTGATTCATTGCAAATCCGTGTCAGTACATCGTCCGGGCCCGGCCACCGCCCGCAGGTCGAGCCCGGCGCCGCCGTCCAGGTAACAGGAATCACCCCGGAGTAACCCCATTGCCCACGTGCAAGGCCCCGGTGGGACCGCGCGCAAAGCGCCAGGTTCCCTGAAAGCCCCATGCTGCCTTGCGCTCGCCCTCCCCCCGGGCGTGGCGAGTGTTACCTCGGCGCGATGGGAGCCGAACACTGCAAGGTCCGTTCCCTCCATGGGCCATCGGGTCCCTGGATACGATCAGCTTCCACCGCCAGCCGTCATCCCGGCGTCAAGCCGATGTGAAAAATCTGTCAGGCGGCGCCATCCAGGTCGACGCGGAAGTGACAACCGCCAGAGCCGGACGGCGACAGGCGAACCACCCAGCCCTGGCTTTCGCAGATGCGCTTGACCAGCGACAGGCCGAGCCCGAGACCATCTCCGCGTTGCTCGATGCCCCGCACGAAGGGCAGGAACATCGCCTCGCGCTGCTCTTCCGGGATACCGACCCCGCTGTCCTCGACGCTGAATCCGCGCTCGTCCAGACGCAGCTCGATATGGCCCGACTCGGTGTAGTGCAGGGCATTGCGCAACAGGTTGCCCAGTACCGAGCGGAGCAAGGCCGCGTTGTAGAGAACCGCCGAGGTGACGCCGGGGTGGTAGTCGAAGCGCAACCCCTTGCCCTCGATGGGGTCGCGCCAGAGGCCGGCCAGCTCGTCGGCCAGGCTGCCGAGCCGGGATTGCGGCACCATCTCGCCACCGTTGCGCTGGGCGCGGGCAAGCATGAGGAAGGTCTGCACCAGGTCGCGCATCTCCTCGCTGGCCCGACCGATGCGGAGCACCTGCTGGCGCGAGCGGTCGTCGAGGTGGTCGTTTTCCATCAGCAGTTCGCAGGAGGTGGCGATCACCATCAGGGGCGTGCGCAGTTCATGGCTCACATCGCTGGTGAACAGGCGCTCGCGGGTCAGGGCATCGCGCAACCGGCCGAGGGTGTCGTCGAAAGCCTGGGCCAGCTGGCCCACTTCGTCGGAGGTGTAGTCCGGCGCCAGCGGCGGCGCCAGGCCGAGCAACTGGTCGCGATGGCGGACCTGCCCGGCCAGGCGTACCACCGGCGCGATGACCTTGCGCGCCAGCAGCCAGCCGAGCAGCGCCGAGAGCAGCACGCTCAGGATGAAGCCCACCAGCACCACGCCGTAGAGCGCCTGCTCGCGGTCCTCGAAATCACTCTGGTCCTGCAGCAGTACGTAGCGGTGGCCGTCGATGTCCCGCACCAGGGCGTGGAACGAGAGCTGGCCTTCGAAGAGTTCATGGAAACCCGGCGCCAGCTTGGCGTATTCGACGGGCAGGGCGTAGGGGCCGGTGCCCTCGCCGAAGTAGAAACGGGTATCGCTGTCCAGGCTCGGTGCCCGACCCTTGGCGAGGTTCTCGTAGAGGATGCGCTCCAGCTCGTTGTTCAGGTCGCGGGAGATCAGCTGTTCCTCGATCAGGTGCACCACTTCGATGATGCCCAGCGAGAAGGTCCCCCCAACCAGCGCCGTCATCAGGGTGAAGGCGATGACGATGCGCCGCGCGAGGCTCTGCCTAAACTCCATCGGCCGACTCCGCCAGGCGATAGCCGAGGCCGTGCAGGGTGTGCAACAGGGGGCTGCCGAAGGGCTTGTCGATCACCTGGCGCAGCTGGTGGATGTGGCTGCGCAGGCTGTCGCTGTCCGGGCAGTCGTCGCCCCACAGCGCCTCCTCGAGGGCTTCCCGGCGCACCAGGTGGGGGCTTTTCTGCATCAGCACGGCCAGCAGCTTGAGGCCGATGGGGTTGAGCTTGAGCGGCTTGCCGGCACGGCTGACCGCCAGGGTGTCGAGGTCGTAGCTCAAATCGCCCACCTGCAGGCTGCGCTTGCCACCGCCCTGGGAGCGCCGCAGCACGGCCTCGATGCGCGCCGACAGCTCGGAGAGCGCGAAGGGCTTGAGCAGGTAGTCGTCGGCCCCGGACTTGAACCCCTGCAGCCGGTCGTCGAGTGCATCGCGCGCGGTGAGCATGATCACCGGCGTGTCGCGTCGCGCCTCCTCGCGCAGGCGCCGGCAGAGGGCGTAGCCGTCCAGGCCGGGAAGCATGATGTCGAGCACGATCAGGTCGAAGTGTTCGGTGGCCGCCAGGTGCAGGCCGGACAGGCCGTCCTGGGCGCAGTCCACGCTATAGCCCTTGAGCTCCAGGTAATCGGCCATGTTGGCCAGGATGTCGCGATTGTCTTCCACCAGCAAAATCCGCATCTGCAGTTCCCCCGCCTCATCGATGCCCTTCCGGGCCAGGGCGTCTTTGACAGTTTTTTCACCCGCGGTTCACGGTGCCACCACGGCGGCCACGGCAGATTACGCCCATTCCCTCGCCTGACAATCCCCCGCATGCAATCCGGAGACACCCCATGCCCCCTACCCACTCCTGCCGCCCGATCGCCTATGGCTGGGCGCTCGGCCTGCCCCTGGCGATCATCCTCGCCCTGCTGGTGATCGAGCCGACGCGCCTCGACTTCGCCCTGGCCGATCTGTTCTACCGGCCGGGAGAAGGCTTCATCGGCGCCCACAGCTTCTTCCTCGAGGACGTGATGCATGACCGCGCCAAGCAGGCGGTGATCGCAGTGGCGCTGCTGGCCCTGGCCGGGCTCGTCGCCAGTTGCCTGTATCGCCCCTGGTACGGCCTGCGCAGGCGTCTCGGCTACCTGGTCCTGGCGATGGGCCTGTCCACCGCGATCGTGACGCCCCTGAAGGCGCTGACCGCCGTGCACTGCCCCTGGGACCTGACCCGCTATGGCGGCGTGGAGACCTACACCCCGCTGCTGGCCGAACGCGCGCCCACTGCCAAGCCCGGACGTTGCTGGCCGGGCGGCCACGCCAGCAGCGGCTTCACCTTCTTCGCGCTGTACTTCCTGCTGCGCGACCGCAATCGCCGCCTCGCACGCCTCGCCCTGGTCGGTGCCCTGGCCCTGGGCGGGCTGTTCTCGGTCGGGCGAATGATGCAGGGCGCGCACTTTCTCTCCCACAACCTGTGGACGGCGCTGCTGGACTGGCTGATCTGCCTCGGCTGCTACCGCTTCATGCTCTACGCGCCCCAGGCCGACGAGGCGCCCCAAGGCGTCACGGAACTGGCGCCCTAGCAGGTAGCGGGCACACGGATGGGCCCGGCCCGCCGCTTTTCCACAGGCAAAAGAAAGCCCCGCACGAGGCGGGGCTTCTTTCAGACCGGATGGACTGGGTGGCTTACATCATGCCGCCCATGCCGCCCATGCCGCCCATGTCCGGCATGGCAGGAGCAGCCTTGTCTTCCGGCAGCTCGGCGACGATCGCCTCGGTGGTGATCATCAGGCCGGCGATGGAAGCAGCGGCTTGCAGCGCGGTACGGGTGACCTTGGCCGGGTCGATGATGCCGAACTCGATCATGTCGCCGTACTGGCCGGTGGCAGCGTCGTAGCCGTAGTTGCCCGAACCCTGCTTGACCTTGTCCAGGACCACGGAGGCCTCGTCACCGGCGTTGGCGACGATCTGGCGCAGCGGAGCTTCGACAGCGCGACGCAGGATGTTGATACCCGCGTTCTGCTCTTCGTTGGCACCGGTCAGGTCCTTGATGGCAGCCAGAGCACGAACCAGGGCTACGCCACCGCCAGGAACCACGCCTTCTTCCACTGCAGCGCGGGTCGCGTGCAGGGCGTCTTCAACGCGGGCCTTCTTCTCTTTCATCTCGACTTCGGTGGCAGCGCCAACCTTGATCACGGCAACACCGCCAGCCAGCTTGGCCAGGCGCTCCTGCAGTTTTTCCTTGTCGTAGTCGGAAGAGGTTTCTTCGACCTGCTTGCGGATCTGGGCAACACGCGCCTCGATGTCGACCTGCTGGCCGGCGCCATCGATGATGGTGGTGTTTTCCTTGCTCAGGACCACGCGCTTGGCGTTGCCCAGGTGCTCCAGGGTGGCGCTTTCCAGGCTCAGGCCGACTTCTTCGGAGATGACGGTACCGCCGGTGAGGATGGCGATGTCCTGCAGCATGGCCTTGCGGCGGTCGCCGAAGCCCGGGGCCTTGACGGCAGCAACCTTGACGATGCCGCGCATGTTGTTGACCACCAGGGTGGCCAGGGCTTCGCCTTCGACGTCTTCAGCCACGATCAGCAGCGGACGGCCGGACTTGGCAACGGCTTCCAGAACCGGCAGCAGTTCGCGGATGTTGGAGATCTTCTTGTCGACCAGCAGCAGCAGCGGGCCGTCGAGCTCGGCCACCATGGTGTCCGGCTTGTTGATGAAGTAGGGGGACAGGTAGCCGCGGTCGAACTGCATGCCTTCCACGACGGACAGTTCGTTTTCCAGGCCCGAGCCTTCCTCGACGGTGATCACGCCTTCTTTACCGACCTTCTCCATGGCTTCGGCAATGATGTTGCCGATGGAGTCGTCGGAGTTGGCGGAGATGGTGCCGACCTGGGCGATGGCCTTGGTGTCGGTGCACGGCTTGGACAGGTTCTTCAGCTCGGCGACGACGGCGGCGGTGGCCTTGTCGATGCCGCGCTTGAGGTCCATCGGGTTTAGGCCGGCAGCGACCGACTTCAGACCTTCGGTAACGATGGCCTGGGCCAGCACGGTAGCGGTGGTGGTGCCGTCACCGGCAGCGTCGTTGGCCTTGGAGGCAACGTCTTTCACCAGCTGGGCGCCGATGTTCTCGATGCGGTCCTTCAGCTCGATTTCCTTGGCGACGGAAACGCCGTCCTTGGTGATCAGCGGGGCGCCGAAGCTGCGCTCCAGAACCACGTTACGGCCTTTCGGGCCGAGGGTGGCTTTCACGGCATCAGCCAGGGTGTTAACGCCAACGAGCAGTTTCTTGCGAGCGGCATCGCCGAATTTTACGTCTTTAGCAGCCATGTTCTTTTTCCTCGAATTCTATGGGGGAAAGGGGGGTGGTTCAGGCTTCGATGACAGCGAGGATTTCGTTCTCGCTCATCACCAGCAGCTCTTCACCATCGACCTTGATGGCGTTGCTGCCGGAGTAGGGGCCGAATACCACCTGGTCACCCACTTTCACTGCCAGGGCACGGACTTCGCCGTTGTCCAGAACGCGACCGGTACCGACGGCGACCACTTCACCGCGGTTCGGCTTCTCGGCAGCCGAGCCCGGCAGCACGATGCCGCCAGCGGTCTTGGTTTCTTCTTCGCTGCGACGGATTACGACGCGGTCATTCAGGGGACGAAGCTTCATTGTCTAACTCTCCCAATCAGTGTTTTCCGGCGCCGGTACGAACGACCGGCGGGTTAGCGAAATCCGGCGTGGCCGGCTGCGGGGTGCAGGGCACTCCGCTGAAGTCTGACCTTGCCGGCGAGGGCAAGGAACCTTGCGGTGACCGATACATAGGGGCGTTCGTGGGCATTTCAAGGGCAGCGGCTGAAAAATTTGCAGGAAGTTCAGCGCCGCCGACCGGAGGCTCAGTTGTCGCGGCGCTCGTACTCGCCTTCGATCACGTTCGGGCGGGTCTGCCCGCTGCGGGCGGCGAGATCGTCGGCGAAGGCACGCTGGCGCAGGGCCTGCTCCTGGGCGCGCTTGAGCAGGCGACCGATCAGCAGGCGGCGGGTGAAGGGAATCAGGCACAGCACACCGAAGATGTCGCTGATGAAGCCGGGCAGCAGCAGCAGGCCGCCGCCGACGGCGATCAGCAGGCCTTCGAGCATTTCCTGCTCGGGCATCTCGCCACGGGCGAGTTTCTCCCGCGCGCGCCAGGCCGTGGCGACCCCGGCGACCCGCAACAGGACGCTGCCGAGTACGCCGGTGCCGATGACCAGCAGCAGGGTCGGCAGGACGCCGATGGCGCTGCCGACCTGGATCAGCACGGCCAGTTCGATGATCGGGAAAAGCAGGAAGAGGAACAGAAAGACACGCATCGAGGGATCCTTGACGGAAGAACGGCTTCCGATGGCAATTTAGATGAAGCCGCCCTCCATCGAATTCAAGCGTCGGGTTCGGCGACGGACGGCCAGGCCTCAGCGCGCGCCAGCGCCACCAGGGCCTGACGGACCGCGCCCGGGTTGTTACAGGATGTTGGGAAGGGCAGCCAATGCACCACCTGCCCGGTGCGCAGGTGGAAGCCCTCCGCGTCGATGCCGACCATCTCCGCCGTCTCCCCGGGCAGCCCACGCAATGCCAGGTAGTGGGCGATGGCCGACTGGTGGTCGGCGTTCATGTGCTCGATCATGCTGCGCTCGGCCTCGCCGGCGAAGGGGTTGCCCTGCACCACCTGGTCGATCCAGTGGATGGCGCCGAAGCCGCCGATGAAGCGGGCACGCACAGGCTCCAGCACCCAGAAGTCGAAGTCGTGGGTCTGATGGTAGTCACGCGACTGCGGAAAATAGCGGTAGTAGCGCTCGCTGGCGGCCGCGATCTCGGCCGCGTCGGTGAGCTGCCGCGCCTCGGCGAGCAGGGTCAGGCGGCCGACGGCCTGGATGTCATCGGCGCCCCGCTCCCCCACCAGCAGCGAGCACTTGGGATCCTTCTGCAGGTTGTGGGTGTGCTGGGCGATGCGGCTGATGAGGATCAGCGGTCGGCCGGCGGCGTCCAGGCAATAGGGCGCCACCGATCCGAAAGGGAAGCCCGGCATGGCCTTGGACTGGGTCGAGAGGACGCCGCGGTATTCCTTGAGCAGCAATTCTCGGGCATTCTTTGCGGCTTTCACGCTCACCTTCTGACTCCTTGCAGAGAATCCGTCGAAAACGGACGGGCGGCCAGAATAACGGTTCCAGGCCGCCAGCGGGGATAGCGCCACTCAATTCGACTTCGAGGGGAAAAGCATGCAGCTCAAAGACAAAGTCATCATCATCACCGGCGGCTGCCAGGGCCTCGGCCGCGCCATGGGCGAGTACCTCGCCGGCAAGGGCGCCAAGCTGGCGCTGGTGGACCTGAACCAGGAGAAACTGGACGACGCCGTGGCCGCCTGCAAGGCCGCCGGCGGCGATGCCCGTGCCTACCTGTGCAACGTGGCCAACGAAGAGCAGGTGACCCACATGGTCGCCCAGGTGGCCGAGGACTTCGGCGCCATCAACGGCCTGGTGAACAACGCCGGCATCCTGCGTGACGGCCTGACCATCAAGGTCAAGGACGGCGAGATGACCAAGATGAGCCTGGCCCAGTGGCAGGCAGTGATCGACGTGAACCTGACCGGCGTGTTCCTGTGCACCCGCGAAGTGGCGGCGAAGATGATCGAGCTGAAGAACGAAGGGGCGATCATCAACATCTCCTCCATCTCCCGCGCCGGAAACATGGGCCAGGCCAACTACTCCGCCGCCAAGGCCGGCGTCGCCGCCGACACCGTGGTCTGGGCGAAGGAGCTGGCACGCTACGGCATCCGCGTGGCGGGCGTGGCTCCCGGTTTCATCGAGACCGACATGGTCGCCAGCATGAAGCCCGAAGCCCTGGAGAAGATGACCTCCGGCATTCCGCTCAAGCGCCTGGGCAAGCCCCTGGAGATCGCCCACTCGGTGGCCTACATCCTGGAGAACGACTACTACACCGGTCGCGTCCTGGAACTCGATGGCGGCCTGCGCCTGTAAGGCCGAACCGCCATGAAAAAGCCCCGCATCAGCGGGGCTTTTTCTTGGCTGGGTGTTTAGCCGTCGGGCCTGCCTTAGCCCGGGCTTCAGCCCGGGGGAGCCGGCGGGAGGCTTACCAGCCCACACCGAAGCCGACGGTGTAGCGGGTCTCGTCGATCTCGCCTTCGGAGCCGCTGACCATATCCTTCTCGGCCTTCAGGTTGAGCGAGGCCCAGTCGGTGACCTTGTAGCGCAGGCCCACTTCGGCATCCAGGGAGTAGTCGGCGGCATTGCCCAGCGGGCGGCCGACTTCGCCGACGGTGAAGAGCTCGACCGTCTTGCCCACCAGGTAGCGGTTGTAGTCCCACTTCACGCTGAGCGCGTAGAAGTTGTCCTTCTCGCCATTGGTGTATTCGTAGTCGGTGCGGTTGACCAGGGACGCCAGGGAGAATGCGCCCAGCTCGTCGTCCCAGAACTGGTAGCCGGGACCGGTACCGAGGGTGCGCTGGCGCTCCAGGTCCTCGATCTTGTCGCGCTTGTATTCGGCGCGGCCCTGCCAGAAGAACTTGTCGGTGATGAACCGGTCCAGGGCGTACTCGAGCTCCCAGTTCTCGGTGGTTTTCACGTCGTCCTGGAACTCGCGGTTGTACTCGCCCGTGGCGTTGTGGCGCCAGCGGCCGTGGCGGGCCTTGGTCTTGAAGTCGACGTCGTAGTCGTCGGTGTCCTTCTCGGCGCGCTTGTAGTCCAGGGCCAGGTCGACGTTGCCGGACCAGGTCAGGTCCTCGACGAAGGGCTTGGGCTTCATGATCTGCTCGATGCTGGCCAGTTCGACGGTCCTGGGCGCCTCGCCGTTGGCCAGGATCACCTTGCCGGGCTCGGCCGGGCGCAGGGTCTTGGCACGCTCGCCGGTGACATCGTCCTGCTTGATCATCAGCTCCTGCTCGCTTTCCAGGGTGGCGATCTTCTTCCAGTCCAGCGGGATGGAGCCGCCGTAATCGGTTTCAAGCATGAGTTTGCCACCATCGAAGACCCTGATCTTGCCGGACAGGCGATCGCCGTTCTTCATCCACACGGTGTCGGCGAGGGTGGGGGTCGAGGCAGCCGCAATGGCTAGGCACAACAGGGTTCTGGACAACATAGGCGGATACACGGGCTCAAGTTCGCGAAAAACCGGGCATTATCCGCAAGCCCGGCGGCTGAGCAAGGACTGACCGACGGACAAGCCTCAAGTTCCACAAAAAGAGGCTGCCGCAATGCGGTTGTAGCCCCCTGGCCGCCGCCCTATTCTGGCGATCCCCCCCGCACTGGACACCCGCCCGCCATGGCGACCCGCAAGCCACGCCCCGATGTGAACGTCCCGGCCGACCTGCCCAAGGCCAGCGCCGAGGTGCGCCGCGAAGCGCTGTACCTGACCCTGGCCCAGGTGCCGCCAGGCAAGGTGGTGAGCTACAGTCAGCTCGGCGAAATGGCCGGCCTGGGGCGCGCGGCGCGCTGGGTCGGGCGCACCCTGAGCCAGTTGCCCCACGGCACGCGCCTGCCCTGGCACCGGGTGATCGCCGCCGGTGGACGCCTCAGCCTGCCGGCCGGAAGCCCCTCCGGGGACGAGCAGCGGGCACGTTTGCGGGCCGAGGGGGTCTTCATCCATAACGAACGGGTGGATATGCGTCGGCATGGCTGGCTTCCCATGCCACCCAAGGGTTAGAGTGCGCGCTTTGTCGCGGTTCCGTCGCGTGCACCTCGTCATGGACCGCCCCGTGATTTCTGGATTACACGCCTGATGCCCCACCGTACCTGGCGCGCCGCCCTGGCCGCCTACGCCAGCCCGGCCACCCTCGCGCTGCTCCTGCTGGGCTTCGCCGCCGGCCTGCCGTACATGCTGGTGTTCTCCACCCTCTCCGTCTGGCTGCGCGAGGCGGGCGTCTCCCGCGAGACCATCGGCTTCGCCAGCCTCATCGGCCTCGCCTATGCCTTCAAATGGATCTGGTCGCCGCTGCTGGACCAGTTCCGCCTGCCGCTGCTCGGTCGCCTCGGTCGCCGTCGCTCCTGGCTGGTGCTGTCCCAGGTCCTGGTGGCGCTGGGCCTGGTGGGCATGGCCCTGTGCGACCCGCAACAGCACCTGACCTGGCTGATCGCGATCGCCGTGGTGGTGGCCTTCGCCTCCGCCACCCAGGACATCGCCGTCGACGCCTACCGCCTGGAGATCGCCGAGGACAGCCGCCAGGCCGCACTGGCCGCCAGCTACATGCTCGGCTACCGGGTCTCGGCGCTGCTGGCCACCGCCGGCGCGCTGTACTTCGCCGAATGGTTCGGCTCCACCTCGTTGAGCTATGAGTACGGGGCCTGGGCCGGCACCTACCTGCTGTTCGCCCTCCTCATGCTGCCCGGCCTGGTCACCAGCCTGTGGATGCGCGAGCCACGCATCGACGCCCAGGTCCAGACCAGCACCTCGCGCTTCAAGCTCAAGGACCAGTTGGCCTCGGTGCTGATCCTGCTGGTGATGCTGATCTCCCTGCCGGCGATGATCACCGGCATGCTCGACCGCGCCTGGCCGCGCGCCCTGCTCTACTTCCTCTTCCTGGTGGCCTGCCTGTCGCCCTGGGGCCGGCGCCAGATCGCCCCGGTGCGCGAGCTGCTCAGCCAGCAGCGCCGCCAGTTGCTGGTGGCCGCGCGGGGCAGGGTGATCCCCAACTTCGACTTCGTCCACCAGGCGGTGTCGATGATCGTGCTGATCGTCATCCTGGTGACCACGGCGGCGGCCATCAAGGCCTATGCATCGGGCGCCTGGCCGCGTGGCACGCTGTTCGTGCTGATCGCCCTCGCCTGCTTCTCCGCCCCGGGCCGCCTGCTGATGGCGCCGGTGGTCACGCCCATCAGCGAGTTCGTCCAGCGCTACCGCTGGCAGGCGCTGCTGCTGCTGGGGCTGATCGCCACCTACCGCATGTCGGACACGGTGATGGGCGTGATGGCCAACGTCTTCTACATCGACCAGGGCTTCAGCAAGGAGCAGATCGCCAGCGTCAGCAAGCTCTTCGGCCTGATCATGACCCTGCTCGGCGCGGGCGCCGGCGGCCTGCTGATCGTGCGCTTCGGCATCCTGCCGATCCTCTTCATCGGCGGCGCGTCGTCAGCGGCGACCAACCTGATGTTCGTGGTGCTCAGCGACATGGGCCCGCACCTGGACATGCTGATCCTCACCATCTCCTGCGACAACTTCAGCGCGGGGCTCGCCACCTCGGCCTTCGTCGCCTACCTGTCGAGCCTCACCAACCTAAAGTTCTCCGCCACCCAGTACGCGCTGCTCAGCTCGATCATGCTGCTGCTGCCGAGGCTGATCGGCGGCTACTCGGGCGTGATGGTCGAATCCCTCGGCTACCACCAGTTCTTCCAGCTCACCGCGCTGCTCGGCGTGCCGACGCTGATCCTCATCGCCGTGCAGTGGGGCCAGGAGCGCCGGCAGCCCGACAGCAGCACCCCGCCGACGACGGAAGCGGACGCACCCGCCGCGCCGCCCCCCGCTCCCCGCGCGCAGTCGGAACAGCCGTAGCGCTTTCCATGGACATGAAAAAGGCCGGCATTCGTCGGCCTTCTCGCATCCACCTCACCCTGCGGTGGGGACCACCTGCACCATGCGCGGCTGGGCGAGCTGGACGCCAGCCTCGTGCAGCTTGTCGCGCACCGACTCGTTGAGCATGAAGATCACCCCCCAGTAATCGGCATTCGACGTCCACATGCGCAGCGACAGGTTGATCGAGGTGTCCCCCAGTGCGGAGACCACCACCACCGGAGCCGGGTCCTTGTGCACTCGCGGGTCCTCGGCCAGCTTGAGCAGTACCTCGCGGGCCTTGGCCAGGTCGCTGGCGTAGTCGACCTTGACGTCGTACAGCACCTGGCGGGTGGCCTGGTTCGAGTAGTTGGTGATGATGCCGTTGGACAGCGAGCCGTTGGGCACGATGACGGTCCTGTTGTCGCCGGTACGCAGCACGGTGTGGAAGATCTGGATCTGGTCCACCGTCCCCATCACGCCCTGGGCCTCGATGAAATCGCCAGCCTTGAAGGGGCGGAACAGCAGGATCAGCACGCCGCCGGCGAAGTTCGCCAGGCTGCCCTGCAAGGCCAGGCCGATGGCCAGGCCGGCCGCACCGATGGCGGCGATGAAGGATGTGGTCTCGATGCCGACCATGGAGGCCACGCTGACCAGCAGCAGCACCTTGAGGACCATGTTGGCCAGGCTGCCGATGAAGCCGTGCAGGGTCTTGTCGACCCGGCGCATGGCCAGCAGGTTGCTGACCCGGTTGGTGATCCGGTTGATCAGCCACCAGCCGATCAGCAGGGTGATCAGCGCCAGCGTGAGCTTGCCGCTGTACTCGAGGATGATCGGCAGCCAGCCCTCGGATCGTCTCACCAGTTCGTCGACGGTTATATCCACACGCACTCTCCTTTCTTGCCTTCACGAGAACAAAAACGCCGTGGGCAGGCCACGGCGCAGGTCGCTGACCCTGCACGTTGCGACGCGGGCCAGCGGTGAAGGTTCAAAAAAGCAGTGTCAGTCGCGGAAGTTGGTGTACTGCAGCGGGAAGTCCAGGGGCTCGCCGCGCAGCATGGCGATGGCCTCCTGCAGGTCGTCGCGCTTCTTGCCGGTGACACGCACCTGCTCGCCCTGGATCGCGGCCTGGACCTTGAGCTTGCGCTCCTTGATCAGCGCGACGATCTTCTTCGCCAGCTCCTTCTCGATGCCCTCGCGGAACTTCACTTCCTGCTTGACCACCTTGCCGGACGCGAAGTGATCCTCGATCTCCATGCAGTGGATATCGATCTTGCGCTTGATCAGGTTGCTGCGCAGGATGTCGAGCATCTGCTCCAGCATGAAGTCGGCTTCGGCGGTCAGGGTGACGGCCTTGTCCTTGCTCTCGAAGCTGCACTTGCCGCGCAGGTCGAAGCGGCGATCGAGCTCCTTGATCGCGTTGTCCACCGCGTTGGTGAGCTCGTGTTTGTCCAGCTCGGACACCACGTCGAACGATGGCATGGGATTCCTCCAGATAGACGGCGCGACCCACTTCACGTAAGGAAGGCGCCTGGCTTGACGGTAAAAAAAGCGGGCCCATTATAACTGAGCAACGGAGCCCGTTTTTTGCAGGATTGCATGGCAGCTAAGCATTCAGCTCTGACAGGCGGACGCAAAACCTGCTGAAATAGGCACTAATAGCAACAAGCCACTACCGCCAACCCTTGCCACTTCCCTGTGAGCCTGCCATGCCCAACCCTCATCTCAGCATCCTGGTGGTGGACGACGCCAAGTTCTCCAGTGCCATGATCGGTCGCGCCCTCACCCAGGCCGGTTACCAGGATGTCCGCTTCGCCAGCAGTGCGACGGAAGCCCTGCGCCTGCTCGAGGAGCGCCCCGCCAACGTACTGCTGGCGGACTGGCTGATGCCCGAGATCGACGGCCTCGAACTGACCGCACGGGTGCGCCAGCTGGACGAGATGATCGACCACTACACCTACGTCATCCTGCTCACCGGCAAGGAAGGCGAGAACGTCCTGGGCGAGGCCTTCGACCGCGGCGTCGACGACTTCATCAGCAAGGCGGCGATGAACGAGCAACTGGTGCCCCGCGTCTACGCAGCGGACCGCCTGTGCAACACCCTGCAGCGCCTGCTCCACGAGAACCGGCTGATGACGCAGAACATCGCCAGCCTCGAGCAGCGCAACCTCGTGGACCCGCTCACCGGCCTGGGCAACCCGCGCTACCTGCGCCAGAAGCTGTCCGACAGCCTGCGCCAGGTCGAATCCCGTGGCGGCGCGCTGTGCTACCTGCTGATCGGCCTGCACGACGCCTCCGCCCTGCGCGTGCAGTACGGCAACGACTTCTACAACGAGCTGCTCCACGGCGTCGCGCGGCGCCTTCAGCAGCTGGTACGCCCGCTGGACGTGCTGACCCGCCTGGATGACAACCATTTCGGCCTGATCACCCTGCTCGAAGACCTCCACGAGTGCTCGCCCAGCAGCTTCAAGCGCCTGCACGAAGGCCTCAACCTCAAGGCCTTCAAGACCAGCGAGGGCTTCATCACCCTCAAGGCGGGCATCAGCCTCGTCGGCATGGACGGCAAGGCACTGCCGGTGGACGTGGAGAACATCATCGAACAGGCCTCCCGGCTGCTGCCAGAGTCCTACGCCAGCGGCCGGGTCAGCGCCATCCGCCTGCCCCTGCCGTGACCTGGCACATCCTCGGCATCGGCAGCCTCGGCAGCCTCTGGGCGATCCGCCTGGCACGCGCCGGACTGCCGGTGCGCCTGGTACTGCGCGACGCCGACCGCCTGGCCGCCTACCGTGCCGCAGGCGGCCTGACCTTGGTGGAGCAGGGCCAGGCCCAGCGCCTGGATCTGCCCGCCGAACTCGCCACCGACGAGTCCCCCATCCAGCGCCTGCTGCTGGCCTGCAAGGCCTATGACGCCGAGGCGGCCGTCGCAACGCTGGCCCCTCGCCTCGCGCCTGGCGCCGAGCTGGTCCTGCTGCAGAACGGCCTGGGCAGCCAGGACGCCGTCGCCGCGCGCGTGCCCCATGCCCGCTGCATGCTCGCCTCCAGTACCGAAGGCGCGTTCCGCGACGGCGACTTCCGCGTGGTCTTCGCCGGCCACGGCTTCACCTGGCTGGGCGACCCGCACGCCGTCGCCCCGCCGGCCTGGCTGAACGAGCTGGAGCACGCCGGCATCCCACACGGCTGGACGCCGGACATCCTCTCGCGACTTTGGCGCAAGCTCGCCCTCAACTGCGCGATCAACCCGCTGACGGTGCTCCACGGCTGCCGTAACGGCGGTCTGCTCGAGCACCCGGCGCAGGTCCAGGAGCTGTGCGCCGAACTCGCCGAACTGCTGCGCCTGTGCGGCCAGCCGGACGCCGCGCAGGACCTGCACGACGAAGTCGGCCGGGTCATCCAGGCCACCGCCGCCAACTACTCCTCCATGTACCAGGACGTCGCCGCCAGGCGCCGCACCGAGATCAGCTACCTGCTGGGCTACGCCTGCGCCGCCGCCGAGCGCCACCGCCTGGTCCTGCCCCACCTGCAGGCCCTGCTCAGGCAGTTGCGCGCCCACCTGGCCGAGCGCGGATTGCCGCTGGACTGACCCCGCGCTACCCTGCCGGCAGCCCAACCGCCTGGATCCCCCCTTGAACAGCCTGCGCCAGCGCCTCGAAAACCTGTCCGTCGGCAGAAAACTGCTGGCCGCCCTGCTGGTCCTGATGGCCACCGTGCTGCTGATCGCCAACCTGGCCTTCATCAGCGCCGCCTACTGGATTTCCCAGGAGAGCATGGCGCCCCAGGCCCTGCAGACCCTCGGCCGCCTGTTCGCCACCGCGCCGCTGTCGCGCGAGGCGCTGGCCTCACCGGAATCCGCCCGCCGGTTGCTCGACCAACTGGACAGCTACACCCCGTTGCGCGCCGCCGCCCTCTACGACGGCCAGGGCGAGCTGCTGGCGCAACTGATCAGCGGCAGCATGATGAAACTGCCGCAGCACGCCGAGAAACTGCAACGCTGGCGCCTGCACGAATTCCGCACCAGCCAGGTGGTGGAGCTGCCCCAGGACAACGGCCCGCCCGGCTACCTGCTGCTGGTGGCCTCCAGCGAGCTGCCCGGGGCCTTCTACACCGGTACCCTCACCGCCAGCCTGGCGATCCTCGCCAGCAGCGTGCTGCTCTGGCTGCTGGTGGCGCGGCAGATCCGCGTGATGGTCACCGGCCCGATCCGCCGCCTCGAGGAGCTCTCGCGCCAGGTCACCCGCGAGGAGAACTACGCCTTGCGCGCCCAGCGCGGCAACCGCGACGAGATCGGCAGCCTGGCGGACGCCTTCAACACCATGCTCAGCCGCATCGAGGCGCGCGAGCAGCAGCTCAAGCGCGCCCGCGACGACTCGCAGAACGCCGTCGACCAGGCCCAGGCGCTGGCCGAGGAGACCCGTCACTCCAACCGCAGGCTGGAGCTGGAAGTGCAGGTGCGCAGCAAGATCGAGAAGAAGCTCACCGGGTTCCAGAACTACCTCAACAGCATCATCGACTCGATGCCATCGGCGCTCATCGCCCTCGACGAACAGCTCTATGTCACCCAGTGGAACCAGGAAGCCACCGCACTTTCCGGCACCACCCTGGACGATGCCCTCAACCAGCCGGTGTTCCTGGCCTTCCCTTCGCTCAAGCCCTTCCTGCCGCAGATCAAGCTCACCGCCGAGCGCCACAAGGTGGAAAAGGTCGAACGGGTGAGCTGGCTGCTGGGAGACGAGGTCCGCCACTACAGCCTGACCTTCTACCCCCTGATGGGCGGCACCGGGCGTGGCGTGGTGATCCGCGTCGATGACATCACCCAGCGCCTGTCCATGGAGGAGATGGTGGTGCAGTCGGAGAAGATGCTCAGCGTCGGTGGGCTGGCCGCCGGCATGGCCCACGAGATCAACAACCCGCTGGGGGCGATCCTGCACAACGTGCAGAACATCCGCCGGCGCCTGTCACCGGACCTGGAGAAGAACCTGGAGCAGGCACGGGCCGACGGCATCTGCCTCGACTCGGTGAACCACTACCTGGAAGCACGCGAAGTGCCCAAGCTGCTGGACGGAATCCACCAGGCCGGCACCCGCGCGGCGAAGATCGTTACCCACATGCTTTCCTTCAGCCGCCGCAGCAACCGCCAGCTCGCGCCCTGCCTGCTGCCGGTGCTGCTCGACCAGGCCGTGGAGATCGCCAGCAACGACTTCGACCTGACCGAGGGGTTCGACTTCAAGGGCATGACCATCACCCGCGAATTCGACCCCGACCTGGGGCCGGTGCCGGGCACCGCCAACGAACTGGAACAGGTGCTGCTGAACCTGCTGAAGAACGCCGCCCAGGCCATCCACCAGCGCGACGACGACCAGGAAGGCCGCATCACCTTGCGTACCCGCCTGGCACCGCCCTGGGCGGAAGTCCAGGTGGAGGACAACGGCGTCGGCATTCCGGAGAACGTGCGCAAGCGCATCTTCGAGCCCTTCTTCACCACCAAGGAAGTGGGCCAGGGCACCGGCCTCGGCCTGTCGGTCTCGTATTTCATCATCACCAACAACCACAAGGGCCAGATGGAGGTGCACTCCAAGCCGGGCCAGGGAACCTGCTTCACCCTGCGCCTGCCGTTGACCTCCGGCCCCTCGGGAACCTGATATGGGCAACCGCCTCTCGAAGATCTACACCCGCACCGGCGACACGGGCGAGACCGGGCTTTCCGGCAACCGTCGCGTCGCCAAGAACCACCCCCGCATCGAAGCCATCGGCGAGGTGGACAGCCTCAACAGCCAGATCGGGCTGCTGCTGGCCGAGATGGCCGAGCGGCAGGCCGACTGGCCCGGGCTGGCTGAAGTGATCGAGGTGATCGCGCCCTGCCAGCACCGCCTGTTCGACCTCGGTGGCGAACTCTCGATGCCCGAGTACCAGTCGCTGCGCGCCAGCGAAGTGGAACGGCTGGAAGTGGCCATCGACCGCTGGAACGATGAGCTGGGCCCCCTGGAGAACTTCATCCTGCCCGGCGGCTCGCGCCTGGTGGCCCAGGCCCACGTCTGCCGCTCCGCCGCCCGCACCGCCGAACGCCGGGCCCAGGCCCTCAACGCCGAGGAGCCACTGCGCGGGGAATTGCTCGCCTACCTCAACCGACTCTCCGACCTGCTCTTCGTCGCTGCCCGCCTGATCGCCCGGCGGCAGGGGATCGGCGAAGTGCTGTGGCAGGCCGCGGCAAAGGCCTGAAACCACGGCTCTGCGGCCAGGATAGGGCGATACATCCAGTAGCCCGGGAGGCCAGCCGAACCGCATGGCACGAAGCGGATCACACCTTGCGGCCTCATCAACGCGGCACGCGCGCTTTGGTGGATGCTAAGAGCGGCATCCACCCTACCCACCTCGGCATCTCCCGCCTGATTGCAGGAGGGCAGCAGCAAACGAATGTGGAAGCAGGCGGTAACGCGCGACGCACTGCAAGAGCCGGCGGCGTAGGGTGGACCACGCTTCACCGGTCCACCAATCGTGCTCATGCCCACTCCCGCCGGTGGGCGTGAACAATGGCGCCCACCCTCCCCCTCTTCAGCCTTGGCCGGGCCAGAAGGCACGGATGCCCGCCACGCCCTGGGCGCCGATGCTCCATGCCCGTTCACGGTCATCGGGACCGACGCCGCCAAGCAGGTACACCGGTTTGTTGAAGCGGCGGATCATCGATTGCGCGGCCTCCCAGCCCAGGGGCTGCACGTCCGGGTGGGTCTGGGTGGGCTGTACCGGTGACAGGGTGACGAAGTCCACCCCCATCCGGGTCGCCAGCTCCAGCTCCTCTTCGCTGTGACAGGACGCCGCCAGCCAGCGCGCTTCGGGGAATGGGCGCCCCTTGGCGGCGTACTTGCGCAGTTGCTCGGCAGTCAGGTGCCAACCCGCTGCCGGGAAGTCGCCGAGCCACTCCAGCGGCCCCTTGAGCATCAACTGGGCCTTGCGCGCGCAGAGCCCCTGGATGTCCACCGCCAGGTCGCGGTACTGCGGGTCGAACATGTTCGGCGCGCGCAGCTGGATGAGCTGAACGCCCTCGGCGACCGCGCGCCGCACGCCTGCCAGCAGCTCAGCCGCCTCAAGGCCATCCGGGGTGATCAGGTAGCGGTCCGGCAACCGTGCCGCGGCAATGATCGGTTGGTTGGCGGCCGGGAACGCGTAATCGGACAGGTCGCTGGACTCCACCCAGACCAGCGGCTGGCCTTCGGCACCGTGTGGTTCGCCGTCGAAGGCGGTGACTTCCCAGACATCCAGCAGCACCTGCTTGTCGGGGTAGTCGTGATGAACCTGGATCAGCGGGCGCGCGGCGCTCACGCGGATGCCCAGTTCTTCTTCCAGCTCCCGCGACAGCGCGGCCTGCACGGCCTCGCCCTCCTCCACCTTGCCACCGGGGAACTCCCACAGGCCGCCCTGGTGTTTGTCGTCCGGGCGGCGTGCGATCAGCACCCGGCCGTCGGCGCCGCGGATGACCGCGGCTGCGACGTGCACTCGCTTCATTCGATGATCTCCGTTTCCTGCAGGGCGGCCTGGTACCAGCGCTGGAACGCGGGCCACCGATAAATGGTGTCGACATAGGCCGCGGCTTCGCCGGGAAGCTCGACGGCGTAGCTGCGCAGGCGGCTGGCCACCGGCGCGTAGAAGGCATCGGCGATGCTGGCATGGCCGAACAGATAGGGGCCGTCCTGGCCGAAACGGCGACGGCAATCCGACCAGATGGCGCAGATGCGGCGGATGTCCTCGGCAGCCTCTTCGGGGATGCCATCCAGCGCCTGGTTGCGCTTCATGTCCATGGGCATGTGGCTGCGCAAGGCGACGAAGCCGCTGTGCATCTCCGCGCAGATGGCGCGCGCATGGGCACGGGCGGCCTGGCCGAAGGGCCACAGGTGGGCCTCGGGAAAGCGCTCGGCAAGGTATTCGGCGATGGCCAGGGAGTCCCAGATCGCGCCATCGGCCTCGGTCTCCAGCACCGGCACCTTGGCGGTGGGCGAATGAGCCAGCAGGCGCCTGTGGCTATCGGCAGCGTAGAGCGGGATGCGCAGCTCTTGGAAAGGGGCCTCGGTGAGCGCCATGGCGAGCCAGCCGCGCAGCGACCAGGACGAGTAGTTCTTGTTGCCGATGACCAGGGTGAGTGCCATGCGTTTCTCCTTGAGACCCACGGGTAATCCAGAGGGGTCGCTGGACCTTAAAAGGCGCAGGCGGTGATGGCAAATTCCCGTTGCTCATGGGGCCATGAACAACGGGAATGCCAGGAGCCAGGGCGGTTGACACCGCGAACGGAGTCGCGGCGGCACGAGGCTCAGGTGCGGTATTCCGCGTTGATCTTGACGTACTCGTGGGACAGGTCGGTGGTCCAGATGGTTTCGCTGCAGGCGCCGCGTCCCAGTTCGATGCGGATGCCGATCTCTTCGCGGGCCATCACGGCGGCCCCCTGGTCCTCGGTGTAGGTCGAGGCACGGCCGCCCTTGCTGGCGATGCAGACCTCGCCCAGGAACACGTCGATCTTGCTCACGTCCAGCTGCGGCACGCCGGCACGACCGACTGCGGCGAGGATGCGGCCCCAGTTCGGGTCGGAGGCGAACAGCGCGGTCTTGATCAGCGGCGAATGGGCCACGGCGTAGGCCACGTCCAGGCACTCCTGGTGGGTGCCGCCGCCGTTGACCTGCACGGTGACGAACTTGGTGGCGCCTTCACCATCACGGACGATGGCCTGGGCCACTTCCATCGAGACTTCCAGCACCGCCTGCTTGAGCGCAGCGAAGAGTTCGCCGCTGGCCTGGGTCACTTCCGGCAGGGCCGCCTGCCCGGTGGCGACCAGCATGCAGCAGTCGTTGGTGGAGGTGTCGCCGTCGATGGTGATGCGGTTGAAGGACTTGTTGGCGGCATCGCGCAGCAGGTCCTGCAACACGCCCTGGGCGACCTTGGCGTCGGTGGCGATGTAGCCGAGCATGGTGGCCATGTTCGGCCTGATCATGCCGGCGCCCTTGCTGATGCCGGTGACGGTGACGGTGACGCCGTCATGCACGAACTGGCGGCTGGCGCCCTTGGGCAGGGTGTCGGTGGTCATGATGCCGGTAGCGGCAGCGGCCCAGTTGCCTTCGGAAAGATCGGCCAGGGCGTCGCCCAGGGCGGCTTCGATCTTCTCGACCGGCAGCGGCTCGCCAATCACACCGGTGGAGAACGGCAGCACGGCGCTGGCGTCGACGCCCGCCAGTTCGGCCAGCTTGGCGCAGGTGCGCTCGGCGGCGGCGAGGCCTGGCTCACCGGTGCCGGCGTTGGCGTTGCCGGTGTTGGTCAGGAAATAGCGCACGGGACCGAGGACACGCTTCTTCGCCAGGATCACCGGCGCGGCACAGAAGGCGTTGAGGGTGAACACGCCCGCTACGGTGGAACCCTCGGCGCAGCGCATGACCACCACGTCCTTGCGGCCAGGGCGTTTGATGCCGGCAGAGGCGATGCCGAGTTCGAAACCGGGAACCGGGTGCAGGGTGGGCAGGGGGCCGAGACCAACAGCCATGGAAGCGCTCCTTGTCGTGTCGTCAGTTGAATCGGCGGCTGGGCGCCGCCGTTCCGGGGATGTCGAGTTGAAAACGCCGCGAGCGGCTGGGCCGGTCGCGGCGTGGGGAACTGCAGCCTAGCCTCAGCTGATCTGGCCGTGGCAGTGCTTGTACTTCTTGCCGGAACCACAGGGGCAGGGCTCGTTGCGGCCGACCTTGGGCTCGGTGCGGACAGGGGCGGCGGCCACTGCCACGTCACCCTCTTCGCCCTGCATCTGGGCTTCGGGCTCTTCCAGGCCAGGGGCCTCGGCATGCTGGAACTGCATGCGCTTGGCCAGTTCCTCGGCTTCGCGACGCAGACGAGCCTCTTCCTCGGCCGGGTCTTCGCGGCGGACCTGGACATGGGACAGGACGCGGATGGTGTCGCGACGGATGGAATCCAGCAGCTCCTGGAACAGGGTGAAGGACTCGCGCTTGTATTCCTGCTTGGGGTTCTTCTGCGCATAACCGCGCAGGTGGATGCCGTGGCGCAGGTGATCCATGGTGGACAGGTGGTCCTTCCACAGGTCGTCCAGCACGCGCAGGAGCATCTGTTTCTCGAAGGAGCGCAGGGCTTCGGCGCCGGCCAGCTCTTCCTTCTCGTTGTAGGCGGCGATCAGTTGCTCGAGGATCTTGGTGCGCAGGGTGTCCTCGAACAGCTTGTCGTCTTCGTCCAGCCACTGCTGGACCGGCAGCTTGATGCCGAAGTCGCTGTACAGGGCGGCTTCCAGGCCGGAGATGTCCCACTGCTCGGGCAGCGATTGCGGCGGGATGTGGGCGTCGATGGTGCGGCCCAGCACGTCCTCGCGGAACTCGGCGATGGTCTCGCCGATGTCTTCGGCGGCCAGCAGGCTGTTGCGCATGTGATAGATCACCTTGCGCTGCTCGTTGGCCACGTCGTCGAATTCGAGGAGCTGCTTGCGGATGTCGAAGTTGCGGCCTTCGACCTTGCGCTGCGCCTTCTCGATGGCGTTGGTCACCATGCGGTGCTCGATGGCCTCGCCGGACTGCATGCCCAGGGCCTTCATGAAGTTCTTCACCCGGTCGGAAGCGAAGATGCGCATCAGGCTGTCTTCCAGCGACAGGTAGAAGCGGCTGGAACCCGGGTCCCCCTGGCGACCGGCACGGCCACGCAGCTGGTTGTCGATGCGGCGGGATTCGTGGCGCTCGGACGCGACCACGTGCAGGCCGCCAGCCTCGATCACCTGTTGGTGACGCTTCTGCCATTCGGCCTTGATCTGGGCGACCTGCTCCTCGGTGGGGTTCTCGAGGGCGGCGACTTCGACTTCCCAGTTGCCGCCGAGGAGGATGTCGGTACCACGACCCGCCATGTTGGTGGCGATGGTCACGGCGCCGGGGCGACCGGCCTGGGCGATGATCTCGGCTTCCTTCTCGTGGTACTTGGCGTTGAGCACCTTGTGCTCGATGCCGGCCTTGACCAGCAGCTGCGAGACATACTCGGAGCTCTCGATCGAGGCGGTGCCCACGAGCACCGGACGGCCGTTGGCCTGGCAATCCTTGATGTCGGTGATGATGGCGGCGTACTTCTCTTCCTGGGTCAGGTAGACCAGGTCGTTGAAGTCCTTGCGCGCCACCGGACGGTGAGTCGGGATCACCATCACTTCGAGGCCGTAGATCGAATGGAATTCGAAGGCTTCGGTATCGGCGGTACCGGTCATGCCGGCCAGCTTGGCATAAAGGCGGAAGTAGTTCTGGAAGGTGGTGGAGGCCAGGGTCTGGCTCTCGGCCTGGATGTTCAGGCCTTCCTTCGCCTCGATGGCCTGGTGCAGGCCTTCGGAAAGGCGGCGACCGGGCATGGTGCGGCCGGTGTGCTCGTCGATCAGCAGGACCTGGTCGTTCTGCACGATGTACTCGACGTTGCGGTGGAACAGGGTGTGGGCGCGCAGGCCGGCGTAGACGTGGGTCAGCAGGCCCAGGTTGTGCGCGGAGTACAGGCTTTCGCCCTCGGCCAGCAGGCCGGCCTGGGTGAGCATGTCCTCGATGAACTGGTGGCCCTGCTCGTTGAGTTCGACCTGGCGGGTCTTCTCGTCGACGGAATAGTGGCCTTCCTGGACGACATTGCCCTCTTCCGGCTCGATGTGCTGCTTCAGGCGCGGGATCAGCTTGTTGATCTGCATGTACAGCTTGGAGCTGTCTTCGGCCTGGCCGGAAATGATCAGCGGCGTACGCGCTTCGTCGATGAGGATGGAGTCCACTTCGTCGATCACGGCGAAGTTCAGCTCGCGCTGGAACTTGTCTTCCAGGCTGAAGGCCATGTTGTCGCGCAGGTAGTCGAAGCCGAATTCGTTGTTGGTGCCGTAGGTGATGTCGGCAGCGTAGGCGGCGCGCTTTTCCTCCGGCGGCTGGAACGGGGTGACGATGCCGACGGTGAGGCCGAGGAACTCATACAGCGGACGCATCCAGTTGGCGTCGCGGCGAGCCAGGTAGTCGTTCACGGTGACCACGTGCACGCCCTTGCAGGACAGCGCATTGAGGTAGACCGGCAGGGTACCCACCAGGGTCTTGCCCTCACCGGTGCGCATCTCGGCGATCTTGCCTTCGTGGAGGGTCATGCCACCGATGAGCTGCACGTCGAAGTGACGCATGCCCATCACCCGCTTGCCGGCTTCACGGGCGACGGCAAAGGCTTCCGGCAGGATCTGGTCGAGGGTCTCGCCCTTGGCTACCCGCGCCTTGAACTCTTCGGTCTTGGCTCTGAGCTGCTCGTCGGACAGCGCGACCATCTGCTCTTCCAGGGCGTTGACCGCCTGGACAGCCTTGGCCATGCGCTTCACTTCGCGCTCGTTCTTGCTTCCAAAGAGTTTCTTCAACAAAGGCGCAAACATATCGACAGGATCTTCCACATATATGGATGGGGGGCGGCCCCGGAGTCGCCCGCGCAGCCTTCATGGCTGCTTGCGAAGGGGGCATTCTACCCGGATTCGTTGTAGAGAAAAGTAGCGTTATTCCGCGGCTGCGGAACGGGCTATATAGAGGGCTGGGTTGACCACCGCGCCATCGCGGGTGACCTCGAAGTGGACGTGCGCACCGGTGGAACGACCGCTGCTGCCGACCTTGGCGATGGCCTGGCCACGCTGCACCAGATCCCCCACCTGCACCAGGTTCTTCTGGTTGTGCGCATAGAGGGTGCGGTAACCATCCGCATGGCTGATCTCGACCATGTTGCCGTAGCCGGTCTTGCGTCCGGACCAGGTGACGACACCCGCGCCGACGGCCAGGACATCGCTACCGGCCTTGGCCGCGAAGTCCACGCCCTTGTGCTTGCTCAGGCGGCCGGTCAGGGGGTCGCTGCGCATGCCGAAGGGCGATGAGATGTAGCCCTGCAGCACCGGGCGTCCGGCCAGGTGCTCGGCTTCGCTGATGCGGCGCTCGCCGAGCAGCTGTTCGAGGACTTCCAGTTGCTGCTCGCGACTGTCAAGGCGCTCGGTCAGGCTGTCCAGCACATCCATGAAGGGCGGTGCCTGGTAGGCCGGCGCATCGAGCGGGTCTTCCGGGCCGCCCTGGCCGACGTTGAGGGAGAAATCGAACTCGCTGGAATCCAGGTCCGCCAGTTCCGCGACACGCTCGCCCAGCGCATCGAGCCGGGTAAGGCGCGCCTGCAGATCGGCGATGTGGGCGCCGAAGGCGTCCAGCTGACGCTGGGCGTCGGCCCGCGCCTGGCTCACCTGGCTACGCTGCTCGTCAAGCGCGAGCGTCATCTGCTGGCTGTCTTCAGCAGCGGGCGCCGCGGGCCTGATCCAGGCACCGAGGGCGATCCCCGAAGCGAGCACCAGCGCCAGCAGCAGGCCACCGAGCCCCAGGAGCACGCGCAGGTCGAGGCTCAGCGAACGCGCCGCCCCGTGCCTGCGGCTCAGAAGAATGATGTGCATGACTTCCCCAATTGATCGAGCGTTACCCGGTGCAGGCTTCTGCTACCATGGCCACTCTGTTTTCTTCAGGCGTCCTGCCATGTCTTTTCGTCCCTTGCCGGCCCGGTCCCCCGCCGCACTGCTGCGCGAGGAAAAACCGCTCAAGGCCCTGTTCAACCAGGCCCAACGCATCGATCACTGGCAACAGTTGCTGGAAAGCCAGCTGCAACCTGCGGCGCGCGAGCATTGCCGTGTAGCGTCATGGCGCGAGGGCTGCCTGATGCTGATCATCAGTGACGGCCACTGGGCGACGCGGCTGCGATACCAGCAACGCCGGCTGCAGCGTCAGCTCCAGGCCCTCGAAGAGTTCGCGACCTTAACGAAAATCATCTTCAAGGTGCAACCTTCCCAAGGCTCGGGACGTGCACCAGGCCGCACCATCGAGCTGTCGGCCTTTGCCGCCGAAAGCATCCAGGCCACTGCGGAAGGGATCGAGGATCCCAAGCTGCGCGCCGCCCTGGAGCGCCTCGCCGAGCGTGCCCGCAAGCCCGAACGCGACTGACCTTCCGCGACAATCCGCCGCTTCGCCCTCCCCTATTTTCCCTGCACAAAAAAAGAGGCCACCCCGTGGTGGGGTGGCCTCCAAAGAAGGAAAGAGGTGTTGCTTACACGGCCGCTACCGGGCGCATGTAGGAAATGGGTGCGGTCTTGGCATCTTCGAAGGTGACCACTTCCCAGGCATCCTTGTCGGCGATCAGTGCACGCAGCAGGCGATTGTTGAGTGCATGACCGGACTTGAAGCCACGGAACTCGCCGATGAGGCTGTTGCCGAGCAGGTAGAGGTCGCCGATGGCGTCGAGGATCTTGTGCTTGACGAATTCGTCCTCGTAACGGAGGCCGTCCTCGTTCAATACGCTGTCCTCATCGACCACGATGGCGTTCTCGACGCTGCCGCCCAGAGCCAGATTGTGCGAGCGCAGGAATTCCAGATCGCGCACGAACCCGAAGGTACGGGCACGGCTGACTTCCTTGACGAAGGTGGTGCTGGAGAAATCGACCGACGCTTTCTGGGTACGACCGTTGACCACCGGGTGGTCGAAGTCGATCTCGAAAGTGACCTTGAAGCCATCGAACGGCACGAAGGTGGCGCGCTTGTCGCCATCCTGCACGCTCACTTCGCGCTTGATGCGAATGAAGCGCTTAGCGGCTTCCTGCTCCTCGAGACCAGCGGACTGGATGAGGAACACGAACGGGCCGGCGCTGCCATCCATGATCGGTACTTCGGCGGCGGACAGCTCGACGTAGGCGTTGTCGATGCCCAGGCCAGCCATGGCCGAGAGCAGGTGTTCCACCGTGCCGACCTTGACGTCACCATTGAAAAGGTTGGTGGACATGGTGGTCTCACCGACGTTTTCGGCATAGGCGGCGATCTGGACGACGGGGTCCAGGTCGGTACGGCAGAACACGATGCCGGTATCCACAGGGGCGGGCTTGAGGGTCAGGTAGACCTTTTCCCCGGAATGCAGCCCTACGCCTGTGGCACGGATGACGTTCTTTAAAGTGCGTTGTTTGATCATGGCAGTGGCCGCTTTCGCGCTAGTTGCGAACAGTTTTCAACAATGGCCGGGGATGATAGCAGAACCGGCCTTTGCTGAACACCAATCACAGACATAGCGTCGATAAACTTCATCAATCGGCCTGACGACGCAGGAAGGCCGGAATATCCAGGTAATCCAGGTCGTCCTGCGGGTTCATCTTGGCGGCGGTTGCGGCGCTGCCATGAGCCTGGTTGCGCATGACGGTCGGACGATCCAGGTCGCGGTAGTTGACCGACGGCTGCTCCGCACGCTGGGGTGCGGGGGACGCGGCAACGGCTGCGGACTGGACGGTGTTGTCCACTACCTTGACGGGTTTCTCCAGGCGAGCGCCCAGGCCGGTGGCGACCACGGTGACGTGCAGCTCGTCGCGCATGTCCGGATCGATCACGGTGCCCACCTTCACGGTGGCGTGCTCGGAAGCGAACTGCTCGATGATGTTGCCCACATCGGAGTACTCGCCCAGGGACAGGTCGGGACCGGCGGTGATGTTCACCAGGATGCCGCGCGCGCCCTGCAGGTTGACGTCATCCAGCAGCGGGTTGCGGATCGCCGCCTCTGTGGCCTCACGGGCACGATTCGGACCGCTGGCGCAGCCGGTACCCATCATTGCCATGCCCATTTCGCTCATCACGGTCTTCACGTCGGCGAAGTCGACGTTGATCATGCCCGGACGCTTGATGATGTCGGAGATACCGCGCACGGCACCAGCCAGCACGTCGTCAGCCTTGGAGAAGGCGGACAGCAGGCTCGCATCCTTGCCGAGGATGGTCAGCAGCTTCTCGTTGGGGATGGTGATCAGCGAGTCGACGCTTTCCGACAGAGCACGGATGCCCTCGTCGGCGATCTGCATGCGCTTGCGGCCCTCGAACGGGAACGGGCGGGTGACCACGGCAACGGTGAGGATGCCCATGTCCTTCGCCACTTCAGCGATGATCGGGGCCGCACCGGTACCGGTACCGCCACCCATGCCGGTGGTGATGAAGACCATGTCGGTGCCCTGCAGCACTTCGGCGATGCGCTCGCGATCCTCCAGAGCGGCCTGACGACCGATCTCGGGATTGGCACCCGCACCCAGCCCCTTGGTAACGCCCGGGCCGAGTTGCAGAACGGTGCGCGCACCGATGTTCTTCAGTGCCTGGGCATCGGTGTTGGCGCAGATGAACTCGACGCCTTCGATGTTGCTCTTGGTCATGTGGTTGACTGCGTTGCCGCCGCCACCGCCCACGCCGATTACCTTGATGACCGCACTTTGCGGAACGTTATCTACGAGTTCGAACATATCCCCTCTCCTTCCTTTTCTAGTTGTATCGCCTACTGCAAAAACTCTTTAGAAGTTGCCCTGGACCCAGCGCTTGAGCCGCTCCAGAACAGGTGTCTTGGGTTCGTCACTGAAACTGCCCAGGCCGCCGGACATCGAAATCCCGTCGGACTGCTTCTGCAGGCCGTACATCAGCAGGCCAACGCCGGTCGAGTAGATCGGGTTGCGCACCACGTCGCTCAAGCCCTTGACGCTATGCGGCACGCCCAGGCGCACCGGCATGTGGAAAATCTCTTCGGCGAGCTCGACCGCGCCCTCCATCTTCGCGGTGCCGCCGGTCAGGACGATGCCTGCCGGGATCAGGTCCTCGTAGCCGCTGCGGCGCAGCTCGGCCTGGATCAGGGTGAACAGTTCGTCATAGCGGGGCTCGACCACTTCGGCCAGTGCCTGGCGCGAGAGTTCCCGCGGCGGACGGTCGCCGACGCTCGGCACCTTGATGGTTTCGCCGGCACCGGCCAGCTTGGCCAGGGCGCAGGCGTAGCGGATCTTGATCTCCTCGGCGTACTGGGTCGGCGTCCGCAGGGCCATGGCGATGTCGTTGGTCACCTGGTCGCCGGCGATCGGTATCACCGCAGTGTGGCGGATCGCGCCCTCGGTGAAGATGGCGATGTCGGTGGTGCCGCCGCCGATGTCCACCAGGCACACGCCCAGTTCCTTCTCGTCGTCGGTCAGCACCGAATAGGCCGAGGCGAGTTGCTCGAGGATGATGTCGTCCACCTCCAGGCCGCAACGGCGCACGCACTTCTCGATGTTCTGCGCCGCATTCACCGCGCAGGTCACCACGTGGACCTTGGCTTCCAGGCGCACGCCGGACATGCCCAGGGGCTCGCGCACCCCTTCCTGGTTATCGATCACGTAGTCCTGCGCCAGGGTGTGCAGCACCCGCTGGTCGGCAGGAATGGCGACGGCCTGGGCGGCGTCGAGCACACGCTCGATGTCTGCCGGGCTGACTTCGCGATCACGGATCGCGACGATGCCGTGGGAGTTCAGGCTGCGGATGTGATTGCCGGCGACGCCGACGAAGGCGGAGTGGATACGGCAGCCCGCCATCATCTGCGCCTCTTCCACCGCGCGCTGGATGGACTGCACGGTGGATTCGATGTTCACCACCACGCCCTTCTTCAGCCCGCGGGACGGATGGGTACCGATCCCGACGATCTCCAGCTGGCCGTCGGCCGCGATCTCGCCCACCAGCGCCACCACCTTGGAGGTGCCGATATCCAGGCCGACGATCATCTTGCCGCTCTGCACGCTTGCCATGGTTCTAACCTTCTCCTCAATTCGCGCGGCCGGCTACGGCCGCCGCAGGTGCCTCTACCGGGGTTCGCCACGCTACCGCCAAGCCGTTGGGGTAACGCAGGTCGACACGCTCGATGTTGGCGATCTGTTCTTTGAGCGTCTTCTCGTAGATCGAGATGAAGCGACGCATCTTCTCCACCAGATGATCCCTTCCCAGCAGGATCTCCACGCCCTGCCCGGTGGACAGGAACCAGCTGCCGCGTTCGCGCAGCTCCAGGCGGGTGATGGAAAACCCGAGCGGGCGCAACATCTGGCTGAGCATCTGGTACTGCTGCATCACCTGTTCCTGGGCCCGCTGTGGCCCCCACAGCTGCGGCAGTTGTTCGTAATGGGTCAGCTCACGCGGGGTGAAGGCCTGGCCCTGGTTGTTCAGCAGCGCCTCATCGCCCCAGCGGGCGATCGGCAATTGTTCTTCCAGGCGGATCATCACCTGGTCCGGCCACACCCGGCGCACCTCGGCGTGGGCGATCCAGGGCATCTGCTCCAGCTCGCTGCGCATGCCGGCCAGGTCGATGCTGAAGAAGCTCGCCGCGATGTACGGAGCGATCCGCTGCTGCACCGCCTGCTGGCTGATGTAGCTCAGGTCGCCCTGCACGTTGATCTTGGCGATGGGGCGATCGGCATAGGGCAGCAAGCGCTGCGCCGCCTCGTAGGCACCGAAACCCAGCACCACCAGGACCACCGGCCAGACCAGGCGCTTGAACACGCTGAAGTTCGGCTTGGGCAGACGCGCACTGAGCGGCTCCTTCGCCACCATCCGGCTGGCACCACGCGGCACCGGCTTGCGCTGGGGAGCGCGGCCGATGGCGGGTTGCTGATGACGGATCGTGGCGCCACGCATGTGCTTAACCTCGTGCCTCGACGCTGTCTGCCAGGATCGACAGCACCAACTGCTGGTAGTCCAGGCCCGCAGCACGAGCGGCCATCGGGACCAGGCTGTGGTCGGTCATGCCCGGAACGGTGTTCACCTCCAGCAGCCAGAAGCGGCCGTCGGCGTCCTGCATCACGTCGGCGCGCGCCCAGCCCTGGGTGCCCACCGCCTCGCACGCACGCGCGGTCAGGTCCTTGAGTTCCTGCTCCTTGGCCGCATCGAGCCCGCAGGGGATCTGGTACTGGGTGTCATTGGCCAGGTACTTGGCGTCGTAGTCGTAGAAGGTATGCGGGGTACCCAGGCGGATGGGCGGCAGCACCTGCCCGCGCAGCATCGCGATGGTGTACTCCGGCCCATGGATCCACTGCTCCACCAGTACCTGGGAGTCGTAACGGCTGGCACCCTTCCAGGCTTCTATCAATGCGTCGACATCCGCCACCTTGGCCATGCCGATGCTCGAGCCTTCGTGAGCCGGCTTGACGATCAGCGGGAAACCCAGCGCTTCGGCCGCGGCACGGCAATCCGCCTCGCTGGCCAGCACCGCGTGACGAGGGGTGGACAGGCCGAGGCTCTGCCAGACCTGCTTGGTCCGCAGCTTGTCCATCGCCAGGGCGGACGCCAGCACACCGCTACCGGTGTAGGGGATGCCCAGGCACTCCAGCAGGCCCTGCATGCTGCCGTCCTCGCCGCCACGGCCGTGGAGGACGATGAAGGCGCGGTCGATCTTCTCGGCGGCCAGGCGTTGCAGCAGGTCGTCGCCGACATCGATGCCGAAGGCCTCGACGCCTGCGCCCTGGAGCGCTTCCAGGACCATGCTGCCGGACTTCAGCGAGACGTCGCGCTCGGCGCTCTTGCCGCCGTAGAGCACGGCGACCCGGCCGAAGGCCTTGGGGTCGAGGGTGGACTTCAGGTTCGCGCTCATGACTCTTTCCTCGCGGCGGCATCATCGCCACCACCGAACAACGGGCTCTGGATCAATTGCGGGGCCAGCCCGCCGATATCGCCGGCACCCTGGCAGAGCAGGATGTCGCCGGCGCGCAGCAACGGCTTGACCAGCGGCGCCAGGTCGACACCACGCTCGATGTAGATCGGGTCCAGCTGGCCGCGCTGGCGAATGCTGTGGCACAGCTGGCGGCTGTCGGCGCCGGGGATGGGCTCTTCGCCCGCCGGGTAGACTTCCATCAGCAGCAGCACGTTGGACTCGCCCAGCACCTGCACGAAGTCGTCGTACAGGTCACGGGTGCGGCTGTAGCGGTGCGGCTGGTAGACCATCACCAGACGGCGCTCCGGCCAGCCACCGCGTACCGCCTTGATCACCGCCGCGACTTCGCGCGGATGGTGGCCATAGTCGTCGACCAGCATCACGCTGCCGCCTTCGACCTGCAGCTCACCGTAGACCTGGAAGCGTCGGCCCACGCCCTGGAAGCCCGACAGGCCACGCACGATGGCGTCGTCGTCGATGCCTTCATCGGTGGCGATGGCGATGGTCGCCAGGGCATTCAACACATTGTGGTTGCCCGGCATGTTCACCGAGACGTCCAGCGGCGCACGGTCCTTGCGCAGCACGGTGAAGAAGGTCTGCATGCCCTGCTGGCGCACGTTGATGGCGCGCAGGTCGGCGTCCTCGGCGAAGCCGTAGGTCACGGTCGGGCGGGCCACCTGCGGGAGGATCTCGCGTACCACCGGGTCATCCACGCAAAGCACCGCCAACCCGTAGAACGGCAGGTTGTGCAGGAACTCGACGAAGGTCTTCTTCAGCTTGTTGAAGTCGCCGCCGTAGGTGCTCATGTGGTCGGCGTCGATGTTGGTGACCACCGCGACCATCGGCTGCAGATGCAGGAAGCTGGCGTCGCTCTCATCGGCCTCGGCCACCAGGTAGCGGCTGGTGCCCAGTTGCGCGTTGGTGCCGGCGGCGTTCAGGCGCCCGCCGATGACGAAGGTCGGGTCCAGGCCCCCGGCGGCGAACACCGAGGCGATCAGGCTGGTGGTGGTGGTCTTGCCGTGGGTACCGGCAACGGCGATGCCGTGGCGGTAGCGCATCAGCTCGGCCAGCATCTCGGCACGCGGCACCACGGGGATACGGCGCTCCAGGGCGACGGCGACCTCCGGGTTGGCCTTGTTCACCGCGCTGGAGACCACCAGCACGTCGGCGTTCTCGGCGTTCTCGGCACGGTGGCCGATGAAGATCTGCGCACCGAAGCTCTCCAGGCGCGCGGTCACGGCCGAGGCCTTGAGGTCGGAACCGGAGACGTTGTAGCCGAGGTTCAGCAGCACTTCGGCGATCCCGCACATGCCCACGCCGCCGATGCCGACGAAGTGGATGCGGCGGATGCGGCGCATTTCCGGTTGCGGCATGGCTTTCTGGCTCTCAACCATGGGCCACCTCCAGGCAGATATCGACCACGCTGCGGGTGGCATCGGGCTTGGCCAGACGGCGGGCGATCGCGCCCATGGCCTTCAGTCGTTCGGGTTGCATCAGTACCTCGGTCAGCCGGGCGGCGAGTGCGGCCGCGTCGGTGGCATGTTGCGGGAGAAGGAAGGCCGCGCCCTCCTTCGCCAGATAATCGGCATTGCGCGACTGGTGGTCGTCGATCGCATGGGGCAGCGGCACCAGGAAGGACGGCAACCCGGCAGCAGCGAGCTCGCTGACGGTCAGCGCGCCAGAGCGGCAGATGACCAGATCGGCCCAGGCATAAGCCCGCGCCATATCCTTGATGAAGGGTGCGACCTCCGCTTCGACACCGGCTTCGCGATAACGCTCCGCGGTGACCCCATCGTGATTCTTGCCCGCCTGGTGGAACACCTGCGGGCGAAGTTCGGCAGGCAGCAACGCAACGGCTGCCGGCAGCAGTTTGTTCAGTGGCTCGGCGCCCAGGCTGCCGCCCAGTACCAGCAGTCGCGGCGTGCGACCGGCCAGGGCGTCGCGCGGGGTTTCCAGGAACAGCTCCTCGCGCACCGGGTTGCCCGTGGTGCGGCGCTTGTCGCTGGTCCCGAAGGTATCCGGGAAGGCCTCGCAGACGCGGCTGGCGAACGGCGCCAGGCTGCGGTTGGCGGTGCCGGCGACGGCGTTCTGCTCATGGATGACCAGCGGTACGCCGGCCAGGCGCGCAGCCAGGCCGCCGGGGCCGGTGACATAGCCACCCATGCCCAGCACGCAGACGGGCTTGAGCTCGCTGACCACACGCCGCGCCTGGAACAGCGAACGCACCAGGGAGAACGGCGCCTTGAGCAGCGACCTGATGCCCTTGCCGCGCAAGCCGGTGACCTGGATCAGGTGCAGTGGCAGGCCGGCCTGGGGTACCAGTTCGTTCTCGATGCCACGCGGGGTACCCAGCCAGTGCACGCTGTAGCCACGGGCCTGGAACTCGCGGGCGCAGGCCAGTGCCGGGAACACGTGCCCGCCGGTGCCACCCGCCATGATCAATACGTTGCCGCTCATGGGCGTACCTCCTCTTCGAGGAAGTCGCTCTCGACGAACTCGATGTCTTCGTTGCCCAGGTGCGTGCGGCTTTCCCATTCGATCCGCAGCAGCAGGCCGAGGCAGACGCAGCAGATCACCAGGGAGCTGCCGCCGTAGCTGAGGAACGGCAGGGTCAGGCCCTTGGTGGGCAGCAGGCCGACGTTCACACCGATGTTGATCAGGACCTGGCCGATCCACTGGAACGCCAGGCCATAGGCCACGTAGGCCGAGAAATATTGCCGCGCGCGTTCCGCGCAGAGGCCGATGTGCAGTGCCCGGACGCTGACGAACACGAACAGGGCGACCGTGGCCAACGCCCCGACCATGCCCAGCTCCTCCGCCAGTACGGCGAAGACGAAGTCGGTGTGGGCCTCGGGCAGGTAAAACTGCTTCTGGATGCTGTTGCCCAGGCCGACGCCGAACCATTCGCCACGGCCGAAAGCGATCAGCGCCTGGCTCAACTGGTAGCCGGCGCCGTACTGGTCGGCCCAGGGGTCGATGAAGTTGGTCAGGCGCTGCATGCGGTAGCTCTGGCTGGTCATGACCAGCACCCCGGCACCGAGCACCGCGCCGACCAACGGGACGAAGCGAACCAGGTTGATGCCACCGAGGAACAGCATGGCGATGCAGGAACCCACCAGTACCACGGTGGCGCCGAAGTCCGGCTCCGCCAGCAGCAGCACGGCGATGGGGCCGAGCACCAGCATCGGCTTGATGAAGCCGGTGAGCTTCTCGCGCACCTCGTCCTGGCGGCGCACCAGGTAGCCGGCGATGAACATGACGGTGAACAGCTTGGCCAGTTCGGACGGCTGCAGGTTGAACAGGCCGAAGCCGATCCAGCGCTTGGCGCCGTTGACCTCGCGGCCGATGCCCGGCAGCAGCACCATGATCAGCAGAACGAAGGCGACCAGCATCAGGCGCGCGCCGTAGCGCTGCCAGAAGCTCATGGGCACCTGCAGGGTCAGCACGCAGGCGACCCCGCCGATGGCCAGGTAAATGAGGTGGCGGATGCTGTGGTAGAGCGGGTTGCCGGACAGCGCGGCGGCCACTTCCGAGGACGCCGAGGTGATCATCACCAGCCCCAGGCCGAGCAGCGCCAGGCAACCCGCCAGCAGCGGGAAGTCCATGTCGAGGCCACGGCGACTGCGCAGCGGCGACTGCAGGGCGAACAGGCGGGCCAGCATCAGATGAGCCCCTCCACGGCCAGGGCGAAGAGGCGTCCGCGCTCTTCGAAGTTCTTGAACATGTCGAGGCTGGCGCACGCGGGCGACAGCAGCACGGCGTCCCCGCGGACGGCCAGTTCGGCGGCGCGGCTAACGGCCTCGTCCAGGGTCCGCACGCGCACCAGCGGCACCGCATCGCCCAGGGCCTGGGCGATCAGCTCGGCGTCACGCCCCAGCAACACCACGGCGCGGCAGAAGCTCGCCACCGGCTCGCGCATCCCGGAGAAATCGGCACCCTTGCCATCGCCACCGGCGATCAGCACAAGCTTGCCGTCGATGTCCGCGCCCAGGCCCTCGATGGCGGCCAGCGCAGCGCCGACGTTGGTGGCCTTGGAGTCGTCGTAGTACGCCACGCCTTCGCGCTCGCGCACCCACTGGCAGCGATGGGCCAGGCCGGTGAAGGTCTTGAGGGTCTCCAGCATCGGCTCCATGGGCAGGCCGACGGCGTGGCCCAGGGCCAGGGCAGCCAGGGCATTGGCCTGGTTGTGGGCGCCACGGACCTTGAGCTCGCGCACGGGCAGCAGCTTCTCGAACTGGAACGCGAGGTATTTCTCGCCCTCTTCCTCGATCAGGCCGAAGCCCCTGAAGTCGGGCTTGTTCAGGCCAAAGGTCCAGCAGGGTAGCTGGTCGGCGACCAGGGGCCGGGACAGCGCATCGCCACGGTTGACCACCACCTGCCGGGCGCCGCGGAAGATGCGGTGCTTGGCCAGGTGATAGGCCTGCATGTCGGCGTAGCGGTCCATGTGGTCTTCGCTGACGTTGAGCACGGTGGCCACCTCGGCGTTCAGGCGATCGGTGGTCTCCAGCTGGAAGCTGGACAGCTCCATCACGTAGAGCTCGATGTCATCGGCCAGCAGATCGAGCGCCGGGGTCCCCAGGTTGCCGCCCACGGCGACCCGGCGACCGGCCGCCAGCGCCATCTCGCCCACCAGGGTGGTGACGGTGCTCTTGGCGTTGGAACCGCTGATGGCCACGATGGGCGCCTTGGCGTGGCGGGCGAACAATTCGATATCGCCGGACAGCTTGACGCCGCGCTTGGCCGCCTCCTGCAGCGCCGGTGTGGCGATGGCCAGGCCGGGGCTCACATAGAGCTCGCTGGCGCGGCAGAGGAAATCGACGTCGAGTTCACCACAGCGCACTTCCACCTCCGGGTACTGGGCACGCAGGGTGGCCAGTTCGGGCGGGTTCTCGCGCGTATCGGCCACGGCGAAGCGCACGCCCTGGCGCGCCAGGAAGCGCACCAAGGACATGCCGCTCTTGCCGAGGCCGACAACGATGCGGAACTGGTCGGAAGCGATCAGGCTCATGGTCTCCTCAACGCAGCTTCAGGGTGGCGAGGCCGATCAGCACGAGGATCACGGTGATGATCCAGAAACGTACGATCACGCGGGGCTCGGGCCAGCCTTTCAGCTCGAAGTGGTGGTGGATAGGGGCCATGCGGAATACACGACGGCCGGTCAATTTGAACGAGGCGACCTGGATCATCACCGACAGCGTCTCCATGACGAACACGCCCCCCATGATGAACAGCACCACTTCCTGGCGCACGATCACGGCGATGGTGCCCAGGGCAGCGCCGAGCGCCAGCGCGCCGACGTCACCCATGAAGACCTGGGCCGGGTAGGTGTTGAACCAGAGGAAGCCGAGGCCGGCGCCTACCAGGGCGGCGCAGAACACGATCAGCTCACCAGCGCCCGGCACATAGGGGATGAACAGGTATTCGGCGAATTTGATGTTGCCCGAGAGGTAGCAGAAGATCCCCAGCGCGCCGCCGACCATCACGGTCGGCATGATGGCCAGGCCATCCAGCCCGTCGGTCAGGTTGACCGCGTTGCTGGAGCCGACGATCACGAAATAGGTCAGCACGATGAAGCCGACACCCAGCGGGATGCCGACATCCTTGACCATCGGCAGGATCAGGGTGGTCTCCACCGGGCTGGTCGCGGTCATATAAAGGAAGACCGCAGCGCCGATGCCGAACACCGACTGCCAGAAATACTTCCAGCGGCTCGGCAGGCCACGGGAGTTCTTCTCGATCACCTTGCGATAGTCGTCGACCCAGCCAATGGCGCCGAACAGCAGGGTCACGCCCAGCACCACCCAGACGTAGCGGTTGGACAGGTCGGCCCAGAGCAGGGTGCTGATGCCGATGGCGGTGAGGATCAGCGCGCCCCCCATGGTCGGCGTACCGGACTTGGAGAGGTGCGATTGCGGCCCGTCGTTGCGCACGGACTGGCCGATCTGGCGCACCTGCAGGGTGCGGATCATCCACGGCCCGAGCCAGAGCGACAGCGACAGCGCCGTAAGGACGCCGAGAATCCCGCGCAGGGTCAGGTACTGGAACACCCCGAACCCCTTATGGAACTGTTGCAGGTACTCAGCGAGCAGCAGCAGCATGATTAGTGAGCCTCCCCCGTTCCGCAGATGGCCGCGACGACCTTGTCCATCGCCGCGCTGCGGGAACCTTTGATCAGAATGGTTGTGTTGGCGTCCTGCTCATCGACCAGGGCCTGGATCAGGCTGGACTGATCGGCGAAATGGCGGCCATCGTCGCCGAAAGCGGCGACTGCATGGGCCATCTGAGGACCGACTGCATAGAGCGCGCTGACCTTGCCGCGGGCATGGAGCCCCACGTCGCGGTGACCTTGCTCGGCCCACTCGCCCAGCTCGCCCATATCCCCGAGCACCAGGACGGTGCGGCCGGAAAAGCCGGCGAGTATATCAACGGCCGCGATCATCGAAGCCGGGTTGGCGTTGTAGCTGTCATCGATCACCCGCATGCCACTGGGTGCCAACTGCGCTACGGTGCGGCCCTTGACCGGTTGCAGGTTCTGCAGGCCTTCGCGAATACCGACCAGCGGTACGCCCAGCGCGTGCGCGGCAGCGGCGGCAGCCAATGCATTGGCGACGTTATGCAGGCCCAGCAGGTTGAGCTGGATGTTCGCTTCACCAGCCACGCCCTTGAGGATGAAGGCCATGCAGCCACGAGCATCACGCACGATGGACTCGGCGCGCAGGTCGGCATCGGCTGCATCAAGGCCGAAGCTCAACACCCGGCGGGCGCCATTGCGCTGGCGCCAGGTATCGAATGCCTTGTCGTCGCGGTTGAGCACGGCGATACCGTTGTCGGCCAGACCTTCGAGGATTTCGCCCTTGGCCAGGATGATCTTCTCCGGGCCACCGAACTCGCCCACGTGGGCAGTGCCGGCGTTGTTGATGATCGCAACCTGGGGCCGGGTCAGGCCGACGGTGTAGGCGATCTCGCCCACCCGAGAAGCGCCCAGTTCGATCACGGCGCTGCGGTGCTCCGGCGCCAGTTCGAGCAGGGTGAGCGGCGCGCCCAGGTCGTTGTTGAGGTTGCCGCGGGTGGCCAGGACAGGCCCCTGGGTCCGCAGGATGCTGGCGAGCATTTCCTTGACCGTGGTCTTGCCGCTGGACCCGGTAACCGCCGCCACCTTGCCGGTGAAGGCGTCACGGTTGAGCGCACCGAGCCGACCAAGGGCCAGGCGGGTATCGGCCACCAGCAACTGCGGCAGCGGCGCTCCCGGGACCTCGCGCTGCACGAGCGCGGCGACGGCCCCCTTGGCGGCGACGTCGGCCAGGTAGTCATGGCCATCGAAATTCGGCCCGACCAGCGCGATGAACAGCTGTCCGGGCTCAACGCGCCGGCTGTCGGTGGACACCGCCGAGAACGCGGCATCAGCCCCGATCAAGCGGGCCTGCAACGGAGCCTGCAGGGCGGAAAGACGCATCGGCTCAAGCATGGCTGGCTCCCCAGGCGCCCAGGGCGGCTTCGGCTTCCTGCAGATCGGAGAACGGCAGGCGCTCGCCGTTGATTTCCTGGTAATCCTCATGCCCCTTGCCGGCCAGCAACACCACGTCGTCGACGCCAGCGGTCGCGATCAGACGGGCGATGGCGACGCCACGACCGTGGACGAACTCGGCCCTTGCCGCATCGGCGAAGCCAGGGCGGATGTCGTCGAAGATCTGCGCCGGGTCTTCGCTGCGCGGGTTGTCGTCGGTGACCAGTACGTGGTCGGCCAGGCGCTCGGCCAGGGCCGCCATCAGCGGGCGCTTGCCACGGTCGCGATCACCGCCGCAGCCGAACAGGCACAGCAGGCGACCCCGAGCGTGGGGGCGCAGGGCTTCGAGGACCTTTTCCAGGGCGTCGGGGGTGTGGGCGTAATCCACCACCACCAGCGGCTTGTCGCCACCGCCCAGGCGCTGCATGCGGCCGGCCGGCCCCTGGAGGCCGGGCAGCGCGCGAAGGATTTCGTCCAGCGGGTAGCCCATGCCCAGCAGGGCACCGACCACCGCCAGCAGGTTGCTGAGATTGAAACGCCCAAGCAACGGGCTGCGCAGCAGGCCTTCGCCTTGCGGCGTAACCAGGCTCGCTCGCACGCCATCGTCATCGAAATGTGCTTCGCGGCAATAGATGAAGGCGGACGCGTCTTCCTGGCTGTAGCCGATGAGACGGGACTCATGGGTACGCGAGGCGAGTTCGCGGCCGAACGCATCGTCGAGGTTGATCACCCGGCAACGCAACTCGGGCCAGTCGAACAGGCGAGCCTTGGCAGCGCCATAGGCCTCCATCGAACCGTGGTAGTCGAGATGATCGCGGGACAGGTTGGTGAACACCGCGACATCGAAGGCGAGTGCGGCCACGCGCCCCTGCTCCAGTCCATGGGAGGAAACCTCCATCGCCACGGCGCGGGCACCGGCCTGCTTGAGGTTGGCCAGGGTGGCCTGCACCGCCAACGGGTCGGGGGTCGTATGGCGGCCGCTTTCCAGCTCGCCATGGAAGCCGGTCCCCAGGGTCCCGACGATGCCGCAACGCTCGCCGAGTAGGTCGAGGGCCTGGGCGATCAGTTGGCTGACGCTGGTCTTGCCATTGGTTCCGGTGACGCCCACGAGATTCAGGCCGCGACTGGGCTCGCCATAGAAGCGCCCGGCTATGGCCGAAAGCTGGCCAGCCAACCCCTTGATGGCGAGCAGTTCGGCACCGCTGGCATCGACAACCGGGGCGCCTTCCGCTTCGTACGCGACAGCGGTGGCGCCGCGAGCGATGGCATCGGCGATATGGTCACGGCCGTCGTGCTGGGCACCGGGAACCGCCAGGAACAGATCACCCGGACGCACCTTGCGGCTGTCCAGGGTCAGTTCACGGATCAGGGTGGCGCTTTCGGCCTGGGGCAACAATTGATTCAGTGGCATGGGCATCAGATCCGCCCTCCTTTGCCGGTAGCCGCTTCCGCGGTCTGTTGTTCCTCGGTGGGCAGGTTGTCCGGGGCGATGTTCATCAGGCGCAACGCACCAGCCATGACTCTGCCGAATACCGGTGCCGAGACCAGGCCACCGAAGTAGCCGGCCTTGCTGGGTTCATCGATCACCACCACCATCGCCAGACGCGGATTGGTGGATGGACCGAAGCCCGCGAAGAGCGAGCGGTAGGCGTTCTGGGTGTAGCCCTTGGCGCCGACAGTGGCCTTGCGCGCCGTGCCGCTCTTGCCGGAAACGTGATAGCCCGGCACCTGGGCGCGGAACACGCCGCGCGGCGCCTCGACCACTTGCTGGAGCATGCCCTGCATGGTCTTGGCGACATCCCCGGGGATCACCTGGGTACCGACGGGCAGGCTGTCCACCCGGGTCATCGAAAGGGGTACGGCCTGGCCGTTGTTGGCCAGCGTGGCGTAGGCATGGACCATCTGGATGGCGGTCACCGAGAGGCCGTAGCCATAGGACAGGGTCGCGGTCTCGGCCTTGCGCCATTCGCGGTGGTTGGGCAGGTTGCCCACGCGCTCGCCGGGGAAGCCGAGACCGGTGTCCTGGCCGAGGCCCAGCTGGCGCATGGTCTCGTAGATGGTCTCGCCGCCGATGTCGAAGGCGATCTTGCTCATGCCGACGTTGCTGGAATTGATCAGGATGCCGGTCAGGTCGAGGATCGGCCCTTCGGTCTTGGAGACGTCCTTGATGGTGTAGCGGCCGATCTGCAGCGAGCCGGGGTAGACCTCGACCTTGTCCTCGGGCTTCCAGCGGCCGCTCTGCAGGGCCGCGGACATGGAGATCGGCTTGACCGTCGAACCGGGCTCGAACACGTCGATCATGGCGCGGTTGCGCATGGCCGCCGGCTGCAGGTTGCGGCGGTTGTTCGGGTTGTAGGTGGGCTGGTTGGCCATGGCCAGCACTTCGCCGGTCTTGACGTCGACGATCACCAGGCTGCCGGCCTTGGCGCCGTTCTCCACCAGCGCGTTGCGCAGTTCACGGTGGGCGAGGTACTGCAGGCGCAGGTCGATGGACAGGGCCAGGGTCTTGCCGGGCTTGGCGTTCTTGGCGACCTGGACGTCCTTGATCAGGCGACCACGGCGATCCTTGAGCACCTGGCGCTTGCCGGGCACGCCGGCCAGCCACTGGTCGAAGGACAGCTCGACGCCCTCGCGACCGCGATCGTCGACGTCGGTGAAGCCGACTACATGAGCGGTCACTTCGCCAGCCGGGTAGAAGCGACGGAACTCTTCGATGGCGTAAACGCCCGGAAGCTTGCGGGCGAGGATCGCCTGCCCCTGCTCCGGCGTCAGGCCGCGGGCGAGGTAGAGGAATTCGCGACCGGCGTTCTGCTCGATACGCTCGGCGAAGATCTTCGGATCCTGCCCCAGGGTCGCAGCGATGACCGGCCACTGGTCACGCACGGCCATCAGGTCCTTGGGGTTGGTCCAGAGGGTGGTGACCGGGGTGCTGACAGCCAGCGGCTCGCCGTTGCGATCGGTGATCAGGCCACGGTGCGCCGGAATCGGAATGTGCCGCACGCTGCGCGCATCGCCCTGCCCCTTGAGGAAGTCGCGATCGATCACGTGCAGGTCGACGATACGCCAGGAGATGGCCGCGACCATGAGGGCGAGCAGCACCAGGACCACCCGGAAGCGCCAGGGGTAGAGCGCCCCCTCGAGGTTGATCATGGCGCCACCATGCGGATTTCCGCGGGTTCGGGGATACGCATCTTCAATTGCTCGCTGGCCAGCGACTCGATGCGGTTGTGCGCTGTCCAGGTACTCTGCTCCAGCACCAGGCGGCCCCACTCGGCCTGCGCCTTGTCGCGCACGCTGAGCTCGGTGTAGAGCTTGTTGAGCAGCTGCCTGTTCCAGTGCGCGCTGTAGGACACGCCGATGGCGGAAACCAGCACGGCAATGAACAGCAACAGCATCAGGAAACTGCCGCCCGGCAGGGGCTTGGCGTAAATGCGGCTCATCTGAGCTTCTCCGCCACACGCATGACGGCACTGCGCGAGCGCGGGTTGGCCTTCAGCTCTTCTTCGGATGCGAACTGCGGCTTGCCCAGCAGCTTCAGCCGGGGATCGAAGGCCGGGGGACGGATAGGCAGGTTGCGCGGCAACTTGTCCGCCTCGCCTTTCGCATGCTTGCGCATGAACAGCTTGACGATGCGGTCTTCCAGGGAGTGGAAGCTGATAACGACCAGTCGGCCGCCAACGGCGAGATTCTCCAGGGCAGCCTCGAGGCCACGCTCCAGATCACCCAATTCGTTGTTCACATGGATGCGAATGCCCTGGAAAGCGCGGGTAGCCGGATTCTTGCCTTTTTCCCAGGCGGGATTGGCCACCGTGAGCACGGCAGCCAGATCAGCGGTGCGTTCGAAGGGTTTCTCGGCACGGCGCTGCACAACGGCACGCGCCATGCGCTTGGCGAAGCGCTCCTCGCCATATTCCTTGAGCACGCGGGCGATCTCATCCTCGGGTGCGGTGGCGATCCATTGCGCGGCACTGACGCCACGAGTGGGGTCCATGCGCATATCGAGGGGGCCGTCGTTGAGGAAGCTGAAACCACGCTCGGCGTCATCCAACTGCGGCGAGGAAACGCCGAGATCGAGCAGGACGCCATCGACCTTGCCGGCCAGGCCACGCTCGGCAAGCTCGCCCGCCATCTCGGCGAAACTGCGCTGCACAATGACAAAGCGGCCGTCTTCGGCCGCCAGCGCTTGCCCTGTAGCTATGGCTTGGGGGTCCTTGTCGAAACCGAGCAGCCGGCCCTCCTCACCGAGATGCCGGAGGATGAGCCGACTGTGCCCCCCGCGACCGAAGGTGCCGTCCAGGTAACAGCCGTCAGCACGCACGGCGAGGCTGTCTACGGCCTCGTCGAGCAGGACGGTGATGTGGCGGAAGCTGCTTTCGGTACTCACAGGATAAGGTCACGCAGTTCGTCCGGCAGGCCGCCGGGTTGTTTGATTGCCATCAGGTCCGCATCGGAAATCGCGTTCCAGGCGTCTTCGTCCCATATCTGGAACTTGTTCAACTGACCAACCAGCATCGCCTTCTTGTCCAGGCCCGCGTACTCGCGCAAGCGCGGCGGGACCAGGAAACGACCGTTGCCGTCCAACTCGAGGTCGACGGCGTTACCGATCAGGAGGCGTTGCAGGCGGCGGGCTTCTTCACGCAGGGACGGCAGCTCGCGAAGCTTGGCTTCGATGAGCTCCCATTCGGGGAGCGGATAGAGGGTCAGACAGCGGTCGACGGCATCGATGGTGACGATGAGCTGGCCATCACAACGCGAAAAAAGCTCATCACGATACCGGCTCGGCATCGCGATGCGCCCTTTGGCGTCGAGACTGATGGCATTTGCTCCGCGAAACACGGCTGCGCTTCCCCTGTTTTAGGCTTCCCGTACCAATTGATCCCACTTTGTCCCACTTTGCACCACTTCCGCACACTATAGAAATGCGCGCGCCCCACCGTCAAGGCGGGCAAAGACGGAAAATTCCTTACGGGACGGAGATTTAGCGAGCTTTTGGGAGAGGGCGGGAGAGATATTGCAGCGGATTTCAGGCACAAAAATAAGACGCACCAGAGAGCTGAAGCGCGAACTTAAAGTAATTTCTCAAGAATAAGATTTTTTCGGTATTTCAGACGTGGAGCAAATAAAGCGGAAGTGGGGGAAAGTGGAGAGTCGATCTGTAAGCCGGGTTCTGTCGTGGACAGTCATTCATCTACGGCTGCCATCACTGACAGCCTTTAGCAACCTACCCGAATCCGACGCGGGCCACGCCAAGGATTCCTATTTGGTCTTGCTCCGAGTGGGGTTTACCTAGCCACGAACTGTTGCCAGTCGCGCGGTGCGCTCTTACCGCACCTTTTCACCCTTACCGGCGCTTGCGCGCTTAGGCGGTTATTTTCTGTGGCACTTTCCGTAGGCTTTCGCCTCCCAGGCGTTACCTGGCACTCTGCCCTGCGGAGCCCGGACTTTCCTCCCTCTCAAAATCGCGAACGAAATGAGACAGCGACTGTCCGATCGACTCTCCGCCGCCAAGGGTAGCGGCAGGCCAGCAGAAGAACAAGCTCAAGAATCGCCCTGGCGCTCCAGCGCAGCCTGGTAGAGCAGGTTCTTGCGCACCCCGGTTATTTCCGCAGCCAGCGCCGCCGCTCGCTTCAGGGGCAACTCGGCAAGCAACAGATCGAGTACGCGCGACGCTTCACCACTGATCGCATCTTCGCCCTCGGGCTCCTGCCAGCCCGCCACCAGCAGCACACACTCACCCCGCTGCTGATTGCTATCACTTGCAACCCAATCGCGCAGCGCGGCCAGCGGGTTACCCTTCAGCGTTTCGAACGTCTTGGTCAACTCACGCGCAAGCACCGCCTGACGCTCCCCTCCGAAGATCGACACCATGTCCTCCAGGCATTCGAGTATCCGATGTGGGGCCTCGTAGAAAATGAGCGTGCGCGGCTCTTCCTTTACCAACTCCAGGCGCGAGCGGCGGCCGGCCGTCTTGGCGGGAAGAAAGCCCTCGAATATGAAGCGATCCGAGGGTAGGCCCGCCGCGGAAAGCGCCGCGATCAGAGCGCTGGGCCCCGGCACAGGCACCACGGCGATGCCGGCGGCCCGAACCTGCCGAACCAGGTGATAGCCAGGATCGGAAATCAGCGGGGTGCCCGCATCGGAAATCAACGCGACATCATCGCCTGCCTGCAGACGCGCCAGAAAGCGACCACCCTCCTCGCGCTCATTGTGATCATGACAAGCCGCCAAGGGCGTATTGATGCCGAAGTGCTGAAGCAGGCGTACGGAATGGCGGGTGTCCTCGGCTGCGATGAGTGCCACCTCGCGCAGCACTCGCAGCGCACGAGCACTGATGTCATCGAGGTTCCCAATGGGCGTAGCCACCACGTAAAGTTTGCCCAAGGTGGCAACAGAGCCTGGGGAAACGGTCACAAGACACCTCGGAATTCACTTAAAGGCGCGCATTGTAGCCCGTTTCTGACCTCCAACATCGCACCCCGGACGGGCCTTGGGTACAATCCGACGCTTCTTTGATCGAGTACCGGGATCGTTAAATGATCGCTTGCCTGCGCCCGCTTTCCGCACTCTGCCTCGTCGGCCTGCTGGCCGCCTGTGGCAGTTCGCCCACCTCAACTCTCGGCGAACTGCCCCGCACGCCCCAAGCCAGCATCGAGCAGATGCTCCAGCAAGCGAACGACAGCAAGCCCGAGCAAGCCGCCCTCCTGCGCCTTGCCGCCGCCGACCTGGCGTACAAGCAGCAGGATATAGGCCGCTCGGCCCGCATTCTCGAGCAGGTCCCGCTGGACGGCCTCAAGCCCGCCCAGCAGGTATACGCCAGCACCCTTGCGGCCGAACTCGCCATGGCACGCAACCAGCCCAAGAGCGCCCTCAAGGCCCTGGGCCATCCGAGCCTGGAGCGCCTGGCCGAGCTGCCGGTCGAACAGCAGGTCCGCACCCAACTGATTCGCGCCCGCGCCCTTGAGGCCGACGGCCAGAACTTCGCCGCAGCACGTGAGCGCGTATTCATCGCCCCGCTGCTCAGCGGCGAAGCCGAGAAGACCAACCACGAAGCGATCTGGACCCTGGTATCCAACCTGCCAGCCAACCAGCTGCAGGCCGGCGGCGACGCCGACCTCGCCGGCTGGATGGAGCTGGCCCGCGTGACCAAGAGCGCCGGCACCCTGGAGCAACAACAGGCGGCCATCGAAACCTGGCGCACCCAGAATCCGCAACACCCAGCTGCCGAGCAGCTCCCTGCCCCCCTTCTCAAACTGAAAGAACTGGCCAATCAGCCCCTGACAAAGATCGCCCTGCTGCTGCCCCAGGAAGGCCCGCTCGCCTCGGTGGCCCGCGCCCTTCGAGACGGCTTCCTCGCCGCTCACTACCAGGCTCAGCAGGCCGGCCAGAACCCGCCAGCCATCCAGCTCTACGACAGCTCGCACCTCAGCTCCCTGGATGACTTCTACCGCCAGGCACAGGCCGACGGCGTACAACTCGTGGTCGGGCCACTGGAGAAACCGCTGGTCAAGCAGATGAGCGACCGCGAGCAACTGCCTATCACCACACTTGCCCTCAACTACAGCGACGCCGGCCAGGAAGGCCCCGCCCAGTTGTTCCAATTCGGCCTTGCCGCCGAGGACGAAGCCCGTGAAGTGGCCCGCCGCGCCTGGGGCGACGGCATGCGTCGCGCCGTAGCACTGGTGCCGCGTGGCGAATGGGGCGACCGTGTACTCAATGCATTCCGCCAGAACTGGGAGCAGTCCGGCGGCAGCCTGATCGCAGCCGAGCACGTCGATCAGCCGGTGGAACTGGCCCAGCAGATCGCCGACCTGTTCCAACTGCGCCAGAGCGAATCGCGCGCCAAGCGCCTGCAGAGCACCCTCGGCACACAGGTCGCCGCTCAACCCTCGCGCCGCCAGGACGTCGACTTCATCTTCCTCGCCGCCACTCCGCAGCAGGCCCAGCAGATCAAACCCACCCTGGCCTTCCAGTACGCTGGCGACGTGCCCGTGTATGCCACCTCCCACTTGTACACCGGCAGCAACGACCAGGCCCAGTATCTGGACCTGAATGGCATCCGCTTCTGCGAAACCCCCTGGCTGCTCAACAGCAACGACCCGCTGCGCCAGCAGGTCGATCGCCAATGGCCGCAAGCCGGGGGCAGCCTGGGCCGCCTCTACGCCATGGGCGTGGACGCCTATCGCCTCGCCCCGCGCCTCAACCAGCTCAAGGCCCTGCCGGAAAGTCGTGTCGACGGCCTCTCCGGCAGCCTGAGCCTGAACCCCGCTCAACGCATCGAGCGCCAGCTGCCCTGGGCCGAATTCCGCGACGGCCAGGTGCAGCGCCTCCCCGACAGCGATTCTTGAGCCAGCGACAGAGCAGCGGGCAAGCGGCAGAGGCCCTTGCCCGCACCCACCTCGAAGGTCATGGCTTGCGCCTGCTGGCCAGCAACTGGCGGTGCCCGCGAGGCGAGCTCGATCTGGTCATGCTGGACGGCGATACAGTAGTATTCGTCGAAGTACGCTACCGACGGCATGCCGCCTGGGGCGGCGCCCTGGAGAGCGTCGATGCGCGCAAGCGCGCCAAGCTGATCACCGCTGCCCAGCACTTCCTCCTGAAGGAGTCCCGCTGGTCTCGATACCCGTGCAGATTTGACGTGGTCGCCATCAACTCGATGGATGGCGACTCACCCCCGCGACTGACATGGCTGCAGAACGCCTTTGATACCTGAGCAGTCGCTCCCACTTAAGGTCAACCCGATGGACATGCAACCCCGAATCCGCCAGCTCTTCCAGGCCAGCATCGACACCAAGCTGCTCGCCATGGAAATGCTCGCTCCGCACATCGAGCACGCGAGCATGGTGATGGTCAACGCCCTGCTAAACGAGGGCAAGATACTCTCGTGTGGCAATGGCGGCTCCGCCGGCGACGCCCAGCACTTCTCCTCGGAGCTGCTCAATCGCTTCGAGCGCGAACGCCCAAGCCTGCCCGCGCTGGCACTGACCACCGACAGCTCGACCATCACCTCCATCGCCAACGACTACAGCTACAACGAGATCTTCTCCAAGCAAATCCGCGCCCTGGGCCAACCCGGCGACATCCTGCTGGCGATCTCCACCAGCGGGAACTCCGCAAACATCATCCAGGCCATCCAGGCCGCACATGACCGCGAAATGATTGTCGTAGCCCTGACCGGCCGCGACGGCGGCGGCATGGCCTCGCTGCTGCTGCCCGAAGATGTGGAGATCCGCGTACCCGCCAAGTCCACGGCGCGCATCCAGGAGGTTCATCTACTGGCCATCCATTGCCTTTGTGACCTGATCGATCGTCAACTGTTTGGGAGTGAAGAATGACGCGTTCCCCTCTGATCCTCGCCTGCCTCGCCGTCACCCTGGTTCTAGGTGGCTGTGGTGGCCGCACCATCGGCAAGACCATCGACGACCAGTCCACGCCTTCCAAGGTGCGGGCCAAGATCGAAGCGGCGAACCCTGATCTCAAGACCAATTCGCACATCGTCGTGACCAGCTACAACGGCGTCGTGCTGCTGGCCGGACAGACCCCCAACGACAACCTCAAGGCCCAGGCTGAACAGGCCGCGCGCACCGCACAGGGCGTGAAGAAGGTGCATAACGAATTGCATGTCGGGCAGAACTCCTCGACTCTGGCCCGCATGAACGACAGCACCATCACCACCAAGATCACCACCCAGCTGCTGGCCGACAGCCAGATCCCCAGCTCGCAGATCAAAGTCGTGACCGAGAACGGCATCGTCTACCTGCTCGGCCTGGTGACCCGCCAGGAAGCAGCCAAGGCCACCAGCGTGGTCCAGGGCGTCTCCGGCGTACAGCGCATCGTCAAGCTGTTCGAGTACACCAACTGATCGAATTGCGGATACAAAAAAGGCGATCCAACCGGATCGCCTTTTTTATTACTTGACCACCTTGAGACTGGGGCGCCCGCTGGGTCGCGGCGAGCCTCCGGACGGATCGCCGCCGGAAGGACCATCATCCTCGGGGCCCAGGTCCTCGTCGTCCACCACCGGCGGCTCCAGATCGAAGACCATGCCCTGCCCGTTCTCCCGCGCATAGATGGCCATGATCGCCGCCGCAGGAATGTAGAGGGTGTGGGCGACGCCACCGAAACGCCCCTCGAAACTCACCGCTTCGTTATCCATGTGCAGGTGACGCACGGCACTGGGAGAAACGTTGAGCACGATCTGACCATCGTTGGCATAACCGGCCGGCACCTGGACACCGGCATGCTCCGCATTGACCAGCAGGTGCGGGGTGCAATTGTTGTCGACTATCCACTCGTAGAGCGCACGGACAAGGTAGGGACGACTGGAGTTCATCAGATGCTCCTCATCAGCGCATGTCGCGCTCGACGGCTGACAGACTGGCCTGGAAGCCATCGCGTACGAACAGGCGCTCCATGTAGTCCAGCAGCGGCTTGGCAGGGCGAGGCAACTCGATTCCCAGCACCGGCAGGCGCCAGAGGATCGGCAGCAGACAGCAGTCTACAAGACTGAGGTCTTCGCTCAGGAAAAATGGCTTGTCGGCGAACAGTGGCGATACGCCAGTGAGACTCTCGCGCAACTCCTTGCGAGCGACGGCCTTGGCGGCCTCCTTCACCCGGGAGTCGAGAATCTGGTCCACCAGGCTGCACCAATCACGCTGAACGCGGTGCATGAGGAGACGGGTGTTGCCCCGTGCAACCGGATAGACCGGCATGAGCGGCGGGTGCGGATAACGCTCCTCAAGGTACTCCATGACCACGGTGGGCTCGTAGAGCGCAAGGTCGCGATCGACCAGGGTCGGCACACTGCCGTAGGGGTTGACCTCGGCCAGCCTGGGCGGACAGCGCCCCGGCTCGACATCGATGATGTCCGCAGCGACACCCTTCTCGGCGAGCACGATGCGTACACGATGGGAATAGTGGTCTGCGGGGTCGGAGTAACAGGCCAACCTGTTGGTCACGGCCATGGCGCCCTCCTCGCTTGAAGTTATGCAGTAGTAGAAAAACGCGCGCGCCCATGAAGGGCGCGCGAGTATACAACGGTGAAGCCAGCTATCAGTGCACGTCTTTCCAGTATTCGCGCTTGAGCAGGTAGGCGAACACGAAGAAGAAGGCCAGGTACAGCAGAACGTAAGTGCCGATGCGCTGCATGTGCAGCTTGTTCGGATCAGCGGAGTAGGCCAGGAAGGTCACCAGATTCTGCACCTTCTGGTCGAACTCGGCCTCGCTCAGCTTGCCGGTCTTCGGCACGATGGTCAGCTGGTCGCACGCCTCATGGGTGATGGGAGCGCCCGTCAGCGGATCGTACTGCTTCTTGCCTTCTTCGACCGCCTGGACCTGCTTGCAACCCACGACCTGGCGACCCTGCAGGCCGACCAGCACGTTGGGCATGCCGACGTTCGGGAAGATCTTGTTGTTCACGCCCCAGGGACGCGCCGGATCTTCGTAGAAGTTGCGCAGGTAGCTGTACAGCCAATCGGTACCACGAACACGGGCGACCAGGGTCAGGTCCGGCGGCGCGGCGCCGAACCAGGTCTTGGCATCGCTCGGCTTCATGCCGATCTGCATGTGGTCGCCGATCTTGGCACCGGTGAACACCAGGTTTTCCAGCATCAGCTCTTCGGGAATGCCCAGGTCCTTGGCCACGCGCTCATAGCGCTGGAACTTGGCACTGTGGCAGCCCATGCAGTAGTTGGCGAAGGTACGAGCGCCGTCCTGCAGTGCAGCCTTGTCGGTCAGGTCGATGTCGACATGATCCAGTTCTACATCATGGCCACCGGCGGCGAAGGTCAAGGCCGGCAGTGCAGCGATAACAAATGCAGCGAATAGCTTTTTCATCAGCCTGTCACCCTTTCCGGAACCGGTTTGGTTTTTTCCATCCTGGTGTAGAAGGGCATCAGGATGAAGTACGCGAAGTACAGGATGGTGCACACCTGCGACAGCAGCGTACGGCCCGGGGTCGGCGCAAGAACACCCAGCACGCCGAGGATGACGAAGGACACGCAGAAGACCAGCAGCCAGATCTTGCTCAGCCAGCCCTTGTAGCGCATCGACTTGACGGGGCTGCGATCCAGCCACGGCAGGACGAAGAGCACGGCAATGGCAGCGCCCATGGCGATGACGCCCATCAGCTTGTCCGGAACCGCGCGGAGAATCGCGTAGAACGGGGTGAAGTACCACACCGGCGCAATGTGCTCAGGGGTCTTGAACGGGTTCGCCTGTTCGAAGTTCGGCTTCTCGAGGAAGTAACCACCCATCTCCGGGAAGAAGAACACCACGAAGCAGAACACGAAGAGGAAGACCACCACACCGACGATGTCTTTCACGCTGTAGTAGGGGTGGAAGGCGATGCCGTCGAGCGGAATGCCGTTCTCGTCCTTCAGCTTCTTGATGTCCACGCCATCGGGGTTGTTCGAACCCACTTCGTGCAGAGCCAGGATGTGCAGCACGACCAGGCCGAGGATCACGATCGGCAGGGCGATCACGTGCAGGGCGAAGAAGCGGTTCAGGGTGATGCCGGAGATCAGGTAGTCACCGCGGATCCACTGGGTCAGGTCACCACCGATGACGGGGATGGCACCGAACAGCGAGATGATCACCTGGGCACCCCAGTAGGACATCTGGCCCCAGGGCAGCAGGTAGCCCATGAAGGCCTCGGCCATCAGGGCGAGGTAGATCAGCATGCCGAAGATCCAAACCAGCTCACGCGGCTTCTGGTAGGAGCCGTAGAGCAGGCCGCGGAACATGTGCATGTAGACCACGATGAAGAAAGCCGAGGCGCCGGTGGAGTGCAGGTAGCGAATGATCGCCCCGTACTCGACGTCGCGCATGATGTACTCGACGGAGGCGAAGGCTTCTTCCGCGGACGGCGTGAAGCTCATGGTCAGCCAGATGCCGGTGAGGATCTGGTTCACCAGGACCAGCAGGGCCAGGGAGCCGAAGAAATAGAAGAAGTTGAAGTTCTTCGGAGCGTAGTACTTGCTCAGATGGTCTTCCCACATCTTGGTCGCGGGGAAGCGCGCATCGATCCATTCCATGAATTTGCTCATTAGGCCTTCTCCTGGTCCACACCGATGACGATGACATCATCCGACTCGTAGGAGTGGGGCGGCACCGGCAGGTTCAAGGGTGCGGGCTGCGCCTTGTAGACACGGCCCGCGAGGTCGTAGCGAGAACCGTGGCAGGGGCAGAAGTAGCCCCCTACCCACTCGGCGCCCAGGTCGGCAGGCGCAACTTCCGGACGGAAGGAGGGCGAGCAGCCGAGGTGGGTGCAGAGACCGACCAGAACCAGGATCTCCGGCTTGATCGAGCGGTTATGCGGATCGACATAGGTCGGCTGCACGGATGCTTCGGACTTCGGGTCAGCCATGCGCTCGTCGATCTTGCCCAGGTTGCCGAGGATCTCCTCGGTACGGCGAACGATGAATACCGGCTGACCGCGCCATTCAGCAATCATCTGCTGACCTGCTTCGATCTTGCTGATATTCACCTTCACCGGTGCCCCTGCGGCCTTGGCCTTCGCACTGGGCTGCCATGACCCCACGAACGGGATCGCAGCACCCACCGCTCCTGCAGCACCCACCACGGATGTGGCTGCTACGAGGAAGCGACGCCGGCCTGCATTCACGCCGTCATTGCTCATTCAGTCGTCTCCCATCAGCTTTTGTGGCCTGTTGTTCAGGCCTCTACTAAGTAAAAATCGAGCCGCGCAAAAAATTCGCCAAATGGTAAAGAAAACCCCCTCTCCTGACAAGGTAATAGCCGGATACAAAACTGCTGAAAGCCTTGAGAGATAAGGGTTACGCGCATGCGACAAGCTGTCGCAGGGCGTTTTCGCGGGCATAAAAAAACGCCCAGATCCACAAGGGCCTGGGCGTTTTTCGAAGCGTCGTATTAACGCTTGGAGTACTGCGGACGCTTACGCGCTTTACGCAGACCGACCTTCTTACGCTCGACTTCGCGAGCATCGCGAGTCACGTAGCCGGCCTTACGCAGCGGGCTGCGCAGCGCTTCGTCGTAGCTGATCAGGGCACGGGTGATACCGTGACGGATCGCACCAGCCTGACCGCTGACACCACCACCGAGGACGGTGACGTAGATGTCGAACTTCTCGACGGTCTCGGTCAGCTCCAGCGGCTGACGCACGACCATGCGAGCGGTTTCACGGCCGAAGAACTGATCCAGGCTGCGGTTGTTGATGGAAATCTTGCCAGTACCCGGACGCAGGAATACGCGTGCGGTTGCAGTCTTGCGACGGCCAGTGCCGTAGTTTTGAGTCGCCGACATAATGAACTATCCCGTTAAATCTTCAGTTCTTGGGGCTGCTGAGCGGTGTGCGGGTGAGCAGAACCCTTGTACACCTTCAGCTTGCGATACATGTCGCGACCCAGCGGGTTCTTCGGCAGCATGCCTTTGACCGCGGTCTCGATCACGCGCTCAGGGGCCTTGGCAATCAGCTTCTCGAAGTTGATTTCCTTGATGCCGCCCGGGAAGCCGGAGTGCGAGTAGTACATCTTGTCGGTAGTCTTGGCACCGGTCACACGTACCTGCTCGGCGTTGATCACGACGATGTAGTCGCCGGTGTCAACGTGCGGGGTGTATTCCGGCTTGTGCTTGCCGCGCAGGCGGCTAGCAATTTCGGTGGCCAGACGACCCAGGGTCTGACCGGCAGCGTCGACGACATACCAGTCGCGCTTAACAGTTTCCGGTTTTGCAGTAAAAGTCTTCATTCGCTATAGCCTCAGGGGCCGCCCTGAAAATAAGACGGCGGATCTTACTGAATAGTGCTCGCCCTGGCAACACAGGGCAGCCGGAAACAGACGCTATCGGGGGCTCGGGTCAGCGCGTCCGCACACGGCATAAGGGTTTCGGCGGGCTAGGCATCCCCACCTTCCTTCTTCGCGAGCTAGGCATCCCCGCAAAGAAAGCCGCGGAATTATGCCGATTGCACGGAAAATTTCAACCTGATTTGATAGCTATCTTTGCCACCAGAGGAGCGCTGCATGGAATTCCGCCAACTCGGCCACACCGATATCAAGGTCAGCAGCCTGTGCCTGGGCACCATGACCTGGGGCGAACAGAACACCGAGGCAGAGGCATTCGCCCAGATCGAGCGTGCCAAATCCTACGGCATCAACTTCCTGGACACAGCCGAGATGTACCCGGTCCCGCCCCGCGCGGAAACCTACGCGGCGACAGAAACCATCATCGGCAACTGGTTCGCCCGGAACAGGGACCGCGCCGACTGGGTACTCGCCAGCAAGGTGGCCGGGCCGGGCAACGGTATCACCCACATCCGCGACGGCAACCTCAAGCACAACCGCCAGCACATCACCGCGGCACTGGATGCCAGCCTCAAGCGCCTCCAGACAGACTGGATCGACCTCTACCAACTGCACTGGCCAGAGCGCAGCACCAACTTCTTCGGCCAGTTGGGCTACCAGCACCGCGATGAAGACTTCACCCCGCTCCAGGAAACCCTCGAAGTCCTCGCCGAACAGGTGAAGGCGGGCAAGATCCGCCATGTCGGCCTGTCCAACGAAACGCCCTGGGGCACGATGAAGTTCCTGCAATTGGCCGATCAGCTTGGCCTGCCCCGCGCCGCCTCCATCCAGAACCCCTACAACCTGCTCAACCGCAGTTTCGAAGTAGGCCTGGCGGAAGTGGCGATCCGTGAGCGCTGCGGCCTGCTGGCCTATTCACCGCTGGCGTTCGGCATGCTGTCCGGCAAGTACGAGAACGGTGCGCGCCCGGCCAACGCTCGCATCAGCCTGTTCAGCCGCTTCGCCCGCTACACCAACCCGCAGGCCCAGGCCGCCTGCTCGCGCTACGTGGCGCTGGCCCGCGAACATGGCCTGGACCCGGCACAGATGGCCCTGGCCTTCGTCACCGCGCAGCCTTTCGTCACCAGCAACATCATTGGCGCCACCACCCTTGAGCAGTTGGAGAGCAACCTCGCCAGCAGCGAGCTGACGCTGCCAGATGCGGTACTCGAAGGCATCGCCGAGATCCATCGAGGCCAGCCCAACCCTGCCCCCTGACCTAGTCGAACAGACCCGGCGCGACATCACGGGCAACCGGCATGTCGCCCCGCCGTGAGGCCAGCCGATCCGCCAGCCGGGTCGGTTCCGGCAACCGATAGCCCCGACAGCCGCGCAGCACCAGCTCCAGCGCGCTGCGCATGGATACGCGATGCCCTGGCGAAACCACCAGCGGCGCGACTCGATCGCGACTGCGCAGCATCCAGCCGATCTGCTCTCCGTCGTGCTCCAGCGGCACATGATCGCCACGCATGAGACCCGGCTCCTGGTGATGCCCCACCAGTATCGTCTTCGCGACCCCGAGGGTCGGCAGCCCGGTGACCACGCCCAGATGCGAAGCGATGCCGAGCCGGCGCGGATGGGCGATCCCCTGCCCGTCGCAGAACACCAGGTCCGGCCGCTGCGGCAGACCGGCCAGCGCTTCCAGCAGGCCCGGCAGCTCACGGAAGGACAACAGCCCGGGCACGTAGGGCATGGATGTCGGCACCCGCGCCACCACCTGGCCCAGCAGGCGGTAGTCATCGGCATCCAGCAACACGGCGACGGCCCGGGTGATCTGGCCGCCCTCCTCGAAGCCGACATCGACGCCCGCCACCACTTTCAGCGGCGAGAAATCGTCGACCAGCAGCACCCGTGCCGCCAAGTCGCCCTGCAGGCGCTTGGCGTGGCGGACACTGCCGTCCCAGTCATCGAAAGGGGAAGAATTCATGAGCAGGCTCCGAAAGGTCGACACAAGGTAGACCCGGAGCCCGCAGGAAGGGTCCGCCGCTCAGCCCGGCGGCGGACCAGGGGACTTACAGCGAGCGCGCGATGATCTCTTTCATGATTTCGTTGGTGCCCGCATAGATGCGCTGCACACGGGCATCGGCCCAGGCGCGCGCCACCGGGTATTCCCACATGAACCCGTAGCCGCCGTGCAGCTGGACGCATTCGTCCAGCACCTTGCATTGCAGATCGGTGCCCCAGTACTTGAGCATCGCCGCGGTGGGCACATCCAGCTTGCGCTGCAGGTGCAGCTCCAGGCAGCGGTCGACGAACACGCGGCCTATCTGGATCTCGGTCGCCATCTCCGCGAGCTTGAAGCGGGTGTTCTGGAACTCGGCGATGGCCTTGCCGAAGGCCTTGCGATCGCGGGTGTAGTCGAGGGTCCACTTCAGCGCCGCCTCGGCCGACGCCAGCGCGCCGATACCGACGGTCAGGCGCTCCTGGGGCAGCTCCTGCATCAGGTAGGCGAAGCCCATGCCGGCCTGGCCCAGCAGGTTCTCCTTGGGCACGCGCACGTCCTGGAAGAACAGCTCCGATGTGTCCTGGGCCTTCATGCCCACCTTCTCCAGGCGCTTGCCCTTGGAGAAACCCGGCGCCCCCGCCTCTACCAGGAACAGGCTGGTGCCCTTCGCGCCGGCCTTGGGATCGGTCTTGGCGACCACGATCACCAGGTCGGCCAGGTAGCCGTTGGTGATGAAGGTCTTGGAGCCGTTGATCACGTAGTCGTCGCCGTCCAGCACGGCAGTTGTCTTCACGCCCTGCAGGTCCGAGCCCGCGCCAGGCTCGGTCATGGCAATGGCGGTCACCAGCTCGCCGGTCACCATGCGCGGCAGGTACTTGTGCTTCAGCTCCTCGGAGCCGTAATGGAGGACATAGGGTGCGACGATGTCCGAATGCAGCGAGAAGCCGATGCCGGTCAGCCCCAGGCGGCCGATCTCCTCGATCACCACCGTGCTGTAGAGGAAGTCGGCGCCCATGCCGCCGTACTCCTCGGGGATGTGCGAGCAGAGCATCCCGGCCTCCCCCGCCTTGTTCCACAACGCGCGGTCGATGTAGCCGTCCTTCTCCCACTGGTGATGAAAGGGCACCGCCTCCTGTTCGAGGAACTTGCGCACGCTGTCGCGGAAGAGTTCGTGATCGGAGCTGAACAGGGTTCTGGGAATCATGCGGTCACCTTGGCGGATGCGTCTGGGTTCGAGGTTGAAGGCCAGAGACTGTAGGACAGTCGTACCAGACGCACACTGGACAGTTGCGACAAAAAATAAGACGATCCAGCCGGCTAATGACCGCTTTCCCCTTATAAGAACAAGACCATGACCAACCAGCAGTCCCCCATCCTAAGGCGGGTGAGCATCCTCGCCACCGAAGGTGTCTTCGCTTCCACCCTGATGCAGGCCAAGGATTTCTTCCATATGGCCAGCCTCCGCTACAGCAAGCTCCAGGGCCTCGGCCTCAAGCCCGCATTCGAGATCCACCTGGTCAGCCCGGACGGCCTGCCCGTGCGCAGCTTCAGCGACGTGATCATGCCGGTCGACGGTGCGCTGGACGAGGCCGACATCATCATCCTTCCAGCCTTCTGGGACGACTTCGACGCCCTCTGCGAGCGCCACCCCCAGGTCCTGCAATGGCTGCGCGAGCGCCATGCCGCCGGCAGCTCCATCTGCGGCGAGGCCACCGGCGTGTTCTGGATGGCCCAGGCCGGGCTGCTGGATGGCAAGGAGGCGACCACCTACTGGCGCTTCTTCCGCGAGTTCGGCGAGCGCTTCCCGAAGGTGCTGCTGAACCAGGAAAAGCACCTGTCGGATGCCGACAACCTCTACTGTGCAGGCGGCGTCACCTCCGCCTGCGACCTGTACATCTACCTGATCGAACGCTTCTGTGGCGCCAGCATCGCCCAGGCCGTCTCCCGCGACATCCTCTACGAAGTGCAGCGCAGCTACGCCCCCGGGCGCATCGGCTTCGGCGGGCAGAAGCTGCACCAGGACGTGACCATCCTGCAGATCCAGCACTGGCTCGAGGAGCACTTCGCCGACAAGTTCCGCTTCGAGGACGTCGCCCGCGACCACGGCATGAGCATCCGCAACTTCATGCGTCGCTTCCAGGCCGCCACCGGCGACAAACCCCTGCACTACCTGCAACGGTTACGCATCGAAACAGCCAAGGGCCTCCTTTCGGCGACCCGCAAGAGCATCAAGACCATCAGCTACGAAGTGGGTTACGACGACGCCAGCTTCTTCGCCCGACTGTTTCGCCAGCACACCAATCTCTCCCCCAACCAGTACCGCAGGCAGTTCCAGCACAAGGGCGACTGAGCAGGCGGCCATCCCAAGGATGGGTTGGCCGGTGGCGGCAGCGAATTATGATCCGGGCATGGTCCCCACAGGGGTGTCCGAACCTTTTCCGTCAGCGGTACGGCGGATGAAGAACAACAATAAAAGGTACTCAACCATGCGCCGTTACCTGCTTGCCCTGCTGGCTGCCGCCAGCTTCACAGCCGTTGCAGACGACTGGAAACCCTTCCCCTACGACCAGGCCGCCTACGACTACTCCGGCGACAAGCTGCGCCAGGCCTGGCCCCAGCTGACCCGCGGCTTCGGCCCTGACTACCCCTTCCCGGATGCCGACTGGGTGGTGACCATGGCCACCCAGAACCCCAAGGCGCTGGAAATGACCGTGACCGGCAACACCGGCTTCACCGGCAAGCCCGAGGAAGCCGAGGCCTATGCCGCCAGGCTGCAGGACGTGTGGCGCCTGATGTTCAAGGGTGACTTCGCCGAAGCCAAGAAGCAGGGCCTGGCGCTGGGCGTCGGCGGCCAGGTGCCGGCGATGTTCGCGCAGGTCATCTACGCGATGTTCCTCGCCCCCAGCCAGGAGGAGAAGCACCGCCTGCTGGAGGAAGTGATCAAGTACACCGACGAGGCTGGCGAACTGGTCCAGGCCGACACCGTGGCCCAGTTCGGCCGCGTCTACGCCAAGGCCCGCCTGGGTGAAGAGCTGTCGGTGCCGGTGGTGCTCAAGCGCGGCTACACCAGCCAGATCCCCGAGGAACTGGACGCCCTGCTGCAGAAGCAGCCGCGCCAACCCTTCGCCCTCGCGCTCTACGGCGGCTACGAAGCCGGCGTGATCCGCAAGGTCGGCAAACTGGTCGGGAAAATGACCTACGGGGTCAGCTCGGACAAGATGGAGCAGTACTTCACCCGCTCCTTCAGCGCCAAGGATGACCTGCCGATCGGCCACTACGAGTACGCCAATGCACTCCTCTACGTCTATGGCGACGACGAAGAGCAGAAGGTCATGGAGCACCTGAAGAAAGCAGTGGCGATCAAGCCGATCAACGCCATGGAGGCCCTGGAAGTGGCCCATGCACAGCAACTGCTGAAGCAGTATGAGAAGGAAGTGGCGCAGCGCTAGCGCTGCAAGCTGGAAGCTGGAAGCTGGAAGCTGGAAGCTGGAAGCTGGAAGCTGGAAGCTGGAAGCTGGAAGCTGGAAGCTGGAAGAGCATGCGGGCCGATGAACTCGGCCCGCATTGCTTTTTCTTCAGGCTTTAAGCTTCAGGCTTCCAGCTCTTCAAGGCTTATGCGGCCGAGAGAGGAACTCGTGGGACTGCATCTCCAGCAAGCGGCTGAGGGTGCGCTGGAACTCGAAAGTCAGGCGACCACCGGTGTACAGGTCCTTCAGCTCCACTTCGGCGGAGATGATGAGCTTGACGTTGCGGTCGTAGAACTCATCCACCAGGTTGATGAAGCGCCGCGCCATGTCGTCCTTGGCCACGCCCATCTGCTCGACGTTGGCCAGGATCACCGCGTGGAAGATCTTGCCCAGCTCGATGTAGTCGTTCTGGCTGCGCGGGCCATCGCAGAGTTCGCGGAACTCGAACCAGGCGACGTCCTCGCACACGCGGATCGCACGGATCTCGCGGTTCTCGATCATCAGCGCCTCGTTCTCCTGGGCCTGGGTGCAATCGGGCAGCAGGCTCCTGAAGCTTTTCTTCAGGCTGGCCTCGGCCTCGTCGCCCAGAGGCCAATGGAACAGCTCGGCCTGCTCCAGGGCACGCAGCCGGTAGTCCACGCCGCTGTCGACGTTGACGATGTCGGTGTGCTGCTTGAGCAAGGCGATGGCCGGCAGGAAGCGAGCGCGCTGCAGGCCATCCTTGTACAAGCCGTCCGGGACGATGTTGGACGTCGCCACCAGGCTCACACCGTTCTTGAACAGCTCATCCAGCAAGGTGGCGAGGATCATCGCGTCGGTGATGTCGGAGACGAAGAACTCGTCGAAGCAGATCACCCGGGCCTCATCGGCGAAGCGCTTGCCGATGATGGTCAGGGGGTTCTTCTCGCCCTTGAGAGTTCGCATCTCCTCGTGCACACGCTTCATGAAGCGGTGGAAGTGGGTACGCATCTTCTCCTTGAACGGCAAGGCATCGAAGAAGGTATCGACCAGATAGGTCTTGCCGCGACCTACGCCGCCCCAGAAATACAGGCCCTTGACCGGCCCCTGGCGCTTCTTGGCGAACAGACTGCCAAACAGACCGGGCTTGTTCTGGCTGTCGGCGATCAGGTCGTCGTACAGGCGCTGCAGATGGCGGACGGCAGTTTCCTGCGCGGCGTCGTGGAAGAAGTCCGGCCGCTTGAGATCGGCCTGGTAACGCTCGAGGGGGGTCATGATCGGTAGCAAGGCAACGAAAAACGGGGCCGTCACTTTAGCGACGGCCCCGTTTCTTGGCAATCGGCCAGCTACGCCGGCCGTAAGAAAGCGCCTTACTCCTGTGGGGCAAGGGCCTCACGCAAACGCTGCACGGCGGCGTCACGGGCATCGGAATCAGCGAACTCGCCACCCTGCCCCACAACCTCGCCATCGAGCCACAGGCCGTAGCTGGTGCCTTCGGCGCGGATATCCAGGGCGCTGCCGGCTTGCAGGCGCTTGGTCACCATGCCCGAGGACTTGCCATCGGCGAAGGTCCGGGACAGCAGCAACTGCTCGCCATCGGCAGCCAGCAGGCGGAAGCGGAAGCTGCCGTCGTCTTCGCGGAAGCTGACGAAACGCGCACTCTTGGCCGCTTTCTTCTTGCCGGCATCGGCACTCTGCACATTGCTGCGGAAGGAGCGCAAACCGACCGCCTCGCGCAGCTCGTTGAGGAAGGGCGTCGCAGTCTTGCGGGCCTTGGCGGCACCGGCGAGGAGGATGTCTTCCAGATCGGCCGGACGCTCGATAAGCGCGTGGTACCGCTCGCGGGCTTCACCCAGCTCATTGTCCAGCAGCTGGAACAGACGCTGCTTGGCTTCGCCCCACGCGAGGCCGTCGAGCAACTCGGCGCGGAAGGCCGCCAGCTGCGCCGGCGTGGAGAAGGCCTGGTAGAGGGTGTACAGGTGGGAGCTGTCCGGGTCCTTTGGCTCGCCGGGGGCGCGCGAGTCGGTGACGATGCGGGCGATGGCGTCCTTAAGCTGCTTGGCGCTGCCGAACAGCGGGATGGTGTTGTCGTAGCTCTTGGACATCTTGCGACCGTCCAGGCCCGGCAGGGTGGCCACTTCCTCCTCGATCACCGCCTCCGGCAGGGTGAAGAGCTCGCGGCCGGCGCCGAACAGGTGGTTGAAGCGCTGGCCGATGTCGCGGGCCATTTCCACATGCTGGATCTGGTCACGGCCGACCGGCACCTTGTGGGCGTTGAACATGAGGATGTCCGCCGCCATCAGCACCGGGTAGCTGTACAGGCCCATGGTGACGCCCGCATCCGGGTCCTCGCCGTTCTCCACGTTCTTGTCCACCGACGCCTTGTAGGCATGTGCGCGGTTGAGCAGGCCCTTGGCCGCGACGCAGGTGAGCAGCCAGGTGAGCTCGGGGATCTCGGGAATGTCCGACTGGCGGTAGAAGGTCGCCTTGTCGGTGTCCAGGCCACAGGCCAGCCAGGTGGCGGCGATCTCCAGGCGCGAGCGCTGGATACGCGCCGGGTCGTCGCACTTGATCAGCGCGTGGTAGTCGGCCAGGAAGTAGAAGGAGTCGACGTCGGCATCACGGCTGGCGACGATGGCGGGACGGATGGCACCGGCGTAATTGCCGAGGTGTGGAGTACCGGTGGTGGTGATGCCGGTGAGGATACGAGTGGTCATGGGGGATCGCTTGTCGGACGGCTGTCGGGGTCAGAGGCGCGGCAGGACCAGATCCTTCAGATCGGTCAGCTTGCCATGAAAGAAGTGCCCGCATTCTGCCACTTTCAGCAGCTCATGGGAGCGTTGTAGGGAGGCGGACCAGTCATACACCGCCTGCGGCTCGACGACCTCGTCGGTGTCCGGCTGGATCACCGTCAGTTCGCCACGGGCGGGCAGCGGCGTGTCGACGGTAAGGCGCTTCACCGCCGGCGCCACCATGAACAACCGGGGCACTTCGATGCCCTGCTGTTCCAGGCGACCGGCCAGGCTCGCCGCGACGAAGCCGCCGAAGGAAAAACCGAACAGCGTCAGCGCCAGCTCCGGACGCTGGGCGCGGAACCAGTGGGCGGCCGCTTCGGCGTCATCCACCTCGCCGGTGTTCATGTCATGGCTGCCGGCGCTGGCGCCGACGCCGCGGTAGTTGAAGCGCAGGGTGCTGTAGCCGGCATCGCGGGCAGTGCGCTGCAGGGTGGAGACGACCTTGTTGAGCATGGTCCCGCCCTGGATCGGGTTCGGGTGGCAGATCAGCGCCAGCCCCTTGGCATCGGGCAGGTCGAGATGAAGCGCTTCCAGCTGGCCACTTGGCCCCTGGAGCAGAATGGGATTTTCACGATTGGACAACGGGAACTCCGTGACCCCGGACCGGGTCGACTCGTCTTGGTTAAGCACCACAGGGCTTGCGTCGCGGTATACAGCGCGGATTCGAGCCGTTAACGTAATGCAAAGCTGCTTATAGAGGAAGGACTCGTGGAACAGTCGCTCACGGCCTGGTTGTTGCCAGCACTCGCTCTGCTCGCCGGTATCGGCATCGGTTTTCTGGTCGCCCGACTGCTGCCCGGCACCGCGCCGAACCGCACGCAGCGGCAACTGGATGACCTGCAGGCACGCTTCGATACCTATCAGAGTGAAGTGGTCACCCACTTCAACACCACCGCCAGCCTGGTGAAGAAACTCACCCAGAGCTACCAGGAAGTGCAGGAACACCTGTCCGATGGCGCCAGCCGCCTGGCCCTGGACGAACTGACGCGCCAGCGACTGCTCGCCGCCCTGCACACGGACGACGCCCCCGGCCCGCGCGAACGCCTGACCCCGCCGCGCAGCCACGAGGCGCCCAAGGACTACGCGCCCAAGTCGCCGGACGGCCCGGGCACGCTAGACGAGAACTTCGGCCTCAAGGGCAAGTACTGAGCCCCTGGATGCGCCGACGAAAGCCCCGCCCTGGCGGGGCTTTTTCATTTCAGTATTGATCCCGACTCCCCCGGAATGAAGTCCCGGCCACATCCGAGCCAGGCGGGAGTTGCGGGCCTGGGTGGCGCAAAGAAAAAGCCCCGCATCAGCGGGGCTTTTTCACTGCAGTGCGATCAGATCGCGCCGCGGCTGCGTAGCAGGTCGAGCACCGCCTTGACGCCCTCTTCAACCGACTGGCTCTGGGTGTCGATCACCAGGTCGGCATTCAACGGCACATCGTAGGGGAAAGACTCACCTGGGATGTTGTCCTGATCGGCCGCGTAGAGCCCTTGCGGGTCACGCTCACGGCAGACCTGCGGGGACGCCTGGACGTATACGGTGATCAGGCGGTCGCTGCCGATCAGCACCTTGGCCTGTTCACGCCCCTCGGCGTCCGGCGCTACGAAGGCGGCCAGGGTCAGCAGGCCGGCTTCGTTGAACTGGCGCGCCACATGGGCGGCACGGCGCCAGTTCTCGGTGCGCCCGGCGCGATCCTGCGGCAGGCCCTTGTTCAGGTCGTGACGGAGGTTCTGGCCATCGAGGACGTAGACCGCACGGCCCATGTCGAACAGCTTGCGCTCGACGGCATAGGCCAGGGTGCTCTTGCCGGCGCCGGAGAGGCCGCTGAACAGCACGGTGGCCGGTTTCTGGCCGAAGCGCGCGGCACGTTCCTCGGTGGAGACATGGGCCGACTCGCCATGGCTGCCCTGGCCACCCGAGGCAACCGGCGCAGCGATGATCATGCCGGCGCCGACGGTGCCGTTGGTGAGGCGATCGATGACGATGAAGGCACCGGTGGTGCGATTGCGCTCATAGCCGTCGAGGGCAATGGGCGCGTCCAGGCTGACCTTGACCCTGGCGATCTCGTTCAACTGCAGGTCGCTGGCGGCGCCCTCTTCCAGGGTGTTCACGTCCACCTTGTGGGCGATGCTGGCGATGGAACCCGGCACATAGCTGGTGGCGCGCTTGATGTCGTACTTCTTGCCCGGGAGCATCGGCTCCTCGGACATCCACACCAGCATGGCCTCGAAGCCATCGGTGACCTGCGGGCGGTTGTCGGCATGCACCAGCATGTCGCCACGGGATACGTCGATCTCGTCTTCCAGGGTCAGCGTGATGGCCTGGCCGGGGCCGGCCTGCTCCAGCTCGCCTTCGAAGGTGACGATGGACTTGATCTTGCTGCCCTTGCCCGAGGGCAGCACAACGACCTCGTCGCCCTTGTGTACGACGCCGCTGGCCAGGGTACCGGCGAAGCCGCGGAAGTTCAGGTTGGGGCGATTGACGTACTGCACCGGGAAGCGCATGTCGTCGAAGTTGCGATCACCGGAAACCTCGACGGTCTCGAGGATTTCCATCAGCGACTGGCCGGTGTACCAGGGCGACCGCTCGCTCTTGTTCACGACGTTGTCGCCCTTCAGCGCCGACATCGGCACGAAGTGGATGGAGGTCGGGTTGAGCTTGATGCGCTCGGCGAACTGCAGGTAGTCGGCCTTGATCGACTCGAACACGCCCTGATCGAAATCCTTCAGGTCCATCTTGTTGATGGCGACGACGATGTGCTTGATGCCCAGCAGCGACGCGATGTAGCTGTGACGGCGGGTCTGGGTCTGCACGCCGTAGCGGGCATCGACCAGGATGATCGCCAGGTCGCAGGTGGACGCGCCGGTGGCCATGTTGCGCGTGTACTGCTCATGGCCGGGGGTGTCGGCGATGATGAACTTGCGCTTGGCGGTGGAGAAGTAGCGGTAGGCGACATCGATGGTGATGCCCTGCTCGCGCTCGGCCTGCAGGCCATCCACCAGCAGCGCCAGGTCCACTTCGTCACCCGTGGTGCCGACCTTCTTGGAATCGCGGGTGATGGCCTCCAGATGGTCTTCGTAGATCATCTTGGAGTCGTGCAGCAGGCGCCCGATCAGGGTGCTCTTGCCGTCGTCGACGTTGCCGCAGGTGAGGAAGCGCAGGAGTTCCTTGCGCTCGTGCTGGGCCAGGTACGCGAGGATGTCCTGGCTGATCAGATCGGATTGGTGGCTCATTTCACTCAAGCTCCAAGCTGCAAGCCTCAAGCGGCAAGCTCGTCGGCGTACAGCTAGACAGAAATTTTGTTGATCAACCCCGTGAGCATTCTCGACAGCTCGCGGGTTTCGACTACCCAATCAGCGGCAAGCGACTCCGCTATATACCCGATTTCAGCGCCGATCATCAGCTGGGTTCGCAGCTCACCGCAGGATGCCTTGGCAATCCACAGATACCGGCATTTCTCCTTGGCGCTTCCACGTTCCATACCCTCGGCAATATTGCTGGGTACGGACAGCGCCGAACGGGTTACCTGATCCTTGAACCCTGCATCGCGGCATTCCGCGAACGCCCTGTAGATGCTTACCGTGAGCTGCTTGGATCTTCGCCAGACATCGAGTCGCTCGAAATCCATTCGAACTCCAGTCATTCCCTGCTTGAAGCTTGCCGCTTGCTGCTTGCAACTGTTTTCTAGAAATACCCCTGCCGCTTTTTCTCTTCCATCGAACCGGCACCGTCATGGTCGATGACGCGGCCCTGGCGTTCGGAAGTTCGGGTCAGGAGCATTTCCTGGATGATGTCGGTGAGGCTGGTGGCCTCCGACTCGACCGCGCCGGTCAGCGGGTAGCAGCCCAGGGTGCGGAAACGCACCATGCGTTTCTCGATGCGCGCCTTCTCTTCGTCAGAGAGGTGCTCGAGGATGCGGTCGTCGTCGATCATGATCAGCGTGCCGTTCTTCTCGATGACTTCGCGCTCGGCGGCGAAGTACAGCGGGACGATCGGGATCTGCTCCAGGTAGATGTATTGCCAGATGTCCAGCTCGGTCCAGTTGGAGAGCGGGAAGACGCGGATGGATTCGCCCTTCTTGACCTTGCCGTTGTAGACGTTCCACAGCTCGGGGCGCTGGTTCTTCGGGTCCCAGCGGTGCTTGCTGTCGCGGAAGGAGTACACGCGCTCCTTGGCGCGGGATTTCTCCTCGTCGCGGCGCGCGCCACCGAAGGCCGCATCGAAGCCGTACTTGTCCAGGGCCTGCTTGAGGCCCTCGGTCTTCATGATGTCGGTGTGCTTGGCACTGCCGTGGGTGAAGGGGTTGATGCCCTGAGCCTTGCCTTCGGGGTTTACGTGGGTGATCAGCTCGAGGCCCAGGTCGGCGACCATCTTGTCGCGGAACCGGTACATCTCCTGGAACTTCCACTGGGTATCGACGTGCATCACCGGGAACGGCAGCTTGCCCGGAAAGAAGGCCTTGCGCGCCAGGTGCAGCATGACGGCGGAGTCCTTGCCGATGGAGTACAGCATCACCGGGTTATCGAATTCGGCGGCCACCTCACGAATGATGTGGATACTTTCCGCCTCCAGCTGTTTCAGGTGCGTCAGTTTGTCGAGCATGGCTACTCACGGATTTCTTATCTGATACGACGGCCTGCGGGCCGTGGACGAGGGCGCACTCTAGCACAGCGCCTTCTTCTATTCAGGGCCCCACTTAGAACGAAACGATCTAGCTTTATACCTGCCGGAATGGGCGTTACGGGGCGGCTTTCTAGATGGGATTGGGGCAATCGATGAACAGGTGTTCGATGGCGAAACGCCGCGCCAGGTAGTCCCCCAGCGCCTGCACGCCATAGCGTTCGGTGGCGTGGTGGCCGGCGGCGATGAAGCTGATGCCGTTTTCACGCGCGCTGTGAAAGGTCTGCTCCGAAGCCTCGCCGGTCAGGTAGAGATCGACACCGGCGGCGATGGCCGTGTCGATGTAGCCCTGGCCGCCGCCGGTGCACCAGCCGATGCGGCGGATCATCTCCGGGCCTTCCACCAGCAACGGTTCGCGACCGAGCGCGTCTTGCACGCGGCGGGCGAAGTCGCGTGGGGTGAGCGGCTCGGCCAGGGAGCCGATCAGGCCGACGGTGCGCGGGTTGTCCGGCTCCAGCGGGCCTTCGACGATGATGTCCAGTTGGCGGGCGAGCTGCACGTTGTTGCCCACTTCCGGGTGCACGTCCAACGGCAGGTGGTAGGCCAGCAGGCTGATGTCATTGGCCAGAAGAGTCTTCAGGCGCCGCTGCTTGATACCGACCACGCAGGGGTTCTCGCCCTTCCAGAAATAGCCATGGTGCACCAGCACCACATCGGCCTCGGCTTCCACCGCCGCATCCAGCAGTGCCTGGCTCGCGGTCACCCCGCTGACGATGCGTCGAACCTGCGGCCGGCCCTCGACCTGGAGGCCGTTCGGGCAGTAGTCCGAGATCCGCGAGGCCCCGAGAAAACGCTCCGCTTCCTCCACCAGGGTGGTCAGTGCAATGGCCATCTGCCTCTCCTCACAAGCTGTTGCGAGCGGCTATTTTATTGGCTGCCGCCCCGTATAATGGCGCCACCTTAAGGGGCACCCTCGCCCCTCGCAACCCTCAGGATTCCCCTCGATGCTCAAGGCCCTGCGTTTCTTCGGCTGGCCCCTGCTTGTCGGCGTACTCGTAGCACTGCTGATCATCCAGCAATACCCCGAACTGGTGGGCCTGCCCCGCCAACAGGTGCACCTGCAGGAAGCGCCCAAGTACAGTTTCTCGCGCCAGGGGCCCGAGTCCTATGCGGAGGCGGTCAACAGCGCCTCCCCCGCCGTGGTCAACCTCTACACCACCAAGGTGGTGAGCAAGCCGGCCCATCCGCTGTTCGAGGACCCGCAGTTCCGCCGCTTCTTCGGTGACAACCTGCCCCGCCAGCGGCGCATGGAGTCCAGCCTGGGTTCGGCGGTGATCATGAGCCCCGAGGGCTACCTGCTGACCAACAACCACGTCACCGCCGGTGCCGACCAGATCGTGGTCGCCCTCAAGGACGGCCGCGAGACCCTCGCCCGCCTGGTGGGCAGCGACCCCGAGACCGACCTCGCGGTGCTCAAGATCGACCTCGACAACCTGCCCGCCATCACCCTCGGGCGCTCCGACAACATCCGCATCGGCGACGTCGCCCTGGCCATCGGCAACCCCTTCGGATTCGGCCAGACCGTGACCATGGGCATCATCAGCGCCACCGGCCGCAACCAGCTCGGCCTCAATACCTACGAGGACTTCATCCAGACCGACGCCGCCATCAACCCGGGCAACTCCGGCGGCGCGCTGGTGGATGCCAGCGGCAATCTGATCGGCATCAACACCGCGATCTTCTCCAAGTCCGGCGGCTCCCAGGGCATCGGCTTCGCCATCCCCGCCAAGCTCGCCCTCGACGTGATGAAGGCCATCATCGAGCACGGCCAGGTGATCCGAGGCTGGCTCGGCATCGAAGTGCAGCCCTTGACGCCCGAACTGGCCGAATCCTTCGGCCTCGAAGGCCGCCCGGGCATCGTCATCGCCGGCATCTACCGCGACACCCCTGCGCAGCGCGCCAACCTGCAGCCGGGCGACATCATCCTCAGCATCGACGGCGAGCCCGCCGGCGACGGTCGCCGCTCCATGAACCAGGTGGCGCGCACCAAGCCGGGCGAGAAGGTCAGTGTCGAGGTGATGCGCAACGGCAAGATCATCGAGCTTTCCGCCGAGGTAGGCCTGAGGCCCCCGCAGCAGACCGCCCCCGCGGAAAACGACTGACCCGAACGGCGCCTGATGGCGCCGTTCTTGTTTCTGCCCCCCACACGCCCTCTCCCTTGAACGCAGCAGATGAAAGATGAAAAAATAAGATGTTATGTTATTACATCTTTATCGCCCTGAGACCCACCGACAATGAAGTCACGCAGCATCGCCTCGCTCGCTGGACTGGCCCTTGGCCTGGCCAGCGGCAGTGCAAACGCCAACCCGCTTGAACTTGAAGAAATCACCATCGAATCACGCCACGAACGCGCCGACGGCCCCGTCACCGGCTATCGCGCTACCCGCTCGGCGAGCGCCACACGAACCGACACCGACCTGCGCGACGTGCCCCAATCCGTCGCCGTCGTCCCCGCCCAGGTACTGGACGATCTCAATACCACCCGCATCGACCGCGCGCTGGATTTCGCCGGCGGCGTCTCCCGGCAGAACAACTTCGGCGGCCTGACCTTCCTCAACTACAGCGTGCGCGGCTTCACCACCGGCGAGCTGTACAAGAACGGCTTCGCCATCAACCGCGGAAGCTACAGCTCGCCGGACGCCAGCGGCATCGAGCGCATCGAGGTGCTCAAGGGCCCGGCAGCGAGCCTCTACGGGCGTGGCGACCCGGGCGGGCTGGTCAACATCGTCACCAAGAAGCCCGAGGAGGAAGCCTTCGCCCGCTTCCAAGCCAGCGCAGGCAGCTGGGACCGCTACCGCAGCAGCCTCGACGTCAACACGCCGCTGGACGACGCCGGCACCCTACTGTCGCGCATCAACCTCGCGGTGGAGGACAACCAGAGCTTCCGCGACCACGTCGGCAGCGAGCGCCTGGTGGTCAGCCCGTCCCTGAGCTGGCAGCTGAGCCCGGACACGCGCCTGCTGATCGAGAGCGAGTTCGTACGCCATGAGTCGGTGTTCGATCGTGGCATCCCCGCCCCCGGCAACCAGCTGGGCTCGGTCAAGCGCTCCACCTTCCTCGGCGAGCCCAACGACGGCGAGATCCGCAACCGCAACCAGATGCTGCAGGTCAGCCTCGAACACTACCTGAACGACGACTGGAAGCTGCGCCTGGCCAACCACTACGCCCAGGGCCGCCTCGCCGGTGACTCTTCGGAGACTTCGCGCCTGGCCGGCGACCTCGTCAGCCGCTTCTACCGCCAGCGCGACTTCGAATGGAACGACAGCATCACCCAGGCCGAGCTGCACGGCACCTTCGCCACCGGAACCTGGCAGCACCAGACGCTGATCGGCCTGGAGTACGAGAACTACCGCAACAGCCAGAAGTACCCCCAGAGCGACACCCTGTTCAGCTACGGCCTGGATATCCACAACCCCATATACGGCCAGCCCAAGCCCGCGCTCACCCGCAAGAACGATTTCTTCGAACGGGTGGAAAGCCATTCGCTGAACCTGCAGGACCAGATCGCCTTCACCGATCGGCTGCGCGGGCTGGTGGGTGTGCGCATGGAGCGCTTCGAGCAGGCGGCCCTGGACCGCTCCACCCGCATCCGCAACGCCCAGCACAAGGATGTCGTCACCCCGCGCCTCGGGTTGCTCTACCAGCTGACCCCGGAAGTCGGCGTGTTCGCCAACGCCTCCACTTCGGTCAAGCCCAACGCCATCAGCAGCCAGGGCACGGTATTCAAGCCGGAGAAAGGCGTCGGCTATGAGAGTGGGGTCAAGCTGGACCTGCTCGAAAGCCGCCTTGGCGCCACGATCGCGCTCTTCCATATCGAGAAGGAGAACGTGCTGACCGCCAACCCCAGCGACCCGAGCCAGAACATCGCTGCCGGCAAGGCACGCAGCCAGGGCCTGGACATGCAGGTCGCCGGCCAGCTCACCGACGCCGTCCGCCTGATCGGCGCCTACGCCTATATCGATGCCGAGGTGACCAAGGACAACACCTTGCCCGAAGGCAGCCGCCTGCTCGGCATCGCCAGGCACAGCGGCAGCCTGATGGGCGTCTACGAGTTCCAGGACGGCTGGCTACGCGGCTCGGATGTCGGCGCGGCCGCCCACTATGTCGGCGACCGCTCAGGCCAGGCCGGTAGCGCCTTCGAACTGCCCGCCTACAGCACCCTCGACCTGCTCGCCCACTACAAGGCCAGCGATGACCTCATCATCGGCGTGAACCTCAACAATGTCGACCGCAAGTACTACGAGCGCTCCTACAACAGCGTCTGGGTGCTGCCGGGCGACCCGCGCAACCTGACCCTCAGCCTTACCCTCAACCTCTGACAAGGATTCCCCCATGCGACTCCCCAGCAAACTGCTGCTCACCGCCGCCCTCGGCGCCCTCCTCGTCGGCCAGGCACAGGCCCATGGCCTCTGGACCGAACAGCGCCGCGGCAACATCGAGGTGATCTATGGGCACGGCGCCGAGGACGACGCCTTCAAGGCCGAAAAGGTCAGCGGCGCCTGGGCCTATGACGCGGCCGGCAAGATGATCCCGGTCACCGTTCAGCGCCTCGACGACCACGCCCGCCTGCAGCCCCTCAAGCCACCGGCCAGCCTGGCCGTGGCGCTGGACAACGGCGCCTGGTCGCAGACCGCCGACAAGCAGTGGATCAACAAGGGCCGCGACCAGGTGAAGGGCGCTGTCGCCTCCATCCACACCTGGAAGTACAGCCTGGCGGTCTACCAGGAAGGCGCGAAGCTGCCGGCCCTGGAGCGCGTGCGCCTGGTCATCGTGCCGCAGGTCGACCCGCTTGCCGTCGGCCCGGGCAAACCGCTGCCCGTCCAGGTACTGATGGACGGCAAGCCGGCGGCGGGCATCGAGCTGTTCGGCGACTACCGCAGCGATCCGCACACCGTCAGCGCCACCACCGATGCCCAGGGCAAGGCCAAGGTACTGGTGCGCAACGCCGGTCTCAACGTGATCGCCGCCCAGGCCACGGTGAAGAGCGACAAGGACCCGGAAGCCGAGGAGCACGGCTTCTTCACCTCATTGACCTTCGTCGGCGAAGCGCATCACGAGTAACAGGCAGCACCTGTCCATGAAAAAAGCCGAGGCGGTTTCCCGTCTCGGCTTTTCTGGTTCTCGCCCCTGGAGTCAGGCGGCGTCGAGTGCATCCAGCAGCGCCTGGTTCTGCTCCGGCGTGCCGATGGTGATGCGCAGGAACTGGGCGATGCGCGCCTGCTTGAAATGGCGCACGATCACGCCCTTCTCGCGCAGGCCGGCAGCGATACCCGCTGCATCCTTGCCCGGGTGCCGGGCGAAGACGAAGTTGGCCGCCGAGGGCAGCACCTCGAAGCCACGCTTTTCCAGTTCGCTCACCACCCGCTCGCGACTGTCGATGACCTTGGCGCAGGTCTGCTCGAACCACTCGCGGTCCTCGAACGCCGCAGCGGCGCCGACTATGGCCATGCGATCCAGCGGGTAGGAGTTGAAGCTGTTCTTGATGCGCTCCAGGGCCTCGATCAGGTCCGGGTGTCCCACCGCCAGGCCCACGCGCAGGCCGGCCAGGGAACGGGACTTGGACAGGGTCTGGGTGACCAGCAGGTTCGGGTAGCGGTCCACCAGGGCGATGGCGCTCTCACCACCGAAGTCGATGTAGGCCTCGTCGACCACCACCACCGAGTCCGGGCTGCCCTGCAGCAGCTTCTCCACCGCCTCCAGCGCCAGCAGGCAGCCAGTGGGGGCGTTGGGGTTGGGGAAGATGATGCCGGCGTTGGGGCGCGCATAGTCCTCGACGCGTATCTGGAACTGCTCGTCCAGCGGCAGAGCCTCGAACGGGATGCCGTAGAGGCCGCAATAGACCGGGTAGAAGCTGTAGGTCACGTCCGGGAACAACAGCGGCCGGCCGTGCTGGAACAGGCCATGGAAGATGTGCGCCAGCACCTCGTCGGAGCCGTTGCCGACGAACACCTGGGTGGTCTGCACGCCGTAGTGCTCGGCCACAGCCTGCTTGAGGCGGTCGCTGTTCGGGTCCGGGTACAGGCGCAGGCTGTCGCCCAGCTCCGCCTGCATGGCCGCAATGGCCTTCGGCGAGGGGCCGTAGGGGTTCTCGTTGGTGTTCAGCTTCACCAGGTTGGCGATCTTCGGCTGCTCGCCCGGAACGTAGGGCACCAATTCCTTGACGAAGGGACTCCAGAACTTGCTCATCGTCATTCTCCCTTGATCCGGTATTCGGCGCTGCGGGCGTGGGCGGTCAGCGACTCGCCACGGGCCAGCACGGACGCGGTCTTGCCCAGCTCCGAGGCACCGTCCGCGGAGCAGAAGATGATCGACGAGCGCTTCTGGAAGTCATACACGCCCAGCGGCGAGGAGAAACGCGCGGTGCCGGAAGTGGGCAGCACATGGTTCGGGCCGGCGCAGTAGTCGCCCAGCGCCTCGGCGGTGTAGCGGCCCATGAAGATGGCGCCGGCATGGCGGATCTGCGGCAGCCAGGCCTGCGGGTCGGCAACAGACAGCTCCAGGTGCTCGGGGGCGATGCGGTTGGCGACGGTGATCGCCTGCTGCATGTCGGCGACCTGGATCAGCGCGCCACGACCTTCGAGGGAGGTGCGGATGATTTCGGCACGCTCCATGGTCGGCAGCAGCTTGTCGATGCTGGCGGCCACCTTGTCGAGGAACTCGGCATCGGGGCTGACCAGGATGGACTGGGCGTCTTCGTCGTGCTCGGCCTGAGAGAACAGGTCCATGGCGATCCAGTCCGGGTCGGTCTGGCCGTCGCAGACGACGAGGATCTCCGAGGGACCGGCGATCATGTCGATGCCTACCTGGCCGAACACGTGGCGCTTGGCGGTGGCGACATAGATGTTGCCGGGGCCGACGATCTTGTCCACCTGGGGCACGCTCTCGGTGCCATAGGCCAGTGCGGCCACGGCCTGGGCCCCGCCGATGGTGAAGACGCGGTCGACGCCGGCCACGCAGGCGGCAGCGAGGACGATTTCGTTGATCTCGCCACGCGGGGTCGGCACGACCATCACCACTTCGGCGACGCCGGCGACCTTCGCGGGGATGGCGTTCATCAGCACGGACGACGGGTAGGACGCCTTGCCGCCCGGCACGTAGAGGCCGGCGCGGTCCAGCGGGGTGACCTGCTGGCCCAGCACGGTGCCATCGGCCTCGGTGTAGGTCCAGGAATCCTGTTTCTGTTTCTCGTGGTAGAGGCGCACGCGCTCGGCGGCGGTCTCTAGGGCCTGGCGCTGCTCGGCGGTGATGCGGGTCAGGGCCAGTTCCAGGCGCTCGCGCGGCAGGATCAGGTCAGCCATGGAGTCGACGGCCAGGCCATCGAAACGCTGGGTGAATTCGACCAGGGCGGAATCGCCACGCTCGCGCACGGCCTTGATGATGTCGAGGACGCGCTGGTTGACCGACTCGTCGGATACGCTTTCCCAGCTCAGCAGATGATCCAGATGACGAGCGAAGTCCGGATCAGCGGCATTGAGTCGGCGAACAGCGGTTTGAACGGTCATAGCGGGCCTCGTTATTGGCAAATGCTCGGGCGCCGCTAGAGTAGCAAGCCCACCGTGCGGGCACCCGAGATTATTGGCTATGACACGGATAGGCGGGTGCGGCCGGAGCCGCACGGGTGTCAGTCGTGGTGTCGCGACTCGACCGCTTGGCGCAGGGTGTCGATCAGCGCCTGGATACGGGCGTGCTGCATCTTCATCGAGGCCTTGTTGACCACCAAGCGGGAGCTGATGGTGGCGATCAGTTCCTGGGGCTCCAGGCCATTGGCGCGCAGGGTGTTGCCAGTGTCGACCACGTCGATGATCTTGTCGGCCAGGCCGACCAGCGGGGCCAGCTCCATGGAGCCGTAGAGCTTGATCACTTCGACCTGGCGACCCTGTTCGGCGTAGTAGCGCTTGGCGACGTTGACGAACTTGGTGGCCACGCGCAGGCGCCCCTTGGGTTCGGGCACGCCGACCGCGCCAGCGGTCATCAGCTTGCAACGGGCGATGCGCAAGTCCAGGGGCTCGTACAGGCCCTGGCCACCGTACTCCATCAGCACATCCTTGCCGGCCACGCCGAGGTCCGCCGCACCATGCTCGACATAGGTCGGCACGTCGGTGGCACGGACGATCAGCAGGCGCACATCATCCTGGGTGGTGGGGATGATCAGCTTGCGGCTCTTGTCCGGGTTCTCGGTGGGAACGATGCCCGCCTCCGCCAGCAGCGGCAGGGTGTCGTCGAGGATGCGGCCCTTGGATAACGCGATGGTGAGCATGGAACTGGATGTCCTTGGCTTCGGCCCTCTGCGGGCCCTTGAGGGTGCGTGCGGGCCGACCGTCAGCGGTCGGCCCGAGCGTCACCTAACCCGGCACGCGGCGGATCTTGGCGCCGAGCAGCTGCAGTTTTTCCTCGATGCACTCGTAACCACGGTCGATGTGGTAGATGCGGTCGATCAGGGTGTCGCCCTCGGCGACCAGGCCGGCGATGACCAGGCTGGCGGACGCCCGCAGGTCGGTGGCCATGACCGGAGCGCCCTTGAGCTGCGGAACGCCGGTGACGATGGCGGTGTTGCCCTCGACCAGGATCTGCGCACCCATGCGGTTCATCTCGTAGACGTGCATGAAGCGGTTTTCGAACACGGTCTCGATGACCGCGCCGGTGCCTTCGGCCACGGCGTTCATGGAAATGAACTGGGCCTGCATGTCGGTGGGGAACGCCGGGTAGGGCGCGGTGCGCACGTTGACCGCTTTCGGGCGGTTGCCCTTCATGTCCAGCTCGATCCAGTTGTTGCCGGTGCTGATGTGAGCCCCGGCCTCTTCCAGCTTCAGCAGCACGGATTCGAGGATGGTCGGATCGGTGTCCTTGAGCTTGACGCGGCCACCGGTGGAAGCGGCGGCGACCAGGTAGGTGCCGGTCTCGATGCGGTCGGGCATCACGCTGTAGCGCGCGCCGCCGAGGCGCTTCACGCCGTCGATGATGATGGTGTCGGTGCCGGCGCCCTGGATCTGCGCGCCCATGGCGATCAGGCAGTTGGCCAGGTCGACCACTTCCGGCTCGCGTGCGGCGTTTTCCAGCACGGTACGGCCGTTGGCCAGGGTGGCGGCCATCATGATGTTCTCGGTACCGGTCACGCTCACGGTATCGAAGAAGAAGTGTGCGCCACGCAGGCCACCAGCCGGTGCGCGGGCCTTGATGTAGCCGCCGTCGACGTCGATCAGCGCGCCCATGGCCTCGAGGCCGCGGATGTGCAGGTCGACCGGGCGGGAACCGATCGCGCAGCCACCTGGCAGCGCCACTTCGGCTTCACCGAAGCGCGCGACCATCGGGCCGAGCACCAGGATCGAGGCGCGCATGGTCTTCACCAGCTCGTAGGGTGCGACCAGGGTCTTGATGGTGCTGGCGTCGACTTCGACGCTGAGCTTCTCGTCGATCACCGGCTGCACGCCCATGCGACCGAAGAGTTCGATCATCGTGGTGATGTCGTGCAGGTGCGGCAGGTTGCACACGGTGACCGGCGTATCGGCCAGCAAGGTGGCCGCGAGGATCGGCAGGGCCGAGTTCTTGGCGCCCGAAATACGGATTTCGCCATCGAGGCGTTGGCCGCCGGTAATAATCAGTTTGTCCATTTGGAATCTCGTCGCCCGTAGGCTCAGGAACGCTCGGCCCAGCCAGCGCGGCTGAAGAATTTCATGGTGACCGCGTGGATGCTGCCATCGGCGATCCAGGCGTTCAGATGGGCATAAACCTGCTGCTGGCGCTTGACCGGGCTCATGCCGGCCAGCTCGTCGCTGATCAGATTCAACTGGAAGTTGCAGCCTTCCCCTTCAACTACCACCTCGGTTCCGGGCAGCTTCGCCTCCAGGAGGCTTTTCACTTCTACGGCCTGCATGCTCAACCTCAATCGGCGCCCTACGCGCGCGGGTCGGCCATGATACAAAAAAGCCCTCCGCCTGCGAACCCCGCACGAGCAAGGTCTGACGGAGGGCTTTCGACGTCTTTCACACTTCCAGCGGCAGCAGCTCGTCGAGCCCGGAGACGCCGGCGATCTGCCGCATGTCCTCGGGCAAGGCGCGGATGGTCAGCGTCTTGCCGGCCTGGCGCGCGTCACGCATGAAGGCCAGGAGCAACGAAAGGCCGACGCTGCTGGACTTCTCGACGCCGGAGCAGTCCAGCACCAGGTCGCTCAGGCCGTGCTCGCGGATCAGCCGGGCGCCGGTCTCGCGCAATTCGGGGCCGCTACGGAAGTCCAGCACACCGGAGAGCTTCAACTCCCCGCCGGTGCCGGTGCTGAGCGTTGCCTCACTCATGACCGGCAGCCTTCTGGCCTTCCTCGGTCTGCTTGGCCTTGGCCACTACCTCGGCCCAGCCGTCGATGGTCTTGTCCAGGTCGTTGCCATTCTTCTGCATGGTGTCGGCGAACTGGTCGCGGAACAGCTTGCCGATGTTGATGCCGTTGATGATCACGTTGCGCAACATCCACTGGCCGTCGAGGTTGACCATGGTGTAGGACACCGGATAGACCGTACCCTTGCTGTCCTTCACTTCCATACCGACGCTGGTGCGCTCGGGATCTTCCTGCTTGGCGGGCAGCACGCGGATGTCCTGGTTGTCGTACTCCAGCAGGGCGTTGCCGTAGAACTGCATCAGGCTGCGCTTGAAGTTCTCCTGGAAGCGGGTCATCTGCTCCGGGGTCGCATTGCGCGAGTACTTGACCGTCATGATGCTGCGGGAGATGCCATCGGCATCCACCACCGGACCGAGGATGTCGTTCAGCGCGTCGTAGAAGGCGCCCGGGTTGCTGCGGTACTGCTGCTTGTTGGCCTTGAGGTCGCTGAGCAGCTTGTCGGTGGTCTGCTGCACCACATCGCGCGCGCTCGGCGCCGCATTGGCCAGCAGGGGCAGCGCGGCGAGCAGAACCAGCAGGCCGTTACGCATTGCTTTGATCATGTCGAAGGTCCTCACTTGCTTTCCTTATTCACCGTGTTGAGCAGGAACTTGCCGATCAGGTCCTCCAGCACCAGCGCCGACTGGGTGTCGCGGATGGTGCCGCCGTCCTTCAGCAACTGGTCGTCGCCGCCGACGCTGATGCCGATGTACTTCTCGCCCAGCAGGCCGGCAGTGAGGATGGAAGCGGTGGAATCGGTCGGCAGGTTGTCGACGCGCTTCTCCAGCTCCATGGTGACCCTGCCGGTGTAGCTTTCGCGGTCCAGATCGATGGCGGTGACCTTGCCGATGGTCACACCGGCCATGGTCACTTTTGCTCTGACAGTCAAACCGGCGATATTGTCGAAATGCGCATAGACCTTATAGGTTTCGCTGGCGCCACCGACCGACAGGCCGCTCACGCGCAGCGCCAGGAGCAGCAGGGCGAGCAACCCGGCCAGGAGGAACAGGCCGACACCAATTTCCAGGGTGCGGATTTGCATCAGAAATCTCCAAACATCAAGGCGGTCAGGATGAAGTCGAGCCCCAGCACGGCCAGCGAGGCATAGACCACGGTTTTAGTCGTTGCGCGGCTGATCCCTTCGGAGGTCGGCTCGCAGTCATACCCCTGGAACACGGCGATCCAGGTCACCACGAAGGCGAAGACCACGCTTTTCAGCACGCCATTCAGCACATCTTCGGTGAATTCGACACTGTTCTGCATGTTGGCCCAGAAGGAGCCATCGTAGACCCCCAGCCAATCGACGGCGACCATCGCACCGCCCCAGATTCCCACCACGCTGAAGATCATCGCCAGCAACGGCATGGATATGAAGCCGGCCCAGAGCCGGGGGGCGATGATGTACTTGAGCGGGTCGACACCGATCATCTCCAGGCTGGAGAGCTGCTCGGTGGACTTCATGTTGCCGATCTCGGCCGCCAGCGCGGAACCGGCACGCCCGGCGAACAGCAGCGCGGTGACCACGGGCCCCAGCTCACGCAGCAAGGTCAGCGCGACCATCTGGCCGACCGCCTGCTCAGAGCCGTACTCCACCAGGATGTTGTAGCCCTGCAAGGCCAGCACCATGCCGATGAAGACACCGGATACGACGATGATCGGCAGCGACAGTACGCCGACGAAATACAGTTGCTTGACCAACAGCTGGAAACCCGCGCCGGTGCCGGTGCGCCCGAACAGCGCACGCAGCAGGAACAGGGTGGAACGGCCCAGCGCCTCGACGACGTCCAGGCCGGCACGCCCGAGCAGGCGGATGCGCTCGAGCGGAGACTTCTTACGCATCAACGCTCTCCCAGCAAATCGTTGCGGTAATCGGGTGCCGGGAAGTGAAAAGGCACCGGCCCGTCGGGGATGCCTTTCATGAACTGGCGGATCCTCGGGTTATCCGACTCCATGAGCTCCGCGGGGGTCCCCTGCCCCAGCACCTGGGCATCCCCCACCACATAGATGTAGTCGGCGATGCTGGCGGTTTCCGCCAGGTCATGGGACACCACGATGCTGGTGATGCCCAGGGCATCGTTGAGGAGACGGATAAGCCGTACCAGCACGCCCATGGCGATAGGGTCCTGGCCGACGAAAGGCTCGTCGTACATGAGGATCTGCGGGTCCAGCGCGATGGCGCGGGCCAGCGCCACACGGCGCTTCATGCCGCCGGAGAGCTCGTCGGGCATCAGGTCGATGGCGCCGCGCAGGCCGACTGCCTGCAGCTTCATCAGGACAATGTCACGAATCATTTCCTCGGGCAGCTTGGTATGCACCCGAAGCGGGAAGGCGACGTTCTCGAACACATCGAGATCGGTGAACAGCGCACCGCTCTGGAACAGCACGCCGAACTGCTTGCGCATGTCGAACAGGTCGGCCCGGGACAGCGTCGGCAGGTTCTGCCCGTTGACCCAGACCTCTCCGGCCGCCGGCTTGAGCTGCGCGGCGATGAGGCGCAGCAGGGTGGTCTTGCCACAACCGGACGGCCCCATGATCCCGGTGACCTTGCCACGCGGGATACGGATATCGACGTTCTGGAAAATACTGCGTGTGCCGCGATTGAAGGTGACGCCCTTCAACTCGACGGCGTAAGCGTTATCAGCGCTCATCTGTACTCCTTGCGATGCGGCCATCCCTGCTGAAGACGTCGCCTCCGGCAGCCGGGACACGATGCCTGAGGGGTGGCCGAACAGGCGGCGAACTATAGCATCGCAGCACAATGCCACCCAAGGCCGCAGCGCCCCATTGTTCAGGCCTGAGACAGGTTTCTCCACCGGGGCATGCAATGAAGGGTGAGCGAACGACTCTTTGCCGGTATAATCCCCGCCTTTTCCTCGGCAACTGCACTCTCCACATGAGCCAGTCCAGCGATCTGATCCAATCCGCACACCGCACCATCCGCCTGGAACGTGAAGCCATCGACACCCTGCTCGGCAGGATCGACGCCGACTTCGTCCGTGCCTGCGAGCTGATCCTCGCCTGCAAGGGCCGCGTCGTGGTGGTGGGCATGGGCAAGTCCGGCCACATCGGCAAGAAGGTCGCCGCGACCCTGGCCAGCACCGGCACGCCGGCCTTCTTCGTCCATCCTGCCGAGGCCAGCCACGGCGACATGGGCATGATCACCCCGGACGATGTGGTGCTGGCCCTGTCGAATTCCGGCTCCACCGCCGAGATCGTCACCCTGCTGCCCCTGATCAAGCGCCTCGGCATCACCCTCATCAGCATGACCGGCAACCCGCAGTCGCCGCTGGCAAAGGCCGCCGAAGCCAATCTCGACGCCCGCGTCGAGCACGAAGCCTGCCCGCTGAACCTGGCCCCGACCTCTTCCACCACCGCATCGCTGGTACTGGGCGACGCCCTGGCCATCGCCCTGCTGGAGGCCCGTGGGTTCACTGCCGAGGACTTTGCCTTCTCCCATCCCGGTGGCGCCCTGGGCCGCCGCCTGCTGCTGAAGGTCGAGAACATCATGCACGGCGGCGACAGCCTGCCCCGCGTCGAGCGCGGCACCTCGCTGCGCGATGCACTGCTGGAAATGACCCGCAAGGGCCTGGGCATGACCGCCGTGCTGGAGAGCGACGGCAGGCTGGCCGGGATCTTCACCGACGGCGACCTGCGCCGCACCCTGGACAAGGGCGTGGACGTGCGCCAGGCCAGCATCGACGACGTGATGACGGCACACGGCAAGACCGTGCGGGCCGAGATGCTCGCCGCCGAAGCCCTGAAGATCATGGACGACCACAAGATCAACGTACTGGTGGTGGTGGACGACAACGACACCCCCATTGGCGCCCTGCACATCCACGACCTGACCCGCGCCGGGGTGATCTGAATGAGCGACGACCTGCTGCAACGCGCCAAGGGCATCCGCCTGGCGGTCTTCGACGTCGATGGCGTACTCACCGACGGCAAGCTCTACTTCCTGGTCGACGGCAGCGAATTCAAGACCTTCAATACCCTGGATGGCCACGGCATCAAGATGCTGATCAACTCCGGCGTACGCACCGCGATCATCTCCGGCCGCAGCACCCCGGTGGTCGAGCGCCGCGCCCGCAACCTCGGCATCCAGCACCTCTACCAGGGCCGCGAGGACAAGATGGCGGTGCTCGACGAACTGCTCGCGGAGCTGAGCCTGGACTACCAGCAGGTCGCCTACCTCGGCGATGACCTGCCCGACCTGCCGGTGATCCGCCGCGTCGGCCTGGGCATGGCCGTTGCCAGTGCCGACGGCTTCGTCCGCCAGCACGCCCACGGCACCACCCGGGCACGCGGTGGCGAAGGCGCCGCCCGCGAATTCTGCGAACTGATCATGCGCGCCCAGGGCAGCCTCGACGCTGCGCAGGCCGCCTACCTCTAGGTCCAGAACATGCCGAAGAACTTCCGCCTCGCCCTGATCCTGATCCCGGTCGCCGCCCTGCTGATCGCGCTGGGCTACTGGAACATCCGCCCGGAAAGCTTCATGGAGCGCCAGGCCAGCACACAGGCGGACGAGAACGCCATCGACTTCTATGTGGTCAATGCCTCCAGCGTGCAGTACCTGGAAGACGGCAAGCGTCACTACGAGATGACCGCCGCCAAGCTGGAACACGTCAAGGCCAGCGACGTCACGCTGCTGACCACCCCGGACCTGCAGCTCTACCGCGGCACCGAATTCCCCTGGCACGTGCAGAGCGAGCGCGGCGAGGTGGGCCCCGAGGGTGAGCAGGTGGAACTGATCGACAAGGTCCGCGTTGCACGCACCGATGCCAAGGGCCGGCCGACCATTCTCACCACCAGCCGCCTGACCGTGTTCCCGGACAAGCAATATGCGGAAACCCAGCAAGCCGTTAGAATCGACGCCGCCAACGGGGTTACCACGGCACAAGGAATGAAAGCGTACTTGAATGACAGCAGGATGATCCTGCAGTCCAACGTAAGAGGCCAGCATGAGGTTCGTTAAAACCCTCCCCCTACTGCTCAGCCTGGGTGCCGCACTCGGAAGTGCCAGCGCCTGGGCGCTGCCCAGCGACCGCGATCAGCCGATCCGGGTCCAGGCCGACAGCGCCGAGCTCGACGACAAGCAAGGTGTGGCGGTCTATCGCGGTGATGTCGTGATCACCCAGGGCACCCTGAAGATCACCGGCGATACCGTGACCATCACCCAGAACGCCCAGGGTGAGCTGGAGGTCTTCACCTCGGTCGGCAAACCTGCCTACTACGAGCAGAAGCCTGCGGTGGACAAGCAGATCGTCAAGGCCTACGGCATGACCATCCAGTACTTCGCCGCCAACGAGCGCATCGTGCTGATCGACCAGGCCAAGGTGATCCAGGAAGGCAACACCTTCGAAGGCGAGAAGATCGTCTACGACACCCAGCGCCAGATCGTCAACGCAGGTCGCGCCACCGGCACCAATGTCGGCACCCCGCGCCCGCGCATCGACATGGTCATCCAGCCGAAGAAGAAAGAGCAGCAAGCGGGACAAGCACAGTAATGGCGACCCTCAAAGCCCAGCACCTGGCGAAGAGCTACAAGAGCCGCCAGGTGGTACGTGATGTCAGCCTGTCCATCGACAGCGGCCAGATCGTCGGCCTGCTCGGCCCCAACGGCGCCGGCAAGACCACCTGCTTCTACATGATCGTGGGCCTGGTGAAAGCCGACCAGGGCCGCGTGCTCATCGACCAGCAGGACGTTACCCACCAGCCCATGCACGGCCGCGCCCGCGCCGGCATCGGCTACCTGCCTCAGGAAGCCTCGATCTTCCGCAAGCTCAGCGTGGCCGACAACATCATGGCCATTCTCGAGACCCGCAAGGAGCTCGACCGCGCCGGCCGCCATCGCGAGCTGGAGAGCCTGCTGCAGGAATTCCACATCAGCCACATCCGCGACAGCATCGGCATGAGCCTGTCCGGTGGTGAACGCCGTCGCGTCGAGATCGCCCGCGCCCTGGCCACTGCCCCCAAGTTCATCCTGCTCGACGAACCCTTTGCCGGTGTCGACCCCATCTCCGTGGGCGACATCAAGCAGATCATCCACCACCTCAAGGCGAAGGGGATCGGCGTGCTGATCACCGACCACAACGTCCGCGAGACCCTGGACATCTGCGAAACCGCCTACATCGTGAATGACGGCCAACTCATCGCCGAAGGCAGTGCGGAAGAGATCCTGGCCAACCAGCTGGTCAAGGAAGTCTACCTGGGGCACGAATTCCGCCTCTGAAGGCCAGCCCTGCACGCAGAAGTTGCGAGCAGTAGAAAAATCATTCAAGGTCAGGCATATAATTTGCTTCCTGGTGGCGCCTCGGCGCCCTGTAGTGGATGGCGCATGCGCGCCGGCGAATAAGGTGCTAAGCCCCCTGCCATGAAACCATCGCTAGTCCTGAAGATGGGCCAGCAGCTGACGATGACCCCGCAGCTGCAACAGGCCATCCGCCTACTCCAACTGTCCACCCTGGATCTGCAGCAGGAAATCCAGGAGGCACTGGAGTCCAATCCCATGCTCGAACGCCAGGAGGAAGGAGAGGACTTCGACAACTCCGACCCCATGGCCGAAAGCGAGCAGCAGCCCAACTCCGCCAGCCAGGAATCCAGCTTCCAGGAATCCAGCGTTCCCACTTCCGAGAGCGAGAGCCTCGAAGACGGCGAGTGGCACGAGCGCATCCCCAGTGAGCTGCCCGTGGACACCGCCTGGGAAGACGTCTACCAGACCAGCGCCAGCAGCCTGCCCAGCTCCGATGATGACGAATGGGATTTCACCTCCCGCACCTCGGTCGGCGAGAGCCTGCAGAGCCACCTGCTGTGGCAGCTCAACCTGGCGCCCATGTCCGATACCGATCGCCTGATCGGCGTCACCCTCATCGACTGCATCAACAATGACGGCTACCTGGAGGAAACCCTCGAGGAAGTCGTGGAGGCCTTCGACCCCGAGCTCGAGGTCGAGCTCGACGAAGTCGAGGTTGTCCTGCGTCGTATCCAGCAGTTCGAGCCGGCGGGTGTCGGCGCTCGCGACCTGCGCGAATGCCTGCTCCTGCAGCTGCGCCAGTTGCCGGCCAAGACCCCATGGCTGAGCGAGGCCCAACGCCTGGCGGGCGACTATCTCGACCTGCTGGGCAGTCGCGACTACAGCCAGCTGATGCGCCGCATGAAGCTCAAGGAAGATGAGCTGCGCCAGGTGATCGAGCTGATCCAGGGTCTCAATCCGCGTCCCGGCTCGCAGATCGAAGCCAGCGAACCCGAGTACGTCGTGCCGGATGTCATCGTGCGCAAGCACAACGAGCGCTGGCTGGTGGAACTGAACCAGGAAGCCGTCCCTCGCCTGCGCGTGAACCCGCACTACGCCGGCTTCGTCCGCCGCGCCGACTCGAGCGCCGACAACACCTTCATGCGCAACCAGTTGCAGGAAGCACGCTGGTTCATCAAGAGCCTGCAAAGCCGCAACGAGACCCTGATGAAGGTGGCGACCCAGATCGTCGAGCACCAGCGCGGTTTCCTCGAATACGGCGACGAGGCGATGAAGCCCCTGGTGCTGCATGACATCGCCGAAGCGGTGGGCATGCACGAATCGACCATTTCGCGCGTCACGACCCAGAAATTCATGCACACCCCCCGTGGCATATACGAGCTGAAATACTTCTTCTCCAGCCACGTCAGCACCTCCGAAGGCGGTGAATGCTCGTCCACCGCCATCCGCGCGATCATCAAGAAACTGGTCGCGGCGGAAAATGCCAAAAAGCCGTTGAGCGACAGCAAGATCGCTGGTTTACTGGAAGCACAGGGTATCCAAGTGGCCCGCCGCACAGTCGCCAAGTACCGGGAATCCCTCGGGATAGCGCCTTCCAGCGAACGCAAGCGGCTGATGTGACGCGGATTGATCCACGCCAAAGTGTTCCGGTGGCAGGCCCGTTAGCCTGTCTCTTACACACGGGCAATAAGGAGAAAGCGGTATGCAAGTCAACATCAGTGGACATCAACTGGATGTGACCGACGCCCTGCGCGACTATGTCGTCGAGAAGTTCGACAGACTGGAGCGCCACTTCGACAAGATCACCAATGTGCAGGTGATCATGCAGGTGGAGAAACTGAAGCAGAAGATCGAAGCCACCCTGCACATCGCCGGTGGCGAGGTCGTGGCCAATGCGGAGCATGAAGACATGTACGCGGCCATCGACCTGCTTACGGACAAACTCGACCGCCAACTGATCAAACACAAGGAAAAGCAGCTGAACCGCCAGCAGGGCGCAACCGCCCGCTGACATTCCCCTTCCTATGATCCGACTTGAGCAAATCCTGACCCCCGGCCGTTCCCTCGTGAACGTGCCGGGCGGCAGCAAAAAACGTGTCCTGGAACAGATCGCCAACCTGGTTGCTCGCGAACTTCCCGACCTCGACTCGCAAGATATCTTCGAAAGCCTGATCGCCCGGGAGAAACTCGGCTCGACAGGTTTCGGCAACGGTATCGCCATCCCCCATTGCCGGCTTCCCGGCTGCGCCGCGCCCATCAGCGCCGTGCTGCGCCTGGAGGCCCCCGTCGACTTCGACGCCATCGACGGCGCCCCGGTGGACCTGCTGTTCGTACTGCTGGTCCCCGAAGCCGCTACCGACGAGCACCTGGAATTGCTCCGCCAGATCGCCAGCATGCTGGACCGCACCGAAGTGCGCGACCGCCTGCGCGTGGCGCAGAGCAGCGACAGCCTGTATCAGGTGGTAGTGGACGTCCAGAACGGACGCTAGGACCTTGCCATGCGCCTGATCATCGTCAGCGGCCGTTCAGGCTCAGGCAAGAGCACCGCCCTCGACGTCCTCGAGGACAACGGTTTCTACTGCATCGACAACCTGCCCGCCGGCCTCCTCCCCGAACTGGCCGAGCGCGCCCTGCTGCAGACCGAACTGCTGCATCCGCAGGTCGCCGTGTCCATCGACGCACGCAACCTGCCCAGCCAGCTCAAGCGCTTCCCCGAATTGCTCGAAGAAGCCCGCACCCGCCATATCCAATGCGACGTGCTGTACCTGGACGCGGATGACGAGACCCTGCTCAAGCGCTTCTCCGAAACCCGCCGGCGGCACCCGCTGACCAACGAGGACCGCTCCCTGGCCGAAGCCATCCTCGACGAGTCGAAGCTGCTCGCGCCCATTTCGGACCTGGCCGATCTGAAGATCGACACCACCCACCTCAACCTCTATCAGCTGCGCGACAGCATCAAGCTGCGCCTGCTGAACAAGCCCGAGCCGGGCACCGCCTTCCTCGTCGAGTCCTTTGGCTTCAAGCGTGGGATGCCGGTCGATGCCGACCTCGTGTTCGACGTGCGCTGCCTGCCCAACCCCTACTGGAAGCCAGAGCTGCGCGACCACTCCGGCCAGGATGCCATCGTCGCCGAATACCTGGCCGCACAGCCGGATGTCGAGGAGATGTACCAGGACATCCTCGGCTACCTGAACAAATGGTTGCCGCGCTTCGCCGCCAGCAACCGCGCCTATGTCACCGTCGCCATCGGCTGCACCGGCGGCCACCACCGCTCCGTGTACCTGGCCGAACGCCTCGGGCAGGCACTCAAACCCAACCTGAAGAACGTCCAGGTTCGCCACCGCGACCTCAGTTAAAGGATCCCCGCCGCGATGCCAGCCTGCGAAATCACCATCATCAACAAACTGGGGCTGCATGCCCGCGCCGCCGCCAAGTTCGTCGGCGTCGCCGGTCGCTACCCCTGCCAGATCCGCGTCGGTCGCACCCCGGAAAGCCTGGTGGACGGCAAGAGCATCATGGCCGTGATGATGCTCGCCGCAGGCAAGGGCACCTCCATCCACCTGCACACCGAAGGCGAGCAGGACGACGATGCGCTCAACGCGCTGATCGAACTGATCAACAATCGCTTCGACGAAGGCGAGTGAAGACAGTCCTCGACCCAGCGGCGCCAAGTGCGCCAGGTGCGCAGAGCACGCTGACACACCGCCGCGCGACACCTCCCCGCGTCGCCGCGTGAAGCATCGGCCGATCAGGCCAGCGCCGTATCCAGCACCATCATCAGACAGAAGCCCGCCGCCAGCCCCAGGCTCGCTGCGGTCTCATGCCCCTTGCGGTGGCACTCCGGAATGATTTCATGGGTCACCGCGAACAGCATCGCTCCCGCCGCCAAGGCCAGCCCCCAGGGCAACAGCAGCACCGACACCTGCACCAGCCAGGCGCAAAGCAACGCGAACAGCGGCTCGACCAACCCGGACGCCGCACCGATCAGCATCGCCCTGCCCCGTGACATACCCGCCCCCGCCAATACCAGGGAAATGATCAGCCCCTCCGGCAGGTCCTGCAGCGCGATGCCCAATGCCAGGCCGTCCGCACCCGCCAGCCCGGCACCCGCGGCCACCCCCACGGCCATGCCCTCCGGGATGTTGTGCAGGACGATGGCGATGACGAACAACAGGATGCGCGGCGCCAGGACTAGGCGATCGGTTCGCGTGTCGACCTCCAGCTGCCGCTCCGGCAACAGCCTGCCAAGGCCGAACAGTGCGCTGGCCCCCAGCAACAGGCCGAGGCTCATCAGGAAGCCTGCCGACCAGCGGGAGAAACCCAGCTGCCCGGCAGACTCGAGGCCGGGGATCAGCAACGAGAACACCGTCGCCGCCAGCATCACACCGGCCCCGAAACCCAGCAGGGTGTCGGAGGTGCGCGCCGAGATGCCGCGCATGAACAGCACCGGCAAGGTCCCGACAGCGGTGCCCAACGCACACAGCGAGCCCGACTTCAGGGCATGCCAGAGATGGGGTTCCAGCGCACGCTCGGCAGCCAGCACCGCCTGCCAGGACAGCAGCACGCAACCGGCGAGCATCACACACAGCCCCAGGACCTGGCGCAGGGAAAGCCCGCTCGGCAGCAGGGGCAGCATGGCGCCCCGGCTGGGCGGGTGCAGGCGCCCTTCGGCGCCCAGGCCGTGCAGGTCGGGTTCGGGCATCAGGCCATCGCCTCACGGTATCGACGATCGACTTCGGCCCAGTCGATGACGTTGTAGAACGCACCGATGTATTCGGGGCGCCGGTTCTGGTAGCGCAGGTAATAGGCGTGCTCCCAGACGTCCAGCCCGAGGATCGGTACGTGCCCGTTCATCAGCGGGCTGTCCTGGTTGCCACTGCTTTCCACCACCAGGCGCTTGCCCGGTGCCACGCTGAGCCAGGCCCAGCCGCTGCCGAAACGCGTCAGCGCCGCCTTGGTGAAGGCCTCCTTGAAGGCAACGAAGCCGCCCAGCTCGGCCTCGATGGCCGCCCGTACCGTACCCTGGGGCTCGCCGCCGCCACTGGGCGACATCACGGTCCAGAACAACGAATGATTGGCATGGCCGCCACCGTTGTTGATCACCGCACCACGCAGCGGCTCGGGCACTTCGGCCAGGCGACGCAGCAGCGACTCCACGGGCAGCTGACCGAGGGGATTGCCCTCCAGCGCAGCGTTGAGGTTGTTGATGTAGGCCTGATGGTGCTTGCTGTGATGGATCTCCATGGTCTGTGCATCGATGTGCGGCTCCAGGGCGTCGTAGGCGTAGGGCAGCGTGGGCAGGCTGTAGGTCATGTCGGGTCCTTGTTCAGTGGTAGTAGCGGCTGCGGGCAAGGTGCGGCGTCGCCTGCGAGGAGTGCCCAGGGGCGATGCCGAGCAGGCGATCGGTGCGGGGATAGGCGCCGTGCTCCTGGATGAACTGCAACAGGCTGCTGTAGGTGCAGCGGCTATGGCGCAGGGCAACGTCGCGCAGCGCCTCGGGCAGGCTGGTGTCACGCAGCACCTGCAGCAGGCGCTCGTGGCAGGTGCAGAGGTTCTCGGCAGTCTCCTCCGGTTGGCCGAGCATCAGGTGCAGGTCGGCCAGGTTGTGGTGCGAGACCACGAACGCGGCCACCGCCTGGTCCGGGTCAGACCAGCGCTCGAGGAGCATCTGCGCCTGGGCCAGGGCCTGCAGGTAGCGCTCGCGCGCCTCGATCCAGTCTCCGGCGCGGAAGCAGTGGTTGCCTGCCTCGATGGTTCGTTTCCAGTACTCCATCGGCCACCTCCGGGTGGGCGAAGGGCGCCGCCTGGGCGGCACCCGGGTCGCGGCTAGAGGCCGCCCTCGGTGAGCTTCTCCGGGTCGAGCAGCTTTTCCAGCTCGGCGCGGCCGAGCTCGGTGTTCTCCTCGGCCACGTCGATCACCGCCCTGCCCTCCCGGTACGCCTGCTTGGCGATCTCGGCGGCCTTGAGGTAGCCGATGATCGGGTTCAGCGCAGTGACCAGGATGGGGTTGCGCGACAGCGCTTCGTTCAGCTTCGGCTGATTGACGCGGAAGCTCGCCACCGCGCGGTCGGCCAGCAACTGGCTGCTGCTCGAGAGCAGCTGGATGCTGTTCAGCAGGTTGTGGGCGATGACCGGCAACATCACGTTCAGCTCGAAGTTGCCCGACTGCCCGGCGACCGTGATCGCCGCGTCATTGCCGATCACCTGGGCGGCGACCATGGCCGTGGCTTCGGGGATCACCGGGTTGACCTTGCCCGGCATGATCGAGGAGCCCGGCTGCAACGCCTCCAGTTCGATCTCGGCCAGGCCGGCCAGCGGACCTGAGTTCATCCAGCGCAGGTCGTTGGCGATCTTCATCAGTGTCACCGCCACCGTCTTCAACTGGCCGGACAAGGCCACCGCGGTGTCCTGGGAGCCGATCAGGGCGAAGAAGTTGCTACCCGGGGTGAATTGCAGGCCGGTGAGCAGGTTGAGCTCGACGCAGAAACGCTCGGCGAAGCGCGGGTGCGCATTGATCCCTGTGCCGACGGCGGTACCGCCTTGCGCCAGCTGCTGCAGGCTCGGCATCAGCGCACGCAGGTGCTCGATGTTGCTCTGCACCTGCTGGGCCCAGCCGTCCAGTACCTGGCTCATGCGCACCGGCATGGCGTCCATCAGGTGGGTACGGCCTGTCTTCACATAGGGGCGAACTTCAAGGGACTTCTCGCAGAGCACCTTGAGCAGGTGCCCGAGGGCGGGCAACAGGCGCTCGCTCACCTCGATGGCAGCGCTGGCGTGGATGCTCGACGGGATGATGTCGTTGCTGCTCTGCCCGCAGTTGACGTGGTCGTTGGGGCTGACCTTCTCCGCCAGCAGGCGGCTGGCCAGGGTGGCGATCACCTCGTTGGCGTTCATGTTCGAACTGGTGCCGGAGCCGGTCTGGAACACGTCCACCGGGAAGTGCGCCATGAAGTCGCCAGCCAGCAACTCCTGGCAGGCGCTGACGATGGCGTCACCCATGGCCGGGCTGATCTGCTCCAGGTCGACGTTGGCCCGCGCAGCGGCAGCCTTGGCGAGGATCAGTGCACGAATGAAAGCTGCCGGCATGCGCTGTCCGGAGACCGGGAAGTTGTTCACCGCCCGCTGGGTCTGCGCGCCGTACAACGCCTTGGCGGGCACTTCCAGCTCGCCCATGCTGTCGCGTTCGATTCGGGTATCAGTCACGCTGTATTTCCTTCTTCCGGTTCGATGTAGCTCAGGGATGGCGCCAGGCGCAGGGTTGCCAGGCGCCGCTGCAGCCCGAGCAGGCGCCGGCGGCGCAACGGATCGCGCGCCAGCGGACGCAGGGACTGCAGGGGTAGATAGGCGTGATCGAGGCACAAGCAGCGCCAGTGCCAGGGCAGGGCGCGGTCGGTGGCGCTGTCCAGCAGCAACTGGAAGCTGCCTTCGAAAATGCGCCAGGCCGGCAGGTCATGGTGCACGACCAACTCGTGGCCATCGTCGAGGAAGCGCGTCAGCAGGCGCGGCTCATCCGGCGTCAGGGCACAGCGGATGCGCTGGCCAAGCCAGCGCCAATCGGAGTACGCCCGGGGTTCGTCGAGACGGGACTGCACAGCGAATTCCCAAATAGCAAATATTCGCGTTTGAGAATAATAAACATTACCGACACTTGCAAAGTGAAAGTGCGTCGGAGGCTGCCCCGCCTCGCGTCAGCGAACGCAATCCTCACGGCAATGGTGGGCAGATTGGTGAAAAGACACCCAACAGCGCCGATTCCCGGAGCGCATGAAAGTCGTGTCGTCGAGCATGCTGGGGGCCATCGGCGCAGGAGAAACGCCCATAAAAAACGCGCCACCAGGGCGCGTCATCCTCGACGACGGCCGGGCGATCAGCTGCCCGCCACCGTCATCCGCTCGATCAGCACCGAGCCGGTGCGGATGTTGCCTCGTACTTCCAGGTCACTGCCGACGGCGAGGATCTGGCGGAACATGTCCTTCATGTTGCCGGCGATGGTGACTTCCTGGACGGGGAACTGGATCTCGCCGTTCTCCACCCAATAGCCGGCTGCGCCACGTGAGTAGTCACCGGTGACCATGTTCAGGCCATGGCCCATCAGCTCGGTCACCAGCAGCCCCCGGTCCATGCGACGCAGCAACGCCTTCTGGTCTTCCTGCCCGTGGGTGACGAAGAGGTTGTGCACGCCCCCGGCGTTCGCGGTGCTGGGCAGGCCCAGCTTGCGGCCGGAATAGGTGCCGAGGATGTAGGAGACCAATTCGCCCTTCTCCACGAACGGCTTGGCGTAGGTCGCCAGCCCGTCATTGTCGAAGGAGGCGCTGGCCATGGCGCGCGGGATCAGCGGGCGCTCGTCGATGCTCAGCCACTCTGGGAACAGACGTTGCCCCAGTGCTCCTTCGAGGAAGGACGACTTGCGGTAGAGGTTGCCGCCGGAGATCGCCGACAGGAAGCTGCTGAACAGCCCGGTCGCCAGTTCCGCAGCGAACAGCACCGGCACCTCGCAGGTGGGCACCGGGCGCGCGCCCAGGCGGCTGACCGTGCGTTCGGCGGCGCGGCGGCCGATGACCTGCGCATCGGTCAGCTGGGTGCCGATGCGGTTCACGTCGTACCAGTAGTCGCGCTGCATCTGCCCTTCGCCACCGGCGATCATCACGCAGCTCAGGCTGTGCCGGCTGCTGGCGTAGCCGCCGATGAAGCCATGGCTGTTGCCGTAGACGCGGCAGCCCTGGTGGGTGCTGAGGGTGGTGCCATCGGCATTGCTGATGCGGGGGTCGGCATCGAAGGCCGCCGCCTCGCACACCAGCGCCTGCTCCACGGCCTGCTCGGGGGTGATGGCCCAAGGGTGGTAGAGGTCCAGGTCCGGCAGGTCGCGGGCCATCAGGCCGCGATCGGCGAGGCCGGCGCACTCGTCCTCGGACGCGTGCCTGGCGATGGCCAGCGCGGCCGCCACCGTCTCGCGGATGGCGTCATCGCCGGTCGCCGAGGTACTGGCCGAGCCCTTGCGCTGGCCCACGTACAGGGTGATGCCGAAGCCCTGATCGCGGTTGAATTCGACGGTCTCCACCTCGCGCTGGCGCACCGTGGTCGACAAACCCTGCTCCACCGAAACCGCGACCTCGCAGGCCGTCGCACCCTGGCGACCGGCTTCGGCGAGGATGCGTTCGACCCGTGCCTGCAACTCGGGCAAGGCCTGCGGGCCGACCACTTCTACTTCACTCATAGCCACTCCAGTTCACAAAACCCTTTCGACGGGGCGGACGCACCCGGCGCACCGCCCCACGGACCGCATCATTGCGGCGCCAGCCGGGCCGGACAATCCCCGTCCGACTGGTTATCATGGCGGCGTTTCCCACTGGATCGCCCCCATGTCTGAATACCTCGACGACGACTTCTCCGGAGAGAAGAGCAAAACCCAGGTCAAGAAAGAGCTGCACGCCCTGCAGGACCTCGGTGAACGTCTGACCACGCTCAAACCCGATGTTCTCGCCAAGCTGCCGCTGACCGATGCGCTGCAGAAGGCCCTGCTGGAAGCGCCGAAGCACAAGGCCCACATCGCCCGCAAGCGCCACCTGCAATACATCGGCAAGCTCATGCGCGAGCAGGACATCGAGGCCATCGTCGCCCTCGTCGACCAGCTCGACGCCTCGACCCGCCAGTACAACGAGCGCTTCCACAACCTGGAGCGCTGGCGCGACCGCCTCATCGGCGGGGACGACAGCACCCTGGAATCCTTCGTCGTCGAATACCCGGAAACCGACCGCCAGCACCTGCGCAGCCTGATCCGTCATGCCCAGCACGAAGCGGCCCGTAACAAACCGCCGGCCGCGGCGCGCAAGGTCTTCAAATACATCCGCGACCTGGACGAAACCCAGCGCGGACTGCGTTAAAGGCCGCAGGAAGCTCGAAGCCGGGAGTCCACGGCTTCGAGCGCCCAACGCCCCTCCTCAAGCGCCCGTACCTCCCACCGTGATCGCATCGATCTTCAGCGTCGGCTGACCCACGCCCACGGGCACCGATTGCCCATCCTTGCCGCAGGTGCCCACGCCGCTGTCCAGCGCCAAGTCGTTGCCGACCATGGAAACCCGGCTCATCGCCTCCGGGCCGTTGCCGATCAGGGTCGCGCCCTTGACCGGCGCAGTGATCTTGCCGTTCTCGATCAGGTAGGCCTCGCTGGTGGAGAACACGAACTTGCCGCTGGTGATGTCGACCTGGCCGCCGCCCAGGTTGGCGCAATAGATGCCGCGCTCCACCGACGCGATGATCTCCTCGGGGTCGCTCTCCCCCGCCAGCATGTAGGTGTTGGTCATGCGCGGCATCGGCAGGTGCGCATAGGACTCGCGACGGCCGTTGCCGGTGGGCGCCACGCCCATCAGGCGGGCGTTGAGCTTGTCCTGCATGTAGCCCTTGAGCACGCCGTTCTCGATCAGCGTGGTGCACTGGGTCGGCGTGCCCTCGTCGTCCAGGCTCAGCGAGCCGCGACGGCCCGCCAGGGTGCCGTCGTCGACGATGGTGCAGAGGCTGGAGGCGACCTTCTCGCCGATCCGCCCGCTGTACGCCGAGCTGCCCTTGCGGTTGAAATCGCCCTCCAGGCCATGGCCCACCGCTTCGTGAAGCAGCACGCCGGACCAGCCCGCGCCCATCACCACCGGCAGGGTTCCTGCCGGTGCCGGGATGGCTTCGAGGTTGACCAGTGCCTGGCGCAGCGCCTCGCGGGCGTAGCCCATGGCGCGGTCCTCCTGGAGGAAATAGCGGTAGTCGGTACGCCCGCCGCCGCCATGGCCGCCACGCTCGCGACGACCGTTCTGCTCGACGATGACACTGACGTTGAAGCGCACCAGCGGTCGCACGTCGGCGCCCAGGCTGCCATCGCTGGCAGCGACCAGGATGTGCTCCCAGACCCCGGCCAGGCTGACGGTGACCTGCTTGATTCGCGGGTCCAGCGCCCGGGTGGCGACGTCGATGCGCTTGAGCAGCTCGACCTTCTCCGCCCGGTCGATCACGTCCAGCGGGCTGTCAGGTGCATAGAGCCGCGCCACGTCAGGGCTGGCGAAGGCCTGTACGCGGCCCTGCTGCCCGGCGCGGGCGATGGAGCGTGCGGCGCGGGCCGCCTGGCCCAGGGCGTCGGCAGTGATCGCGTTGCTGTAGGCGAAACCGGTCTTCTCGCCGGACTGCGCGCGTACGCCCACGCCCTGGTCGAGATGGAAGCTGCCGTCCTTGACGATGCCGTCCTCCAGCACCCAGGACTCGGAGACCTGGCCATGGAAGTACAGGTCGGCAGCGTCGATGCCCGGGCCGGCGAGTTCGCCCAGCACGCCCGGCAGCTGCTCGATGGTGAGGCCGCCGGGTGCCAGCAGCTGGTCACTGACGGATAACAACAATTGGCTCATAACTTCTCCGTTCTCGCAGGCGCAGGTGCGGCCGGCGTCAAGAATCTTCTGTGTGCCGTCACCGGCATGCGCTGGCGCACCGCCAGCTGTTCGTCCGCATCACGGCTGGCCATCAGCACCGCTTCACCGCTGGCCTGCTCGGCCAGCACACGACCCCATGGGTCGACGATAGACGAATGCCCGAACGTCTCGCGCGGCCCCGGATGAACGCCACCCTGCCCCGCCGCCAGCACATAGCACTGCGTCTCGATGGCACGGGCCCTCACCAGCACCTGCCAGTGCGCCGCGCCGGTCACCGCCGTGAAGGCCGACGGCGCGGTGATCAGCTCGGCCCCGGCCTCGCGCAGCGCCCCGTAGAGCTCGGGGAAGCGCAGGTCGTAGCAGACCGTCAGGCCCAGCCGCCCCACGGGGGTGTCGGCGACCACCACGCGATCACCGAAGGCGTAGTCGTCCGACTCGCGGTAGCGCCCACGGGCATCGGCCACATCGACATCGAAAAGGTGGATCTTGTCGTAGCGCGCGACCCGCTCGCCCTGGTCGTCCACCAGCAGCGAACAGGCGTTGGGCTTGGCATCCGGAGCATCGTCCGGCGGTAACGGCAGGGTTCCGGCGACCACCCATAACCTGAGGTCGCGCGCCGTCTGTTTCAACCAGGGCAGGATCGGCCCCTCGCCCCGGGCTTCGGCGCGGCCGATCGCACCGTAGTCGCGGCGGCCCATGGCGGCGAAGTTCTCGGGCAGCACGGCGAGGCGGGCACCGCGCCCGGCGGCGGACTCGAGCAGGCGACGAGCGGCTGCAAGATTGGCCAGGACATCGTCCTGGCTGACCATCTGGATCACCGCGAAGGTCATGGCATTCTCCACAGCGGGTATCGCCGCATGCTACTCCAGCGCGTGGCCGACGGAATCAATTGGGCTTCTCGAACGGCTTGTCGAAACTGATCTTCGGCTCCGTCAGCGGCCCTTTCACCTCGTACTGCACGCTGGCGAAGCGCGCGACCTTGTCACCCAGCAGCTTGTCCACGACGAACAGTGCACCGCCGATGGCCGGGGCGCCGACGATCAGCGCGGCCAGCGGCAGGTTGTTGGTCACCGGCAGGGTCACCAGCAGCTTGGCGTCGATGGTGTCGTGGGCCATGTCCAGCGTGCCCTTGAGCTCGACACCGCTGGAGGGCCCTTCGAGGACGATGGGCTGGCGGGTGACGAAGACGCCCTCGCTGCCCACCAGCAGGCCCTTCACCCGGTCATAGGCCAGGCCCTTGCCGAGCAGGTCGGAGAAGTCCAGGCGCAGGCGGCGGCCGATGGAGTTGAAATTCAGCAGGCCGAACACACGCAGCGCCTGGGCACTGCCCTCGACCTCGACGAACTGCCCCTTGCGCAGGCTGGCGTCCAGGGTGCCGGAGAACCGCTTGAGGCTGACCCAGGCCGGCGAGCCCGGCCAGCGACCATCGGCGTCCAGGCGGAAACGTTCGCTGGTGGCGGTGGGCGCGTAGTTCCAGGCCAGCAGCACATCGGCCAGGTTCTTGCCCTCCAGGCGCCCCTTGTACCAGCTGGAGCTCGCCCCGGCGTTGCCCTCCCAGCCGGTGGAGCCGGTGATCTTGAGGCCCTTGAGGTTGAGGTCGAGATCGCTGAACAGGGTGCCCTGGGCCGTCGGCCGCGCCTTGAGCGACCAGGCCCCCAGCGGCTCGTCGCCGAACTGCACCTGGGCGATGCGCACATCGAGCGCCGGAATGGAATGGGGGTCGATGTCCTTGAGCGGGTCGGGGCTGGCCTCCGCCGCCTCGTCGTTCTCCGGCGGCTTGGGCAGGCGCACGCGGGCCATGTCGACGACGATGGGCGCCCCCTCGGCATCGGGCAGGTTGACGCTGCCCTGCAGCAGGTCGCTGTCCAGATCGACTTTCCACAACGCATCGCCCCGCGCCAGGCCGATGCGGAAATCCTCAAGGCTCATGCCCATGCCGCTGAAATGACCGATGCGCAGGTCCGCGCCCTGCAGCAGGCCGACGGCGTCACCGGCGTCCTTGGCGGCGTAGCGATCCCGCACCGCCTGCCAGGCCGCCAGGTCCAGCTCGTCCAGGGTGCCGCGCACCCGGATGCCGCGGTTCGACGGCATGCTCGCGCTGCCCGAACCCAGCAGCAGTTCGCCGCGTGCCTGGGTGAAATCCGTCGCGGGCGCGGCAACCGCGAGGTTGGCGCGCCCACCATAGTCGAACCAGTAGCGCCGCTCCGGGCCATCCAGGGTCATGCGCCACTGGCTGTCACGCACCTCGTCGGCAGCCTTGCCGAAAGGCGCCGGCAGGTCGACGGATACGCCCTTGAGGCTGGAGGCGATGCGCAACTGGCTGTCCTTGCCATCCAGCAACAGGTCGAGCTGGTAGGGAACATCGCCGGCGACCGGCAGGGGCCGGGTCACGCCCAGCCAGCCCGAGACATCCTTGATCGCGGCGCGGCCGCTGGCCTGGATGCGCGTGCGGCCCTTGCCATTGCGCCCTTCGGCGACCGCCTTGGCGGTGACTTCGCGACCGAAGGCCTTGCCGCGTATCTGCGGCGAGCTGAGGCCGCTGGCGGTATCGAAGCGGAAGGCGCCGTCGAGGTCGGTGAGTTCGAGGCTCGGCTTGGCGAACTTCAAGCGCGATTCACGGGTCGCCAGGTCGACGATCACCCGGGGCTCGCCACCGGCCTTCTCCAGCGGGATGTCCAGGTCCAGGCTGCCATCCAGGGTGCCTTCGCCCTGCCAGCCGGCCATCACCTCGGCGGCTGGCGTCGGCGCTTCCTGCATGATCTTCAGGCCATCGCCGAAGCTGCTGTCCAGCTTGGCCCGGACCCGCAGGCGCGGCACCTGGCCATGCTCGACGTGGGGCACATCGGCACGCGCATCGCTGATGCGGCTGTCGAGAATGCGCGCACTGGGCACCCGCACCCGCACGCCGCTGTCCTCGATGAACACATCGCCACGGGCCTCGCGCAGCGCCGGCCAGCCGGGCTGGTAGGCGAGCTCGGCATCGTGGACCTTGAAGAACAGGCTGATGGATCGCGATTCCGGCACCGAGTCGTGCTGCAGCGAGCCCTGGTACTGGAAGAACCCCTCGTCGACCGCGCCGCCCTTGATGGCGGTCTTCAGCCACTCGGCCAGGGCCGGGCTGAGGCCGCTGGAGAGGGTCGGCAGGTATTTCTCGGTGTAGCGCGCATCGCCGTCGTGCAGGCCGACGCGCAGGTCCATGTAGTCCTCCTGGGCCGGGTCGCGCAGCAGGCGGATGAGGAAGTCGCCTGCGACCTTGCCTTCATCGCCGACCACCTGGAGGTAGGGGCTGATCAGGGTGAACGCCTGGTCATCCAGCTTCCAGGTCAGGCGCGCGTGCGCCTCGCGGTAGCGCCAGGGCTTGGGGAACAGGTGATCGAGGTGCAGGGCGAAATCATCGGAATCCATCCGCAGCTCGCCGCCGGCCAGGTCGCCGGTGATGCTGCCACTGACGTTCTCGGCCGCCGGCGCGCCATGCACGGCATTGAAGGTGATGCGCTCCAGGTTGGCGCTGAAGCCGATGCGCCGGGCACCCTCCACCTGGGGCCGGTAGACCGCCTGCAGATTGCGCAGCGCACCACGGGGCTTGAGCCCGCTGACCAGTTCCGCGGCCAGGTCCGGCAGCGGCACCAGGCCCTCCACCAGCGGCACCAGGGGATCGAGGTCGAGGCGGTCGGCGGCGAGCTTCCACTCGGCCTCGCCCTGCCCGTTGTCCTGCACCTGCTCCAGGCGGATGTGGGCGTTGCTGTAGCGCTGCTCGCCGACGCTCACCGCCAGGGAATCCAGCAGCAGGCTCATGCCCTTGTCGCTGCGATTGAAATAGGCGTCCACCGCCAGGTCCTGGACGGCCACGGGCTTGCGCTGCGCGTAGCTGCCGCGCAGTTCGCCGACATGCAACCGGGCCACCGCGCCTTGCAGGGCGCCGCGCTTCCAATCGGCCCAGAGTTCGCCCCCCCCCTTGAGCTGCTCGACACGCCAGTCACGGGTCAGGCTCCTGGGCAACCAGCGCGCCCAGTCGCTCTGGGGCAGGCTGAGGTAGATCTCCGCCTCGCTGCCCAGCAGCGCGTCGGGATCGATGCGGGTGCGCAGGCGCAGGCTCAGCGGCTGGCCGTCCGGCAGCGTCAGGCGGCCGTCCAGGCGCTGCCGGGCTGCGCTGCCGCTGAGGGTCGTCTGTACATAGGTGAAGGTGACCGGCTTCTGCTTCCAGGGCTCCAGGGTGACCTGGCTGTTGAGCAGGGACAGGCGCTGGACGTACTTGAAGCCATCGAGCAGCTTGCGCGCATCGAACGGAGCCTGGTCGTCCCGGGCGGGCATGCCGGCCAGGGTCCACTTGCCGGCTTCGTCCTGTTGTACCTGTAGCTGCAGGCCTTCGACCTCGAGGCTGGCGATGCGCGCACTGCGCGCCAGCAGGCTGCCGAGCAGGTCGGGCACCACGCGCACCTGGTCCAGGCGCAGGACCTCGTCGCCCTCCCCGAGCGTGACGTCATGGGCGACCAGCACCGGCCCCATGCCCTGCCAGCGCCCTTCGAGGCTGCCGATCAGCAGGGGTTCGCCAAGGGCCTCGCGGGCCTTCTCCTGGACTTCGCCCCGGTACTCGGCCACCAGCGGCACCAGTTGCCGACCGAGGCTCACATAGAGGGCGGCGAGCACCAGGCCCAGCGCGCAGAGCGCCAGCAGGGTACGCAGCAGGGTGACGAGGGACAGGCCCTTGCGCGCCATATCAGTTCAGGCCCTCAGAGCAGCACGACATCGTATTGCTCCTGGGAATACATGCTCTCGACCTGGAACTTGATGGTGCGCCCGATGAAGGCCTCGAGATCGGCAACGTTGCCCGACTCCTCATCCAGCAGGCGGTCCACCACCTTCTGGTTGGCCAGCACCAGGTAGCCCTCGGCCTGGTAGGCACGGGCCTCGCGGAGGATCTCGCGGAAGATCTCGTAGCAGATGGTCTCGGCGGTCTTCAGCATGCCGCGGCCCTGGCAGCTCGGGCAGGGTTCGCAGAGGTTCTGCATCAGGCTTTCACGGGTGCGCTTGCGGGTCATCTGCACCAGGCCGAGCTCGGTGATGCCGATGATGTTGGTCTTGGCGTGGTCCCGCTCCAGCTGCTTCTCCAGCGTCCGCAGGACCTGGCGCTGGTGCTCCTCATCCTCCATGTCGATGAAGTCGATGATGATGATGCCGCCCAGGTTGCGCAGGCGCAGCTGGCGGGCGATGGCGGTGGCCGCCTCGAGGTTGGTCTTGAAGATGGTCTCTTCGAGCGTGCGATGGCCGACGAAGGCGCCGGTGTTCACGTCGATGGTTGTCATCGCCTCGGTGGGGTCGATGATCAGGTAGCCGCCGGACTTCAGCAGCACCTTGCGCTCCAGCGCCTTCTGGATCTCGTCCTCGACGCCGTACAGATCGAAGATCGGGCGCTCGCCGGGGTAGTGCTCCAGGCGGTCGGCGATCTCGGGCATCAGCTCGTCGACGAACTGGGTGACCTTCTGGAAGGTCTCGCGGGAGTCGATGCGGATCTTCTCGATCCGCGGGTTCACCAGGTCACGCAGGGTGCGCAGGGCCAGGCTCAGGTCTTCGTAGATGACCGAAGGCGCCGGGGCGCTCTGCATCTGCGAGGAAATCTGCTCCCACAGGCGGCGCAGGTAACGGATGTCGACGAGGATTTCCTCCGCCCGCGCGCCGTCGGCAGCGGTCCGCAGGATGAAGCCACCGGTCTCCTCGATGCCTTCGGCGGCGACGCAGTCGGCGACCACCTGCTTGAGGCGCTCGCGCTCGGCCTCGTCCTCGATCTTCAGCGAGATGCCCACATGCGCGGTGCGCGGCATGTAGACCAGGTAGCGCGAGGGTATGGACAGCTGCGTGGTCAGGCGTGCGCCCTTGCTGCCGATGGGGTCCTTGGTCACCTGTACCACCAGGGCCTGGCCCTCGTGGACCAGGGCGGTGATGTTCTCCACCGCACTGCCTTCGCGGTTGGAAATCTCCGAGGCGTGGATGAAGGCCGCACGGTCGAGGCCGATGTCGACGAAGGCCGCCTGCATGCCCGGCAGCACCCGCACCACCTTGCCCTTGTAGATGTTGCCGACGATGCCACGGCGCTGGGTGCGCTCGACATGCACCTCCTGCAGCACCCCGTTCTCCACCACCGCCACGCGCGATTCCATCGGCGTGATATTGATCAGAATCTCTTCGCTCATGCTGAGAACCTACCCGACCCGCTGCCAAACAGAAATGCCGAATTCGCCCAGCAAGTCCGCCGTTTCCAGCAACGGTAGACCCACAACGGCGGAATAACTCCCCTGGATATTCTCGACGAACACCGCACCGAGCCCCTGGATGGCGTAGCCGCCCGCCTTGTCCAGCGGTTCACCGGTGGCCCAGTAGGCCTCGCGCTCGGCCTGGGGGATGACACGCAAGCGTACCCGACTGGTCACCAGGCGCGAGCGGCACAGGCCGGATTGGGCCACCGCCACGGCGGTCAGCACCTGGTGTTCGCGCCCGGAGAGGTCCGCCAGCATGGCCAGGGCATGGTCGCGATCCAGGGGTTTGCCGAGGATACGGCCATCGAGCACCACCGAGGTGTCGGCCCCCAGCACGCAGGTGCCGGCTGCGGCATCACCGAGCGCAGCCAGGCCGGCGGCGGCCTTTTCACGGGCCAGGCGCTCGACGTAGCCCTCGGCCGTCTCGCCGGGGCGTACGGACTCATCGATGGCAGCGGAAAGAACCTGGAAGGGGACGCCGATCTGGGCGAGCAGTTCGCGGCGGCGGGGCGAGCCGGATGCCAGGTGGAGCGTGGCCATGCTGGGACTTCTCCATGTCGAGAAGGCACGCGGCATGGCCGCGGGCCGGTCAGTTGACGTTGAGACGGCGGCTCAGGCCGCGCAGGGCGGCGAAAACCCAGGGCCAGAGCAAGGCGCTGACCAGGGCGGGCAAGAGGAACAACAGCGTCGGCGGGCGGTTGCCGGTCAGGGCGTTGAGCCACAGCTGCACCAGCTGGGCCAGGCCGAAGACCACCATCAGCACCAGACTCTGTTGCCACATGGGAAACATGCGCAAGCGCTGGTGCAGGGCCAGCACGAGGAAGGTGATCAGCGCCAGGATCAGCGCGTTCTGCCCCAGCAGGGTGCCGTAGAGCACGTCCTGGGCGATTCCCACCAGCCAGGCGGTGGTCATCCCCACGCGGTGCGGCAGGGCCAGGGTCCAGTAGGTGAGCAGCAGCGCGGGCCACAGCGGCCGCCCGACTTCCATGAAGGTCGGCATGGGCGCGACGCTGAGCAACAGCGCCAGGACCAGGCTGAACCAGATCACCCAGCCATTGTTCGAGCGGGCGCTGACCATCAGCGGTTCTCCCGGTTGGCGGGCGGCGTGGCCGGTGTCGAAGATGCCGCGCCGGCCGGGGCCGGTACGGAAGGCGTCGTGGCAGCAGGTGCAGCAGGTGCAGCAGTCCCCGGAGCGGCACCGGTAGCGGGTGTGCCGCCGGGCTTGCCAGCGGCCTCGCGATCGGCCGCCTCCTGGGCTTCGGCCGAGTCGTTGGCACGCTGTTCGGGGCTGCGCGTATCGGTGAACACCAGCAGCAGGTAGCGGCTGCGGTTCAGTGCAGCGGTGGGCACGGCACGGACGATGGCGAAGGGCTGGCCGGAGTCGTGGATGACCTCCTTGACCGTCGCCACCGGATAGCCGGCGGGGAAGCGCTGGCCGAGGCCGGAGCTCACCAGCAGGTCGCCTTCCTTGATATCCGCGGTATCGGCCACGTGGCGCAGCTCCAGGCGTTCCGGGTTCCCGGTGCCGCTGGCGATGGCGCGCAGGCCGTTGCGATTCACCTGCACGGGAATGCTGTGGGTGGTATCGGTGAGCAGCAGGACGCGGGCGGTGTAGGGCATGACCTCCACCACCTGGCCCATCAGGCCGCGGGCGTCGAGCACCGGCTGGCCGAGGAAGACGCCGTCCTTCTCGCCCTTGTCCACCAGGATGCGGTGGGTGAAGGGGTTCGGGTCGACGCCGATCAGTTCGCCCACCAGGACCTTGTCGTCCACCAGGGCGGAAGAGTTGAGCAGCTCGCGCAGGCGCACGTTCTGCTCGGTCAGGGCCGCCAGCTTCTGCAGGCGACGCTGCATCAGCAGGCCTTCGGCCTTGAGCTTCTCGTTCTCGGCGATCAGGGTGCTGCGGCTGGTGAACTGGTCGCTGACGCCATCCCAGAGGCGTACCGGCAGATCGGCCAGCCAATAGAAGGGCGTCAGCACGAGGCCCATCTGGCTGCGTGCCGGTTTCAAGGTATCGAAGCGGGCATCCACCACCATCAAGGCGGCAGAAAGCACGGCGAACACCAACAGGCGCACGCCGAGCGAAGGTCCCTTGGCGAATAGCGGTTTTATGACCCGCTCCTCTGGTGCAATGGCTCTCCGACCTTACTCGGTGGAGAGCAGGTCCATTGCGTGACGATCCATCATTTCCAGGGCACGACCACCGCCACGGGCCACGCAGGTCAGCGGGTCCTCGGCGACGATCACCGGCAGGCCGGTTTCCTGGGACAGGAGCTTGTCGAGGTCGCGCAGCAGCGCACCGCCACCGGTCAGCACCAGGCCGCGCTCGGCGATGTCGGAAGCCAGCTCCGGCGGGGATTGCTCCAGGGCGCTCTTGACCGCCTGGACGATGGTGGCCAGGGATTCCTGCAGCGCTTCCAGAACCTCGTTGGAGTTCAGGGTGAAGCTGCGCGGCACGCCTTCGGCCAGGTTGCGGCCACGGACGTCGATCTCGCGGACCTCGCCACCCGGGAAGGCGGTGCCGATTTCCTGCTTGATGCGCTCGGCGGTGGATTCGCCGATCAGGCTGCCGTAGTTGCGGCGCACGTAGGTGACGATGGACTCGTCGAAGCGGTCGCCGCCCACGCGTACGGATTCGGCGTAGACCACACCGTTCAGGGAGATCAGGGCGATCTCGGTGGTACCGCCGCCGATGTCGACGACCATGGAGCCACGGGCCTCTTCGACCGGCAGGCCGGCACCGATGGCCGCGGCCATGGGTTCCTCGATCAGGAAGACTTCACGGGCGCCGGCGCCCAGGGCGGATTCGCGGATGGCGCGACGCTCGACCTGGGTGGACTTGCAGGGAACGCAGATCAGCACGCGGGGGCTGGGCTGCAGGAAGCTGTTCTCGTGCACCTTGTTGATGAAGTACTGCAGCATCTTCTCGCAGACGCTGAAGTCGGCGATCACGCCGTCCTTCATCGGGCGGATAGCGGAAATGTTGCCGGGGGTACGACCGAGCATGCGCTTGGCCTCGGTGCCGACGGCCACGACGCTTTTCTGGTTGCCGTGGTTACGAATGGCGACCACGGACGGCTCGTTCAGGACGATGCCGCGTTCGCGCACATAAATCAGGGTATTGGCAGTGCCCAGGTCGATCGACAGATCGCTGGAAAACATGCCACGCAGTTTCTTGAACATGGGAGAGGGACCCTAGGCAACGCGTGGGTAAAAAAGTGCGGCAAACTCTAACAACGACAGGGATTTTGGGCAAGGCGCCGATATGTTAAATTGCCGGTTTTTCCGGGCCTCTGGGCCCATCATCGCGGCCTTTGACCGCCCGTTCGCGGTGCCGTTCCCGGCGCCCTTCCCGCACGGTCCCGAGCACCGCGCTGACCGCACCTCAGTTGGAGAACCCGATGGCGCTTGAACGCTCCGACGTGGAAAAGATCGCCCATCTCGCCCGCCTGGGCCTGAACGACGGCGATATCCCGCGTACCACCGAGACCCTCAACAACATCCTCGGCCTGATCGACGCGATGCAGGCCGTGGATACCGACGGCATCGAGCCGTTGGCCCACCCCCTCGAAGCAACCCAGCGCCTGCGCGCTGACGAAGTGACCGAGGAAAACCACCGCGACGCCTACCAGGCCATCGCGCCGGCCGTCGAGAATGGCCTCTACCTCGTCCCCAAAGTCATCGACTAAGGAAAAGGGTTACAGCATGCATCAATTGACCCTGGCCGAGATCGCCCGTGCGCTGGCCGCCAAGCAGTTCTCCTCCGAGGAGCTGAGCGGCGCCCTGCTGGCGCGCATCCAGGCCCTCGACACGCAACTCAACAGCTTCGTCACCGTCACCGCCGACCAGGCACTGGAACAGGCCCGTGCCGCCGACGCCCGTCGCGCCGCCGGCGAGAACGGCGCCCTGCTCGGCGCGCCCATCGCCCACAAGGACCTGTTCTGCACCCAGGGCGTGCGCACCAGCTGCGGCTCGAAGATGCTCGACAACTTCACCGCGCCCTATGACGCCACCGTGGTCGAGAAGCTCAAGGCCGCCGGCACCGTCAGCCTCGGCAAGCTGAACATGGACGAGTTCGCCATGGGCTCCTCCAACGAATCCAGCCACTACGGCCCGGTGAAGAACCCCTGGGCGCTCGATCGCGTCCCCGGTGGTTCCTCGGGCGGCTCCGCCGCCGCCGTCGCCGCGCGCCTGGTGCCCGGCGCCACCGGCACCGACACCGGCGGCTCGATCCGCCAGCCCGCCGCCTTCACCAACCTCACCGGCATCAAGCCCACCTACGGTCGCGTCTCGCGCTGGGGCATGGTCGCCTACGCCTCCAGCCTCGACCAGGGCGGCCCGCTGGCCCGCACCGCCGAGGACTGCGCCCTGCTCCTGGGCGCCATGGCCGGCTTCGACCCCAAGGACAGCACCAGCGTCGACGCCCCGGTGGACGACTACCTCGCCGCCCTCGCCCAGCCCCTGGCCGGACTGCGCATCGGCCTGCCGAAGGAATACTTCGGTGCCGGCCTCGACGCACGCATCGGCGCGGCGGTGGTGGCCGTGGTCGAAGAGCTGAAGAAGCTCGGCGCCACCGTCAGGGACGTCTCGCTGCCCAACATGCAGCACGCCATCCCCGCCTACTACGTGATCGCCCCGGCCGAGGCCAGCTCCAACCTGTCGCGCTTCGACGGCGTGCGCTTCGGCTACCGCTGCGAAGACCCCAGGGACCTGACCGACCTGTACAAGCGCTCCCGCGCCGAAGGCTTCGGCAGCGAAGTGAAGCGCCGCATCATGGTCGGCACCTACGCGCTCTCCGCCGGCTACTACGATGCCTACTACCTCAAGGCGCAGAAGATCCGCCGCCTGATCAAGAACGACTTCGTCCAGGCCTTCGAGGGCGTCGACCTGATCCTCGGCCCGACCACGCCCAACCCGGCCTGGAAGCTGGGCGAGAAGAACAACGACCCGGTCGCCCAGTACCTCGAAGACATCTACACCATCACCGCCAACCTCGCCGGCCTGCCGGGGCTGTCCATGCCCGCCGGCTTCGTCGACGGCCTGCCGGTGGGCGTGCAGCTGCTCGCGCCCTACTTCCAGGAAGGCCGCCTGCTCAACGTGGCCCACCAGTACCAGCAGGTCACCGACTGGCACAAACAGGCCCCGGCCGGATTCTGAGGACGACGCACATGCAATGGGAAACCGTGATCGGGCTGGAAATCCACGCACAGCTCAGCACCCAATCGAAGATCTTCTCCGCCAGCGCCACCACCTTCGGCGCCGAACCCAACACCCAGGCCAGCCTGGTTGACCTGGGCATGCCCGGCGTACTGCCGGTGCTCAACGCCGAAGCCGTGCGCATGGCCGTGAAGTTCGGCCTGGCCATCGACGCCGAGATCAGCGCGCGCAATGTCTTCGCCCGCAAGAACTACTTCTACCCGGACCTGCCCAAGGGCTACCAGACCAGCCAGATGGACCACCCCATCGTCGGCAAGGGCCACCTGGACATCACCCTGGAAGACGGCACCACCCGCCGTATCGGCATCACCCGCGCGCACCTGGAAGAGGACGCCGGCAAGAGCCTGCACGAAGACTTCCACGGCATGACCGGCATCGACCTCAACCGTGCCGGCACCCCGCTGCTGGAGATCGTCTCCGAGCCGGAGATGCGCAGCGCCAAGGAAGCCGTCGCCTACGCCAAGGCCATCCACGCCCTGGTGCGCTACCTCGGCATCTGCGACGGCAACATGGCCGAAGGCTCGCTGCGCTGCGACTGCAACGTCTCGGTACGCCCCAAGGGCCAGGCCGAGTTCGGTACCCGCCGCGAGATCAAGAACGTCAACTCGTTCAAGTTCATCGAGCGCGCCATCAACACCGAGATCGCCTGGCAGATCGACGAGCTGGAATCCGGCCGCAAGATCGTCCAGGAAACCGTGCTCTACGACGTGGCGGCCAACGAAACCCGCTCCATGCGCAGCAAGGAAGAAGCCAACGACTACCGCTACTTCCCCTGCCCCGACCTGCTGCCGGTGGTGATCGAGCAGAGCTTCCTCGACGAAGTACGCGCCCAGCTGCCGGAGCTGCCGGTGCAGAAGCGCGAGCGCTTCGAGAGCCAGTTCGGCCTCTCCGCCTACGACGCCAGCGTGCTCTCGGCCAGCCGCGAGATGGCCGACTACTTCGAGGCCGTGCAGCGCACCTGCGGCGACGCCAAGCTGGCCGCCAACTGGGTGATGGGCGAGCTCTCCAGCCTGCTCAACAAGGATGGCCTGGAGATCGAGCAATCGCCGGTGTCCGCCGAGTACCTGGGCGGCATGATCCTGCGCCTGAAGGACGGCACCATCAACGGCAAGGCCGCGAAGACCGTGTTCGCCGCCATGGCCGAAGGTGAAGGGTCCCCCGACGCCATCATCAAGGCCCGCGACCTGGTGCAGAACACCGACAGCGGCGCCGTGGAGACGCTGCTCGACGAGGTGCTCGCCGCCAACGCCGAACAGGTCGAGCAGTACCGCGCCAGCGACGAAGCCAAGCGCGGCAAGATGTTCGGCTTCTTCGTCGGCCAGGCCATGAAGGCGGCCAAGGGCAAGGCCAACCCGGCCCAAGTGAACGAACTGCTGAAGAAGAAGCTCGAAAGCTGAGCCTGACTCCAGGGGGGCCCCGCGTTCGCGAGGATGGCGCTCATGCCGTCACTCCCGCGAGCGCGGGAACCCACTGAACCCAGCCGGGCAAAAGGACCGATTCGCCTCCACCAGGTGACGCCATGCAGCGACTGCTCTGCCTTCTCGCCTTCTCCGGCCTGTTGACCGGCTGCTCCTACATTCCCTTCGAACGCGACAGCGAAACCCCGGGCGACTACCGCGCCGAGGGCCGCGCCTCCTTCTATGGCGCCCGCCACCACGGCCAGAAGACCGCCAGCGGCGAACGCTTCGACCAGAACGCCCTGACCGCCGCCCACCGCACCCTGCCCTTCGGCACCCGGGTCAAGGTCACCAACCTCGACAACGACCGCAGCGTGGTGGTCCGCATCAACGATCGCGGCCCCTATGCCCGCACACGGATCATCGACGTCTCGAAGAAGGCCGCCGAAGCGCTGGGCATGATCCGCTCGGGCGTGGTGCCGGTGCGCGTCGAAAGCCTCAGATGAACCCAAGCAGGAAACCGCTATGAGCGAAACACGCAAACCCGGCGTCCAGGTCCGCCGCGAAGTCATGGGCGACGCCTTCGTCGACCGCGCCCTGGGCAATGCCACCGCCTTCACCCAGCCGCTGCAGGACTTCGTCAACGAACACGCCTGGGGCGGCGTCTGGAACCGCGAAGGGCTGGATCGCAAGACCCGCAGCCTGATCACCCTCGCCGCCCTCACCGCCCTGAAATGCCCCCAGGAGCTCAAGGGCCACGTGCGCGGCGCGCTGAACAACGGCTGTACCGTGGAAGAGATCCGTGAAGCGCTGCTGCACTGCGCCGTCTATGCCGGCGTCCCCGCCGCCATCGACGCCTTCCGCGCCGCCCAGGAAGTCATCGACACCTGGCAGGCCGACCAGAAGGCCTGAGCCCTTCCAAGGGGCTGCCCCGTGGGAGCGAATTCATTCGCGAAAAATGCCCGCAGCGGTCATCGCGGCTGAAGCCGCTCCCTCACCTTGCGGCGCCCATGACAGGTCGAGCGATACGGAGCCTGTGCAACGCCCGCCTCCGCCTGGTGGAGGTAAAAAGCGACCTCCACCCTACGCAACGGTCAGGTCCGAGCGATGCGGGCATGGGTGGGGGCGACTTCAGTGGCCAATAATTCCCCGTAGGATGGGTAGAGCACCGCGAAACCCATCAATAGCGCACCCCAGGCTCACCCGATCAGGGATAGCTGAAGCTCTTCACCAGGGTCAGCTCCCCCGGCTGGCGCATGGGCACGAGGAAGCTCTGCTGCTTCTCGTTGGGCGTGCCCTCTTCGCTGATCACGGTGATCTGGCCGATGGTCAGCGCCTGGCCCGGCGAGCTGCTGCCGTCCTCTTCGCTGCGGTAGCCACCGCCGTAGTAGTTCACGTAGACCAGGTACTGGCCCTTGAGCGGGGTCGGGGTGGCGATCATTTCCGGGCCGTAGCCGGTGGTCACGTCCACGTCCAGGGCCGCGCCGTTGGCCAGGGAGCGCTCGCCATACCACACGTGGCCGCCATCCGGGGTCACCAGGTGCAGGTCGAGGTCGGTGTTGTCGCTGTCCCAGGACAGCACCACGCGCAGGCGCGCCGAAACCCCGCCGCGACCGAGGCTGTAGAACTGCACGCGGCGCTTCTGCTGGCCGTCGGGGCTCTGCACCTCGACGCTGTTGCTGCCGGCCGGGAACACGAAGGGGCGGTCGAAGCCGCCGTCCTCGTTGATCTTCAGCGGCATGTCGATGCCGTTGACCACCAGCCGGCCCGGGCCTTGCGGCGCCTTCGACAGGCCACTGATGGCGCCCTTGATGCGCGCGGTATCGGCCTGGTCCTCGGCGACGTTCACCGAGGATGCCGGGTAGTTGACCTGCTGCATGAAGTGCGCGCCGTCGCCGCTGCCCTCGCGCCAGCCGCCGCGAGGCGTGTCGATGCGCACCTCGGCACTGGCGGCCAGGGGGATCAGGCTGAGTAGCAGGGGGGCGAGGTATCCGGGGCGCAGGCGCATGGGGTCATTCCAGTAACAGGTGGCGGGCGAGGCGTTCGACATAGTCTTCGTCCTGGCCATTGGGGTGGGCCTCGAAGGCCAGGTGCAGGTATTCGTGGGTCAGGTCGAGGCGGTCCTGCAGGGAGAACAGGCCGCGCACGAAGATGCGCCGCCGCTCACGGTCGACATGGGGCTTGCCGGAGGCCAGGCGGCACACGGCGAATTGCTGGATCTCGTCATAACCGGGCTCGGCGTCCAGGGTGGCGCGCCAGCCGCGGCGCTGCGTGCGCAGCCACGCCTCGGCGTTGGGCAGTGCCTGGCAGGCGGCCACGGGCTTGTCCCAGCGGCTGAGGCTGGCACGGGGGAAGGCGCGGGCCAGGATGGCGTCGTAGCGCAGGCCTTCGCCGGCCTGCTGCACCGCCTGCTGCCAGGCCAGGCGATGCGGGCCCGGCTTGTCGCTGTGGTAGGTGACCGGGCTGCCGGCCAGCACCAGGTCGGCGGTCCAGGCGACGATGGCACGGGCCTCGGGCGTGGCCGGGCGCGGTGCCACGCGCTGGCTGGCGCTGCTGTCGTCGATCCTCAGGCAGTCGCCACGGCGGCCGGCGTTCTGCTGCAGGTAGGTGCGGATGGCCACGGTCAGGGCCTTGGCCGCTTCCGCCGGCTGCGCCGAGGCCTCGCGTTGCAGCACGCGGGCCACGTAGTCCTCGCGCTGCAGGTGGGCGGTTAGCTGCAGGGTGTCGCCCTGGCGCTCGAGGAACAGTTCGCCGTCGCTCTCGATGGGCAGGCGGTTGCCGTTGGCGAACTCCACCTCGTAGCGCCCCCGGAGCATGCCCGGCGCCACGGCGGCCGCTTGCCCCTCGTGGCGCACCTGGCGCACCGGGTAGCGGGTGAACAGGCCGACCTCGACGCAAGCGCCGGTTTCCGCCGGCCAGGTCGTGGGCAGCGTCTGCCCGAGCACCTCGGCGTAATCCTTGAGCACCCGCTGGCTGGTGCCCGGTCCACCGGCCCAGACAGGCGTGCCGTCGGCCAGCCAGCCGGCGAAACCACCCTGGCGCGCCTGGGCGTCGCCATCGGCGAGCCAGCTCCAGGTCTTGGCCCGCAGGCGGCCACCGAGGGCCCCCAGCGCGGCGGAGTCGGGGGCGGCCAGGGGCACGTCGAGCAGCACCTGGCGCGCCTGGGCCTGGGCCGGCAGGTGGGCCAGCTCGTCCAGCAGCTCGCTCACCGGCACCCGGGCCTGGGGCTGCAGCTGGTCCAGGCGTTGCAACCAGCCGGCGCCCTGGCGCTCGCGCCAGTAGCGCGACCAGTCGGCGGGGTCGAGGTGCAGGTCGGGGGAAGAGAAATACAGGCCGCAGGACTTCACCAGCGCCTGGTCCCGGTCGATGCGCTCGCCGGGGTTGCAGCAATAGACCTCGTCGCGATCCTGGCCCTTGCACTGGTAGCCGGGGTCGAGACGCGCGTTATCCACGAGGTAGGCGTAGACGAACAGTTTCCACAGGCTGCCCAGCGGCGTCTGGCGCTCGGCGGGCAGGGCCCCGCGCGTGAGCACCCGGCTGCGGTCCAGCTGCAGCAGCTCGTTGCCCTGGGGCCCACGCCAGGCGAGGTTCAAAGGCGCCTCGCCGGCGTGCAGCAGCGGGGCCGCCAGCATCAGCAGGACCCCGGCCAGGTGTCGCGTCCTAGTCAACCTTGATCCGTCCGAGCGCCGGTTCGCTCTCCAGCGCCTGCTCCTGGGGAGCGTAGAGGCGCTGGTAGCGGGCCGGCGGCAGCTCGAAGGAGCCTTTCTGCGAGAAGCGCACCAGGTGCTGCAGCACCACGCTGCCCTGCAGGCTGTCCACCGGCACCGCGTAGAGCAGTTGGCCCGGCTCGTTGCGTGCACGCTCCAGGGTCTCGGCTTCCTCGCCACCCAGGCCGGAGATCTTGATGCCCCAGGTGGTGCGCTCGACATCGGCGCCCGGCGGCAGCGGCACTTCGAGCATGCCGTAGCGCAGCGCGCGCTCGCCCTTGCTGGTGAGCACGATGGTGTCCAGGTAGAGGTCGTCGCTGGAGATGTCCTCCGGCTTCACCTCCTCGGCAGTGAAGCTGAAGGGCTCCTCGCCGGGAACCAGGCGCATCAGGCTGCGGGAGATCTCCACGTCCAGCTTCGCCGGGGCGGCCTGGGCGCTGTTGAAGTCCAGGCGCACGTCCACCGGGTGCGGCAGGTCGGCCGGCAGTTCCAGTTCAGCGGGCACGCCCTGGCCCTGCCAGAGCCAGTAGCCTTCGCCGCTGGTGCCTTCGGCCGCGCGCCAGTCGCCCTGGGGCTTGAGCGCGATCTCTTCGTCGTCCTGGCCGAGGGAACGTTGCAGCCAGGTCAGCGCCAGGGCGCGCTCCAGGGTTGCCTGGCCAGGCGCCAGGCGCTTGAGCAGCGCGGCGGCGCGCTGGCGATCGGCACCGTTGACGTACAGCCCGACGGCCTCGGTGAAGGGTTGCTGGCTGGCGGCCAGGCGCTCGCGGGCCGCAGCGGCCTGGGCAGCCAGTGCGTCCGGCACCTTGGCCTGCACCTGGCGCGCCAGGCCGAGGGTGAGCACCCGCGCGGTCGCGAGGCCCAGGGCCGAATCCGGCGCGGCCATCACCAGGCTCTGGCTGCCGTCGTCCGACAGGGCCTGGTCGCTGCCCTCCCCGGCGGCGGCCAGGTCGGCCATCAGGCCCTCCATCAGGGTGTTGACCGGCAGCTGCATCTCGCGGGCGAAGCCGAGGATCAGCGCGCGCTGCAGCAACGGCGTGGTCGGTGCCTGGGCAGCGTAGACGTCCAGCACGCGCTGCCAGTGTTCCGCCGGCAGCTGCACCTCCAGGGCGCGGCTGGCGTACCAGTCGGCATAGTAGGCGTAGGCGGTGAGGAAGGCATCGGCATCCGCCTCGTCGCCCCACCAGGTGAAGGACGCTTCGGGGCCGGCCATCTGCACCAGGCGCAGGCGGCTGTTCTGCATGATCAGGCGCAGGCGGTCGCGCACGCGCGGCTCGCCCTGGGCCAGGGTCGGGTAGGCCAGGGACAGCGGCAGCAGGCGGCTGGCGGTCTGCTCGACGCCGCCGTAGGGGTAGCCGAGCAGGTCATCGAGCGCCCCCTTGAACAGGGAGCGGCCGCTGTCGTCGAGGCGCAGGCGGATGGCGCTGGCGTCGGCCGGCAAGCCCAGCTCGGTCTTGCCGGCGTAGGCGACGACGGTCTTCGCCTGGGCGCTCTGCCAGCCGCTGGCGGCCAGGTGCAGGGCGACGTCCAGGGCATCGACGACCTGGCCGTCCTGAACCAGCTCGGCATGGAAGTCGCCATTCACCAGGGCGGTCTCGGCCAGCGGCAGGTAGTTGATGCCCTTGGCCAGTTCCACCGGAGTGCGCTGTTCCTGGCCGTTGTAGCGGGTCACCAGTTCGGCCTTGGCACCGGTTTCACCCTGGTTGAAGGCGAACAGGCCGAGGGCCGGCTTGTCACCGCCACGGTAGGTGGCCGGGCCGCTCCACTTCAGGTACAGCGGCTTCTCGGAACGCACGAACTGACGCTTCTGGCCGACCTGGCCATCGGCGTTGACGGCGCGGGCGGTGATGCGCCAGCGGGTCAGCGAGTCGGGCATGCGGAAACTGAAGCGCGCCTTGCCGTCGGCATCGGTGACGAGGTCGGGCTCCCAGGCGGCGGTGTCGACTTCCTCGCGGCGCGGGCGCTCCAGCACCTTCACGCCACGGTCGCTGCGGTTGGCGCGGCCCGGGGCGCTGGGCGTGCCGGGCAGGGCCAGGTCGTAGGCGATGAACGACAGGCTGGCGCTGGTGCGCACGTTGTTGCGACGCGGGTGGTAGAAGAACTGGTCGATGCCCGGGGCGATCTCCGGCTGCAGCGCATAGATCATCTCGTCCACCACGCTGACGGTGAGGCGCGAGGCGGTCGGCTTGCCGGCGTAGCGGGTGGTCAGCTCGACGGTGACCAGGTCGCCGGGGCGGGCGTTTTCCTTGTCGGCGACGATCTGGATGTCGATCTGCGGCGTCGCCACCTTGATGCCGGCGTTCTGGAAGCTGTAGTCGCCGCCACGGGTGTAGAGCGCGGAGAAGGTGATGTTCGGCGAGAAGGTCTCGCCCACCGGGATGCGCGCGCGGTACTGGGTATCGGACAGGCGCTCGATCTTCAGCCAGTCGCCGCCCTTGGACAGCAGCGCGGTGGCCTCGACCTTGTCGCGCTCCAGGGTCAGCAGCGCGTCGCTCACCGGCTCGGGGAAGGTGATCAGGGCCAGGGCCTCGTCACCGGCCTGGTACTCGGCCTTGTCCAGCACGATCTCGATGGTGCCGGCCACGGACTTGACGCCATCGCCGCTCACCGAGTGGCCGGTGGCGCCGAGGATCAGGCCGTGCTCGTCCTTGAGGGTGATGCTGTAGGTGCCGGGGCGCTCGAACTTGAGGTCGAAACCTTCGTCCCCTTCGCCCAGGTTGCCGCTGTGGCTGCTCTGGTCCTCCAGGCGTACCCAGTCGTAGCGCGCGGGCTTGAGCTCGGTCGGGCGCTCGCTGCGGTAGGTGAAGCGCACCGACTCGCCGGCGCTGCTGAAGCGCTGCGGGGCGGTCAGGGCGTAGCGGGCAGCGCCACGCTCGATGAGGATTTCCTTGCTGGTCTTGACCCGGTACGCGGCGCCATCGCTGGCGAACACGGTGAGCAGGTAGCGGCTGGGCTTTTCGGCTGCCGGCAGGTCGATCTCGGCACGGCCCTTGGCGTCGGTGGTCAGTTCGCTGGTGCTCAGCTCGATGGGGAACTGGCCGAGGTACTGCAGCTCGTTGTCGATCATCGACAGCTGCTGGGCGCGCAGGCTCAGTTGCAGCTTGGCGTTGGCCACCGGCTTGCCATCCGGGTAGAGCAGCACCAGGGCGCCCTTGACCGGCTCGCCGGTGCGGAAGTCGGGCTTGGCCAGGTCCAGCGACACCTCGAAGTGCGGCTTGATGTACTCGGCGACGCGGAAGGCGCTGCTGTAGACCTGCTCGCGGTAGGTGAAGCGCAGCTCGTAGCCGCCGGCCACGGCGTTCTGCGGCAGCTGGAAGCGGCTGGCGGTGCCGGACCTGGAGTCCAGGTTCAGGTCGAGGGTCTGCAACTGAGTGCCGTTGGCGTCGAGCACGGCGAGCTTGATCGGTGCGGCGCCGGGCGCCACCGAATCGCGGGCGTTCTTGAACTCGCGGCCGACGATCTTCACTTCCACCCAGTCCCCCGGGCGGTACAGCGGGCGGTCGGTGAAGGCGTAGAGCTTGGTGTCGTAGATCTCGCTGTCGTAATAGAAGTTCTCGGAGACGAACACGCCGCCCTCGGCATCCTCGCCCAGCAGGTAGGAACGTTCCGGGCTGGCATGGCCGAGGCGCAGCAGGCCCTCGGCGTCGGTGCTGCCGCTGGTCATCACGCCCAGGCCGTCGGTCCACAGCACCTTGGCCCCGGCGACCGGGGTGCCCTGGTGCTTGTGCGCCGTCCATACCAGCAGCTCGCCGCCGGCGATCTTGCTCACGGCAACGGTGTTGGAAACGAACACCACGGTGGTGGCGCGGTACTTGCCGACGATGGCCTCGGCCAGGTACAGGCCGGGCTTGAGCTTGCCCAGGGGGATGTAGACGTTACCCGGCTGGACGTTGGTGAACTGGCTGGAGGAGCCGGCCAGCTCGACGCCCTTGGGCGGCTCGATGGGCTTGGCTTCCCACAGCGGGTAGCGGAACTGCGCGACCAGGGGCAGGCCCTTCATGGGGGCGTACTGCACCTGCGGGGTGAACTCGGTGGGCTGGCGGATGGCGTCGCCCATCTTCAGCTCGGGCGCTTCCTCGGTGACCTGCTTGCGCGACTCGTAGGAGAAGGCGCGCTGCATCACCCGCCGCGACTTGCGGTACCAGTTGTCCCACAGGTAGCCGAGGGTGTTGGACAGGCCCTCGCCCTTGAAGTCGCCCTCGGCGACCACCCGGTGCAGGTTCTTCTGGCGCTTGAGGAAGTCCAGCGGGTTGTCGATGCGGTACACCCGCACGTCGACGCCACCGTAGCCTTCCATGCGGTAGCGGCGGTAGTCGCGGCCTGGTGCTTCGAGGCGCACCCTGGCCACCTCGTCGGTGGCGAAGCTGCTGTCGGCCAGGAGGAAGAAGGATTCCCCCGAGAGCGGCGTGTAACCGCTGGACGGCACCTCGTCATCGGCCTGGGCGCTGCCGAAGGGCAAGGCCAGGGCGAGCAGGGTCGCCGCCGACAGGGTGGCGGCGCGGCGCAGCAGGCGGGCGGCAATCATCGGGAGAGGAAGTGCAGCCGATAGATGCCGATAAAGTTGGGGTTGGATTCGTCGGGGATCCATCGGGTGTCCTTCCATGTCATGAGTTGTTGCAGGCTCACGGAGCGCATGCCGTTATCGGTCGGCGTGGTGGTTCCGGTGTGGTACGCGATGTCGCGCCCCATCCAGATCATCAGGTGCTGCTCGTCGCCCTGGTCGAAGAAGATCAGGTCGCCGGGCCGCGCCTGGTTGAGGTCGCGGCCGGCGAACCGGCTGTTGTACTGGATCAGCTTGATGGCATTCACATAGGGCCCGACCTTGCCGCCGCCCTGCTGCCAGGTCTGTGCCAGGCGGCGCTGGCCGTCGGTCAGGTCCAGCTCCGGCGGCAGGTAGCGGTTGGACAGGCCGTTGGCGCGCAGCCACTTGCCGTCGTGGGGTTTGAGCGCCTCGTTGGCGGCAAAGCGCACCAGGCCGGCGCAGTCCTGCTGGTGCCAGCGCGGGCTCGGCCCCTGGCGCAGCTGCTCCTGGGCGATGCGCACGAACCAGGCGCGGAACACCTGGGACTGCTCGGCGTCCAGCGCGGGGACGTCCTCGGCGCGCACGGCCAGGCTCCACGCCATCAACAGCGCGGCAAGGCCCAGCGGCAGGCGAGCCAGGGTGCGGGTCACAGCGGGCGCCACTCCAGCGGCAGCCATTGCCGGTCGGAGCCGGTCTTGGTGCCCTCAGGCAGCGCCAGGGCGTACTTGCCATGGCCACCCAGGGCCCGCAGCTTGGGCAGCAGGTGGGTTTCGGCCGCGTTGCGGAACACCGGTTCGTAGTTGCTCGGCAGGCTGTCGAGGGTTTCGCGCTCGAGCAGCTTGGACAGGCCGTCGGGGGCCATGAAGGCCGGCACCAGGGCGTCCTTGGGCAGGGTCTCGGCCAGCGGCGGGAAGCGCTTGTCGAGGGTATCCAGGCCCTTGGTCACCAGCTTGTCGTCGAGGGAGAACAGCAGGGTGTCGCCATGGCGCGCCAGGCTCACCCGGAAGAAGCCGCTGGAGCCCAGGGCGTCCGGGTTGGCGTTCTCGCTGGCCGGGTACTGGCCGAAGTTGGAGCCGACATCGCGGGTCCAGCGCCGGGTCTCGCCCTGGGTCTGGTCGTCCACCGGGAAGCGGCCGCCCTCGACATAGGGTTCGTAGGCGCCGATCACCGAGCCGAACAGGCCCTCGATGGCGGTATCCAGTTCAGGCGTCACCTTCTCGCCCAGCTGGGTGACCAGCAGCGGCGAGTGCAGGCGCGATTCGGCGTACCAGCAGAGGCCGGCCGCGCCGTTCAGGCGTTTCTCCAGCTCGGCGGCGACCTCCTTGCCGGCACCGACGCGGTCCAGCAGCTTGCCGGGCACGCCCGGTGCCACCGGCAGGGCGACGCAGGCGCTGGCGCCCATCGGCATGGCCTTCCAGATGGGGGCGAAGTCGAAGGCCGGCTGGTCGTCGACGTCGTTGAGGGCGACGTAGCTGTGCCAGCCCTTGTCGTCCATCTCGAAACGCAGCCCGGCGAAGGACGGGAAGAAGCGCTGGTAGCCGAAGGCGACGTACTCGCCGCCCAGGGCGATGCGCTGCTGCTCGGTGCCACGGGCATCCAGGCCGAAGCGCTCGGGGAAGGGGTTCTCGCCGTCCAGCAGGGATTCCACCGACTCGGTGGCGTCCTTGGCCAACTGGCCGGCTTCATCCATCAGCATGCCGGGGCTGGACAGCACCAGCAGCTTGTCGCCGTGGCTGGCCAGCAGCACGGAGCGGTCGCCCAGGTAGCTCAGGCGGTAGAGCGGCACGGCATCGCCGTCCACGCGCAGCTCGCCGGCCTGGCTCAGTTGGCTGTCGTCGAGGGCGACGTGGGCCAGGGGCTCCAGCACCCGCGCCAGGCCACCGCGCTCGATGGTCAGCAGCACGTGCTTGAGCTTGCCGTCGGCGCCGCGCCACAGGGCGACTTCGGCGGGCTGGTCGAGCAACTCGTCCAGCAGCGTGTCCTGCAGCTTGAGGTCACGCTCGTAGATGATCCGCCGCAGGCTGCCGGCGAGCCCGAGGCGGTCGGCGTTGTCCTGGTAGTAGAAGACGAAGTCCTCGGTCAGGGTGTCGCGCAAGAGCGGCACGGCGAGGATGTCCTTGGGCAGGCGGCTCAGCGAGACGCTCTCGATCAGCGCATCGGGGCGCTTGAGGTCGAGGCCCAGGGCACTCTTCTCGGCCAGCTCGCGCGGCGGTTCCTTCGAGCACCCGCCCAGCAGGCCGAAGGCGGCCAGCGGCAGCAGCAGGCCGGCGGCCAGGGCGCGCGGGTGGCGTGCCAGGACCGGGCGGCGGGCCGGTTCGGGTGTGGTGGTCTGGCTCATGTCGAATAACCCCAGTTCATCCAAGCGTCGGGACATCAGAAATTGAAGGATTTGACGAGCAGCAGCTCGCCGATGGCACGCAACGGGACGAGGAAGCTCTCGCGCTTCTCATTCACGGTGTTCTCGTTGAACACCAGGCTGATCTGCGAGGTGATCACCTCGTTCTGGTTGCTGCCGGCGTCGAAGTTGTAGCCGCCGGCGCCCAGGTTGCCCCAGTAGTTGACGTACACCAGGTAGGTGCCGTGCAGCGGCGCGGTCATGGTGAACATCTCCGGCCCCGGGCCGTCGACGCTGTCGGTGTCCAGGCCGCCGCCGTTGCTCATCACCGGGTCCGCCCAGAAGGCATGCTGGCCGTCGGGGGTGATGATGTGCAGGTCGAGCTCGGCCTTGGGGTCGTCCCAGCCAAGCACGACGCGCAGGCGCGCCGGGGTGCGATGGGTGTTGGCCTCGTAGAACTGCACGCGGCGGAGGGACTTGCCATCGCCGGACACCAGCTCGACGCCGTTGGAGCCGGCGCCGAAGGCGTAGGGGCGGACGAAGCGGCCCTGGTCGTCGGTGTAGAGAGGCAGCGGGTTGCCGTTGACCACCAGGCGGTGCGGCTGGCGCACCTGGCCGAGGTTGGCCAGGCGGCCTTCGATCAGGGTGCGGTTGCGCTGGCCGCCTCGGTCGATGGGCGGCGTGGGGTAGGCGACGGCGGGGTTCTCGCTGCGGTCCAGCAGCCCGGCGTAGCGCCAGCCGGCGGTCGGCCCCTCCAGCGTCGCAGACGGTTCTGCAGCCTGGGCCAGGGAAGCCAGGAACGTCAGGCAGAGCAGGAAGGGGGCGCGCATGTTTAATCCTTTAATGGCGCAAAGGCGCTGATGCTAGAGCCTGATGGGGAGCCGCGCAATCCGGGGCGATGAGGAGTCGGAAGTCCCTCACAATTTGAAACATCTAACCCCGGAAAGCTAGATCAGCCCCATCAGCTGCAACGTCAGCAGGCCGACGTTGGTGGTGATCACCGCCGCCAGCGTGGTGATCACGATGATCGCCGCCGCCAGTTCGTGATTGCCGTTCACCGCGCGCGCCATGACGAAGCTGGCCGCCGCCGTGGGGCTGGCGAAATAGAGGAAGAGGATCGCCAGTTCGGCATTGCGGAAGCCGCAGGCCCAGGCGCCGAGCGTGGCCACCAGGGGCAGCCAGACCATCTTCATCAGGCTGGCGCTCAGCGCCATCGGCCCGCTCGCGCGCAGGGAGGCCAGGGACAGGGTGCCGCCGATGCAGATCAGCGCGAGCGGCAGGGTCATCTGCGCGAAATACTCGCCGGAGGTGACCACCCAGGCCGGCAGCGGCAACTGCAGGTAGGCCACCGGGATGGCCGCCAGCACACCGATGATCAGCGGGTTGCCGAGGATGCTCTTGGACAGGCTCCAGGGGTCGGTCTTGGCGTTGGGCGCGTAGAGGGCCAGCACCACCGAGGACAGGGTGTTGTAGCAGAGGATCACCACGCCCCCGAGCACCCCACCCACCGAGAGCCCGTAGTCGCCGTACATGCTGGTGGCCAGGGCCAGACCGATGATGCCGTTGTTGCCGCGGAAGGCACCCTGGGTGTAGACGCCGCGGTCCGCCTTCGGCACCCGCCAGGTCGCCCAGAGCCAGGCCAGGCCGAAGCACATCAGCGTGGCCAGGACGAAGTAGCCGATCAGCCGGGGCTGCAACGCCGTGCGCAGGTCGGCCTGGACGATGGCGAGAAACAGCATGGTCGGCATGGTGCCGCGGAACACCAGCGAGGAGGCGGTATCGATGAAGGGCGCGTCGATCCAGCGCAGGCGACGCAGCAGCACACCAAGGAAAAGCATGGAAAAGACCGGCGCGGTGATGCCGATGATTTGCTGGACGACGGCGAACATGGAAAGGCCTGGCGCGCGGGGATAGTTAGGCGGCTAAGGATAACCAAGTCGGGGCGGCAAGTGGCTTTCGTGAAGCTTTCAGGGCAGAGAAAAGCCAGCCCATGGCGTTAGGGGAAAGCCCGATCGCGAATGAATTCGCTTCTACAATGACCAGCCGGGCCAGCACATGGGCATGATCGCTGCGTAGGGTGGAGGTCGCTCTTCACCTCCACCAAGCGGGGCCAGGATCGGCACAAGGTCGTGCCTGGGGCTCCGTATCGTTGGGCTTCGTCCCTCAGCCCAACCTACGAGCCGAGGTCGCCCCGACGAAAGCGATGACGTAGCCCGGACTTCAGTCCGGGACATGTCGGCGGCCGCACTCCGGGCTGAAGCCCGGGCTACGGGGAACCGCGCTTCGGCGTCAGCGACGCACCGGGCGCTTCTGCAGCTTGCGCTGCAAGGTGCGGCGGTGCATGCCCAGGGCACGGGCGGTGGCGGAGATGTTGCCATCGTGCTCGGCCAGCACCCGCTGGATGTGCTCCCACTGCAGGCGGTCCACCGACATCGGGTTTTCCGGCACCAGGGTGTCCAGGTCGGCATGCTGGGACAGCAGCGCGGTCAGCACGTCGTCGGCATCGGCCGGCTTGCACAGGTAGTTGGTGGCGCCGCGCTTGATGGCTTCCACGGCGGTGGCAATGCTCGAATAGCCGGTGAGGATCACCACGCGCATCTCCGGGTCCAGCTCCAGCAGCTTGGGCAGCAGCACCAGGCCGGAGTCGCCCTCCATCTTCAGGTCGAGCACGGCGTAGTCGGGCAGGTCGTCCCTGGCCAGGACCAGGCCTTCCTCGGCCGAGCCGGCGACCGAGACCCGCAGGCCACGGCGACTCATGGCACGGGCCATGACACGGGTGAAGGTGGCGTCGTCGTCCACCAGCAGCAGGTGGGGCTGTTCTTCGCCTTCGATCAGGGGTTCATCGCTCATTTGGACTCCTCGCGGATTCAAGCTCAGACAACGCCGTAACCACGGGGCAGGCGCAACTCGGTGAGGGTACCGCCATCTTCATGGTTGTACAGCTTCACGGTTCCGCCGGCGCGGGTGACGCTGGCCTGGCTGAGGAACAGGCCGAGGCCGAAGCCCTTGCCCTTGGTGGTGAAGAAGGGCCGGCCGAGCTGTTCGGCGATGGCCAGGGGCACGCCGGCGCCATGGTCACGGATGCTCAGCACCATCCACTGGTGATCCCAGTTGATGCGGATGTCGAGCTTGTCCGGGCAGGCGTCGGCAGCATTGTTCAACAGGTTCAGCAGGGCCTGGGTCAGGTCGGCCGGCGGCATGAGCCGGGGCGGCTGGCCGATGCCCAGGCACTGGTAGCGATAGGTGGCCTCGGGGCGCATCAGGTGCCAGCGGTTGAGGGTGACTTCCATCCACTCCACCACCGATTGCTCCACCACCGCCTGGCGTCGATCCGCCTCGGCGGCACGCACCAGCTGCTGCAGGGTGTCCTTGCACAGGCGCACCTGCTCCTGCAGCAGGGCCAGGTCATCCTGCAGGGACGGCTTGTCGCCGTATTCCTGGCGCAGTTCCTTGAGCAGCACGCTCATGGTCGCCAGCGGCGTGCCCAGCTCATGGGCGGCGCCGGCGGCCTGGGTGGCCACGGCCAGCAGCTGCTGGTCGCGCATGCCCTCTTCCCGGCGCACGGACTGCAGCTGGTCCTGCCGACGCAGCTCCTCGGTCATCCGTGCGGCGAAGAAGGTGATCAGCGCAGCAGCCAGGGCGAAGCTCAGCCACATGCCGTAGATCAGCAGGGTCTCGCGCTGGGCCACCGGCATCTCCAGCGGGTGGAACCACACCAGCAGCAGGGTGTAGGCGGCAAGCGCCATGCCTGCCAGCACCAGGGTGTAGAGCCAGGGCAGCGTGGCGGCGGCGATGGTCAGCGGCACCAGGTAGTAGGAAACGAAGGGGTTGGTCGAGCCGCCCGAGTAATAGAGCAGCACGCTGTGGATGACCAGGTCGCAGGCCAGCTGCACCGAATACTCAAGCTCGGTGACCGGCCAGGGCCCGCGCAGGCGCAGGGCGGTGCTCAGGCACAGGATGACCGATACACCGAGGGTGACCGACAGCTCCAGCCAGGGCAGCTGCAGCAGCTGGGCCTTGTAGGCGAGCCCCACCGAACCGGCCTGGGCGGCCAGCACGAGGATGCGGATGAAGGTCAGGCGCAGCAGGTTCTGCCGGCTGGCGGACAAGAGGGGCAAGGGTTCGAGCATGGGCACTCCAAGGCGTCGGCGGAGTATAACCAAGGCGTCGCGCGCTCCGCTGATATGCGTCAACTCGCCGCATCGTCGCATGCCTTCCGTCGGCCGACGACGGGGCTTCGTTCCACTGGCCCTGCCCGGAACGCAAAAAAATGTTCCGGGTCTTAACCCCGATCGCAGCGGACCTGCGTCTAACCCCGTGACTGCTGCACAATCCGTGCACCCACTGCCTCTCACAAGGAGCCGTTATGCAAGCCATCACCCGCCTCGCCGCTGCCATCACCCTGTGCGCCGCGACCTTCGGCAGCCTCTGCGCCCAGGCCGAGGACGCCCGCTACAACCAGGTGGCGCTGCGCGCCGAGGTCAGCCAGGAAGTGGCCCACGACCTGATGCACGTGACCCTCTACAGCGAATCCCAGAGCGCCGACCCGGCCAAGCTCGCCGCCGAAATCACCCGCACCATCAACGCCGCGGTGGAGAAGGCCCGCGCCACCAATGGCGTATCGGTAAGCCTGGGCAGCCGCAACAGCTACCCGGTCTACGACGACAAGGGCCAGAAGATCACCGGCTGGCGCGAGCGCGCCGAACTGCGCCTGGAAAGCCCCGACTTCGCCACCCTCTCCCAGCTCAGCGCCGACCTGATGGGCACCCTGAAGATGGGCGGCATGGACTTCAGCATCGCCGACCCGACCCGCAAGAAGAACGAGGACGCCCTGATCAAGCAGGCCGTGGATGCCTTCAAGGCCCGTGCCCAGCTGGCCACGGAAGCCCTCGGCGGCAGCGGCTACAAGCTGGTCAGCCTCAACCTCAACAGCGCCGGCTTCCAGCCGCAGCCGGTGATGATGCGCGCCATGGCCGCCAAGTCGTCGATGTACGACAGCGCCCCGGCACCGGAAGTCGAGGCCGGTACCAGCCGGGTGACCGTCAACGCCGACGGCGTCATTGAGGTGCAGATGCCCTGATTCCGGGCGGGAGCCGCGCTGCAACGGCGCGGCTCCCTTTCATTCCCGCGCCCCTCATTTGCATATTTGCGACACCGCCTTACACCTTCGTCACAGCTTCTACACTCTCCCCTGCCCTCGGCTTGCCTCAGGCATGTGCCGTGCATAGGTTCTTGCAAGGTCCCTCACGAAGGGACCCCTCACGATGACAACCACAACAAGACATGAGGTCAAAATGCGTAAAAACGCCGTCATCCAAGCGCTGCTCGCCGCCGGCCTGATCGCCGCCGCCCCGCTCGCCAGCGCCGCCAGCAACCTGGTCTTCTGTTCCGAAGGCAGCCCCGCTGGCTTCGACCCCGGCCAGTACACCACCGGCACCGACTTCGACGCGGGGGCCGAAGCGGTCTTCAACCGCCTCACCCAGTTCGAGCGCGGCGGCACAGCGGTCGAACCCGGCCTGGCGGAGAAATGGGACATCTCCGACGACGGCCTGACCTACACCTTCCACCTGCGCCCGGGCGTTAAGTTCCACAGCACCGACTACTTCAAGCCCACCCGCGAATTCAACGCCGACGACGTGCTCTTCACCTTCCAGCGCATGCTCGACAAGGACCACCCCTTCCGCAAGGCGTACCCCACCGAGTTCCCCTACTTCACCGACATGGGCATGGACGCCAACATCGCCAAGCTGGAGAAGCTCGACGCGCACACCGTGCGCTTCACCCTCAACACCGTGGACGCAGCCTTCATCCAGAACATGGCCATGAGCTTCGCCTCCATCCACTCCGCCGAATACGCCGACCAGCTGCTCAAGGCCGGCAAGGCCGCCGACCTCAACCAGAAGCCCATCGGCACCGGCCCCTTCGTCTTCAGCCGTTACCAGAAGGACGCGCAGATCCGCTACAAGGGCAACAAGGACTACTGGAAGCCCGAGGACGTGAAGATCGACAACCTGATCTTCGCCATCAACGCCGACGCCTCGGTGCGCTACCAGAAGCTCAAGGCCGGTGAATGCCAGATCACCGCCTACCCGCGCCCGGCCGACCTCGACGCCATGCGCAAGGACCCCAAGCTCGACGTGCCCCAGCAGGCCGGCTTCAACGTCGGCTACATCGCCTACAACATCGAGCACAAACCCTTCGACAAGCTCGAAGTGCGCCAGGCGCTGGACATGGCGGTGAACAAGCCGGCCATCATCAAGGCCGTCTACCAGGGCTCCGGCCAGCTCGCCACCAACGGCATGCCGCCAACCCAGTGGTCCTACGACGACAGCATCAAGGATCCCGCCTACGACCCCGAGAAGGCCAAGGCCCTGCTCAAGGCCGCCGGTGTCGCCGAAGGCACCGAGATCACCCTCTGGGCCATGCCCGTGCAGCGCCCCTACAACCCCAACGCCAAGCTGATGGCCGAAATGCTCCAGGCCGACTGGGCCAAGATCGGCATCAAGGCCAAGATCGTTTCCTACGAGTGGGGCGAGTACAACAAGCGCGCCAAGGCCGGCGAGCACGACGCCCTGCTGATCGGCTGGACCGGCGACAACGGGGACCCGGACAACTGGCTCGGCGTGCTCTACGGCTGCGATGCCATCGGCGGCAACAACTACTCGCGCTGGTGCGACAAGGGCTACGACAAGCTGATCAAGGAGGGCAAGGCGGTCACCGACAAGGACAAGCGCACCGCCCTCTATAAAGAAGCCCAGCAGATCCTCAAGCGTGAAGTGCCGATCACCCCGATCGCCCACTCCACCGTCAACCAGCCCATGAGCAAGGCGGTGAAGGACTTCCGCATCAGCCCCTTCGGCCTCAACTCCTTCTACGGCGTCAGCGTCGAGAAGTAAGCCGTATCGGCGGGGCCGCCCGGCCCCGCCCCTCCACCCCGAAGGGAAGCACCATGCGCCGATGCCTGTCGTCCCTCGCCCTGCTCCTGCCGCTTGCCTGCAACGCCGCCAGCTCCCTGGTGGTCTGCACCGAAGCCAGCCCCGAAGGCTTCGACATCGTCCAGTTCACCGCCGCCACCACGGGCGATGCCGCCGCCGAGACGATCTTCGACCGCCTGGTGCAGTTCGCCCCCGGCAGCACCCGCCTGCAGCCGGGCCTCGCCGAGCGCTGGGACATCAGCCCGGACGGCCTCACTTACGACTTCCAGCTGCGCCGCGGCGTGAAGTTCCACACCACGCCCTGGTTCACCCCCAGCCGCGAATTCAACGCCGACGACGTGCTCTGGAGCTTCCAGCGCCAGCTCGACCCCAAGCATCCCTGGCACGAACTCTCGCCACGGGGCTTCCCCTATGCCGAATCCATGGCCTTCGCCCAGTTGATCGAACGCATCGAGAAGCTCGACGAGCACCGCGTGCGCTTCGTCCTGCGCCACCCCGAGGCGCCCTTCCTCGCCGACCTGGCCATGGGCTTCACCTCCATCTACTCCGCCGAATACGCCGCCAGGCTGCTGGCCGCCGGCACGCCCGACGCGCTCAACAGCCAGCCGGTGGGCACCGGGCCCTTCGTCTTCCAGCGCTACGCCAAGGACGCCCAGGTGCGTTTCTTCGCCAACCCCGACTACTGGAACGGCAAGCCGCCGAGCGAGCGCCTGCTGCTGGCCATCACCCCCGACCCGAACGTGCGCATCCAGCAACTGCGCGCCGGCGCCTGCCAGGTGGCCCTCTACCCCAAGCCCACCGACGTGCCCGCCCTGCGCGGCGCGCCCGGCGTGAAGCTGGTTGAGCAGGATGCACTGATGGTCGCCTACGTCGCCCTCAACACCCGCCACCCGCCGCTGGACGACGTGCGCGTGCGCCAGGCGATCAACCTCGCCTTCGACAGGAAGTCCTACATCCGCGCCCAGTACGGCGAAGGCGCGGCCAGCGCTGCGGTCAACCCCTACCCCGCCACCCTGCTGGGCTACAACAGCGACCTCGATCCCTGGCCCCACGACCCCGAGCGCGCCCGCCAGCTACTGGCCGAGGCCGGCCACGGCAAGGGCCTCAAGCTGTCCATCTGGACCCGCCCCGGCGGCGGCCCCACCAACCCCAACCCCGGCATCGGCGCGCAAATGCTCCAGGCCGACCTCGCTGCCGTCGGCATCCAGGCGGACATCCGCGTCTTCGAATGGGGCGAACTGATCAAGCGCGCCAAGAACGGCGAGCACGACCTGGTGTTCATGGGCTGGGTGGGCGACAACGGCGACCCGGACAACTTCCTCACCCCCAACCTCTCCTGCGCCGCCGCGCAATCAGGGGAGAACCAGGCCGGCTGGTGCGACACGAAGTTCGACGAACTGATCCGCCAGGCCCGCGCAGAGAACGACCGGGAAACACGCGCCCAGCTCTACCGCCAGGCCCTGGCGATCTTCCACGAGCAAGCCCCCTGGATCCCCCTCGCCCACCCCAGGCTGTTCAACGTCCTCACCCCCGAGGTGGAAGGCTTCCGCATGAGCCCGCTGGGCTCGAATAACTTTGCGACCACGCGGTTGAAGGCGAAGCCGTAGCGATAAGGGCAGAGGATTCACGGGTTTCACCCGCCCTGTGCCTGGGCCGTAGGAGCGAGCTCTGCTCGCGAAGCCCTTCGTAGGGTGGGCTTCAGCCCACCACCACGGCCACGCCAACCCAAACGGGTCGGCGATGGAGGAACTCGGCTGGGTGAACCCGCGCGGGCCGTCTTTGGCCATATAGAAGTGGTATTCCAGGCGGATGCCGTGACCGGTGCGGTAGGGCAGGGAGCTGGTAGTTCGGGCCTAGGCCGTTAGCCTCCAGGGAACGGCGCAAGGCAGGGAAAACGATCACGAAATCGAATTCCAGGCTCGCAATATGGCCCCGATGCTGGTTGACTGCCTCTCCACAGGGATGGATGCCCTGCCTCCTACGACAATGGATTGCCGAATGCACAGGTACCTGCCCCCCCTCATCCTGCTCACGGAAAACAATGAGCATCAACCTCTTCGTTTGCAGGGTGAAGTCCTCGACATCAGCTATGGCCATGACAACTTTAGCCACCTCATAAAGGTGACAAGGGCATCCAGTAGCCAGGCCATTGAACACAGTGATCATTACGACGACATCAGGATCGTACCTGGCTCACCGGCATCACTGAAGAACGCTGTACCCACAACTCCATCTGGACCAATAACGACAAAGGGCGCCAGCTCAGCCAACAGATCGCGCCATTCAAGTGATAGGAGAATCTTCTTGCTCCCAACTGACACAAATAACCAACGTACCAAATTTCTTCTTTGGTCGATCAGCATGTTACTTTGTTTTCCAGCACTCACTTACGCAGAAACCTACCAATGGGCGATAAACAGTGCACCCCCTTATTTTTCGTCCCCTGAAGCTGCCTGCATTAGACACCACAAACTGGCCACATCCCAAGACCTATACAATAGCTATCAGTTCGTTAAGGTAGTAAAAACCAGCCACCCTGGCTACTTTTACTGCATAGCAAAAAATGTAAACCCATCAAATGGCAATCTTAACTACGAAGAGGGCTGGATAGGTACTGCCACTAGAGTAGGGGACTCCTGCCCTCTCGCAGCAACATACAACTCAGAAAATGGTGAATGTGAACGTGCAGCCTTATCAAAAGGCGAACCACCACCCCAGCTCACCTGCCCAAGCACAAAAAAAGGAAACCCAATTGATATCTCAAGCGGAAATAAATTCCAAGCAGAGATAGACATTGAGGGACCGCTTGAATTCAGGAGATCCTATAACAGCATGGATGGCCTATGGAGGCACAACTACTCCATGAGATTGAGAGTCTTTGAAAGCAAAGTGACTATCGTTTTCGATGATGGACGCGAGTCCACAATACCCATTATCAACGGCACTCTAGAAGCTGCGCCCTTGGAGCTGGGAACATTGTCACACAACAACAGCACATGGAAATATATCTCACCACAGAGCATCATTTACGAATTCGATGCAAATGGCCGACTTTCCCACATAAAACGAAACAAGCAAAAAAATAACACTCGAACACTACTGGGCAGGAATCAAAATAAAAGACGACAACGGCAACTCACTTCATATCAGCGAAGATGAGCTCCTGCAACCCACAAGAGTTACAAACGACACGCTAACCATTAATTATTCATACAACGTTGCACATCAACTGGAGTCGGCAAACTATATATATCCAGAAACCACAAGTACTCGCATCTATCACTACAGTACAGGGGCTCTCTTCAACCTCCTCACCGGCATCACCGACGAGCGCGGCATCCGCTACGCCACCTGGGCCTACGACGACCAGGGCCGCGCCATCTCCAGCGAGCATGCCGGCGGCGCCCAGCGCACCCTGGTGAGCTACAACGCCGACGGTTCCTCCACCGTCACCAACGTCCTCGGCAAGCGCACCACCTACCGCTTCCAGACCATCCAGGGCATACGGCGCATCACCGCCATCGAAGGCGAGCCCTCGGCCAACTGCCCCAACAGCAATTCCAGCTTCACCTACGACGACCGTGGCCTGGTAAAGACCCGTACCGACAACAAGGGCAACGTCACCACCTTCGACTACAACGACCGTGGCCTCGAAGTGTCCCGCACCGAAGCCTTTGGCACGTCCCAGGCGCGTACCGTCACCACCACCTGGCACCCGACCCTGTTCCTGCCGGCCACCGTGACCGAGCCCGACCGCATCACCACCTACAGCTACGACGACCAAGGACGCCAACTCAGCCAGAGCGTCAGCCCGCGCTGATCTGCACAAGGACTTGCCCATGAAACCCCTGTACCACCGCTTGAGCGTCCTCACGCTCGCCCTGGCCGGCACCCTCGTCGCCGCCAGCCTCCAGGCCACCCCGCGCAACTGGAGCTACACCTACACCGCCAGCGGCCAGATCGAAACCGCCGATGGCCCGCGCACCGATGTCCAGGACATCACCCGCTACGCCTACGACGCCCAGGGCCACCTCACCAGCGTCACCAACGCCCTTGGCCACATCACCCAGCTGTCCAGCTTCGACAGCTTCGGCAACCCGCAGACCGTCATCGACCCCAACGGCGTCACCACCGCCCTCACCTACACCCCGCAGGGCTGGCTCGCCTCGGTCAGCGTCAGCGGCGGCAGCACCGCCTTCGAGCACGACGCCATCGGCCAGATCACCAAGGTCACCCGGGGCGACGGCAGTTGGCTCGCCTACACCTGGGACGATGCCCGGCGCCTGACCAAGATCACCAACAACCTCGGCGAGCAGGTCGAGTTCGATCTCGACGCCATGGGCAACCGCACCGCCCAGCGCATCAAGGACGCCTCCAACAACCTCACCCAGCAGCAACAGTGGGTGTATGACGAGCTCGGCCGCCTGCTGCGCTCGGTCGGCGCGGGTGGCCAGACCCACAGCCAGCAGTACGACCTCAACGACAACCCCACCACCGACACCAACCCGCGCCAGTTCAGCCACACAAAGGCCTATGACGCCCTCGACCGCCTGGTCTCCAGCACCGACCCGCTGAACAAGGTCACCAGTCTCGGCTACGACGCCCAGGACAACCTCACCCAGGTCGTCGATCCGCGCGGCGTCACCACCCGCTACGAATACGATGGCCTCGGCAACCTCACCCAACTCATCAGCCCCGACACCGGCACCACCACCTACGGGCACGATGCTGCCGGCAACGTCATCCGCAAAACCGACGCCCGCGGCATCGTCACCACCTACAGCTACGACGCCCTTGATCGCCTCACCGGCCGTCAGTACCCCGCCACCCCCGCGCTCAACGTCCAGTACCACTACGACATGACCGCCAACGGCAACAAGGGCATCGGCCGCCTCACGGCGGTGCAGGACGCCAGCGGCGTGCTCGGCTACAAGTACGACGAGCGCGGCAACCTCATCGAGCAGCTGCGCTCCGTCGCTGTGCTCGATGTCGACCAGTACGACACCCTCGGCTACGCCTACGACGCCGCCAACAACCTCATCCGCATCGACTACCCGGCCGGCTTCAGCATCCACTACAGCCGCAACGCCGCCGGCCAGGTCAGCCAGGTCGGCTTTGCCGTCGGCAGCGCTACCCCCACCAGCCTCGCCAGCAACATCGGCTACGCCCCCTTCGGGCCGCTCAAGAGCCTCACCTGGAACAACGGCATCGTCCTCAGCCGCACCTACGACCAGGACTACCAGCTCACCGCCCAGCAGGTCGGCAACTGGCAGAGCAGCTACAGCCACGACGCCAACGGCAACATCACCGCCCACGCCCACAGCCTGTTCGGCAGCCTCGACTACCAGTACGACGCCCTCGATCGCCTGACCGAGGAAAAGGCCGCCGCCAGCCGCAAGGCCTACGCCTACGACGCCACCGGCAACCGCAGTTCGCGCACCACCTACGCCACCAGCAACGGCAGCGAAGCGCAGACCGCCAAGCAGACCCTGCACTACGCCCCCGACAGCAACCGCCTCAGCCAGCGCAGCACCAGCTACGCCGTCGAAGCCGATGCCGCCGGCAACTACACCCGCTACAGCCAGAGCCGTCGCTACACCTACGACGACCAGGGCCGCCTCAACGCCGTCACCGATGACGCCGGCACGCCCATCGCCAGCTACGCCTACAACGCCCTCGGCCAGCGCGTGCTCAAAGATGTGCAGCAAGGCAGCGCCCACACGCCCTACACCTACCTCTACGGCCCCGACGGCCAGGTGCTCGGCCAGGTGCGTTACACCAGCAGCGGCAAGAAGAGCAAAGCCAGCTACTACGTCTGGCTCGACAGCCTGCCCATCGCCCAGATCGACCTGAGCTACGACGCCGCCGGCACCACCATCGCCAGCACCACCCTCACCTACCTGCACAGCGACCACCTCAACACCCCCCGTCTGGCCACCAACCAGGGCGGCAACCTGGTGTGGAGCTGGCAGAGCGATGCATTCGGTGTGGGGCAACCCAACACCTATGGCGGCAATATCGATGTGATCCTGCGCTTCCCGGGGCAAGTCGCCGATGCGCACAGTGCGCTCTACTACAACTACTTCAGGGATTACGATCCGGAGACCGGAAGGTATGTGGAGAGTGATCCGATTGGCTTGGATGGGGGGTTGAATACGTACGGGTATGTTGAGGGCAATCCGATTATCTTTGCAGACCCATCAGGCTTGCAGAAAGTAATTTTCTTCGATCCAAACAGTGCAAATCCGAGACAAAAAATTCCTTATAACGGCGCACTTGCGGACGCGGACGACCCTACCTCATGCGTAATATATGCTCATGGTTTCCCTAACATGATCAGCGATGACAGGAATGGCAAAATATATACAAGCGACCCGGCCTCCATGTACGGATTGAAATCCGAGCTAATACGCCAAGGCTGCACCCCCAACATGCAGATAGTTTTCAAATCATGCGAAGTTGCACAGGGAAACAACTCATTTGCTGAAAAATTTTCTAAGATCTGGGGTCAGAAAACAAGCGGGCCTACAGAGAAAATTTGGTGGATGTACAATACACAAACAAACGGCAAAACAACCTACTGGCTAGACAGAACCCCTTACCGCTCCATCCCGTCTTCAAACCCTGCCAAACCAGATTACTCTCAGCCTGGAGCATGGAGAGACTTCAAATGAACATTAAAATTTTTATAATACCTCTAGCATTAATCTTGGCATCGTGCACCAGCCAAAACCAAGCCACCCAAGCATATGCACCAAGCTGCCCTGCTTCCACTAAGGGCAACGACATTAATACCGTAATGGTTTTACTTGAGTGCAATCAGAAGCAAGAAGCGAAATCAGTTGCTAGACGCGCATCTCTTCAAGGCAATATAGAGTTAAATAAAATATTCCTTCAACTTCTAGAGAATGACAACGAAACTGACTACGGGCTTACTAGCGCGTTGAAGTCCGCGGAGAGTGGTGATCCCACAGCAACCATCGCAACTATTCATATAGCAGAAAAATATCAATTAAATTCGCTAAACGAAACATTATTTGAACTAGTGAAAAAAACCTCAAACACAGAGCATCCTTACCCGGTACTGAGCGAATACTTAAAATTCATATCAAATCAGAAAACCCCAACTAAATCCGATCTAGATCGATATGAAAAATTACTTTCTAGCGTTCAAGAAAACCTAGCTAAAGAAGAACTCAGAGAACTCAAATCCTTGAGCCAATCCATAAAAAACAGAGTGCAATATCAATAACTGCAATCGTGTTCTCGACATACTCCGGCCACGACCAACTCCGTGGCCGGCATTAAGATGTCGTAGCTGACGAATGGAGGTACGCTGCAGGGGCAGGGTGAGAAACAACATTTTTCAAATGCAGCTTTCAGAATACTCCTGTTCTAAGGCAGATCGCACGCGACGGCTTTCGCGGTCTGCCACCCTTTCCTTGAGAACTATTAGCTCGAAGCACTGACCAAGACCACGCAAGTCGCTCACGTGGTTCTTGCCAGTTGATCGAGATAGTGGCGTTACCGCACAAAAGCCTAATGCCCTCAGCACCGTACGACCACATCGCAGAACAGAAGAAGCCCTCTCCGAGTGGGCTCTTCTGGATCATTCCAACCCGAACGGGTCGTCGATGGAGTGGCTGGGCTGGGTGAACCAGCGCGGGCCGTCTTCGGCCATGTAGAAGTGGTCTTCCAGGCGGATGCCGAATTCGCCTGGCACGCAGATCATCGGCTCGTTGGAGAAGCACATCCCCGGCTCCAGGGGCGTGGCGTCGCCGCGCACCAGGTAGGGACCTTCGTGGATGTCCAGGCCGATGCCGTGGCCGGTGCGGTGCGGCAGGCCGGGGAGCTGGTAGTCCGGGCCCAGGCCGTTGGCTTCCAGGGAGCGGCGGGCGGCGGCGTCCACCGATTCGCAGGGGGCGCCGAGGCGGGCGGCCTCGAAGGCCTCCAGCTGCGCGGCCCTTTCGAAGTTCCAGAAGGTGCGCTGGCGTTCGCTGGGAGTGCCGAAGACGTAGCTGCGGGTGATGTCGGAGATGTAGCCGTGGAGCTTGCAGCCGGTGTCGACCAGCACCATGTCGCCGTCCTTGAGCACCTGCGGCTCGCGCACGCCGTGGGGGAAGGCGCTGGCGGGGCCGAACAGCACGATGCAGAAGTAGGAACCCGTGGCACCGACGCGACGGTGCGCCTGGTGGATGAACTCCTCGACCTCGGTGGTGCTGATGCCGGCGCGCAGGATGCTGGCGGCGGCCTTGTGCACTTCGAGGGTCATGTCCTTGGCCCGTTGCATCAGGGCGATCTCGGCAGCCGACTTGCGCTGGCGGCAGTGGCCGGTCACCCGGGCGCCGTCGATGAAGTCGTAGGCGCTGCCTTCACGACGGATGCCGTCGAACATGAAGAAGGGCAGGCTCGGGCACAGCGCCACCCGGGCGTCGCTGGCGAGCTTCAAGCCGGCGAGCCTGTCCAGCAGCAGGCGGTAGGGATTCTCGTGTTCCTGCCAGGTGCGGATCACGCCCGGGACCACCTGGAAGTCGCGCACCGTGCCTTCCTCGAAGGCCGGGGCGATGTATTCCAGCTCGCCGCTGGCCGGCAGCAGCGCGCCCACCAGGCGTTCGCTCGGGTGCCACTGCACGCCGGTGAAATAGCGCAGGTTGCTGCCCGCATTGAGGTACAGGGCGGCGATGCCCTGCTCCTGCATGAAAGCCTGGGCGCGATCGATCCGGGCCCTGTATTCGGCCAGTTCGATGGGGCCGCTCCCGGCGGTCATGTCACGCAATCCGGCGAGCGCCTGTTCCGGCGTACTGCCGCCTACACCCCTGGTCATCACTGGAACCTCTTTGTCCGACAATTGCGGCGAAATTTAAGTGAGGCTTAAATAGAGGTCAAAACAAATTTTCAGTCCCACTTAAAATCAGCCCGCAGCGAGCGACGCTTTCACGCGGGCCCCGCGCCGTTATACTGGCCGCCTTCCAACAAGAGCCCTCGCCATGTCCGTAGATCGCATCGGAGAACGCTTGCGCCGTTACAGACGCGCCGCCAAGAAGACCCTGAACGAGGTCGCGAGCGAGTCCGGCCTCACCGCCAGTTTCCTCTCCCAGGCGGAGCGCAATCTCACTGGCGTGTCGATCTCGTCGCTGGCGAACATCGCCAAATCCCTCAATGTCCCGCTCAACGTGCTGTTCGACCAACCGCCGCAGCCGCAGCCCGACTCGCACCAGGGCGAGCGCGTGCGCTACACCATCGAGGGCCAGCCGCTGGCCTACGAGCGCCTGTCCACCTCGTTCCCCGGCAACCTGCTCAACGCGGTGAAGATGAACATGCCGGTGGGCTACCAGTCGGAACTCATCGCCCACGAGGGCTCGGAGTTCGCCTACGTGCTTTCCGGGCAGATCATCTACACGATCGAGGGTCGGCAATATCCTCTGAGCGCCGGCGATTCGGTGCACTTCGATGCAGGCAAGACCCACTGCCTGGCCAATGCCGGCAGCGAGATGGCCGAGGTCCTGACCGTCACCACCATGCCGCTGTTCGACGATCACAGCGCCTCCTGAGCCCTCCCGCCACCGCCTGCCAGCCTGAATGCACAGCCCTGTGACGCGCCAATGTTAGTCGCGCTTAATTTCTATTGACCGAAATTTCAGCATGACTTAATTTCGGCCTCGGCTGATTGCCGGGGATGGACCCATGGCAACGCCCTTACCGCTGCAAAGGGCCGGCTCACCCGACCAGGGAACCGGAATGCAGCGGGGTGTACCGATCCATGTGCTCGGTCCAAAAGGCCGCGACGCACGTGACGCCCTCAGAAAAAGAACAAATTGAGGTTTGCATGCGCAAGAACACCCCCATCCAGGCCCTGCTCGCCGCAGGCCTGCTTCTCGGTTCCCCATTCGTTTCCGCCGCCAGCAACCTGGTGTTCTGCTCCGAAGGCAGCCCGGCGGGCTTCGACCCCGGCCAGTACACCACCGGCACCGACTTCGACGCGGCATCCGAAACCCTGTTCAACCGCCTGGTGCAGTTCGAACGAGGCAGCACCCAGGCCGTCCCCGCCCTCGCCGAGAAGTGGGACATCTCCCCGGACAACCTCAGCTACACCTTCCACCTGCGCCAGGGCGTGAAGTTCCACAGCACCGACTACTTCAAGCCCACCCGCGAGTTCGACGCCGACGACGTGCTCTTCACCTTCCAGCGCATGATCGACAAGGAGCACCCGTTCCGTAAGGCGTACCCCAGCGAGTTCCCCTACTTCACCGACATGGGCCTGGACAAGAACATCGCCAAGGTCGAGAAGGTCGACGCGCACACCGTGCGCTTCACCCTCAACAGCGTGGACGCGGCCTTCATCCAGAACCTGGCGATGCCCTTCGCCGTGGTGCATTCGGCCGAATACGCCGACCAGTTGCTCAAGGCCGGCAAGGCCGCCGAGCTGAACCAGAAGCCCATCGGCACCGGCCCCTTCGTGTTCAAGCGCTACCAGAAGGACGCGCAGATCCGCTTCGCCGGCAACAAGGACTACTGGCAGCCGGGCGAGGTGAAGATCGACAACCTGATCTTCTCCATCAATACCGACGCCTCCGTCCGCGCGCAGAAGCTCAAGGCCGGCGAGTGCCAGATCACCCTCAACCCGCGCCCCGCCGACCTCGAGTCGCTGAAGCAGAACGCCAAGCTGCAGGTGCCGTCGAACCCCGGCTTCAACCTCGGCTACATCGCCTACAACGTCACCCACGCGCCCTTCGACAAGGTCGAGGTGCGTCGCGCGCTGGACATGGCAGTGAACAAGCCCGCCATCATCGACGCCGTCTACCAGGGCGCCGGCCAGCTGGCGGTCAACGCCATGCCGCCCACCCAGTGGTCCTACGACGAGACCATCAAGGGCAGCGAGTACAACCCCGAGAAGGCCCGCGAGCTGCTCAAGGCCGCCGGCGTCAAGGAAGGCACCGAGATCACCCTCTGGGCCATGCCCGTGCAGCGCCCCTACAACCCCAACGCACGGCTGATGGCCGAGATGCTCCAGGCCGACTGGGCCAAGGTCGGCATCAAGGTGCGCATCGTCAGCTACGAATGGGGCGAGTACATCAAGCGCGCCCACGCCGGCGAGCACGACGCCATGCTGATCGGCTGGACCGGCGACAACGGTGACCCGGACAACTGGCTCGGCACCCTCTACGGCTGCGACTCGATCAACGGCAACAACTTCTCCAAGTGGTGCGACCAGGACTACGACAAGCTGGTCAAGCAGGCCAAGAACGTCACCGACCAGGCCCAGCGCACCGAGCTGTACAAGCAGGCCCAGCAGTTGCTGCAACGTGAAGTGCCGATCACCCCGATCGCCCACTCCACCGTCTACCAGCCCATGAGCAAGAGCGTGCAGGGCTTCAAGATCAGCCCCTTCTCCACCAACTCCTTCTATGGCGTTTCCAATGCGCCCTAGCCGCACCTGACGAACCCGGCGGGCCCCACGCCCGCCGGCTTTCGCGGCCCGTTCCGGGCCACTCCGTGAACCCCATCTCCATCCGACGCCAGATCGGAGGAGGCCTCTTTCATACCTGCCCCAACGAGTTCGCAAGGATGCAGCGCTTGCGCGCGTCGGCACCGGCTTGCCCGGCGTCGGCGGCAGTCCGCATGAGCGTTCCTTGTTTCGATGAAGAAGCGATAACAAAAAAGGAGCACACGTGATGAAATCCACCCCCTTCCAACGAGCAACCCTGGGATTGGCACTGATGGCTGCCAGCGCACACCTCTTCGCCGCCGAAGAGGAAAAGGTCCCGCCGGTGCCCGAGAACCCCAGCTACGCCGCCCAGGTGCAGAACATCCCGTCGGTGGAGAAACCGGTGAAGGGCCAGGCCGGCGCCACCGGCTTCCTCGAAGGCCAGAGCCTGACCCTGACCACCCGCAACTTCGCCGCCCGCGAGCAGATGAAGGACGGCTTCGGCTTCACCATCCCCAAGGATGACGGCCCGCAGCGCACCCACAGCCGCCGCGCCTGGGTGCAGGGCACCCAGCTGAAATACAGCTCCGGCTACACCGAAGGCACCATCGGCTTCGGCCTGGACGTGGCGGCCTTCAACGCCATCAACCTGGAACGCGGCAAGGGCCGCATCGGCGGTGGCGGCAACCGCACCCTGGCCGACAGCAACGGCCACGGCCAGGAGGAATGGTCCAAGCTCGGCGTCGCCAACGTGCGCCTGCGCGCCTCCAACACCGAGTTCAAGGCCGGCCGCTTCCTGGTGGACACTCCGGTGCTCAGCTACATCGACAACCGCGCCCTGCCCTCCAGCTTCACCGGCTACGCGGTGACCAGCGAGGAATTCGATGGCCTCGCCCTGCAGGCCGGCAGCTTCCGCCGCGCCAGCCCGCGTACCGGTGCCGGCGACGAAGCCTTCACCACCGAATACGGCACCCGTGAGGTCACGGGCGAGCACATGCATTACCTCGGCGGCAACTACAAGCCGCTGGATAACCTCGAGGTCGCCGTATACGCCGGCCGCTTCGAAGACGTCTGGGACCAGTACTACCTGAGCGTGGCCCACGACCTGGGCGACCGCGAGACCCTGTCCCTGCGCACCGCCTTCAACGGCTACCGCACCCGCGACACCGGCGACCGCAAGGCCGGCTACATCGACAACGACACCTTCAGCCTGGCCTTCACCCTGGCCCACCAGGCCCACGCACTGACCCTGGCCTGGCAGCAGGTCGACGGCAACGAGTACTTCGACTACATCCACGAGACCGCCGCCATCTACCTGGCCAACTCCCTGCTCTCGGACTACAACAGCCCCAACGAGAAGTCCGCGCAGATCCGCTACGAGACCGACTGGAGCTACTTCGGCATCCCCGGTTTCTCCACCACCGCCTGGTACGCCAAGGGCTGGGACATCGACGGCACCCACTACGACGGTGACCGCAACGGCGCCTACGGCAACTACGCGGAAGTGCGCGCCATGGACGACGAGCACCACCGCGAATACGGCCTGATGGCGGCCTACAAGGTGCAGAGCGGGACCATCAAGGACAGCACCTTCAAGGTCACCTACATGTCCCACAAGGCGAGCAAGCAGCAGATCGACGGCAGCGTGAACGAGCTGCGTATCGTCAGCACCTTCCCCTTCGACCTGCTCTGACATGGATGCGGCGCCGGCCCCGAGCCGGCGCCTGGAGGATTCGACATGAAGCTACGTTACCTGCCCCTGCTGGCAGCCCTCGCCGCCGCCAGCGCCCAGGCCCAGAACCTGGTGGTCTGCACCGAAGCCGCGCCCGAGGGCTTCGACATCGTGCAATACACCGGCGCGGTGACTGCCGACGCCACCGCCGAGACCGTGTTCAGCCGCCTGCTGGCCTTCAAGCCCGGCACCACCGAGCTGATCCCCGGCCTGGCCACCAGCTGGGAGATCAGCGACGACGGCCTGGTCTACACCTTCCGCCTGCGCCCGGACGTGAAGTTCCACGCCACCGACTGGTTCACCCCCAGCCGCCCCTTCAACGCCGACGACGTGGTCTGGACCTTCCAGCGCGCCCTCGACCCCAAGCACCCCTGGCACGAGTCGGCGCAGCGCGGCTACGCCTACTTCGACGCCATGGGCATGCGCGAGCTGATCAAGTCCGTGGAGAAGGTCGATGCGCTCACCGTGCGCTTCACCCTCACCCACCCGGAGGCGCCCTTCCTGGCGGACATGGCCATGCCCTTCGCCTCCATCTACTCGGCCGAGTACGGCGACCAGCTGCTGGCCGCCGGCAAGACCAACCAGCTCAACCAGTTGCCCGTCGGCACCGGCCCCTTCGTCTTCGCCCGCTACGCCAAGGACGCCCAGGTGCGCTACAAGGCCAACCCGGACTACTTCCGCGGCAAGCCCGAGATCGACAACCTGGTGTTCGCCATCACCCTCGACCCCAACGTGCGCTTGCAGAAGGCGCGGGCCGGCGAGTGCCAGGTGGCGCTCTACCCGAAACCCGAGGACGTCGCCGGCGTGCGCACGGACAGCCGCCTGGCGGTGGACGAGATCGACGCCCTGCTGACCACCTACGTGGCCATCAACACCCAGCACAAGCCGCTGGACGACACCCGAGTGCGCCAGGCCATCAACCTCGCCATCGACAAGCAGGCGATGATCCGCGCGGTGTTCGGCGAGGGTAACGCCAGCGTGGCGGTCAACCCCTTCCCGCCGACCCTGCTGGGCTACAACCATGCGATCGAGGATTGGCCGCACGACCCGGAGAAGGCCCGCGCGCTGCTCGCCGAGGCCGGGGTGAAGGACCTGAAGATCACCCTCTTCATCCGCAACGGCACCTCGCCTACCATCCCCAACCCCGCGCTGGCGGCACAGATGATGCAAGCGGATCTGGCCAAGGCCGGCATCCAGATGACCATCCGTTCGCTGGAATGGGGCGAGCTGCTCAAGCGCTCCAAGGGCGGCGAGCACGACATGGTGCTGCTGGGCTGGGCCGGCGACAACGGCGACCCGGACAACTTCCTCAGCCCCAACCTGTCGTGCGCGGCGGCCGAGTCCGGGGAAAACCAGGCGCGCTGGTGCGACCAGGCGTTCGAAACGCTGATGCAGAAGGCCCGCACCATCAGCGAGCCGGCGGAACGGGCGAAGCTCTATGAACAGGCCCTGGAGGTTTTCCACCGTGAATCCCCATGGATTCCCCTGGCACACCCTAAGCTGTTCAATGTGCGCCGGAGCAACATCGAGGGCTATGTGATCAGCCCTCTGTCCAACAACAACTTCGCCACCACCCGGGTGAAGTAACGGCGGCCCCGCGGCGGTCCAACCCATCGCCGCGAGACGCCCGACAACAAGAACAGCGCCCGCCCACCGTTACCCACGGAAGCGGGCGTGATACCTGAGGAGTCAACCCCCGAGATGCTCAGTTTCATCGCCCGCCGACTGGGGCTTCTGATCCCCACCTTCTTCGGCATCACCCTGCTCACCTTCGCGCTGATCCGCCTGATACCCGGCGACCCGGTCGAAGTGATGATGGGCGAACGCCGGGTCGACCCCGAAATGCATGCCCAGGCGATGACCCGCCTCGGCCTCGACAAGCCCCTGCGCGAGCAGTACTTCGACTACATCGGCAAGCTCGCCAAGGGCGACCTGGGCGAATCCCTGCGCACCCGCGAAAGCGTCTGGCACGAGTTCCTCACGCTGTTCCCCGCGACCCTGGAACTGGCCCTGGCCGCCCTGCTGTTCGCCGGCACCCTGGGCCTGCTGGCCGGGGTGATCGCGGCGCTCAAGCGCGGCTCGCTGTTCGACCACGGGGTGATGGGCATCTCGCTGGCGGGCTACTCCATGCCGATCTTCTGGTGGGGCCTGCTGCTGATCATGTTCTTCTCCGTCTGGCTCGGCTGGACACCGGTCTCCGGGCGCATCGACCTGCTCTACGACATCGAGCCGGTCACCGGCTTCATGCTCATCGACACCTTGCTTTCCGATGAGGAAGGCGCCTTCCTCGACGCCCTGCGCCACCTGATCCTGCCGGCCATCGTGCTGGGCACCATCCCGCTGGCGGTGATCGCCCGCATGACCCGCTCGGCCATGCTCGAGGTGCTGCGCGAGGACTACGTGCGCACCGCCCGCGCCAAGGGCCTGTCGCCGGCCCGCGTGGTCTTCGTCCACGGCCTGCGCAACGCGCTGATCCCGGTGCTCACGGTGTTCGGCCTGCAGGTCGGCACGCTGCTGGCCGGTGCCGTGCTCACCGAAACCATCTTCTCCTGGCCGGGTATCGGCAAATGGCTGATCGAGTCGATCGGCGCCCGCGACTACCCGGTGGTGCAGAACGGCATCCTGCTGATCGCCTGCCTGGTGATCCTGGTGAACTTCGTCGTGGACGTGCTCTACGGCTTCGCCAACCCACGCATCCGCCACCAGCGCTGAGGACCCGACATGACCATCGCTCAGAACACGGTCGAACCGGCCATCCTCTACCCCTCGCCGATGAAGGAATTCTGGCGGGCCTTCTCCCACAACAAGGGCGCCGTCGGCGGTCTTGCCTTCATGATCCTCATCGTGATCTGCGCGCTGTTCGCGCCCTGGATCGCGCCCTACGACCCCAGCGAGCAGTTCCGCGACGCCCTGCTCACCCCGCCGGCCTGGCTCGAAGGCGGCCAGTGGCAGTTCGTGCTCGGCACCGACGAACTGGGCCGCGACCTGCTCTCGCGGCTGATCCACGGCGCGCGCCTGTCGCTGCTCATCGGCCTCGCCTCGGTGGTGATGTCGCTGCTGCCCGGTATCCTGCTGGGCCTGATCGCCGGCTTCGCCCCGCTGCTGGGCATGCTGATCATGCGCCTGATGGACATCATGCTGGCCCTGCCCTCGCTGCTGCTGGCGGTGGCCATCGTCGCCATCCTCGGCCCAGGGCTGATCAACACCGTGATCGCCATCGCCATCGTCTCGCTGCCCTCCTACGTGCGCCTGACCCGCGCCGCGGTGATGGTCGAGCGCAACCGCGACTACGTCACCGCCTCGCGCCTGGCCGGTGCCGGCATCTTCCGCCTGATGTTCATCACCGTGCTGCCCAACTGCATGGCGCCGCTGATCGTCCAGGCGACCCTGAGCTTCTCCTCCGCCATCCTCGATGCCGCGGCCCTCGGCTTCCTCGGCCTCGGCGTGCAACCGCCGACCCCGGAGTGGGGAACCATGCTGGCCTCCGCCCGCGACTACATCGAGCGCGCCTGGTGGGTGGTCTCGCTGCCCGGCCTGACCATCCTGCTCAGCGTGCTGGCGATCAACCTGATGGGCGACGGCCTGCGCGACGCGCTGGACCCGAAACTCAAGAATGCCGTCTGAGGAGCCCACCATGAGCCTTCTGGATATCAAGAACCTCGGCGTGCGCTTCGGCGACGCCAATGCGGTACCGGTGGTCGACGGCCTCGACCTTTCCGTGAACAAGGGCGAGGTGCTGGCCATCGTCGGCGAGTCCGGCTCCGGCAAGTCGGTGACCATGATGGCGCTGATGGGCCTGATCGACGCCCCCGGCAAGGTCACCGCCGACAGCATGCAGTTCGACGGCACCGACATGCTGCGCCTGAAGGGCAAGCAGCGCCGGCACATCGTCGGCAAGGACCTGGCCATGGTCTTCCAGGACCCCATGACCGCCCTCAACCCCAGCTACACCGTAGGCTTCCAGATCGAGGAAGTGCTGCACCAGCACCTCGGCCTCAAGGGCCGGGCCGCCCGCCAGCGCGCGCTCGAACTGCTCGAACGGGTGGAGATCCCCGGCGCCGCCAGCCGCCTCGACGCCTACCCGCACCAGCTCTCCGGGGGCATGAGCCAGCGCGTGGCGATCGCCATGGCCATCGCCGCCGAACCCAAGCTGCTGATCGCCGACGAGCCCACCACCGCCCTCGACGTCACCATCCAGGCGCAGATCATGGACCTGCTGCTGGACCTGCAGCGCGACCACGGCATGGCCCTGGTGCTGATCACCCACGACCTGGCCGTGGTCGCCGAGACCGCCGACCGCGTCTGCGTGATGTACGCCGGCCAGGCCGTGGAGATAGGCGAGGTGCCGCGCCTGTTCGACGCGCCCACCCACCCCTACACCGAAGCGCTGCTCAAGGCGATTCCCGAACACAGCCAGGGCCAGCGCCGCCTGGCCACCCTGCCCGGTATCGTCCCCGGCCGCTACGACCGGCCCCATGGCTGCCTGCTGTCGCCACGCTGCCCCTACGCCCAGGCCAGCTGCCGCGAACGCCGCCCCGGCCTGGACCCGCACGACCACGGCGCGGTGCGCTGCTTCTTCCCCCTTAATCTCGGCGAGGTGGCCTGATGAGTGCCGTACTGACCGCCCGTGACCTGACCCGTCACTACGACATCTCCCGTGGCCTGTTCAAAGGCACGGCCACGGTGCGCGCCCTCAATGGCGTGTCCTTCGAACTGCAGGCCGGCAAGACCCTCGCCGTGGTCGGCGAATCCGGCTGCGGCAAGTCCACCCTGGCCCGCGCCCTGACCCTGATCGAGATCCCCAGCTCCGGCTCGCTGCAGATCGCCGGGCAGGAAGTCACCCGCGCCAACGGCGCCCAGCGCAAGCAGATGCGCCGCGACGTGCAGATGGTGTTCCAGAACCCCTACGCATCCCTCAACCCACGGCAGAAGATCGGCGACCAGTTGGCCGAGCCGCTGCTGATCAACACCCAGCTGTCCCGCGCCGAACGCCGCGAGCAGGTGCAGGCGATGATGCAGCAGGTGGGCCTGCGTCCCGAGCACTACCAGCGCTACCCGCACATGTTCTCCGGCGGCCAGCGCCAGCGCATCGCCCTGGCCCGCGCCATGATGCTCAACCCCAAGGTGCTGGTGGCGGACGAACCCACTTCGGCGCTGGACGTCTCCATCCAGGCCCAGGTGCTCAACCTGTTCATGGACCTGCAGGAACGCTTCAACACCGGCTACGTGTTCATCTCCCACAACCTCTCCGTGGTGCAGCACGTGGCCGACGACGTGCTGGTGATGTACCTCGGCCGCCCGGCGGAGATCGGCCCGGCGGAACTGATCTACAGCCGCCCGCTGCACCCCTACACCCAGGCGCTGCTCTCGGCCACGCCGACCATCCACCCGGACCCGGCCAAGCCGAAGATCAAGATCGTCGGCGAACTGCCCAACCCCCTCGACCCGCCCAGCGGCTGCGCCTTCCACAAGCGCTGCCCCTACGCCACCGAACGCTGCAAGGTGGAAGTCCCCGAGCTGCGCCCGCTGGACGCCCGCCAGGTGGCCTGCCACCACGCCGAAACCATCGCCCCGTAACCCCGCCCCACGAACCCCATCGCCACGATGGGGTTCGCTGGCCCGTGATGACCGCTCTGTAGGAGCGAATTCATTCGCGATGCCCGTAGGTCGGGTGAAACCCGACACATACATCCCCTGTCACGCGGGTTTCACCCGCCCTACATCTCCCGCAACAGCGCCAGCCTGACCCCGAAGCCCACCAGCACACCACCGAACAGCCATTGCTGGATGCGCTGGGCCAGCGGTCGCCTGCCCAGCCAGCGCCCGATGCCGGCACCGGCCAGCGCATAGCAGGCATCGAAGGCCAGGCCCACGCCCACCAGCACCGCACCCAGCAGGGTGAACTGGGCGAACAGCGGCCCCGCCGCCGGGTCGACGAATTGCGGCAACAGCACCGAGCAGAACAGCAGCGCCTTGGGGTTGAGCAGGTTGGTCAACAGCCCACGGCGGATCGCCGGCCACCAGGCACCGCCCAGGGGAACACCTTCTCCTCCGGGGCCCGCCACCAGGTCCGAAGCCGGCGTCTGCAGGATGCGCACGCCGATCCACAGCAGGTAGGCCGCACCAGCGAGACGCACCAGGTCGAAGGTCCAAGGCGCGGTGCGGAACAGCACCGCCAGGCCCAGACCCGCCAGCGCCACATGGCAGGCGCGCGCCACTGCCAGCCCCAGCGTCGTGGCCAGCGCCAGGGCGCGGCCCTGGCGGGCACCGGTCTGCAGCAGCAGGATCATGTCCGGCCCCGGCAGCAGGTAGGCCACTGCCAGGGCCATCAGGAATACGCCGATGTCCGCCATCACCTTCTCCTCCACGTCTGTGAGAGGAAAATTCTATGCCCGAAGGCCAGGGCAGGTGCTTGCGTATTCCGCCACGAAGAGGATACTGTTTAGCACGAACAAACACTTATCCACAGTATGACCATCCACTTATGCCAAATCTCAAACTGGACGCCTTCGACCACAAGATCCTCGCCGCTCTCCAGCGCGATGGCCGCCTGAGCAACGTGCAATTGGCCGAGGAGATCGGCCTGTCGCCCTCTCCCTGCCTGCGCCGGGTGCGCCTGCTGGAGGAAGCCGGGGTGATACGCGGGTACCAGGCCGACCTGGATCGCTACGAAGTGGGGCTGGGCCTGACGGTGTTCGTCGGCATCAAGGTCGAGCGCCACAGCCCCGACCGCGCCGACGCCTTCCGCGAGGCGGTGGTGCTGCTGCCGGAAGTGATCTCGGTGCACCTGGTGTCCGGCGAGGCGGATTTCCTGCTGCAAGTGGTGGTGCCGGACCTGCGCGCCTACGAACTCTTCCTCACCAACCACCTGATCAAGCTGCCCGGCGTCAGCGACATCCGCAGCAACTTCGCCATCCAGACGGTGAAGGCACCGGGCCCATTGCCCCTCAACCACCTGCCGAGGTGATACACCGGCGGCTCCCTTCCCGTGCTGAAGCACGGGCTGCGGAACGAAACGGCTCTTGTAGGTCGGGTGCAACCCGACGCCCTACGAACCGGCGCCGAAGAAGCGGCGGAACGCACGCACCTCGGCCTGTACCGCCGAGATATCCACAGCCTGGAAACGCAGCCTCTGGTGCGCCGCGCACTGGGCCAGGCGGTCGCAGTCCCGGGGGTGCAGCCAGCCGAGGATGGGGTAGCCGCCCATGGTCTGTTGGTCGGCCTGGAGGATGATCGGCTGGCCATCCGGCGGGACCTGCACGGTGCCGCGCACCACGCCCAGGGACCATTGCCGCTGCGGCGCACGGATCGCCTCGCCCTGCAGGCGCGCACCCATGCGATCCGATTGCGGGCTGAGCTGCCAGGGCCGCTCGAAGAAGGCCTGCAACTGGTCGTTGGCGAACTGCCCGGCATCGCCGCCGAGCATCACCCGCAGCGGCCGCTCGGCGCGGTAGTCCGGCTGCCAGGGCCAGGGCACGCTGGCGCCACGCTCGAAGTGACCGCCCCCGCCCGGCAGCAGGTCGCCGTCGGCCAGCCTCGCGCCCCGGCCGCCCAGCCCGCCGAGGCCTTCGCGCACCTGGCAGGCGACGCTGCCCAGCACCGGCTCGACACGGAAGCCACCGGCGATGGCGAGGTAGGCCCGCTGGCCGCTGCGGGCGAACCCCAGCGTCAACCGCTGCCCGGCGCGCAGCGCGAAGCGTGACCAGTTGGGCCGTGCCTCGCCATCCAGGGTGATGGGCAGGTCCGCGCCGCACAGTGCCACCCAGGTGTCGCCGAGGCTCTCCAGCTCGACGCCGCCCAGGGCGATCTCGACCAGGGGGCGGCCCGGCGCATTGCCCAGCAGGCGGTTGGCCCAGGCAGCGGCATGACGATCCATGGGCCCGGCCGGCGACACACCCAGGTGTTGCCAGCCCTGACGGCCGCTGTCCTGCAGCAGGCTCAGCGGCCCGGCCTTCAGCAGGCGCAGGCCGTTCATGGCTCGCCCCGCTCGCGGCGATAGGTGGGTTCGTCGATGGGCACGAAGCGCACGCAGTCCCCCAGTGCGAGCGGGCACGGGGGCTCGCTCACCGGATCGAACAGCGGTCGGGGGCACAGGCCCAGCAGGTGCCAGCCACCCGGTGAGGCCTGTGGATAAATCGCCGTCTGCCGCTCGGCGATGGCCAGGCTGCCCGCCGGCACCCGCGTGCGCGGACTGCTGCGACGCGGCAGGGCAAGGCGCCTATCGACCTCGCCCAGGTAGGCGAACCCCGGCGCGAAACCGATGGCACCGACCCGGTAGAGGGTGGCGCTGTGCAGCTCGATCACCTCGGCCGGGTCCAGCCCGCAGGCCTGCGCCACCCAGGCCAGGTCCTCGCCGCCATACCAGACGGGCATTTCGTGCACGCGCCCTGCCTGCTCGGGCACCGTCGTCCGCTGCCACTGCTGCAGCAGCGGCTCCAGGTCGGCGGCCAGCTGCGTGGGATCGGTGCGCAGCAGGTCGTAGTGCAGCAGCAAGGTGGTCCAGCCCGGCACCAGGTCGCGGAGCTGGCAACCCAGGCGCTGGTGGATGGAGTCGGCGAGCTGCGCGATACGAAGCGGCAGGCGCGCATCCGGCTCGTCGGCCAGCACCAGCAGCAGCGCCTCGGCGCCGACCGGCTCGATGCGGATCACAAGGCGTCCAGATGGGCTCGCAGGCGTCGCAGCACCGCCAGGGATCCGGGGTTGTCGCCGTGCACGCAGAGGCTGTCGGCCACCAGTTGCAGGGGCTTGCCGTCGATATCGACGAACGCCTCGCCCCGGGCGATGGCCACCGCCTGGGCGATGATGCGCTCGGGGTCATGGTGCACGGCACCCTCCAGCCGGCGCGGCGCCAACTGGCCATCGGACAGGTAGGCGCGATCGGCGAAGGCTTCGAACATCAGCGGCACGTCGGCGGCATCGGCCAGCCGCAGCTCGCGACGGTTGTCGGCCAGGGCCAGCACCATCAGCGGCAGGCCCTTGCGGTAGCTGGCGCAGGCGTCGAGCACCGCCTCCAGCAGGGCGTCGTTGCGCACCAGGTCGTTGTACAGCGCGCCGTGGGGCTTTACATAGGCGACCTGGGTGCCGGACGCGCGACAGAACGCATCCAGCGCGCCGATCTGGTAGAGCACCAGGGCACGCACCTCGTCGGGCGGCAGCTCCATGCGCCGACGGCCGAAGCCGACCAGGTCCGGGTAGGCCGGGTGGGCGCCGATGGTCACGTCGTGGTCCACGGCCAGCTCGACGGTGCGCAGCATGGTCATGGGATCGGAGGCGTGGAAACCGCAGGCCAGGTTGGCCTGGTCCACCAGGGGCATGGCGTGCTCGTCGTCGCCCATGGCCCAGGCGCCGAAGCTTTCACCCATGTCGCAGTTCAGCAGGATTCGATTTTTCATCGCCTGATTATGGCGACAGCGGGCGGGCTGTGCGAGATGGGGCTATCCACAGGTCGATCGCGCCCGTAGCCCGGGCTTCAGCCCGGGAAGCACACCCGGGCCTGAAGCACAGCCCATGAACCGATCAATACACGTCGCGGCGGTAGCGGCCTTCGGCGGCGAGACGGTCCAGGCCCTCGTCACCCAGGAGCTCGCGCAGGACACCATCGACACCGTCGGCCATGCCCTGCAGGCTGCCGCAGATATAGAACACCGCGCCCGCCTCGACCCAGGCACGGACCTCGGCGCCGGCTTCGCGCAGGCGATCCTGCACATAGACCTTGTGTGCCTGGTCGCGGGAAAAGGCCAGGTCCAGCCGCTCCAGCTCACCACTGGCCAGCCAGCCTTCGATCTCGTCGCGGCAGTAGTAGTCGTGGGCCTGGTTGCGCTCGCCGAACAGCAGCCAGTTGCGGCCGTTGCCGGCGGCGACGTTGGCCTTGAGCAGCGCACGCAGGCCGGCGATGCCGGTGCCGTTGCCGATGAAGATGGCCGGGCGCTCGCCTTCCAGGCGGTGGAACCGGGCGTTGCGACGCAGGCGCAGCGGCAGGCTGGCGCCGGTCGGCAGGTAATGGGTGAGCCAGCCGGAGGCGATGCCCAGGGTCCCGTCGGCGTGCTGCTCCTGGCGCACGATCAGCTCCAGGGCGCCGTCGCTTTCCAGGGAGGCGATGGAGTACTGGCGCACCGAGAGCACGATCAGCGCATCCAGCAGCGCCTGCGGGTGCAGGCCCACCAGGTGCTCGAAGGAGTCCGGCAGCAGGCGCGCGCCCAGGGCCTGGCGCAGGGGCTGGGCGATGCCGTCCACGGTGACCGGGGCCTCGCCGTCGAGGCCATGCTGGTCGAGCCAGCGCTGGATGCGCGAGTCGGCCTGCCGCGGGAGGATCTCCACCAGGTCGCCGGCCTGCCAGCTGATCCGGCTGCCCGCCGGGGCACCCAGGCGCAGCAGCCAGGTGGATTCACCCTGGCTGCCGGGGTTGAGGTGTTCGCGAGCGTCCAGGGTCCAGGTTTCGAAAGGCTGCTCGGTCCATGCCGGCACCAGGCTGGAGCCGGACAGGCCGGCCAGTCGTTGCTGCCAGCTCTGCAGCGCGCCGGCATCGCCGTTGTCCACTTCCACCGTATCGAACAGGGGGTTGGCGCCCTGCCCCTGGAGCCAGGCCTGCAGGCGGTGGGCGAAGCCACAGAAGTGCCGGTACTGGCGGTCGCCCAGGGCGAGCACGGCAAAACGCAGGTCAGCCAGTTGCGAAGCCTGGCCCAGCACTTTGCGTTCAAAGCTGCGAGCGGCGTCCGGGGCCTCGCCGTCGCCAAAAGTGCTGACCACGAACAGGGCATTGCGCGCCTCGGCCAGTTGCCCGGCGTCCAGCTCGCCCAGTTGCTGCACACGCACCGGGAGGCCGGCGGCCTGCAGCTGCCCCGCACTCTGCCAGGCGAGCTGCTCGGCGAAGCCGCTCTGGCTGGCGAAGCCGATCAGCCAGGGCTCGCCGTCACCGCCCTGGCCGAGGCCACCACGAGCCGCCTTGATCGCGCGCTTCTTGCGCCGGCGGTCGAGGTAGAGCAGCCAGCCGGTGATGAAGAACAGCGGCATGGCGAGGCTCGCCAGCATCATCAGGATGCGCCCGGGCAAGCCGAAGTACTCGCCCACGTGCAGGGCGTAGATGCTGGTGAGCAGCTGCGCCTTGAAGCTCTTCTCGGCGTAGCGCTCGACGCGGGCGACCTTGCCGGTGGCCGGGTCGAGGGTGATCTGGTTCAGCGCGCGCGGGTGGGCGGCATCCTCCAGCAGGAAGAACACCGTCGCCGGCTGGCCGCCCACCGGGGGCAGGCGCAGGTTGTAGGCGGTCATGCCGGGGCCGGCCGCCTCGCGGATGCTGGCCCAGACGGCGTCGTAGTCCACCACCAGCGGCGGGCCCGACGGGGCTTGCTGCATACCCGGGCGGCCGCCTTCGCGGCGCTCGCCACGGCCTTCACCACGGCGCTCGCCCGGCTTGCCCTGCTGCTGTTCGACGGGTGCATCGGCCAGCAGGCGCTGCAGACCGGCGCGGTACCACTCGTAGGACCAGAACAGGCCGGTGAGTGCGGCCAGGAGGTAGAGCGCCAGGCACCAGGTGCCGGCCACGGCGTGCAGGTCCCAGTTGAAGCTGCGGCCCTTGCGCGCCCAGTCCAGGGTCAGCCAGGCGCGCCAGCTGCCGGTCTGGCGCGGCCAGCGCAGGTAGAGGCCGGAGAGGCAGAAGAAGATCAGTGCCAGGGTGCTGGCGGCGGTGATCTGCTTGCCGGTCTCGCCCATGGCGAGGAAGCGGTGCAGTTGCAGCATCAGGCCGAAGAACGGCTGGCCAGCCGGTTCGCCCAGCAATTCTCCGCTGTAGGGATCGAACCAGCGCATGGGGCCACGGCGCTCGCCGGGCGGTGGCATGAAGAACACCCGTGCGGCCTTGCCCGATTGGGTCTCGACCCAGAGCCCGGACACCTGCTTGCCCTCGGCGGCCTCGATCCTGCGCACCAGTTCGGCCGGCGGCAGCACGCCGGCGTCCCGCACCTCGACGCGCAGGGTATCGGCGTTGAGCCATTCGAGGATTTCGTCCTGGAAGCTGTAGGCGGCGCCAGTGACGCCCATGACGGACAACACCAGGCCGGCACTGATGCCGAGGAGCCAGTGCAACTGGAACAGGACTTTCTTGAACACGGTGACCCCTTGTGGAAAACAGACAGCCGCCATCAGCCGGTCGGACGGAGGCCATGGATTCTCAGATGGGATGCGATTCTATTTGAGAATAAGTTTCACAAACAGAGTGTTCGACGCGTTTTACTTTCTATTTACCTTCGCCCGTAGCCGGCATGCCGCGACGGCACGGGCTCCTGGGCAGCCGCTGCGGTCCCAGGTACCACGAGGGCATAAAAAAGCCTGCCGGAGCAGGCTTTTTCCTTCGGGCCGGCGCTTACAGGTAGAAGGCCTTCAGCGGCGGGAAGCCGTTGAACTCCACCGCGCTGTAGCTGGTGGTGTACGCACCGGTGGAGAGCCAGTAGAGGCGGTCGCCGCTGGCCAGGTTCAGGGGCAGGCCGTACTTGTAGTTCTCGTACATGATGTCGGCGCTGTCGCAGGTCGGGCCGGCGATGACCACTTCTTCCATCTCGCCCTTCTTCTCGGTCCAGATGGGGAACTTGATGGACTCGTCCATGGTTTCGATCAGGCCGGAGAACTTGCCCACGTCGGTGTAGACCCAGCGCTCCACGGCGGTGCGCGACTTGCGTGCCACCAGTACCACTTCGCTGACCAGGATGCCGGCGTTGGCGATCAGCGAGCGACCCGGCTCCAGGATGATTTCCGGCAGCTCGTCGCCGAAGTCTTCCTTGAGGAAGCGGGTGATCTCCTCGGCGTAGGTCTCCAGGGCGTTGGTGCGCTGGATGTAGTTGGCCGGAAAGCCACCGCCCATGTTGATCATCTTCAGGGTGATGCCGTCTTCTTCCTTGAGGCGCTCGAAGATCACCTTGACCTTGGCGATGGCGGCGTCCCACACGTCGATGTCGCGCTGCTGGCTGCCCACGTGGAAGGACAGGCCGTAGGGTTCCAGGCCCAGCTGCTTGGCGAGGATCAGCAGGTCCAGGGCCATGTCGGGGTTGCAGCCGAACTTGCGCGACAGCGGCCAGTCGGCGGAGGTGGAACCCTCGGTGAGGATGCGCACGTAGATCTTCGAGCCCGGCGCAGCCTTGGCGATGTTGCGCAGGTCCGCCTCGGAGTCGGTGGCGAACAGGCGCACTCCCTTCTCGAAGAAGTAGCGGATGTCCTTGGCTTTCTTGATGGTGTTGCCGTAGCTGATGCGCTCCGGGCCGACGCCGGTCTTCATCACCTTGTCCAGCTCGTAGATGGAGGCGATGTCGAAGTTGGAGCCCTTGTCGCGCAGCAGCTCGGTGATCTCGGTGGCCGGGTTGGCCTTGACCGCGTAGTAGATCTTGGCGAAGGGGAAGCAGCCGACCAGTTGGTCATAGGCATCGGCGATGGTCTGCTTGTCGATGACCACGAAGGGGGTTTCGTGCTGATCGGCGAATGCCTTCATGCGCTGGAAAGTGGCGGGTGCGAAATAGTCTTCGACCTTGATCGACATACTGGGGCTCCATTGGGCAAAAAACACAAAAGTTGCAAGGGATGGGCTTGGTGCGAAAAGCCTGAACGTCTAATCCGTTTCCCCACTTTGGTTCGCCTACTTCCCAAGGCATGTCGCCGAGGATCTACAGCCTTGCGGCTGCCAACCTCTCGTCGTCAGTACTTGAGCCGGATGGATCGTTTCCAGCATGGACGTTCGGGCGCGAACTTTAGGACCATGGGAAGCGCAGATCAATCAAAAAATGCCGCTTTATCGCATCCCTTTGTCGCGTTACCTGTTGACTGTTCTGTATTCAAAACAAACCGTCATGGAATGCTGCACAAAACCGCTGCCGGCGGCCTTCGCAGCGCATCGGGGCGTGCTCGGGCCAGGCGATCATGGCCCTCTTTTCTGACAGACCGATGATGCCCGCGAGGGTTCAGGCGCATCGCCCCGAGGGGTGCCGAAAAGGCCGGGCACGCCGCCTGCGACATGCGGACTGATCCACCGGGCGTTTCCCGCTATAATTCCGCGCTTTTCGGGCCGCGCATGGCCTGCAACCGTTTCCAGCCAGGCACATATCCATGACCATCCAGGCCGCCGAAGTCGCCAAACGCCGCACCTTCGCCATCATTTCCCACCCCGACGCCGGTAAGACCACCATCACCGAGAAGCTCCTGCTGATGGGCAAGGCGATCGCGGTCGCCGGTACGGTGAAGTCGCGCAAGTCCGACCGCCACGCGACCTCCGACTGGATGGAGATGGAGAAGCAGCGCGGCATCTCCATCACCACCTCGGTGATGCAGTTCCCCTACCGCGAGCACATGATCAACCTGCTCGACACCCCCGGCCACGAAGACTTCTCCGAAGACACCTACCGCACCCTGACCGCGGTGGACTCGGCGCTGATGGTCCTCGACGGCGGCAAGGGCGTGGAGCCGCGCACCATCGCCCTGATGGACGTGTGCCGCCTGCGCGATACGCCCATCGTCAGCTTCATCAACAAGCTGGACCGCGACATCCGCGACCCCATCGAGCTGCTCGACGAGATCGAGGCGGTGCTGAAGATCAAGGCCGCGCCCATCACCTGGCCCATCGGCTGCTACAAGGACTTCAAGGGCGTCTACCACCTGGCCGCCGACAAGATCATCGTCTACACCCCGGGCCACGGCCACGAGCGCACCGAGATCAAGGTGATCGAGAAGCTCGACTCGGACGAAGCCCGCGCGCACCTGGGCGACCTCTATGACAACTTCGTCGAGCAACTCGAGCTGGTACAGGGTGCCTGCCACGAGTTCGATGAAGAGGAGTTCCACCAGGGCCGCATGACCCCGGTGTTCTTCGGCACCGCGCTGGGCAACTTCGGCGTCGACCAGGTGCTCGACGCCGTGGTCGACTGGGCCCCGCGCCCGCTGTCGCGCGCCGCCCACGAGCGCGTGGTGGAGCCGACCGAGGAGAAGTTCTCCGGCTTCGTGTTCAAGATCCAGGCGAACATGGACCCCAAGCACCGCGACCGCATCGCCTTCATGCGCATCTGCTCGGGCAAGTACGAGAAGGGCATGAAGATGCGCCACGTGCGCCTGGGCAAGGACGTGAAGATCGCCGACGCGCTGACCTTCTTCTCCAGCGAGCGCGAGCAGCTCGATGAAGCCTTCGCCGGCGACATCATCGGCCTGCACAACCACGGCACCATCCAGATCGGCGACACCTTCACCGAAGGCGAGGCGCTGGGCTTCACCGGTATCCCGCACTTCGCCCCCGAGCTGTTCCGCCGCGTGCGCCTGAAGGACCCGCTGAAATCCAAGCAGCTGCGCCAGGGCCTGCAGGAACTGGCCGAGGAAGGCGCCACCCAGGTGTTCTTCCCCGAGCGCAACAACGACATCATCCTCGGCGCGGTCGGCGTGCTGCAGTTCGACGTCGTCGCCAGCCGCCTGAAGGAGGAATACAAGGTCGAGTGCGCCTACGAGCAGATCAACGTCTGGTCGGCGCGCTGGATCGAGTGCAAGGACGAGAAGAAGCTCAAGGAGTTCAAGGACAAGGCCATGGAGAACCTCTCCGTGGACGGCGGCGGCCACCTCACCTACCTGGCCCCGACCCGCGTCAACCTGGCCCTGATGGAAGAGCGCTGGCCGGACATCAAGTTCCGCGCCACCCGCGAACACCACTGATCGCGAGCGCCGATCGAGGCGCCGCTTCCCGGCGGCGCCTCTGGGCTAGGCTGTACCCCATCCCCTGATGCGACCGCCGCCCCGATGCTGATCGACACCCACACCCACCTGGACTTTCCCGAGTTCGACGCCGACCGCGCCGAGGTGCTCGACCGCGCCCGTGCGCTGGGCGTGAAGCGTCAGGTGCTGATGGGCGTGACGCGGGGCAATTGGCAACGTATCTGGGAGCTGGCCACCACCCAGGACGACCTCTACGCCGCGTTCGGCCTGCACCCCATCTACCTGGGCGAACACCAGCCTGCCCACCTGGATGAACTGCGCACGATGCTCCTGGCCCATGCCGGGCACCCCAAGCTCTGCGCGGTTGGCGAGATCGGCCTGGACTATTACCTCGAAGACCTCGACCGCGACGCCCAGCAGGCGCTGTTCGAGGCCCAGCTCGCCATCGCGGCCGACGCACAGTTGCCGGTGCTGCTGCACGTGCGCAGAAGCCACGCGGCAGTGATCGCCACCCTCAAGCGCTTCCGCCTGCAACGGGCCGGCATCGTCCACGCCTTCGCCGGCAGCGTCGAGGAAGCGCGCGAGTACCTGAAGCTGGGCTTCCGCCTGGGCCTCGGCGGCGCCCCCACCTGGCCCCAGGCCAACCGCTTGCGCAAGGTGGTGCCGCAGTTGCCGCTGGAAGCCATCGTGCTGGAGACCGATGCCCCGGACATGGCGCCGTCCATGCATCCGCAGCAACGCAACAGCCCCGAGTACCTGCCGGACATCTGCGCCAATCTCGCCGACTTGCTGGGCATCCCCCCGGACGCGCTAGCCGCCGCCAGCAGCCGCAACGCCTGCGAGCTGTTCGGCTGGGAGCCCCTCCCGGGCTGAAGCCCGGGCTACGAAGCTCCACAGGCCAGATGTAGGGTGGGCTTCAGCCCACCGGCGGCGCCTCCAATAAACGAAAAAGCCCGCCAATCGGCGGGCTTTTGCGTGGCGCACCGGATCAGACGCGGAACGCGCCGATCAGCTGCTTGAGCTGCGCAACCTGCTCGGAAAGCTGGCGGCTGGCCTGCTCGGTCTGGCTGGCGCCCAGGGCGGTGCGCTCGCCGGCGCTGTTGATCTCGACGATGTTCTGGTCGATGTCGTGGGCCACGGCGGTCTGCTGCTCGGCAGCGGCGGCGATCTGCTGGTTCTGGTCGACGATCATGCCCACCGCCCCCAGGATGTTCTCCAGCGCCTGCTGCACGCGGCCGGACTGGTTGACGGTGCCGTCGGCCATCTGGTGGCTGGTGTTCATCGCTTTGACCGCCGCGCCAACGCCGCCCTGGAGCTTGGCGATCATCTGCTCGATCTCCTCGGTCGACTGCTGGGTGCGCTTGGCCAGGGTACGGACCTCGTCGGCCACCACGGCGAAGCCGCGACCCTGTTCACCGGCGCGGGCGGCCTCGATGGCGGCATTGAGCGCCAGCAGGTTGGTCTGCTCGGCGATGCCCTTGATCACCTCCAGCACGCGGCTGATGGAGGCGCTGTCGGAGGCGAGCTGGTTGATCACGTTCACCGACTGCTCGATCTCCTGGGCCAGGCGCTCGATGCTGCCAAGCTGGGATTCCACCAGGGCGCGGCCGCTGACGGTCTCCTCGTTCACGCTGTGCGCGCTGTTCACTGCGGCGGCGGCACTGCGGGCGACCTCCTGGGCAGTGGCGGACATCTCGTTCATCGCCGTGGCCACCTGCTCGATCTGGCTGCGCTGGCCGGCGACGGCCTGGTTGCTCTCCTCCGAGACGTTCTGCACGCGTCCCGCCTGGCGCTCGACCTCGACGACGGTCTGGCCGACCAGCTCGATCAGGTCATGGATCTTCGCCACCGTGCCGTTGAACACCTGGCCCAGCTCGCCCAGCTCATCGCGGCTCTGGGCGCGGAAGTTGACGGTCATGTCGCCGGCGGCGACCTGGTCCATGACCCGGCCGAGGCTCTTGAGGGTGGTGCGGGTGGAGACGTAGAAACCGCTGTAGAGGTAGACGATGGCGAGGAACACCACCACCAGGGCGACCACCAGCAGCACGGTCTGGGCGCGCTTCTCGCCGAGGCGCTTTTCCAGCTCGCTCTTGAGGAAGCCGAGCGCGGCGTCATTGAGCTGGTAGGTCTTGTCCATCTGCGCGGTGGCCTGGTCGTAGAACTGCGGCCAGGGGGTGTCGAGGGTGTCGGCCATGATCACCTGGTCCTCGAACAGCGTGGCGCTCTGCTTGAGGGTCTCGCGGCTGGCGTTGCCGAGGTCGGCCAGGGCCGCCTGGGCGCGCGGGTTGCCGTTGAGGGCGTCCTGGATCTTCAGGCCGTATTCGGAGCCGATCTTCTCCAGCTCCAGCAGCAGGTCGTCCAGCTTGGTGCTGGCGGCGGAATTGAGGAAACCCTGGCCCAGGGAGTAGGCGCCGATGGCGCGCCCCTTGCTGATGGCGGCGGTGACGGTCGAGGTGACCCCGGTGACCAGCTCGGCCACCTGGCGCACGTCGCGCTGGCTGTCCTGGCTGAGGCCGGCCTGGCTGGCGACCAGCTTGATGAACACCTGGGCGTTGCCCAACTGCTTCTCGATCATGGCGCTCTTGCTCTGCAGGGACGTCTCTTTACCGGCCGCCTGCAGGCCCTTGAGCATCTCCTCGCGCTTGTTGTTGAACTCGGCGACCTGTTCCGGATCGGTGGTGACGGGTGCGAGTTTCTCGAGGGCGTCGGCCAGGTCCTTCTCCAGCTTGCCGATGCGCGTATCGAGATCGCCGGCCTGCCCGGACTGGCCGATCAGCGAATTGATCAGCACCAGGTCGTTGAGGTTTTCCAGGTTGCGCCGGATGCCCTGGCTGGCGCCCAGCAGATCGAGGCTTTCCAGCTCGGAACGGGTGCTGACGAATTCCTGGTAGGACTCGCGCACCAGGTAGAAGTTGGTGACCAGCATCGGCAGGAAGAACAACACGCTGATCAGACTGAATTTCATGCCGAAGCTGAGGCGATTCATCAGCGCGATGGCCGGATACAACACGGTCTTCACAAGACGTCTCCTGTTTCCTAATTATTCTTATGGGTCGCCTCGGGGGCGGCCAAGGATCGCATCTGGCAGTGCGGCCGTCCCAGATCGTCCGACCTGTGGGTGACAGATAAGGACTAACGATGCCGCGCAATAAACGTGATGCATGTCACGAAATGCCCGACAAGGTGCAGGAACTGTGTACCTGATATCGGCGGAACATTCTGTAACTTAAGGTTAAGAACGCTCGGAGCGCGACCCGGCAGGCGCGGGCCGGACCGGCGGCATTGCGCCGCCGGTCGCATCGTCAGAACAGAAGGGTCCAGAGGGCGAAGCCGGCGTACCAGAGCACGGCGGCCCGGACCAGCAGGTGCCAGAGCGCATCCAGGCTGGCCACGCCCGCCTCACCGGCCGTGTCGTCCGGCAGCTCGCCGGCGGCGCGCCCGGCGATGACCACGAAGCGCTCGGCGGCGATGTCCCAGTTCAGCAACTCATGCAGCAGCACGCGGCTGACCGCGACGAAATTGCCCACCAGCGAGAAGCTCGCTGCCAGCACCCGCACCGGCACCCAATCGAAGGCATGGCGCATCTGCGCGGCACGCTCGCGCAGGGCGGGCTCCTCGGCGTGCTCGGCGGCCAGGGCCAGCAGGCGATAGGCCAGGGCCGCAACCGGGCCCAGCAGGAAGTACCAGAAGATCACCGCGAAGAAGCTCTGGTAGGCCTGCCAGACGAGATGCCCCTGAACCCGCAGCAGCAGGTCATCGCCCTCTTCCACCTCGAGGCCCAGGTCACGCTCGGCGACATGGTAGGCGCCCTGTACGTCACCCCGGCGCCAGGCATCGCGGAAGGAGCCGAGGTCCGCCTGGACGTCACCGCGCCCGAGGGCGTAGATCACCACCAGCAGGTGCAACGGCAAGGCCAGCCAACCATAGGCGAGCGGTTGCAGGGCCATCAGCAAGAGGGCCAGGACCACCAATGGCAGCACCACCAGCAGGCCGAGGATCGCCCAGGGGCGCCCGGCCAGGCGCGGGTTGCCGGAAAGGCGGGCCAGCTGGCGCAGCCAGGGCCCGTCCTGCTGGATGCGCTGGCGCAGGCTGGAGAACTTCTCCACCCAGAGCACCAGCAGGAGAACCAGGAAACTCATGCGTCTACCTCCTTGTCGTGCAGGCTGGCGCGAAAGCGCGCCCAATCGAATCCGGGACCGGGATCGGTCTTGCGCCCGGGAGCGATGTCGCTGTGCCCCCGGACACGCTCCGGGGTGATCCCGGGATAGGCGCGCAGCAGGCCGCGCGCGAGCTGGCCGAGCACGGTGTACTGGGCCTCGGAATAGGGCTGGTCGTCGGTGCCCTCCAACTCGATGCCGAGGGAAAAGTCGTTGCAGTTCTCACGCCCCTCGAAGAAGGACTTGCCGGCATGCCAGGCGCGGTCCAGGCAGGAGACGAACTGGGTGACGGCGCCGTCGCGCTCGATGAGGAAGTGCGCCGAGACCTGCATGGCGGCGATGTCGGCGAAGTAGGGATGCTCGGCGGCGTCCAGCCGGTTCTGGAAGAACTGCTGGACCTTGCCGGTGCCGAACTGGCCGGGCGGCAGGCTGATGTTGTGGATGACCAGCAGGGAGATCTCCCCCTCCGGGCGGGCATTGAAGTTCGGCGAGGGGCAGTGGCGGGCGCCTTGGCACCAACCTGTCGCGGGGTCCGGCTGCATGGTGGGCTCCTTGGTTGGCGGACACTCTAGAGCAGGCGAAGCCCAGGGCCAAGGCCCTGAAACGACGACGCCCGGCAAGCCGGGCGTCGGGGGGCGGAGCGAGGGATCAGGCGCCCTTGAGTCGGCGCAGGTTGCCGATGACCGACTCCAGCGCGCGGTCGAACAACAGGGCGTCGTCCAGCAGGCGGATGGCCTGGCGGCGGAACTCGACGGCCAGCCCCATGCGGGTCTTCTCCAGCACCTTCATGCCGGTGCGGTTGACGAAGATGTACTTGCCGGTGGGCTTGATGATGGCCGCCAGCTTGCAGCGCACCTTGTGCTCCTCGTCTTCCTGGAACTCGACCCAGCTGCCGACACGCAGGTTGTCGACCTGGTCCAGGGCCTCGTCGTCATCCGGCAGGGCGGCTTCGGGCTCGGGCGCACGGGTCTCGCCCGGTGCGAGCAGGACGATCTCCTCGACCACCTCGACCATCGCCGGCGCTTCGGCGGGCATGCCCACCTCCAGGTCGGCGGGCAGGTCGAGCAGGGGCATCTCGATTTCCGCGATGACGCCCGGCTCCTGGCCTTCCTCGGCGTCCACCACCGGAGCCGGTACGGGCTCGGTCTCGACGCGCTTGAAGCGCTGGAAGGCCTGCACGTGCAGGGTTTCCAGCTGGCTGAAGAATTCGCTGGTGGAGAACGGGTCGAAAGCGGCGCTGGTCAGCCCCTCGCGCAGCGCCTTGAGCAGGCCGGGGACCAGTTCCAGGAGGCGCATGCGTGCCTCGGGCGCTTCGTGGGACTCCACGCTCCAGATCAGGTCGTCCATGGTCGACAGGGTGGCCTGCCATTCCTCGGAGCCGACGCCGTGCTTGAGGCAGGTCAGCAGCATGACCTTGCTCCAGGCCTCCTGCAGCAGGCGCACCACCACTTCGGGCAGGGTGCGGCCCAAGAGACGCTCGTTCAGGGCCTGCTCGACCTGCTGGCGTGCCAGCTCGGCCTTGGCGCGACCTTCCTCGGCATCACGGGTGCGCTGTTCCAGCAGATCACTGCGACGGCGCTCGTCACCGGTGTAGGCGAGGAAGTCGGACAGCAGGTCGGAGAAGATGGTCGGGTCGTCGACGAAATCGTTCAGCAGGCGCAGCACGACCTGCTCGATGCGCTGGTACAGGGCATCGCGCTGGACGTCGTCCTGCTCGCTCCAGCCCATGGCGGCCGAGGCGATCTCGTTGAGCAGCCGGCGCGCCGGGTGGCTGCCACGGCTGAAGAAGGTCTTGTCCAGCACCGCGACCTTGAGCATCGGAATCTGCAGGCGGCCGATCAGGGCCTTGAGCGAATCCGGCAGGGAGCGGTCATCGAGGATGAACTCGAAGAGCATCGACACCAGGTTGATGACGTCGTCGTCCACCTGGCCCACGACACGGGACTTGCCGCTCTTGGCGCTGGCACGGGTGAGCAGGTTGTCGAGCTGGAAGCGCAGGTCGACATCACTCGCATTCTGCGCAGGCAGGTGCTGCTGGAGGTGCGAGAGCAGGCGCATCAGGTCGTTGCTGGTGATGGGCACCGCATCGGCCGGTACCTCGCGACGCCCCATGCCGATCCCGGCGCCGGTACCGGAACCCCGGACCTGGGACAGCAGCTCCTGGAGGGCGCCGAAGACTTCCTGCACGCCTTCGTCCATGTAGGCGCCTTCACCGGCAACCTGGCCACCTTCGGCGGCCTGGGCGGAGCGGGCGGCACCCGGGGCGCGCCCCTGGGGACGACGGGCCGGCGGCGCGGACTTGAGCTCGGGCAGCACACCGGCGGTGATCAGCGCCTGGTTGGATTCGGCGTAGAGCTGGTCGAGGTCGCTGAGGACGTACTTCTCGAACAGCTTGAAGATGATCAGCTTGACCTTGATCTCCACGCCCAGGCTGCGGCAGGCATCGAGGAAGGCTTCGCACAGCGCGCGCGGGCCGAGCGGGTTGCTCTTGTCCTCGATCTTCTTGGTGACCAGGGTGTTGAGGCGGGTGGTCAGGTGGCCAAGGGCGATGCCGTCGCGGCTCATCACCTTGGCGACCATGGCGTCGAGGGCGACGGACTCTTCCAGCTCGTCGTTCTGCACCAGGCTCAGGCTTTCGAAGGAGACCGCATCCAGCACCGGCGGCTTGCCGATCTCGTACTGGTTGAGGTTGGAGAAGGTCTCGAACACTTTCTGCAGGAAGCCGCGCTCAATGCTCTTGCGCTTCAGGCGCAAGTCGCGCATCGCCTCGAAGAAGGCGTTCTGCTCGGCGTTGCTGGTCGCACGGTCGGCCATCTGGAAGAGGGTGTCGTCCGCGTTGTCGAATAGCGCCTGCAGCGCTTGCTTCAGCTGTTGTGCAGCCTTGTCGCGCACCTGGATAAGTGCCACGGGCAGCCTTCCTACCGGCGAAGTTGGCGATAGCTCGGAGGCGCCCTTGTTCAGGGGCACCACGTTCGCGTCGGTCTGCATAGCGAATCTCCCGCAACCAGCGCCCGAACTAGGGGGCTTCGCTGGTTGCACAGCTATAAACGGGGAGTTATCCCTAACGTCAAGCTTCTGGCGTCAAATAGAGAAAGTCAGAATCATTATAGGGATACTCACGTCGCAACCAAGGGGAGATTTCCTCCAGACATGAAATACGTCACAGATGTCCCTGCCCTTTGTAGGCCGGCCTCTGTCAGACCTACCCATCCCCTGAATATCTAGCAGAAAGCCCAAGACAGTTGCCACCAACGCTGTACCAGCGGTCGCCTGCCTCTATAATCGCGCCATTCTGCAGCGGAGCATCCCATGCCCAACCTCAAACTCGCCGACCTGAACGCGGAAATCGAAGCCAACGTGCGCCGCGCCCTGACCGAGGACGTCGGCAGCGGCGACATCACCGCCCAACTGATCCCCGAGGAGCGCCTGGCCCACGCAACCATCATCACCCGTGAAGCGGCGGTCATTGCTGGGACCGCGTGGGTCGATGCGGTGTTCCGTCAGATCGACCCACGGGTGGCGGTGCACTGGCAGGTGGCCGATGGCGACAAGGTGCGGCCGAACCAGCCGCTGTTCCACCTCGAAGGACCCGCCCGCGCCCTGCTCAGCGGCGAGCGCAGCGCGCTGAACTTCCTCCAGTGCCTCTCCGGCGTCGCCACCCGCGTCGCCCACTACGTGGAACTGGTACAGGGCACCCAGGTGAAGCTGCTGGACACCCGCAAGACCCTCCCCGGCCTGCGCCTGGCGCAGAAGTACGCCGTTACCTGCGGCGGCGGCCATAACCACCGCATCGGCCTGTACGACGCCTTCCTCATCAAGGAAAACCACATCGCCGCCTGCGGCGGTATCGCGGAAGCCATCACCACCGCCCACCGCATCGCCCCCGGCAAGCCGGTGGAGATCGAAGTGGAAAGCCTCGACGAACTCAACCAGGCCCTGGCCGCCGGCGCCGACATCGTCATGCTCGACGAACTCAGCCTCGACGACATGCGCACCGCCGTCACCCTCACCGCCGGCCGCGCCAAGCTCGAAGCCTCCGGCGGCATCAACGACACCACCCTGCGCACCATCGCCGAGACCGGCGTCGACTACATCTCCATCGGCACCCTGACCAAAGACGTCAGGGCCGTCGACCTGTCGATGCGCCTGAGCATCTGACCCTTTCCTTTATATAGCGCCCAACAAAAAGCCCCGCCGAAGCGGGGCTTTTTGTTTGAGCTGGTGCCGGAGACAGGAATCGAACCTGCGACCTTCGCGTTACGAGTGCGCTGCTCTACCTACTGAGCTACACCGGCGGCGGGGCGGAATTTAGCATTGAGCGGAGGGGCAATCAATGTGCTCATTTCTCGAAAAGGACAGAGAAATCGACGCCTGGGAAGGCCACCTCTGCTTCTTCAAGAGCAGTACTTATGAAACCCTCAATACCACTGGTTCCATAGTAGATACGACTCTCTCGCACAGTTTCTTTACCCGCCTCTACATCCCCCATGGCAACCTGAATGATAGCAAGCCGCGCCATCAGCGGTGGATACGGTACATAGCCCCGAAATCTTTCCAGAACCTCGCGCTCCTGAGCCGCTGTTTTTTTAGACACCTGGAAGTTGGCGAAATAAATAATATAGCTCGTCGACTCCATCAGGGGGTCCTTCATCATGGCGCTCATGAAGTCGTACTGCTCAACCTTCACTGGCGCCCGAACAAGATACTGGACGTAGGACCAGTAAAAACGCTCCACTAAAGGCACATAAACAGCCAGCGTTACAAACAACACAAAACCAAGAACAATCGAAAAAATCTTGTGTAGACGAAGCTTCAGCACTACTCCCGTACTAGACAGACTTCCTATCAGCAAAAGGTTCAGAATCAGAAAATTCATTATCCACAGCGGAAACTCAAACAAACTATAAATTGCAAATATCAAAACAATGGAAACCGGCAGCTGACTAGCTTCATCCTTCAAAGCAGACCATGCTAAAAAGCAGAAGAACACACCAAACACCAGACACCAAACACCTCCCAGCACTCCCAACTCAACAAGCAACTGCAAGACGACATTGTGACTGTGCGTAAATAACCCCGCACTTGAGCTTATTCCCTGAGCAATGTGCTCTGTATACGCAGCATGAGAATAGTTTCCAACCCCAACCCCCAGCCAGGGACTCCCCTTCCAAACATCAAATGCGATCTTCCACTCCGTCAGTCGCGCCGGGCTGTCTACCCCACGCTGCCCAATAGCTTGCAAACGGCCATCCAGCACACCCTCCGGGACGAACTGAGAGAACAACTGGATCAGTTCAGGCACAACGGGCATTAGAGCGAGAGTACAAAGCACACCACAAGTCAGCACCGCGCAGTATCGCCCTCGCGCCTGCCCCCTCAGCCATAAAAAAATCACTAGACAAAGCCATGCGAGCAATGCAGACCTGGACCCAGACATCAGCAGCCCGAGAATGCATAAAGCCGCGCCAATAATCAGAGAAATAGCATTGATAGCACGCCGGTGGTGTAGCCATGCTCCAGATAGGACCCCCATCAAACAGAGATACCCGAAGTAGTTGCTCTGCCCGATTAAGCCAATCATTCGCTCCGTCTGAACCTTGGGGACAAAAGCGTCGAATCCAGTCCATAGAAGGCCAAAATGTCTAAGCCCCCCCACGACAGCTCCAAATACTGCGCAGACGAACAACACCCAAGCCAAACGATCAGCAGTACGCCAATCGGACCAGTCCAGCTGCTCACCCACGACTAAAGCCAGCGCCCCCATAAACCAATATAGAAGGTATGCAAGTTTCCCCGAGTCGAAAGTAGCTGGCTGAATCAGTGCAGAGACAAGGAAAAGCCCGCCCAATACCAGCCAAAGGGCAGAGACCACCGAAAACCGATATTCCCGGTGACACCACATCAGCCAAGCTGAACCCGCTACCACGGAACACGCTGCGATGAGCTCTTCAATGTAGTTAAGCGAAGGAAAGAGATGGAGTGGGTTGCTAAAGGAAATCGCTAGCATCACCACAATGAAAGAGAAAACCCGCAGAGCATTTGGCCTAAGCATTCTTGGCAACTCATTGACGTTTTTTGTCAGTTTTACCCTGCCTACTCTGGCCGCCACCCGCAGGGAGCGCCTCAGAGAAAGTTGGCAAGACTCTTGCTTAAAGCATGTCAGCTGCCAATGCAGTCGTAAACATCTACCTCGGAGAAACACGAATGAAAGCTCAAAAAGGCTTCACCCTGATCGAACTGATGATTGTTGTCGCCATTATTGGCATCCTGGCCGCCATCGCCATCCCGGCGTACCGCAACTACATCGCTCGCTCGGAAGCAAATACCGGCCTCCAGGCCATTGCTCCGCTGAAGACCGCAGTGGAAGATGCTTTTGCTCGTGGAGTAGCTGGCGGATCCCTCAGCAGCCTCGGCCTGCTGGGTACCACCTCCAGCGCCAGCCCCCTGGGCACAATCGCCGCCAACTTTGCTGCCGATGGAAGCGGTACTCTGACCTTCACCTTCGACAACCAGGCCAGCCCGGCTCTGAAGCAACCCTCTGTGGCTGTCCATACTCTCCGTCGTGCCACTGATGGAAGCTGGGTCTGCAACTCCACTGCCAACGCAGACTTCCGTCCTCGCGGCTGCAACTGATTTAATCTGCTCTAAACAAGGCACCTTCGGGTGCCTTGTTTATTTCTGCCTGTATTGCTCTAGTACACTCTTGAGATACACCAGCCAAACGGATGCATGCTTGATGAGCGACTCAATTCCCCTCACAGGTCTGGCGCGCCAGATCGTCATCGCGGAGCTGCTTGACGAGAAAAGTGCTCAGCAAGCACAGCAGCAGGCGCTGCGCAATAAAATGTCGCTGGTGACCTATATCGTTCAGAACAAGCTGGTGAAGAGCCGCCCACTGGCGGAGATTGCTGCCGAGCAGTTCGGGGTTCCCTTCTTTGACCTCAGCGCTATCGACAAGGACTCCCAGCCCAAAGACCTCATCAGCGAAAAACTGGTTCGCCAGCATCGTGTCATCCCTCTATGGAGGAGGGGCAACAAGCTCTTCATTGGTGTATCAGACCCAACCAATCATCAAGCCATCACAGATGTGCAGTTCAGTACCGGACTGACAACGGAAGCGATCCTTGTCGAAGACGACAAGATCGGCGAAGCGATAGAGCGCTTCTTCGAGTCGTCAAACAGCGGCATGGATGATTTAGGCGATGTCGACTTGGATGGTGTCGATATCGAGGCAGTGGATGATGACAAGGACGATAAAGGTGGGGGAGGTGATGCTGACGATGCTCCAGTTGTTCGCTTCGTCAACAAAATGCTACTCGACGCAATCAAGGGAGGCTCTTCAGACCTTCATTTTGAACCCTACGAGAAAAGCTACCGAGTCCGCCTTCGCACCGACGGCATTCTCCATGAAGTGGCACGTCCCCCTATACAGCTAGCTAGCAGGATCTCTGCTCGCTTAAAGGTCATGGCCGCCCTTGACATCTCCGAACGCCGCAAACCACAGGACGGTCGGATAAAGATGAAGATTTCCAAGACCAAGGCCATCGACTTCCGCGTCAATAGCCTGCCGACGCTCTGGGGCGAAAAGATCGTGATGCGGATTCTCGACCCTTCCAGTGCTCAGATGGGTATCGATGCCCTCGGGTACGAGGAGGTGCAGAAAGAGCTCTATCTAAGCGCCCTGAAACAGCCTCAAGGCATGATCTTGGTGACAGGCCCAACTGGTTCGGGCAAAACGGTTTCGCTTTATACTGGCCTAAACATCCTCAATACGGTCGATATCAACATATCCACAGCTGAAGACCCTGTGGAAATCAACCTGGAAGGCATCAACCAAGTCAACGTCAATCCGCGCCAGGGCATGGACTTCGCCCAGGCCCTTCGCGCCTTTCTACGCCAAGACCCGGACGTGATCATGGTCGGCGAGATTCGTGACCTCGAGACTGCCGAAATCGCCATCAAGGCGGCGCAGACCGGTCACATGGTGATGTCCACGCTGCACACTAACAGCGCAGCGGAAACCTTGACCCGCCTGCGCAACATGGGGGTCCCGGCCTTCAATATCGCAACGTCGGTCAACCTCATCATCGCGCAGCGCCTGGCCAGGAAGCTCTGCAGCAGTTGCAAGAAGGAGGTCGAGGTGCCTCGTGAAACGCTGCTCAAGGAAGGCTTCCCCGAGAGCAAGATCGGCACTTTCAAGATCTATGGCCCTGCGGGTTGCGAAAACTGCAAGGGAGGCTACAAGGGCAGGGTCGGTATTTATGAAGTGGTTAAAAACACGGCTGCGCTACAACGCATTATCATGGAGGAAGGCAACTCCATTGATATCGCTGCGCAGATGCGTAAAGACGGCTTCAATGATCTGCGCGCTTCGGGCCTGCTGAAAGCCATGCAAGGCGTAACCAGCCTCGAGGAAGTCAACCGCGTGACCAAGGACTAATCCATGGCGGAAAAAGCACTAAAAGCGAGCGTCTTCAAATGGGAAGGCACCGACAAGAAAGGTAGCAAGGTCAGCGGTGAAATCAGCGGACTTAACCCTGCGCTGGTGAAAGCGCAACTGCGCAAGCAAGGGGTCAACCCGACAAAGGTACGTAAGAAAGCGGCCTCCCTTTTCGGTGCGGGCAAGAAGATCAAGCCTTTGGACATTGCGCTTTTCACTCGACAAATGGCCACCATGATGAAGGCAGGTGTTCCTCTTCTTCAAAGCTTTGACATCATCGGAGAAGGATTCGACAACCAGAACATGCGCAAACTGGTTGATGAAGTGAAGCAAGAGGTGGCCTCGGGCAACAGCCTCGCCAACTCACTTCGTAAGAAACCACTCTTCTTTGATGACCTTTATTGCAACTTGGTGGACTCAGGCGAACAGGCGGGCGCACTCGAAAACCTCCTTGACCGTATTGCCACCTATAAGGAAAAGACCGAATCCCTGAAGGCCAAGATCAAGAAGGCGATGACATACCCCATCGCAGTCGTCCTAGTGGCATTGATTGTATCGGCCATCCTATTGATCAAGGTCGTCCCCCAGTTCCAAGCGATATTCTCGGGCTTTGGAGCAGAGCTGCCAGCCTTTACTCAGATGGTCATCAATCTCTCTGAGGTCTTGCAAACCTGGTGGTTCGTCTTCCTGATCGCTATTTTTGGTGCTTCCTTTACGTTGCGTGAAGCACATCGGCGCTCCGAGAAGTTCCGCGATGCCATGGATCGTGGGGTCCTGAAGCTGCCGATAGTAGGTGACATCCTCTACAAGTCTGCTGTTGCCCGGTTCGCACGCACGTTGTCCACTACATTTGCTGCGGGTGTTCCGCTCGTGGAGGCACTGGACTCAGTATCTGGCGCCACGGGCAACGTGGTTTTCAAAAACGCGGTCACCAAGGTCAAGCAGGACGTCTCCACCGGCATGCAGCTGAACTTCTCCATGCGCACCACTGGGGTATTCCCATCCATGGCCATCCAGATGACAGCCATTGGTGAAGAGTCAGGCGCGCTAGACAGCATGCTCGACAAGGTCGCCTCGTTCTATGAGGAAGAAGTCGACAACGCCGTCGACAACCTGACCACGCTGATGGAGCCCATGATCATGGCCGTCCTCGGCGTACTGGTCGGCGGCCTGATCATCGCGATGTACCTGCCTATCTTCCAGCTCGGTTCGGTAGTGGGATAAGTGACAGTCCTCGACTTTCTGGCCGGCAACTTGCCGGCCTTTGTTTTCTGCATATTCCTCCTCGGCCTTCTCGTCGGCAGCTTCCTCAACGTCGTGATCTACCGCCTGCCGGTAATGATGTTCCGCGACTGGAAGGCGCAGGCGCGGGAGGCGTTGGAGTTGCCGGCGGAGCCCAAGGGCGAGACCTTCAACCTGATCCTGCCGAACTCGCGCTGCCCGCATTGCCAGCATGAGATCCAGGCCTGGGAGAACATCCCGGTAGTGAGTTGGCTGGCCTTGGGTGGCAAGTGCTCCTCGTGCAAGGCGCCGATCAAGAAGCGCTACCCGCTGGTGGAACTGGCATGCGGCCTATTGTCGGCCTATGTCGCCTGGCATTTCGGCTTCACCTGGCAGGCCGGGGCGTTCCTGGTGCTGACCTGGGGCCTGCTGGCGATGAGCATGATCGACGTCGACCACCAGCTGCTGCCGGATTCCCTCGTGCTGCCGCTGCTGTGGCTCGGGCTGATCCTCAATAACCAGGGCATGTTCGCCACGCCCAGCGATGCACTCTGGGGCGCGGTGGGCGGCTATCTCAGCCTGTGGTCGGTGTACTGGGCGTTCAAGCTGGTGACCAGCAGGGAAGGCATGGGCTACGGCGACTTCAAGCTGCTGGCGATGCTCGGCGCCTGGGGTGGCTGGCAGGTGCTGCCACTGACCATCCTGCTGTCATCCCTGGTGGGCGCGATACTGGGGATCATCATCCTCAAGCTGCGCGACGCGGACAGCAGCACGCCCATCCCCTTCGGCCCCTACCTGGCCATTGCCGGCTGGATTGCATTGCTCTGGGGTGATCAAATAACCGGGACCTATCTCCACTTCGCCGGTTTCTGATGAACAAACCCTGGATCCTTGGCCTTACGGGCGGCATCGGCAGCGGCAAGAGCGCCGTCGCCTCCCATTTCGGCAACCTCGGCGTGCACCTGGTGGACGCCGACCATGCGGCGCGCTGGGTGGTCGAGCCCGGCCGCCCTGCCCTCGCACAGATCACCGAGCACTTTGGCCGCGATGTGCTGCAGGCCGACGGCCAGCTCGATCGCGCCACGCTGCGCCAGCGCATCTTCGAGCAGCCGGAAGAGCGCCGCTGGCTGGAAAACCTGCTGCACCCACTGATAGGCGAGGAGATCGTCCGCGACCTGGCCAGCGCCCAATCGCCCTACGCCATCCTCGTCTCGCCGCTGCTGATCGAGTCCGGCCAGCACCGCATGACCCAGCGCGTGCTGGTGGTCGACGCACCGGAGGCGGTGCAGGTCCAGCGCACCATGGCCCGGGACAAGGTGTCCGAAGAACAGGTCGGCGCCATCCTCAAGGCCCAGGCCAGCCGCGAAAAACGCCTGGAAGCGGCGGATGACGTCCTGGTCAACGACCGTGACCTGAAATGGCTGCAGCGCGAAGTCGAACGCCTGCACGCCTTCTACCTGACCCTGCGCGGAGGCCAAGCATGAGCCAACCCATGACCGTCGAATGCCCCACCTGTGGCGCCCCCGTCGAATGGGGCCCGCAGAGCCCCAGCCGGCCCTTCTGCTCCGAGCGCTGCAAGCTGATCGACCTGGGCGCCTGGGCCGCCGAGGAACATGCGATCCCCGGCGACATCCAGGAAGACGATCTCTTCTCCAGCGACCTGCCCGAGCGCGGGCACTGAGCCTCAGGGGCGCATGAAGGCGTAGTCGCGTTCGTCATCGAGGTTGTCGGCCAGGAAACACAGCTCCTGGGCCAGGTCCTCGATCGGCCGCACCGCCTTGCTGCGCTCCACCACCTCGCTGAGCAGCGCTCGCAGCGCCAACGCCTCGTCCATCCCCGCCGCGCCGGCCGCCGCCAGCTCCCGATCCAGCATCTCGCGCGCCCATTTGTGCATGGCCATCTCCCGCTCATCGTCTGTGAAGGCGCCATGATCAGCGTGCGGGGGGCTGTGGATAATTGATCGGGATCAAGCTGCCAGGCGTCATGCCCCTGGTGAATTCCCGGCCATCACTTCGGCTCGTCGTCCTTCCAGGGCGCCTGCAGGTAGCGCGAGCGGTTGAAGGTCTCCAGCCAGTCCGGATAGAACACCACCAGCGCCGTCACCGCCGTGCCGTTGATGAAGGCCTCGGGGAACATCACCAGCCAGAGGTAGCCGACGAAGTCCTCCAGCCAGGGAGGCATCGGGAAGATGCCGTCCAGCCAGAGGATGCCCAAACCCAGCAGTGTGCACAGCAGCGCCGCCAGCGCAGCGGGGAAGAAGCCGCAGCAGAAGATGTAGACGAACAGGTTGCGCGGCTGGAAGCGCTCCACCCAGATGGCGCAGCACTCGGTCACCAGCACCGGCAGCAACACCAGCAACGCACCGTTGATGCCGAGCGCGGCGAAGTCCTGGCGTCCCAGCGCCACCAGGCCGAGCTGAGCCGCCAGCCCGCCCAGCACCGCCAGCGGCCAGTCCAGCAACAGCGTCACGGCCGTCATGCCGATGAAGTGGTAGGACACGCCCGAATCGAAATCCCGCCGCACCATCCACAGCAGGAACAACGCCAGCACCGTGCCGAACAGCAGGTGCTGTCGCCGCGTATCGCTGAACAGCTCGACCCACGGGGCCCGCCAGACCGCCCAGGCGATGGCCGGCAGGTAGATGGCCCAGCCCAGGCCCAGGCTGGTGGTGGAGAGCAGCTGGGACGCGATCACTCTGCGGAGGACTCGAGAACGGCACGCAGCGCCGCGGCATCGGTGAAGGTCAGGGTTTCACGCACCACGCCACCTTCCAGGCGCAACAGCAGCACGCTGCCCGCCTCGGCCGGATAACGGGGCGCCACGCGAGACTCGCGGTCCAGCATCACCCGGTAGTTGTAGTCACGCATCGCCGGCACCGCGAAGAGCTTGGCGATCACCGCCGGCATACGACTGACATCGGCGAGGAACACCGCCTTGCGTGCCTCCAGGTAACCCTTGGGTTGCCCCTCCAGCGCCGCCTTGACCAGCTTCGCGCCGTCCATGTCGCGGGCCACCAGCAACAGCCGCAGCCCGTCATCGAGGGTGTAAGGCTGGTCGTACTGGTCCAGCAGCGTCCAGGGCGCGAGCCGTGAACCCTCCTCCTGCGCCTGGGCAAGCCCCATCCACGCCATCAGCACCACCACGAAAACCGCTTTCATTCACTCGCTCCCCTTGTGGAAAAAACCTGGATATCCCCACGCTCGCCCCAGCCCTCCTGCGCCTGCCAGAAGGCCAGCGCCTGCGGCGCATCGCGCAAGACGAAGACATGGGACTTGCCGATGCCCTGCTCGGCCAGCCGCGCCAGCACCTCCTCGAGCATCCTCCGCGCCAGCCCGCGCCCGCGAAAGGCCTCCTCGACCACCAGGTGCTGCAGGTAGCCGCGACGACCATCGTGCCCCGCCATCAGGCAGGCAACCACCTCGTCGCCGGCCTCGACCAGCAGGCTCAGCCCCGGGTTTCGCGCGAGATAGGCGCAGAACGGCGCGTACTCGTCCTCCGGGCGCAGGCGGATACCCGGCGTCCGGCTCCAGAGGGCCAGCAGTCGGGAATGGTCGGCGGGGGTGAGGGTGCGCAGTTGCATGACAGGCTCCAGAACAGGCTCCCGAGTCTATACCAAGGCCCGCCGCACGGCGCCGTGCCCGTATGCCGCGTCGGGCTACCACAGCGAGGCGCGGCGAGGCTAAGCTCCGCTCATGGACGAATCCGACTACCTGCGCCTGCTGACCCGCCAGGCGGAACAGGCCAACGACTTCCTCTCCAACGCCCGCAAGTGGGAACGCGAGCGCTGGGTCTGCCAGCGCCTGCTGCAGGCCCTCAACGTGCCCCATCGGCTGGAGGACTTCAGCACCGGCAGCGAGCCGCCGGACGTGCTGTTCCGCGATGCCGCCTTCGAGGTGTTCTTCGTCCTCGACGAGGGCCGCCGGCTCAACGATGAATGGCGGGCCGAGCTGGAGCGCCGGCGCAGCGCCTTCTCCCTCGCCCAACTGGTGCGGCGCGAAGCCCGGCCCAAGCGCATCGCCACCGCCGAGTTGCAGGGCCGCCTCGCCCCGACGCTGCGCAAGAAGGCCCACAACTACACCGAGCGCGGCCTCGACCTGGGCGAGCTGGACCTGGTCGCCTTCGTCAACCTCAAGCGCTCGGTGCCCGATTTCAACAGCCCCTTCCCGCCGCCCACGGAGTTTCTCCGCCAGGGCTGGCGCTCGCTGTCCATCGTCGGTTCCACCTATGCCCGCGTGCTCTTCGCCCATCCGGATGCCCCGGAATTTCTGCGCGCCAACCTGGGTCGAACGGTGATCTTCGATGCCGGGATCGGCCTGTGACGCAGCAGTCGAATTAATCGCGCCGTCGATTGAGCCTGGCCGAAACACGCAGCTAGAATGAGCCCATTCCCCCGTCGAGGCTTCCCATGACCAGCCGCCTGACACCCGAAGACCAGCAGAGGGTCGACCAGTACCTGAATCTCCCCCAGCACCAGGTGGAACGCGAGCCGTTCAAGCCCTGGCGCCTGCTGGCGATCCTGCTGGTGATGGTGATCGGCCTGGGCCTGCTGAGCCGCCTCCTCGCGCGACTGGTGCTATGAGCCGCCTCCTGCGCTCGCCCGGCGCGACACATAAGAATTCCTATAGCCTTGTGAGATATCCCCATGTCCCATCGTATCGTGATCGTCGGCGGCGGCGCCGGCGGGCTGGAGCTCGCCACCCGTCTGGGTAGAACCCTGGGCAAGAAAGGCCAGGCCAAGGTCATCCTGGCCGATGCCAACCTGACGCACATCTGGAAACCCCTGCTGCACGAAGTGGCCGCCGGCTCCTTGAACTCCACGGAGAACGAGCTCAACTACGTCGCCCAGGGCAAGTGGAACCACTTCGAGTTCCAGCTTGGCCGCATGAGCGGGCTGGACCGCGAGCGCAAGGCCATCCAGCTCGCCGCCACCCTCGACGAGGACGGCCGCGAACTGGTGCCCGCCCGCGAAGTGGCCTACGACACCCTGGTGATAGCCGTCGGCAGCACCACCAACGACTTCGGCACCGAAGGCGCCTCGCGCCACTGCATCTTCCTCGACACCCGCGAGCAGGCCGAGCGCTTCCACCGCCAGTTGCTCAGCCACTACCTGCGCGCCCACGCCCGTGAAGGCAACAGCGACCAGATCAGCGTCGCCATCGTCGGTGCCGGCGCCACGGGCGTCGAGCTGGCCGCCGAGCTGCACCACGCCGCCCGCGAGCTGGCCGCCTACGGCCTGGACAGCATCCAGCCGGAGAACATGCGCATCACCCTGATCGAGGCCGGCCCGCGCGTGCTGCCGGCGCTGCCCGAGCGCATCAGCGCGCCGGTGCACAAGACCCTGGAGCAACTGGGCGTCACCGTGATGACCGGCGCCGCGGTCAGCGAAGTCACCGCCGAGGGCCTGCGCACCGCCCAGGGCGAGGAGATCCCCGCCAGCCTCAAGGTCTGGGCCGCCGGCATCCGCGCCCCCGCCTTCCTCAAGGAGCTCGATGGCCTGGAGAGCAACCGCATCAACCAGTTGGTGGTCAAGCCCAGCCTGCAGACCACCCGCGACGAGAACATCTTCGCCTTCGGCGACTGTGCCGCCTGCCCCCTGGGCGACGGCAGCGACCGCAACGTCCCGCCCCGTGCCCAGGCCGCCCACCAGCAGGCCTCCCTGCTGGTGAAGTCAATGAAGCTGCGCATCGCCGGCCAGCAGGACCTGCCCGAGTACCGCTACAAGGACTACGGCTCGCTGATCTCGCTCTCCAGCTTCAGCGCCGTCGGCAACCTCATGGGCAACCTGATGGGCAGCGTCAAGCTCGAAGGCTGGCTGGCGCGCATGTTCTACATCTCGCTCTACCGCATGCACCAGATGGCGCTCTACGGCAGCTTCCGCACCCTGCTGCTGATGCTCAGCGACCGCATCGGCCGCAGCACCGACCCCCGCCTCAAGCTCCACTGATCCCCCCGGCCGGCATCCCCGCGATGCCGGCTTCCCCACCGCTCGCCACCCCCTCGCGCAACGGTCTGCGCCGCAGCCGTCCGTCGCCCTCTCCCATCCTGCAGATTCGACCGCAAGAAACGGAGTGCAGGGCGGCCTCTTCACGCCGATATTGAGCCCCGCAACGCGTCTGGCCAGGGCGTTTGCGCCATCGGATCGGCGCTACCCGGGCCACTCGCGCACCAGGACCACTACGCAGTAAGGGCTGGAGGAACGCAGCAACCCGGGCACGGCCCGGAACCAGGGTCGATGACAGACAGGAGAGAGTCACCTATGGAACTACGTCATCTTCGCTATTTCCTCGCCGTGGCCGAGGAGCTGAATTTCACCCGCGCCGCCGCGCGCCTGCACATCGAGCAATCGCCCCTGTCCCGGGCCATCAAGGAGCTCGAGTCGGATCTCAACACCCTGCTCTTCGAGCGCAACCCCCGGGGCGTGCAACTGACCTGGGCGGGCACCGTCTTCCTGGAGAACACCAAGCGCATCTTCGCCGCCCTGGAGCAGGCGCGGATGGACATGCGCGGCGTCGCCATGGGCTTTCGCGGCACGCTGCGGGTCGCGGTGTCCGACGGCATCGCCCCGCAGAAGCTCGCCGACCTGCTGGCACGCTGCCGCCAGGAAGAACCGGAGATGGAGATCCGCCTGTTCGAAGTGAGCCACGCCCAGCAGGTCAAGGGCATGCTCGACCACAGCTACGACGTCGGCTTCGCGCGCACCGACAACGCCGTCGACGGCATCTGCGCGCGGCCCATCTGGAGCGACCCGCTGGTCGCCGCCCTGCCCGCCCGCCATCCGCTGCTGTCGCACCGCAAGATCCCGCTCAAGGAGTTGGTGCGCCACCCGCTGATCCTCAGCCACCCCGAGGTGCACGAGGGCCAGCACCAGCAGATCAGCCGCATGCTCAAGGCCAACCTGAGCGAAGCCGAAGAAGCCTCGCTGAACATCGTCGAGCAGTACATCTCCCGCGAAACCATGCAGGCGCTGGTCTCGGCCGGCTACGGCGTCGCCCTCATCTGCGGCACCGAGCACAGCTACCTGCCCGGCAGCGAGATCGTCACCCGTGCCCTGTCCGTGCCCGACTCGGTGCTGACCACCTACCTGCTGCGCCCGGACAGCGAACCCTCGCCGCACCTCTCGCGCTTCCTCGAACGCGTCGAGCAGGTGTGCAACCAGCAGGAAGAGGCGGAAACCTGCCTGTTCTCCGAACTCCACCCGATCGCCCCCGTCTCGCGCCTGGCGCGCGTGGGCCTGTCCTTCAGCGCCGGGGACTTCTCCACGCCATGAATCCCCTCGCCACCCTCGAACGGGCCGTGCCCGATCCAACGCTGGAGCGCATCGAACAGCTCGACTGGCAGGCCCTCGAAGCCGAGCTGGACGCCAATGGCAGCGCCCTGATCCCGCACCTGCTGGACGATGCCGCCTGCGCCCGACTCGCCTCGCTCTACAGCCAGGAGGCAGGCTTCCGCTCGCGCATCGCCATGGAGCGCCAGGGCTTCGGCCGCGGCGAATACAAGTACTTCGCCTACCCGCTGCCCGCGCTGCTCGGGCGCCTGCGCCACCGCCTCTACCCGCCGCTGGCGGCCATCGCCAACCGCTGGAACCAGCGCCTGGGCCTCGACACCCGCTACCCCGCGCGCCTCGACGGCTTCCTCGCCCGCTGCCACCGGGCCGGCCAGCACCGCCCCACGCCCCTGCTGCTGCAGTACGGCCCGGGCTGCTACAACCGCCTGCACCAAGACCTCTATGGCGAGCACGTCTTCCCGCTGCAGCTGGCGGTCCTGCTGTCGGCACCCGAGCAGGACTTCAGCGGCGGCGAGTTCGTCCTCACCGAGAACATCGCCGGGCAGCAGCGGGCGGACGTCGTGCCCCTGGGCAAGGGCGACGCCGTGCTCTTCCCGGTGGACCTGCGTCCCGTGCCCGGCAAGCGCGGCGGCTTCCGCCGCGCCGCTATGCGCCACGGCGTCAGCCTGATCAGGAGCGGCGAGCGCCGCACCCTGGGGCTGATCTTCCATGACGCCAGCTGAGAGCAGCGGATGAACGCCCCCCTCCTCCCCGCCTCCCGGCAGGCGGGCTGAACATGCCCATTCGCCCACAGGACATCGGCCCTGCCGCCTTCCTCGAGCCCGGCACGGCAGCCAGCGGCCCGAGCGAAGACGACCCGGCCGCGCGCCTGCGGGTGATCAGTGCCTTCCAGGCACTGGTGGATGCCAGGCAGGCCCGCTGGCACACGGATGATTCGGGCCTAACCGAGCTGCACCTGGACAGCGGGGAAATCTTCCTGCTCCGTCCCCACAGCGTCACTCGACTGCGATAAGGAGATTGCCATGACATTGATGATGAGCCGCCTGAGTTCGCCCCTGCGCGAACTGCTGCTGGTGACCGACGAACAGCAACGCATCCGCGCCCTGGGCTTCGGCGACTACAAGCGCCAGCTCACGCGCTCCCTGAAGGACCGGCCGAGCGCCAAGGACCTTCCCGAGATCCCGGCGCCCAAGGCGATAGCCACCGCCCTGCGCCGCTACTTCGAAGGCGATTGCGATGCGCTCGACGAACTGGTCGTGGAACCCAACGGCACGCCCTTCCAGCTCCAGGTCTGGGCGGCGCTGCGGCAGATTCCCGCCGGCACCACCCGCAGCTATGGCCAACTGGCCCGCGACCTGGGCCTGGAGGACCCCCGTGCCGCCATCGACATCGGCGTGGCCAACGCCGCCAACCCCATCGCCATCGTCATCCCCTGCCACCGGGTGATCGCCGCCAACGGTGAGCTGCGCGGCTACGCCTGGGGCCTGGAGCGCAAGCGCTGGCTGCTGGAGCACGAGAAGGCCCTGCGCCCCGTCGTGGCCGAGCCGCGAACCGCCGCCCTGTTCTGACGCAGCGCCCGGCACGGGAGGCGAAAGGCGTTCATCACGCCTAACCTCCAGCGCCCCTCCGCCCGCAGCGGAACGCCTGGGCGGAACCACGGTGAATTCGAACGCAAGAACCGGAGTTCTTGCGTTCGGGTTCGGTTTTAACCTGCAATAGTCAACGGTCTTTCTGGATAACCACCATGAGCAGGAACCTGCAAGAAACCGCTCTCTACATCACGGACGATCAACGCTGGGCAGCCGTCAGGGCCCGCGACAGCGCCGCCGACGACCAGTTCGTCTATGCGGTGAAGACCACCGGCGTCTACTGCCGCCCCAGCTCCTCGACCCGTCTGCCCAACCGCAAGAACGTCGAGTTCTTCGACACCCCGGCCGCCGCCGAAGCCGCCGGCTATCGCGCCAGCCGCAGCCTGGCGGGGGACCGCACCAGCACCGCCGCCCGCCGTGCCGCCCTGATCGCCGAAGCCTGCCGCACCATCGAGGCGGCCGACTCGCCGCTCAACCTCAACCAGTTGGCGGCACGCTCGGGCATGAGCCCCTCGCACTTCCACCGGGTGTTCAAGACCGAGACCGGGCTGACCCCGAAGGCCTACGTCTCGGCCTACCGCGCCCGCCGCCTGCGCCGCGAGCTCAGCGATGTCGGCACCTCGGTGACCGACGCCATCTACGGCGCCGGTTTCAACTCCAACAGCCGCTTCTACGAAACCTCCGACCAGTTGCTGGGCATGCGCGCCAGCGAATACCGCGATGGCGGAGCCGGCGCCTCGATCCACTTCGCCGTGGCCCAGTGCTCGCTGGGCGCCATCCTCGTCGCGCAGAGCCAGCGCGGGGTCTGCGCCATCCTCCTGGGCGACGACCCCGACGCCCTGGTACGAGACCTGCAGGACCAGTTCCCCAAGGCCCAGCTGGTCGGCGGCGACGCGGACTTCGAGCGCCTGGTGGCCCAGGTCGTCGGCTTCATCGAAGCCCCCTCGCTCGGCCTCAACCTGCCCCTGGACGTGCGCGGCACCGCCTTCCAGGAGCGGGTGTGGCAGGCCCTGCGGGACATCCCGCCAGGCACCACCGTCAGCTACACCGACATCGCCGAACGCATCGGTGCGCCCAAGGCGGTACGCGCGGTGGCCCAGGCCTGCGGGGCCAACCACATCGCCGTGGCCATCCCCTGCCACCGCGTGGTGCGCCGCAACGGCGACCTCTCCGGCTACCGCTGGGGCATCGAGCGCAAGCGCGAGCTGTTGCAACGCGAAGCCAAGCCGGCAGCCGCCCCCAGCGTGCCGCCCCGTGCCAAGCAGGCCGTGGCGCAGCCATGAGCCTGGACTGGCCGTCGCTGATCCACTGCCTGGATGAAGACGGCTACGCCCTGCTGCCCGGCCTGCTGGATGCCGGCACGGTGCAGCAGTGGCGGCGGCAGGCGCAGGGCATGGGCACCCGCCTCGCCCCCCTCGAACCCGGCTGCGGCGAGTGGCTCGCCACGGCCGGGGCCCTGCCCGGCGAACTCGGCGACGGGCTCTACCCCGCGCTGGCCCGGCTGGCCAATCGCTGGAGCGAGGAACTGGACGAGCCCGGGCGCTACCCGACCGGGCCGGCCGGCGCCATCGATGCACGGCTCTGCCATCTCGGCTCGGGTGAGTACCTGGCGTTGCGACAAGGCGACGGCACCGCTGCCCTGCCCCTGCGTCTGGCCATTCTCCTGGCCTGCCCCCGGAACGACTTCACCGGCGGCGAATTCGTCGTCACCGAACAGCGTCCGCGCATGCAATCGCGCGCCACGGTGCTGCCCCTGCGCCAGGGGGACGCCGTGCTGTTCAGCGACGGCCGCCGCCCAGTGCGCAACAGCCTCGGCCAGCTCTACGGTGCCGGTCTCAAGCACGGCACCAGCCGCGTGCGCAGCGGCCAGCGCCTGAGCCTGGAGCTGGGCTTCCCCGCCGGGCGCTGACCATGCCGGACAAGACCTGGACCCTGGTCGGCGCCGACGGCCGCCCCTTTGCCAGCCACCGCCCCGGCACCCTCGGCGGCCACCGCCGCAACAGGCTCTACGGCCGACTCGACTGCCGCAGCGCCCTGCAGGCCCTCGCCCGTGGTGGCTACCAGGCGCAGCGGGTGTTCTTCCTCGATGAGGCCACGGCGCTCGCCGCCGGCTATCGGCCTTGCGCGGTGTGCCTGCCGGAGCGGTACAGGATGTGGAAGGCGGGGGAACTGGGTGTTCAGGTGAAGCCTGATCGCGAATGAATTCGCGCCTACAGAACAATGCCAATGCACGGGGGCGAGCGTCGCGTAGGGTGGAGGTCGCTCTTCACCTCCACCAGGCGGGGTCGAACAGGGCACGCCGTCATGCCCGACGCGTTGCATTGAAACCCGCCCCCGCACGGTGGATGGGTGAAGCGTCATCCACGCTGCCGCCAGCACCTATGGGGCCGGCGTGGGCGCCAGGGCCTGCGGGGCCGGTTCGGCGGGTACGCGCGAGCGCTCGGCGATGCGCTTGCCTATCGCGATCATCGGTTTCTCCACCGTGCGGTGGATCAGTTCGGTGGCGCCGAACACCAGCACCAGCATCAGCACCGTGTACTGCGGCCACAGCGCATCGGTGATGGCGATGCCCTCGCTGCGGGTGTAGCGGAACATCAGCTCCAGGGTCAGGTAGAACATCGGGATGTGCACCAGGTACAGGGTGTAGGAGCGCTTGCCGAGGTAGTCCAGCGCCCACTGCAGCGGCTGCGGGAAGACGATCAGGTTGCCCTCGCAGGCCGCCATGAACACCATCACCAGCGACAAGGCGCAGACCACCGGGATCGCCAGGGTGTTGCCGAAGCCGATGGCGGTGACGCTGCCCAGCACCAGCGCCAGCAGCACCACCACCCAGGCCCCGGCGTAGCGGTATTGCCCGGCGCGCACGCGGATCGCCTCGAACCAGCCCTGGGTGGTGGCCAGGTACAGCAGGCAGCCGTAGAGCAGCCCGTCGCAGCGGGTCTGGGTGAAGAAGAACACTTTCATCGGGTCGGAAAGGCTGAAGGGCCGCAGCACCAGGCTCACCAGCAGCAGCCCGCCCACCAGTGCCATCACCCGCGCGCGAGTGCTCTTGAGCACCAGCAGGAACAGCGGATAGAACAGGTAGAACTGCTCCTCCACCGACAGGCTCCAGTAGGGCGCCAGCGGCACGCCTTCGGCGATCTTGTTGTCCGGCAGCCAGAAGTTGAAGGTGTAGGTGAAGATGCCCAGCGCCGCCTGGGCGTTGTACACCGGCGAGGCGAAGTACTGCCCCTGGTTGAGGAACAGGCTGCAGGCCATCACCAGCGCCACCACCACCCAGGCCACCGGCAGGATGCGGAACACCCGGCGCACGTAGAAGGCCTTGATGCAGGCCGCCCGCTGCACGCCGCTGCGCAACCCGTCCAGTTGCTCCAGCAGGGTGCGCGAGATGATGTAGCCGGAGATCACGAAGAACAGGTCGACCCCCGCCCAGGCGTTGCCGAACAGGTCGAGCACCGACTCGGGCTTGGGGTAGTGCATGGTGAAGGTCCAGGGGTAGAACACCTGGTACAGGTGGACGTAGAAGGTCAGCAGCACGGCGATGGCACGCAGCCGGTCGAGTTCGAGGTTCCTCGACGCACCGGCATGGGCCGCGGGCGCGCCGGCAGGCAGTTCGGTCTTCATGTTCATGGTGTCTACCCCTGGCGGCCCGTGGTTACAGCTTGGTGCCGCCGTCGACGCTGAGGATGTCCCCGGTGATCCAGCGCGAGGCGTCGGAGGCCAGGAACAGCGCCGCATCGGCGATGTCCTCCGGCTGCGCGATGCGTTGCAGGGCCTGGATGCCGAGCACGAAGTCGCGCCCCTCGTCGCTGCGCACGAAGCTGGACATCTCGGTGTCCACCACCCCCGGGGCCAGGCCGTTGACGCGGATGCCGCGCCCGCCGAGCGCCTGGGCGAAGTGCAGCACCAGGGTGTCCAGCGCGCCCTTGGTGGCGGCGTAGGCGGGAATATCGCCGACCGCCGAGCGCGCGCCCAGGGACGAGATCAGCACCAGGCTGCTGCCCTCGCCCAGCAGCGGCAGCAGCTGCTGGACCAGGAAGAACGGCGCGCGCACGTTGACCGCGAACAGGCGATCGAAGTCCTCGATGCGCGTGTCCTCCAGCGTCGCCGTCTGGGCGATGCCGGCGCTGGCCACCAGCACATCCAGGCGACGCACGCGCTCGCCCACTTCGGCAGCGAGGATGCGCGGCCCTTCGGCGCTGGCGAGGTCGGCCACCAGCACGTCGGCGCGGCCCCCCCGGTCGCGGATCTCGGTGACCACGCCCTGGGCCTCGTCGAGGCCACGGTTGCAGTGCACCAGCACATAGGCACCGGCGGCGCCGAGCGCCAGGGCGGTGGCCTTGCCGATGCCACGTGAGGCGCCGGTGACCAGGGCGTTCTTGGAAAGCAGGGAGTGCTGCATGGCGATACCTCGCAGGAAAGGGTGATGGGTCAGAACGGCAGCTCGCGCAGGGCGCGGCGGGCGAAATAGTCGAAGGTGGCGCGGCTGCGCGTGGGCTGGAGGATCCAGTCGTGGGCCTCGCGGGCCAGGGCCGGGTCGATGTCGCGGATCTCCCCCGCCGCCTCGGCCAGCAGTTGCATGCGCGCCGTGCGCTCCACCTGCACGGCGAGCACGCAGGCTTCCTCGACGCTGCGCGCGGCGATCACCAGGCCATGGTGGGCGAGCAGCGCGGCGCGACGGTGCTCCAGCACCGAGGCGATCAGCTCGCCCTCCTCGTTGCCCACCGGCACGCCCGGCCAGCGCGCGAGAAAGGACACCTCGTCGTAGAGCATGCAGCTGTCCATGTGCGCCACCTTCAGCGGGCGCTCCAGCAGCGACAACGCGCTGGCGTGCATGGGGTGGGTGTGGACGATGCAGTTCACGTCGGGGCGCGCGCGGTAGATCCAGGAATGGAAGCGGTTGGCCGGGTTGGCCATGCCGTCGCCGGCCATCACCACCAGGTCCTCGTCCACCTCCAGCAGGTTGGCCGGGGTGATCTCGTCGAAGCCCAGCCCCAGGCGCTGGGTCAGGTAGCGGCCCGGGGTCTCGGTGCGCGCGGTGATCTGCCCGGCGAGGCCGGAATCGTGGCCGTGGGTGAAGAGGATGCGGCAGGTCAGCGCGACCTTCTCGCGCAGCGGCCGCTCCGTCGCCACCAGGTGGGTCTTCATGGCGTCGACGCTCTGGTCGATCAACTCGGCCTTCTCGGCCAGCAGGGTCTTCATGGCGGTGCCTCGGATTCGTTGGGAAAAGGCCCGCGCCGGTCAGGGCGCGGGCACCGGCTCAGGCCGTGGCGGCGTGGTGGTGCGAGCGACGCTCCTCCACCAGCACCCGCGCGGCGAGCTGGGCGACGCTGAGCACCGAGGCGTGGATGTTCACCGCCGGCATCTCGGGGATCACCGAGGCGTCCACCACCCGCAGCCCGTCCACGCCCCAGACCCTGAAGCGCGCATCCACCACGCTGCTGGCCGGGTCGCGGCCGGCGGAGCAGGTGCCGGTGTAGTGCAGGCCGGGGCCGGCGTTGCGAGCGATGAAGGCGAGCTTCTCGGCGTAGGTGCGCAGCGGGTCCGCCGGGTAGAGGCCACCGTTGAACCCGGCCAGCGCCCGGCTCGCGCCCAGGGCCAGGCCGCGCTCGAGGGCGAAGACCATGTTGTCGCGGTCGATGCGCTCGGCGAGGTAGCCCGGGTCCAGCAGCATGCTCTGGCGCGGGTCCGTGCCGGCCAGGCGCGCGCGGCCACGGCTGCGCGGCTTGGCGAGGAAGGGGATCAGGGTGTAGGAGCCGCCGGCCGGCGCCTGCAGCGGGCCGAAGGGATACTGCATGCCCGCCACCTGCACGTCCGGGGCGAGGTGCGCCGGGCCGTTGCTGTAGTACGACATGGTCGACACGCCGTTGGACAGCTGCGGCGGCACGAACACCCGGGAGCGGTACTGCAGGCTCAGCAGCAGGTGGTCCTGCAGGTTGCGCCCCACCGCCGGCAGGTGCTGGCGCACCGGGATGCCCTGGGCACGCAGCTCGTCCAGCGGGCCGATGCCGGAGAGCATCAGCAGCTTGGGCGACTCGCAGGTGCCGGCGCAGAGAATGGTCTCGCGGCTGGCGCGGATCTGCACCAGGGCGTTGTCCACCAGCACGCGCACGCCCTGGCAGCGGTTGCCCTGGATGATCAGGTTTGTGATCAGCGCATCGGACAGCACGCTGAGGTTGCGTCGCGCCAGGGCCGGCACCAGGAAGGCCTGGGCCGGGCCGACCCGGTAGCCGTCGGCGGTGGCGTTGACCTCGGTGACCCCGGCGCCGTTCAACGGGCGGCCGGCGTTCAGCTCGATGGTGCGCAGGCCGGTGTCGGCACTGGCGCCCAGGTAGGCGGCAGTGAGCGGGTGCGGGTCGGCATAGCGGCCGACGCGGATGCGCGAGGGGCCGTTACCGAGGCTGCCCACCGGCCGCGCCATGTCGTCGTAGGCGCGGTGCAGCGCCTCGACGCTCCAGGGGCCGCCGACGTGGCGCTGCCACTGGGCCAGGTCGCGGGGGTCGCCGCGCAGCCAGATCATCGCGTTGATGCTGCCGGAGCCGCCCACCACCTTGCCGGCGGCCAGCGCCTGCTGGCGGCTGTCGAGCTGCGCCTGTGGCGTGCTCTGGCGGGCCCAGTCGGTGTCGCTGCCGATGTTCTGCAGCCACAGCGCCACTTCGCGGATCTTCGGCTGGTCGATGCGGTGGCTGCCGGCCTCGATCAGCAGCACCGAGGCGCCGGTGGCGGACAGGCGGTCGGCCAGCAGGCAACCGGAGGAGCCGGCGCCGACGATCACGTAGTCGTAGTCCTGGCGGTGGGAGGGGCGGCCACCGCGCTCGCCGGCCAGCGTGGCGGCGGGCAGCAGGCCCAGGCTCGCGGCACCGGCGCCGGCCCCCAGGGCCAGCAGGCGGGAGAGGAAATCGCGCCGGCCGGAGGGACCGAAGCCGGCTGCGCCCTCGACGTGCGAGTCGAGCGACGGGAAAGGGTTGCGGTTCTTCATGTTCGTTCCTGAACGGGGGCTTCCTGGAGCGGGGGCGCGAGGCCCCCGTCGGTTCACGTGCGGGTGATGGTCACGCCGCCTTCCACGAACAGGGTCGTACCGGTGACGAAGCTCGCGGCATCGGACGCCAGGTACAGCGCCGACTGGGCGATCTCCTCCGGGCGCGCCATGCGCTTGAGCGCGTGGATGCTCTCGACGAAGGCCTTCTGCTCTGCCGTGGAGGCGGCTGCGCGGCCCATCTCGGTGTCGGTGCCCCCCGGCAGCAGCACGTTGACGCGCAGGCCCTGGGCGCCGTACTCCGCCGCCAGGGTGCGGGTCAGGCCGACCAGGCCGGCCTTGCTCGCCGCGTAGGCGGCCATGCCGGGGAAGCCGACACTGTGGCCGACGAAGGAGGAGGTGAAGATCAGCGAGCCGCCGGGGCGCTTGAGCAGCTCGGGGATCTGGTGGCGCGCGCAGAGGAAGGCGCTGGTCAGGTTGGTGTCGATCGTGTCGTGCCAGCCTTCGACGCTGATATCGGTCACCGCGCCCAGCGCGCCCATGGAGCCGGCGTTGTTGAAGGCGATGTCCAGGCCGCCGAAGCGGCTCACCGCCAGGGCCACGGCTTCACGCATGCAGTGCTCGTCCTTGACGTCGCCGGCCAGGGCCACGGCCACGCCGCCGGCGGCGGTGATCTCGTTCACCAGCCGTTCCAGGGCCTCGCCCCGGCGTGCCACGGCCACCACCTTGGCGCCCTCCTTCGCGAAGAGCTTCGCGGCCTCGAAGCCGATGCCGGAGCTGGCCCCGGTCACGATCGCGGTCTTGTTCGCCAGAATACTCATGTCTCACCTCGTTCCTTGTTGGGTTGTCCCGTGTTTCACGCCTGCTTGGCGGATTCGAACAGCCTGATCAGGCCGTCCAGGTTCTTGCCGAAGGGCGCCTCGCCCTCCTCCACCTTCTCGGCGTATTGCCAGAAGTCGGTGCTGAACATCATTCCGTAGTCGCGCGCCTCGCTGACCGCCTTGAGCTGCACGATCGGGTTGTTGCGCGCGCCACGGACGCCCGGGAGGATCGGCCGGGCGATGGATTCGAAGTAGTCCTTCAGGGTCACTTCGGGGGTGTCCGGGGTCCACACCAGCCACATCATCACGGTCTTGTCGGAGATGTTGAGGAAGCCGTGGATGTGGTTGCGCCGGCCGAAGACCATGGCGCCCTTCTTCATGGGGATCATGCGGATGGTGTCGCGCCCGGAGACGTCCGGCGGGTTGTCCATGTCGGTGTAGGTGCGCGTGCCCATGAGCATCACCACGCCGCCGTCGGGGGCGTAGAACCACTCGTCCGTGCGGGTGTGCACGTGCAGCGGCGGGCCCGAGCCCGGGGGGATCTCCACCTTGGCCATCAGGTAGCGGCCACGGGTGGTCTCGCCGGTCTTGACGAAGCGGATGGAGGCGCCTTCCGGCTCGCCGTTGACCACTTGCGGGTCGGGGTCGTCCTCGATCAGGGCGAAGGCCGCTGCGTTCTCCTCGGCATCCTCGGCGTAGTCGGATTGCAGGTCCTGCTCCAGCACCGCGCCGACCTCGAAGCCGGCTTCCAGTGAACTCATACATCCTCCTTGCGGGTCGTCGACCCGGTCGTTGATCTAGCCAACCGCACCCAGGACGCCAACCAGCGCCTGGCCTTCCTTCGGGTGCACGGCGCAGCCGTGTCCCACCAGTTTTTCCAGTACTGCGCCGGCGTCTTCCGGCACCTCGTCGCCACGCCAGCCGATGTGCTGGTCAGGACGCACCAGCAACAGGGCGACCCGGTAGCAATCACGTGCACCAGCCGGCAGCTCCACCACCATCAACGGGATGCCCCGGGCCGCGGCGGCCTCGCGCAGGCGCTCCACCGAGGGCGCATCGGGCCCGACCCGGAGCAGGGTGAAGCCCACGCCGAGCAGGTCGAAGACCGAGCGCCGCGTGCCGTCGCCGGCGGGCAGCCACAGGTGCGGCAGGCGCCCGCCGGGCACGGTGCTGGGCCGGTAGTGCAGCGGGTCGTCCTCCGGTGGCTGGCCCTGTTGCCAGACGATGGGGGAGGCGTCGTAACGGGCCCCGAGTTCGACGCCGATGGAGGTGAACTGCCCACGGAAGCCACGCAGCGACACACCGAGCTGCGCGCGCGCCCGGTCGCCCTCGGTGCCGCGGGCCTCGACGGCCGCCGGCACCTCCACCTTGCCCACGCGCTGGGTGAGCTGGCGCGCGGCTTCGGTGTTGCGCAGGGTGACCGGGCGCCGCTCCAGCTCGTAGGACGCCAGCAGCCCTTCCCCGGCCCAGCCCTGTACGGCGGCGGCCAGCTTCCAGGCGAGGTTGGCGGCGCCGTCGATGCCGGTGTTCATGCCGAAGCCGCCGGTGGGCGAGAACAGGTGCGTGGCGTCGCCGGCGAGGAACACGCGGCGGTCGGAGAAGCGCTCGGCCACCAGGGCCAGGCCGCCATGCCACACGGCGTGGGCCAGCACCTCGACCTCGACGTCGGCACCGACGCCCTGGCGGATGGCGGCGATCACCCGGTCGTCCTGGGGCATCTCGTCATGGGAGCGCGCCTGGGTCATGAGCAGGAACTCGTCCTCGCCATCCAGGCTGATCAGCAGCATGCGCGCGTCGGGCGCCACCACGTTGTACATCCAGGCCTTGCGGTCGGGGAGGATGTCGCGGTGCAGCGCTGGGACACGCACATGGCTGGAGAACATGCGCCCGCAGAGGAAGCCGCCGCTGGAGCCGTCCGGCCCCAGGTAGCCGATGCCGAGGGTGCGGCGGACGAAGCTCTGCCCGCCGTCGCAACCCACCAGGTAGTCGGCGTGCCAGTGCTCCAGGGCTTCGCCGCTGGCGCTCTCCACGGCGATCAGGCGCACGCCGTCGGCGTCCTGCTCGAAGCCGCTGACCCGCCAGCCGAAGCGCAGCTGGATATTGGGCCGGGTGCGGATGTGTTCGAGGAGGAAGCGCTCGACGTACATCTGGTTGGCCCGCAGCAGCGGCTCGGGCACCTGGTCGGTGTCCTCGGCGGCGCGCGCCGCCGCCATGCGTTCGCGCTCGGAGGGCATATCCAGGCGCGCAAGTTCCCAGGCATTGAGGCGGGTGAAGTAGGCGACGTCGCGCGGGTGGTCCAGGGGCAGGCCGAGGCGGCGGATGGCCTCCGCCAGGCCCAGGCGCCGGTAGTGCTCCATGGTGCGCGAGTTGTGGGTGTTGCCCTTGGGGTGCCAGCGGGTGTTGCGCTCGCTGTTGAACAGCACCACGGGCACGCCGTGGTGGTCCAGCAACAGCGCGAGCATCATCCCCACGGGGCCACCGCCGACGATGGCCACGGCGGCGTGCTGGGTCTTCTGGCCTGTGCTCACGATGAGCCTCCGTCGCTGCCGGTCAGGCGCCTGCGGATGCGTGCGCACCCGGCAGGAGCTGGAGGATGTCGTAGCGCGGTGCGCCCGCGCCCTGGCCGGTCACCGAGGCGACCAGGCGCGAGCCGTAGCCGTGTTCGGCGAGCATCGCCTCCAGTGCGCCGCCATCGCCCTGGCTGCTGAAGCCCATGAGCAGCATGCCGCCTTCGGCCAGATGCTCGGGGGCCTCGTCGAGGAAGCGCTTGTGGGCGGCGTAACCCGGGTCGCAGAAGGCGAGCATGATGGCCTTGTCGAAGACGTGTTCGGCCTCGACGAAGACGAAGTTGGAGTTCCAGAAGATGACGTCGAAACGCTCGCCCGGCTCCAGTACCTCGAACAGGTCGCCCTGGCGGATCGACATCTTCCCGGTCACGCCATGGCGCGCGGCATTGGCGCGGGTGTTGCGCACGGCCGCCTCGCTGATGTCGCTGGCCACCACCTCGCGGCAGCCCTCCAGGGCGGCGGTGACGGCGGTGACGCCGGCGCCGCAGCCGATCTCCAGCAGGCGCCCGCCCCGGGGGTAGGGCAGGTGGCGGGTGAAGATGCCGGTGGACTGGAAGTGGGTCGGCGGGAATACGCCGTCATGCACCGCGAAACGGCGGCCCATGCATTCGTACTCCGTCTGCCCTTCGGCTTCGGCGGCGGCGAGGCGCTGGCGGACCGACGCCAGTGCGCCGGTCTCGTAGGTTGCTTGGGTCATGCTGGGATTCCTTGTGTGGTGGCGGGCCTGCAGCTCAGAGCCCGTGTCCGGCGGTGGCGAGCTGGCGATGGGCGGGGCGCAGCAGGTGCTGCACCTGCTGCCCTCCCTCCCCGGCCAGCAGGGCCTGGGCGACGCTGCGCAGGTGGCGCTTGAGCACCTTGCCGGTGGCGCCTACGGGCAGGAACGCCAGGTCGCTGACCACGGCGACGGCGATGAAGCCTTCCGCCACCAGCGCCCCACGCGACGCTGCGGCCTCGTGCAGGGTGCGCAGCACCCGGGCGGCGATGGCCGATGCGTCGGTCGCGCCGCGTTCGGGCAGCACCAGGGCGAGCAGGCCGACGCCGCCGCTGCGGGCCGGGTCGACACCGACCACGGTGACATCGCATACGCCCTCCACCTGCTGCGCCGCTTCCTCCAGCTGGAGGGTGTGCAGGGCACCGGCGGGCGAGTCGATGACGTCCACCGCGCGGTCGATCTGGAAGAACTCGCCGTCCTTGCAGAAGGCGATGTCGCCGGTGAGGAAGTAGCCGCCGCGCCAGGCGTCGACGGTCTTCTGCGGCTGCTTCCAGTAGCCGGAGGTGACGGTGGGCGAGCGCACGGCGAGCAGGCCGACCTCACCCGGCTGCACCTCGTCGCCGCTGAGCGGGTCGAGCACCTTGGCCACGGCGATGTCCACCGGGCGGCCGATGCAGCGCTGCGCGGCGACGGCACCGAGGCTGGACTCGCTGCGGAACAGCGCCATGCCCAGCTCGGAGCTGCCGAAGGCGTCGATGAAGCGCGACTGCGGCGCGCCTTCGAGGATCCGGCGGATGTGGCTCTGGTGCGAGGCGTCGCCCATGGCGAACCAGCGGCGCACGGTGGGGAACTCGTCATGGGCGATGCCACCCTCGACCAGCAGCACGTAGCTGCGCGGGAACGCAGCGACCGTGGTGGGTGCGAAACGCTGGATGGCGTCGCGCAGCGCCTGGCCCTGCTGGGTGCCGAGGACGAAGGTGGGAATGCCGTGGAGGATGGCGGTTTCCAGGTGGCTGATGGCCGCCGAGTGGGATTGCGGCAGGGCGCTGAGGAAGCGCTCGTCCGGGCCCTCGGCGAAGCGTCCGATACGGGCGCGCTTGCCCATGAAGAACTGCCGGTGTTCGAAGCGCACCGCCTTGGGCAGGCCGGTGGTGCCGGAGGTGTGGCTGAGCATCACCAGGGTGGAATCCTCCGGCTCCAGCGGCCACCAGGCGGGCATGCGCGGTGCCGGGTCGAGGGCCGTGCGGGTGACATCCAGCACCGGGCGGCCGGCGTCGCGCCACTGCCGGGCGAAGTCACTGGCCACCAGGGTGGCGGTGTCGGTCACCAGCCGCTCGAAGCCGTTCTCGTCCATGTAGGCGATGCCGAACTCCGCGGGCATCGCCGGGTTCATCAGCGAGATCGCCGCGCCCAGGCTGGTCAGCGCCAGGTAGTGCAGCAGCGGGGAGAGGCCGTCCTCGACCGTGACCGCGACGACGTCGCCGGGCTTCACGCCCTGTTCCAGGTACCAGGCGGCCAGGGCCATGCGGTGGTGCTGCAGGTCATTGAGCGCGAGGGCGCCGATCGGCGTGCCGCGCAGCAGGGTCAACGGCTTGTCCAGGTACAGGAAGGGTTCGTCGGGCGTGGTGCTCAGCGCCAGGCAGCGATCGAGGAAGTTGCCACTGCCGAGCGAGGCATCGCCGCGCAGCGTCTGCAGGGCCTCCGCACTCATCAGGGTGCTGGCGGCACCGAGGGGCTGGGCGCTGGGGCCCTGGGCCAGCTCGGTGAGCATGGCCATGCGCAGGTGCACCATCTCCTCGCCGATGGCGATGACGCGGGCGCGCAGGTAGGGACGCTCGACGAGCATGCGGTCGATGATCTCGCGCATGACGATGGCGTGGTCCTCGTCTTCCTCGATGTGCAGGACGAAGAAGTGCTCGGCCTCGCGCGGGGCGTTGTGGCTGCGCAGGGCGTCGAGCACCGGGCCGTAGATCAGCGGGACTATGGCTTCGGCGCCGAGGCACAGGGCTGCCAGGCCGTCGATCGGGTCGCTGCTGCGGCAGTGGCGGAACATGCCGTCGATCAGCTGGCGGGTGCCGGGCAGCAGGGGGCGGCTGCGCGGCGGGGCCGACATCAGGTCCATGGAGCGGCGGTACAGCTCGGCGTGGGAGATGTCGACGCTGTCGCCGCCGGACAGTTCCTCGGTGAGGTTGCAGGACAGCGACTTGAACTCGCCCTGGTCGGCGATGCTGCCCATCAGCGCGCAGAGGTAGCGGGTGAAGTACTGGGAGTAGTAGTGGTGCTGGATGAGGAAGTGGCGCACCTGGTCGAGGCTGACCGCGCCGTTGCGGCAGGCCACGAGGAAGGGGTTGGCGTTGAGCCGGCTCAGCAGCCCCTCGGGGAAGAGGTCCTTCCACAGCGGCGAGAGCACGTATTCGTTGCGGGCACCGGTGGGCGCCGCGTTGTCGTCGAGGTAATCCATTGACCTTTCACCCTGGGTTGACCGCTTGTGGCGGTCGCGTGGAGTTGAGTTCCGTTCACACGGCGCGACTGAGGTATTCCGTCTCGCCCTTGATGCAGTCCGCCAGGCGCCTCAGCAGTTCGAGGGGGCGCGGGTGCTGGAAGACGTTGCGCCCGACGCACAGGCCGGCGGCGCCGCTGGCGAGGATGGAGCGGGTCAGCCCCAGCAGGCGTTCGTCTTCGGTGCGTTCGCCACCGGCGAAGAAGATGCGGATGTCGCGGCAGTGGGTTTCCACCAGCTCGGTGCAGTCGCTGGCGGATTCGGGCATGGCCAGCTTCACCGCGTCCGATCCGAGCTCGGCCACCACCCGTACCAGGTGGCTGAGGCGCTTCTGCCGGTCCGAGGCAGAGAGGCCCCGCGCCTTGTCGTAGAGCATGGTGAGGATGGGGAAGCCGGCACTGTGGGCGGCGTCGGTCATGGCACCGAGCAGGGCGACGTTGTGCTGGAAGTTGTCCTCGGTGAAGTTGATCTGGATCGACACCGCATCGGCACCCAGCTCCAGCGCCGTGTCGATGCTCGACACCATGATCTTGGTGTCGGGCTCGGGGGCGATGCTGGCCATGCCGTTGAGGTGCAGGATCACCCCGGTGGAGGGGTGCAGCATGTCGCGCAGGATCAGCCGCTCGATCAGGCCCTTGTGGCCGATCACCGCGCTGATGTGGTCGCTGGCGATCCATTTTTCGAAATCGGCGGTCTGGGTCATGCCGGCGATGGGCCCGAGGGTCAGGCCGTGGTCGATGGGCACGATCAATCCGCGCCGCGAGGACGGGAACAGCAGGCGCCGCTCCCTCAGTACTCTGCTGACGTAGCTCATGGCGCGCCCCTATTTCTCGATGATCGATTCGTTGATCTTGATGCCGACGTGGCGGCCGGGCTCGGTGACGTAGCCGAGGACCTTGTCGCCGGGCTTGAGCTCGGAGATGTTCAGCGGCTTGGCGGAGTCGGAGAAGATGCGCACGTGCCAGTCGTCCTGCATGAGGACGTTGACCCGCTCCTTGCCGGGGAACTCGACCTCGATCAGGCGCAGCGGGCGCTGCTCGATCTTCATCCGGCCGACGGCGGCGCGGCGCACGCGGCCCTTGGAGTTGACGATCATGATCGGCGAGCCGGCCTTCAGCTCGCTCATGTAGTCGGTGCGGTTGTCGGTGTTGAACACGTAGGAGTGCACGGCGCCGGCGTTGACGCGGAACGGGCGCAGCTCCATGTAGGGCAGGAAGTAGACCTCGGGGCAGCACAGCACACCGCCCTGGGAGGTGCTGCCGACCAGCATGCCCTCATCGGGCTCGAACAGGGTGGAGGCGTCGATGCAGGCGCGGTAGCCCATGCCCACCGGGCGGCTTTCGATCACGGTGCCGACCTGGATGTCGAGGTTGGCGTAGCTCTGCGCCTGGGACATGCGGGCGAGGAACTCGCTCATCACGCCGTGATCGCGCGGGGAGAAGATCACCCCTTCGGCGCCGTATTCCATCACCCCGTAGGAGACGATCGCGTCGTCGACGTCGGTCGGTGCCTTGATCTCCTTCATCAGCACGGTGGAAGTGGATTGCAGCGAGGCGATGACCAGCTCAAGGGGGATGTTGGTGGGGTCGCGGAAGAGGATCCACAGGTAGTTGAAGCGCAAACCCTGGTCGATGGAGGCCAGCAGGCTGTCGCGGTCGTCGACGTAGCTGGTGAAGCAGGTGAGCAGGCCGTCGCGGCCCAGGTCGGCCAGGACCTCGGCATCGTTGTAGGCGACGGAGCGGTTGCGGGCGGCGGCGCCTTTCTTGAATTCCTCGAACTGCGGGCTTTCGCGGAAGGCCTTGATCTCGGCCGCGTTGCGCAGGCGCAGCACGGCATGCATGCGCGAGGGGACGGCGGGGAGCAGTTCGGCGAGGTTGTCCATGTAGAGGACGATGCCGGTGTAGAGGGAGTTGATGACACGGACGAAGATGCCGTCGTCGGGGCGGCGCTTGGCCAGCTGGGCGCTGTCGAACCAGACCAGCTGGCTGTCGTTGGCGGTGCGCTTGTTCTCGCCGTTGCTGCGGATGTTGGCGAGTCGCACCGACGTTCGCTTGGATACCGTTTCGGGGGTCTCGAAGGCCTGGTCGGCGGCGTCCTCGCGGATCACCGGGACCTCCTTGCCTTTCACCCCTGCGCTTGCGTTGCTCATGTTCCCTCCAGGCTGCGAGCCATTCCATTCAGGTTGGTCATGTAGAGGCATCCAGAAACCCGCGACGCAGAGCATCTGCATCGCACTACCAGGGTCGGGAGGTCCTCTCCCGCTGGAGCCTTTCTCGTGCACCCGGCGCGGTAGTGCGTCTGGGTAACCGTGCGGAAAGCCGGCGGGGACGAACGGTTCGTAACCGCCTGCTTTTGCGTGGAGCGGAGTCTTTCCCAGGGGCAGTGGCGAGGAAAGACCATGTGGGCGCTGGGGTATTCGCTGAGGGGGATCGGCCGCAGGCAGACACAGGAGGTCCGTCCGTAGACCCGGCCGGGGCGGGCGGAAAACCGGGAAACGGGTCGCGGGACGGGCGGACAGCCAGTCCCGTGGAGTCGGACGCCAGACCCAAAAAGAATGCACCGACCTGCGACATCACGCCGCAGGCACAAGCGAGGCACGCGACCTCGGGACCCTGAAGGTCTGGAGCCAGTGCGCACAGGTAGAAGGGGGGAGCGGAAACGAAAAAGCCCACCTCGATGGGTGGGCTTCTCGTGGAAGCGGGTGGCCTGCTGACTACCGCGCATTCCTGAATATGGTGGGTCGTGTAGGACTCGAACCTACGACCAATTGGTTAAAAGCCAACTGCTCTACCGACTGAGCTAACGACCCATATGTAAGGAGTGGTCGGGGTAGAGAGATTCGAACTCCCGACATCCTGCTCCCAAAGCAGGCGCGCTACCGGACTGCGCTATACCCCGTTTGGAAGTTGGCTCCGCGACCTGGACTCGAACCAGGGACCCAATGATTAACAGTCATTTGCTCTACCGACTGAGCTATCGCGGAACTTCAGCTTTCCAATCTCATCCGCTGCAAACCGTGGTTCGCTGCATCTGAGGCGCGCCATTTTACGTTTCCAGAACGAGCTGTCAACCCCTGAAAAGCGAATTTATACAATGCTTTGCAGTTGCCGGGCCGGCTGCTATATCTGCCTTTCCCAGATCACTTACAGGACCCGCCGGCCAAACGGCCCCGGCAGGACAGTCCATGAGCACCCAGGACACCCCTCCTCCACCCCGCCCTCCAGCCATTCTCGCCAGTCGTGGCATCCAGCCGCGCTTTGGCGATCTGGTGCAGAGCTGCCGCAAGCTGGTGATGAATCGCCTGGCCGAGCACCTGACCGGCGTTTTCGCCCAGGTCGACGACACCCTGTTCGAATGTGCCGAGAAGGCCGAGAACAACCAGGTCCAGACGCTGTTCTTCGACAGCATGCGTGACGTGCGCAAGCAACGGCCGCAGATAGAACGTGCCTACCACCAGCGGATCGCCCAGCGGTTCGCCGAGTTCCTCGACGGCACCTTCAAGCCGGAGACGGCTGCCGAACTGGACGCCGATCACCTGGAGCTGGTGCAGAACGAGGTCTATGAAGAAAGCCTGCTGGTCACCAACATGGTCAGCCGGGTCAAGGCCCGCTGCGCGCAGTCGCTGTTCGCCCTCGACCAGCGCCTGGGCCTGCTCAACAACGGCAAGAAGCTCGGCGAGGACAGCAACCCTTTCGGCCCGCAGGCGATCGCCCAGGCGTTTCGCGATGCCCTGGAACCCACGCCTTTCCCGCTGCGGATCAAGACCATCCTCTACATGCTCTTCGACCAGCATGTGATGCAGAGCCTGGACACGCTTTATGACGCGCTCAACAAGCGTCTTGTAGAAGCCGGCGTGCTGCCCAACCTCAAGTACAGCGCCCAGCGCGCCCAGGGCGTCACCCGCAGCACGCCGGTGGACGGCCAGAGCGCAGCCACCCGCAGCAGCCAGAGCGCACCGACCGCGCCGCTGCCACCACCGCCGACCGACCTCGGTGCACCTCCGCCCCTGGACCCGGGCGCCCTGTTCAGTGGCCTGGCCGTACTGCTGGAGGAGCACCGTCAGCGCAACCTCGATACGCCGCTGCTCGGCGGCACCCCCAGCATCGCCAGCTACGCGCCGCGGGGCGCCACGCGCACCTACAGCGCGGCGGAGTTGCTGGAAGCGCTCAACCGCCTGCAGCAGCAGTCGGCCCACGAACTCGCCTCGCGCCTGCAGCAGCCGCAGCGGGTCGACGGGCTCAAGGCCGACCTGCAAGAGCAACTGGAAACCCACAGCAGCCTCCCGGGGCAGCAGAAGCTCTCGGACCAGGAAGCGGATGTCATCGACCTGGTGGGCATGCTCTTCGACTTCATCCTCGACGACGACAACCTGCCGGACAGCTGCAAGACCGCCCTTTCCCACCTGCACACGCCTTATCTGAAGGTGGCGCTGCAGGACAAGGCGCTGTTCACCCAGCACCACCACCCCGCCCGACGCCTGCTCAACACCATGGCCCAGGCCGGCGTGCTCTATGGCGGCGAAGGCGAGGAGCGCGGGCTGCTGGCGAAGATGCAGTGGGTGGTCGAGCGGATCATCCACGGCTTCATCGGCGACCTGCAGCTGTTCGACAGCCTGCTGGAGGAGTTCAACGAATACGTCGCCACCCTGCGCCACAAGGTGGAACTGCGCGAGCGCCGCGCAGTGGAAGCGGCCAAGGGTCGCGACAAGCTGCTCAGCGCCCGCCAGCAGGCGGTCGACGCCATCGCCCGGGTGCTGGCCGGGCGCGAGCCGCCGAGCATCATCCGCAACTTCCTCGAACAGACCTGGAGCGACGTGCTGGTCTTCGTCCTCCTGCGCCACGGCGACCGTGGCCCGGAATGGCAGCGCTCGCGGGAAGTGGCCGAGCAACTGGCCTGGAGCGGCACGCCACTGGATGCCAAGGGCCGCGAGCGCCTGCAGGGCCTGCGCGTGGCGCTGCTGGAGGACCTGCGCAAGGGCCTGGAGCTGCTCGGTGGCTACCACGAGGACGGCATCCGCCGCCTGTTGCAGGACCTGGTTGCCTGCCAGCACGCCGTGCAGGGCCAGCAGCCGCAACTGGCAGCCCAGATCAACCCGGACCTGCCCAAGAGCCCGCTCAGCGAGATGCTCGGCGAGGACGCCGGCCTGCTGGCCCCGACGCGCCCGTCGGGCCTGTCGCCTCGTGCCCAGTTGCTGGTCAAGGAGCTGGAGAGCCTGGAGTTCAACACCTGGTTCGAATTCGTCGAGGAGGGCCAGGGGCGCAAGCTCAAGCTCTCCTGGTACAGCCCGACCACGCGCAACTACATGTTCGTCGACCACAGCGGCCAGCGCGTCGCCATCAAGCCCATCACGCTGCTGGCCAGCGAGATGGAACAGGGGCTGGCCCGCATCATCGCCCCGGAACACAACGCACCGCTGGTGGACCGTGCGCTGGGCGCCATCTACCGCGTCCTGCAGCGCTTCACCGGCCGCAGTGCCGAGCCGAGCTAAGGAGTCCCCATGGAAGACCGCCGACATCACAGCCGCCACGCCACGGAACTCCAACTGGAGGTCTACGACCTGCATACCGCCCAGCGCCTGGGCCGGGTGGTGGACCTTTCCGCAGACGGGTTCATGCTGTTCAGCGAATCGCCGCTGGCCAGCGACTCGGTATGGGAATGCCGCATCGTCTCGGTCACGCCGGTGGAAGGCGTCACCGAGGTGCGCCTGGGCGCCGACTGCCTGTGGAGCCGCCCCGGTGCCGATGGGCAGCACAGCTGGGCCGGCTTCCACATCATCGACCTGGCGGAAGACCAGGCGGCCGCCCTGGAGGTGCTGCTGCGGCACATCTGATTCCCGCTCCAATGAAAAAGCCCCGCGATGCGGGGCTTTTCTTTACCGGCTCCTGGGTCAGTCGAAGACGATCTCCTCGCCTTCCACCTTGGCGTTGATGGCGATGCCCGGGGCGAACTTGCCGGCCAGGATCAGTTGCGCCAGGGGGTTCTCGATCCAGCGCTGGATGGCGCGCTTGAGCGGGCGAGCACCGTAGACCGGGTCGTAGCCGACGGCGATCAGCTTGTCCATCGCCTCGCTGGAAAGCTCCAGGTTCAGTTCCCGCTCGGCCAGGCGCTTGCGCAGGCGCTGCAGCTGGATCTCGGCAATGCCGGCGATCTGCTCGCGGGCCAGCGGCTCGAACACCACCACCTCGTCGATGCGGTTGATGAACTCGGGACGGAAGTGGTTGCCCACCGCATCCATCACCGCCGCGCGTTGGGCCTCGCGATCCCCCACCAGCTCCTGGATCTGCGCGGAGCCGAGGTTGGAGGTCATCACCACCACGGTGTTGCGGAAATCCACGGTACGCCCGTGGCTGTCGGTGAGGCGACCATCCTCCAACACCTGCAGGAGGATGTTGAAGACGTCCGGGTGGGCTTTCTCCACTTCGTCCAGCAGCACCACCGAGTAGGGTTTGCGGCGCACGGCCTCGGTCAGGTAGCCGCCCTCCTCGTAGCCGACGTAGCCGGGCGGCGCGCCGATGAGCCGGGCCACGGAGTGCTTCTCCATGAACTCGGACATGTCGATGCGCACCAGCGCCTCCTCGGTGTCGAAGAGGAACTCGGCCAGCGCCTTGCACAGCTCGGTCTTGCCGACGCCGGTCGGGCCGAGGAAGAGGAAGGAGCCGCTGGGCCGGTTCGGATCGGACAGCCCCGCACGCGAGCGGCGCACGGCATTGGATACGGCGACGACCGCCTCGTCCTGGCCGATCAGGCGCTTGTGCAGCACGGATTCCATCTTCAGCAGCTTCTCGCGCTCGCCTTCGAGCATCTTCGATACCGGGATGCCGGTCCACTTGGACACGACCTCGGCGATCTCCTCGTCGGTGACCTTGTTGCGCAGCAGCTGGTTCTCGGTCTTGCCGTGCTGGTCGACCATCTGCAGGCTGCGTTCGAGGTCGGGGATGATGCCGTACTGCAATTCGGCCATGCGCTGCAGGTCACCCTTGCGACGGGCGGCCTCCATGTCCAGACGGGCCTGTTCGATCTTCTGCTGGATCTGCGCCGAGCCCTGTACCTCGGCCTTCTCGGACTTCCAGATCTCCTCCAGATCGGCGTACTCGCGTTCCAGGCGGGCGATATCGTCCTTGAGCTTTTCGAGGCGCTTGAGGGCGGCGTCGTCGTCCTCCTTCTTCAGGGCCTCCTGCTCGATCTTCAGCTGGATCAGGCGGCGTTCCAGGCGGTCCAGGGCTTCGGGCTTGGAGTCGATCTCCATGCGGATGCGGCTCGCGGCCTCGTCGATCAGGTCGATGGCCTTGTCCGGCAGCTGGCGGTCGGTGATGTAGCGGTGCGACAGCTTGGCGGCGGCGACGATGGCGCCGTCGGTGATGGTCACGCCGTGGTGCACCTCGTAGCGCTCCTTGAGGCCTCGGAGGATGGCGATGGTGTCTTCCTCGCTGGGCTCGTCCACCAGGACCTTCTGGAAGCGGCGCTCGAGGGCGGCGTCCTTCTCGATGTACTGGCGGTATTCGTCCAGGGTGGTGGCGCCGACGCAGTGCAGCTCACCACGGGACAGCGCGGGCTTGAGCATGTTGCCGGCGTCCATCGCGCCCTCGGCCTTGCCGGCGCCGACCATGGTGTGCAGTTCGTCGATGAACAGGATGATGCGGCCTTCCTGCTTGGACAGCTCGTTGAGCACCGCCTTGAGGCGCTCCTCGAACTCGCCGCGGAACTTGGCGCCGGCGATCAGCGCGCCCATGTCCAGGGACAGCAGGCGCTTGTCCTTGAGGCCATCCGGCACCTCGCCATTGACGATGCGCTGGGCCAGGCCCTCGGCAATGGCGGTCTTGCCGACGCCGGGCTCGCCGATCAGCACGGGGTTGTTCTTGGTGCGGCGTTGCAGGACCTGGATGGTGCGACGGATCTCGTCGTCACGGCCGATCACCGGGTCGAGCTTGCCGTCCTCGGCGCGCTTGGTCAGGTCGACGGTGTACTTGTCCAGCGCCTGGCGGGATTCCTCGACATTGGGGTCGTTGACCGCCTGGCCACCGCGCAGGTTGGCGATGGCGTTCTCCAGCGCCTTGCGGGTCACGCCCTGGCCGAGCAGCAGCTTGCCGAGCTTGGTGTTCTCGTCCATGGCGGCGAGCAGCACGAGTTCGCTGGAGATGAACTGGTCACCCTTCTGCTGGGACAGGCGGTCGGCCTGGTTGAGCAGGCGCGCCAGGTCCTGGGACAGGTTCACGTCGCCGGTGGGGTTCTGGATCTTCGGCAACCCGTCCAGCTCCTTGGTCAGGGCGCTTCGCAGGGCAGCGATGTCGAAGCCCACCTGCATCAGCAGGGGCTTGATGGAGCCGCCCTGCTGGTCGAGCAGGGCGAGTATCAGGTGAAACGGTTCGATGGCCGGGTGATCGTGGCCCACGGCCTGGGACTGGGCATCGGATAGCGCCAGTTGCAGCTTGCTGGTCAAACGGTCGATTCGCATGAGGGCAGTCCTTCCTTTAAAGAGCGGGCTGGAGCGATGAAGGCCCCGAAGACGAGAAGCCCGCCGAGATGCAGTCTAGATAAGGACGATTCTGGGCGATTCAAGCCGGCGGACCTTGACTCGGGTCAGTCCGCGACGGCCGGCGGCGGGGAAATACGCCGGGGTGGGTCAGTCGGCGAGCCAGACGAGGCTGGCGAAACGGCCGGTGCGGGAGGCGCGGCGGTAGGAGAAGAAACGCGGGTCGCTGACGGTGCACAGGCCACCGCCGTAGACGGCGGTCACGCCACGCGCGGCCAGGCGGAGGCGCGCCAGGGCATAGATGTCGGCGATCAGCCGGCCTTCATTGTGGCTGGGTCGGAAAGCGGCTGCGGCCTGTGGATGCTGGGCGACGAAGGTGTCGCGCACTTCCGGGCCGACCTCGAAGGCGTCGACGCCGATGGCCGGTCCAAGCCAGACCAGTACCTGGTCCGCCGGGCGGTCGAGGGCATCCAGGGTCGCCTCGAGCACGCCGTTGGCCAACCCGCGCCAACCGGCATGGGCTGCGGCGACACGGGAGCCGGCGCGGTCGCAGAACAGGGCGGGCAGGCAATCGGCGGTCATCACCAGGCTGGCGATACCGGGCGTCGAACTCCAGCTGGCGTCGGCCACCTCGACACGCGAAGGATCGGCCTCGACCACGCGCACGCCGTGCACCTGGCTGAGCCAGGCGGGCTGGCAGCCGAGGGCGCTGACCAGCCGTGCGCGGTTGTGCGCCACGGCGGCGGGATCATCGTCGACGTGATCGCCGAGATTGAAACTGTCGAAGGGTGCCTGGCTGCAACCGCCGGCACGGGTGGTGACGCGGGCACGGACCCGCGCGGGGGCGGGCCAGTCGGGCGTCAGCCAGTCATCCATCAGGTGAAGGACTCGTGGTCCTGGCGCAACAGGGTCAGCAGCCAGACCATGTCGTCAGGCAGCGGCGATTCCCACTTCATGCGCGCGCCGGTCACCGGATGATCGAGTTCGAGGAAGCGGGCATGCAGGGCCTGGCGGGGGAAGTCCTTGAGGGTCTGGACCAGCGTGGGGCTGGCGGCCGGCGGGATGCGGAAGCGCCCCCCGTAGACGGGGTCGCCCACCAGCGGGAAGTTCACGTAGGACATGTGCACGCGGATCTGGTGCGTGCGGCCGGTTTCCAGCTTGACCCGTGCATGGGTGTGCGAGCGGAACCGCTCCAGCACGCGATAGTGGCTGACCGCAGGCTTGCCGCCGGCCACCACGCCCATGCGCTGGCGCTGCTGCGAACTGCGACCGATGGGAGCATCGACCTTGCCGCCAGCGGTGATCACGCCGACCACGATGGCCTCGTAGATGCGGCTGACGGTGCGGGCCTGGAGCTGCGCCACCAGCTTGGTGTGCGCTTCCAGGGTCTTGGCCACGACCATCAGGCCGGTGGTGTCCTTGTCCAGGCGATGCACGATGCCGGCACGCGGCACGTTGGCCAGGTCCGGAACATGGTGCAGCAGGGCGTTCAGCAAGGTGCCATCGGCATGCCCCGCAGCGGGGTGGACAACCAGCCCGGCAGGCTTGTCCAGCACCAGCAGTTGGTCGTCTTCGAAGACGATGTTCAGCGCGATGTCCTGAGCCACCCACTCGCCCTGGGATTCCTGCTCGGCATTGAGCTCCAGCAAGGAACCACCATGGACGGTGTCGCGCGGGCGCAGCACCTGGCCGTCGACCGTGAGCAGCCCGTCCTTTATCCAGGCGGACAGGCGCGAACGCGAATGCTCGTCGAAGAGCTGTGCAGCGACCTGATCGAGGCGTTGCCCGCCCAGTTCGGACGGCACCTCGGCGCTGAGTTGGATGACCTGCTTGATAATTGGGGACATGCTCGAAAACGGCGGGGGCGCAGCCTTTGGTTTCGGCCACGCGCTTGTGGTTAAATACGGCGTCTTTGTCCTGGGGGAGCCCAGGGCGCCCATCATAACAGGACGGCTCCGCCCAAGACAGCCAGCCGTCACAGGGACGCAAGCCGCTATGCAAGTGAAACACCTGCTGCTGATCGCCATTCTCGCCCTTACCGCCGCCTGCTCCTCCAAAGAAGTGGTGGACGAGAACCTGAGCGAGTCCGAGCTGTACCAGCAGGCTCAGGCCGACCTGGACAACAAGAGCTATACCAGCGCCGTATCCAAGCTCAAGGCCCTCGAGTCCCGCTATCCGTTCGGTCGTTATGCCGAGCAAGCCCAACTGGAACTGATCTACGCCTACTACAAGAACGTCGAGCCCGAGGCCGCCAAGTCCGCCGCCGAGCGTTTCATCCGCCTGCATCCGCAGCACGCCAACGTCGACTACGCCTATTACCTGAAGGGCCTGGCCTCCTTCGACCAGGACCGTGGCCTGCTCGCCCGCTTCCTGCCGCTGGACATGACCAAGCGCGACCCGGGTGCGGCCCGCGACTCCTACAACGAGTTCGCCCAGCTGACCACTCGCTACCCCCACAGCCGCTACGCGCCCGACGCCAAGCAGCGCATGATCTACCTGCGCAACCTGCTGGCCGCCTATGAAATCCATGTCGCCCACTACTACCTGACCCGCCAGGCCTACGTCGCCGCCGCCAACCGTGGTCGCTATGTGGTGGAGAACTTCCAGGAAACCCCGTCCGTCGGTGACGGCCTGGCCGTGATGGTCGAGGCCTACCAGCGCCTGAGCCTGAACGACCTGGCTGCAACCAGCCTGGAAACCCTGAAGCTCAACTACCCCGACCACCCGAACCTGGTCGATGGCCAGTTCGTGCCGCGCGAGGAAGAGGCCGACAACCGCTCCTGGCTGGCCAAGGCGACCCTCGGGCTGATCGAGAGCGAGCCGCCGCTGCCCCCGGGCGAGACCCGCGCCAACCAGGACGTGATCAAGCAGTACGAAGACGCCCAGGAAGAAATCCCGGATGAGCTCAAACCCGAGAACCAGCAGGAAGTGCAGGAAGAACAGCACGAAGCGGAAGCCAACAGCAGCGGCGACCGCTCCTGGTTCAGCTACATGACCTTCGGCGTTTTCGACTGAGAACGACCACGGCGATCGAAGAAGAGGCCTGCGGGCCTCTTTTTTTGTCCCGATGAAAGTGCCCCTCCCGCTCCAGGCATCGCCAGGGGACCTGACGCACAGCTCTCAGCCTCCCCGCTGTGCGCGGGCCACCGGCTTGGCTAAACTGCGCTCCTTTCAATGACAAGTGAGCTCGCCGGGATGATCCGCCTGCTGTTCTGGATTGTTGTGATCTTCGCCGCTGTCTGGGTCTGGCGCCGGATGAAGGCACCACCAGCCCCGCGCCCGCAGAAACCCACGGACGAGGCTGCCAGCCCGATGGTGCGATGCAGCCAGTGCGGCGTGCATGTGCCGCAGGCCCATGCGCTGGCCAATGGCGAGCGCTGGTACTGCAGCCGCGCCCACCTGGAACAGGACACCACCAGCGGTGAGCGGTGAGTCGACGGTCCTGGGCGGGCAGCCGGCGCGGCGCATCTTCCGCCTCTACAACCTCTACCGGCTGATCATCGGCCTCGCACTGGTCGGGCTGATCTCCAGCGAGCTGGACAGCGAACTGCTCGACCTCGCCCGTGCGCAACTGTTCCGCAACGCCTGCTGGTTCTACCTGCTGCTGAACATCCTGATCGCCCTGATGGTCCGCCATCCGAAACACATGCTGCAGGTGTTCAGCCTGGCACTCGTGGACGTGATCCTGCTGTCCTGCCTGTTCTATGCGGCCGGCGGTACGCCCAGCGGCATCGGCAACCTGGTGATAGTCGCGGTGGCCATCGCCAACATCCTGCTCCGGGGCCGGGTCGGCCTGCTGATCGCCGCCGTCGCCACCATCGGCATGATCTACCTGACCTTCTACCTCAGCCTCAGCCGCCCGGAAGTCGCCAACCAGTACGTACAGGCCGGTGCGCTCGGCGCCCTCTGCTTCGCCGCCGCCCTCTTCGTCCAGGGCATCAGCAAACGCCTGCAACTGAGCGAGACCCTGGCGGAAAAGCGCGCCGCCGACGTCGCCAACCTCGAGGCACTCAACGCCCTGATCCTGCAACGGATGCGCACCGGCATCCTGGTGCTCGACGCGCAACACCGCGTGCTCCTGGCCAACCAGGGCGCCCAGACCCTGCTGGGCCGCGATGACCTCGCCGGGCGCATCATCGACCCGCAGAGCCCGGAACTGGTCAAGCGCCTCCAGCAATGGATGGACAACCCGGCCCTGCGTCCGCAGAGCCTGCAGGCCACGCCCGAAGGCCCGGTGCTGCAACCCAGTTTCGTACCGCTGCAACGGGGCGAGCAACGCGACACCCTGATCTTCCTCGAAGACATCTCGCAGATCGCCCAGCAGGCGCAACAGCTCAAGCTCGCCTCCCTCGGCCGCCTGACCGCCGGCATCGCCCATGAGATACGCAACCCCCTGGGCGCCATCAGCCATGCGGCCCAGCTGCTGCAGGAATCGGAAGAGCTGACCGGGCCAGACCGACGCCTGGCGCAGATCATCCAGGACCAGTCGAGACGCATGAACCTGGTGATCGAGAACGTCCTGCAGCTGTCACGCCGCCGCCAGTCGGAACCCCAGCTGCTCGACCTGAAGTACTGGCTGCACCGTTTCGCCAGCGAATTCCGCAACGCATCCGGCCCCGGCCAGACGCTGCACATCGAGACCAACAGCGGCACCATCCAGACCCGCATGGACCCGCACCAGCTGACCCAGGTACTGACCAACCTGGTACAGAACGGTCTGCGCTACAGTTTTCAGAAGAACAAGGTCGGACAGGTCTGGCTTCGCCTATTCCGTGATCCGGAAAGCGACCTGCCCATCCTGGAGATCATGGATGATGGAGCCGGGGTGCCGCCCGAGCAGGTGCAGCACATCTTCGAACCCTTCTACACGACTGAAAGCAAGGGTACCGGGCTCGGCCTGTACATCTCGCGCGAGCTGTGCGAGAGCAACCAGGCCCGCCTCGACTACCGCCCACGCGAAACCGGCGGCAGCTGTTTTCGCATTACCTTTGCCCACCCGCGCAAATTGAGCTGACCATGACCAGACAGAGAGCACTCATCGTCGACGACGAGCCCGATATCCGCGAGCTGCTGGAGATCACCCTCGGCCGTATGAAGCTGGATACCCGCAGCGCCCGCAACGTCAAGGAAGCCCGTGAACTCCTCGCCGCCGAACCCTTCGACCTGTGCCTGACCGACATGCGCCTGCCGGACGGCACCGGCCTCGACCTCGTGCAGCACATCCAGCAGCGCCATCCGCAGGTCCCGGTGGCGATGATCACCGCCTATGGCAGCCTGGACACCGCCGTCAACGCACTGAAGGCCGGCGCTTTCGACTTCCTCACCAAGCCGGTGGACCTCGGCCGGCTTCGCGAGCTGGTCGCCGCGGCCCTGCGCCTGCGCACCAGCGGCAGCGGCGACACGCCGATGGACAACCGCCTGCTCGGCGACTCACCGCCGATGAAGGCACTGCGCAACCAGATCCAGAAGCTCGCGCGCAGCCAGGCCCCCGTCTACATCAGCGGTGAGTCCGGCAGCGGCAAGGAACTGGTGGCGCGCATGATCCACGAGCAGGGCCCGCGCCACGAAGACCCCTTCGTACCGGTCAACTGCGGCGCCATCCCCTCGGAACTGATGGAAAGCGAGTTCTTCGGCCACAAGAAAGGCAGCTTCACCGGCGCCATCGAAGACAAGATCGGCCTGTTCCAGGCAGCCCATGGCGGCACCCTGTTCCTGGACGAAGTGGCAGACCTGCCCCTGCCCATGCAGGTGAAACTGCTGCGTGCCATCCAGGAAAAGGCCATACGCACCATAGGCGGCCAGCAGGAAGTGGTGGTGGACGTGCGCATTCTCAGCGCCACCCACAAGGACCTGGCTGCCGAAGTGGCGGCCGGGCGCTTCCGCCAGGACCTCTACTACCGCCTGAACGTCATCGAACTCAGCGTCCCCCCGCTGCGCGAGCGCCGCGAGGACATCCCGCAACTGGCCGATGTGATGCTCAAGCGCCTGGCTGCGGACAGCGCTGCGGCCAGCATCACCCGCGATGCCATGGAAAAGCTCAAGAGCTATCGCTTCCCCGGCAACGTCCGCGAGCTGGAAAACATGCTCGAGCGGGCCTACACGCTGTGCGACAACGACCAGATCCAGCCGGAGGACCTGCGCCTGGCCGACGCGCCCGCACCGTCGGAAAGCGGCGAGGCCGACCTGGCGCATGTCAGCAACCTCGAGGATTACCTGGAAGAGATCGAGCGCAAGCTCATCATGCAGGCCCTGGAGGAAACCCGCTGGAACCGCACCGCCGCAGCCCAGCGCCTGGGCCTGACCTTCCGCTCGATGCGCTACCGCCTGAAGAAACTGGGGATCGACTGATCCCCAGCGGCATCAGGCCTGCGGTTTCAGGCGCGCTTCCGGGGCATAGGGCGCGGGGTCGACGATGGGCTCGCGCCCCAGCATCAGGTCGGTGAGCAGCCGGCAGGACGCGGGCGCCAGCACCAGTCCATTGCGGTAATGACCGCAGTTCAGCCAGAGCCCATCGAAACCGGGCACAGGCCCGATGAAGGGAATGCCGTCGGGCGACCCCGGCCGCAATCCGGCCCAATGGCCGACCACCTCGGCCTCCGCCAGCGCCGGCAGCATCTCGATGGCCGACGCCCTCAGGCTTTCCAGTGCGGCCTCGGTCGGCGTCTTGTCGAAGCCTTCATGCTCCAGGGTGCTGCCCACCAGGATGTGACCGTCGCGCCGCGGAATCGCATAGCGCCCCTTGGCCAGTACCATGCTCGGCAGGAAGTCCTCGGCGCATTTGAACAGGATCATCTGTCCCTTCACCGGCTCCACGGGCAAATCGAGCCCGAGCGTCGCCAGCAACTCCCCACTCCAGGCGCCGGCACAGAGCACCACGCGATCCGCACGGACCTCTCCCTGCGAGGTGCGAACCCCGACGACACGCCCGCCTTCCTGGATGAAACCATCCACGGCGCAATCTTCGCGGAGAGTGACATTGGGCAATTGAAGCAGGGCCTCGCGCAACGCACGGGTAAGGCGCGGATTGCGGACATTGGCGACGTCGGCCATGTGGATGGCCGTTGAATAAGCGTCGGCCAGTGGGGGAACCGCTGCCTTGACCGAGCCGATAGAGACGCGGGAAATCGGACGCTTGCGCCCTGCGGCCCACGCCAGGGCTTGCGCTTCATCCTCGAGGTCGAGCCAATACAGACCGGTTCTATGGACTTCGGGGTCGATCCCGGTTTGCCGCAGCAATGCCTGACCCAGGGGCGGGTAGAAATCCTGCGACCAATGAGCCAGAGCCGTCACTGCATCGCTGTAACGCCACGGATAAAGCGGCGATACAATTCCACCACCCGCCCAGGACGACTCCGTTCCGACCCGCTGACGCTCGATGAGCACGACGCTCTCTTGTTCAGCGAGCTCAAGGGCAGTCAACAGCCCTATGGCCCCACCACCAACGATCAGGACAGACACCACAGCCTCCTCTTAGAAGCTCCAGGGAAATGGAGAGTAAAAACATGGATGTACGCAAGCACCACGGACTCAGTCTGCTCGAACAACTCATCTGCCTGGCCAGCGCTGCCACCTTGCTCACCCTTGGCGTGCCAACACTGAATCGCATGCACCACCAGCACAAGCTGTATTCCTTCGCCAGCGAACTCGCCCACTCCATCCAGTTCGCTCGGCACCACGCTTTCGCGCATAACGTCCGCACCACCCTGTGCCCACTGGATGCCGGCAATCAATGCTCCAGGGACTGGAGCGGCACCCTGAGCATTTTCGAAGACGAAGCAGGCAAGCGAGAGTTGCGTAGCGAGGAGGACCTCATGCGGATTCTCGAGCTGCCGGAAGGGCTGGAACTCACCTGGCGAGGCATGGGCGGTGGCCATGCGCTTCACTTCAACGCCCAAGGACAGACCTACGTGAGCAACGGCACATTTCTCATGAAATCAATGACATTCGGCACGAGCAGGCGAATCGTCATTAACCGCCAAGGCCGTGTACTTCTTAAAGAGGCAGAAGAATAGTCTGAATGGTCGGCCAGGAATACCGCTCGTGCCCGACTCATAGCCGACCATCCCAGGATGTTTGAGCTTGCATCCCCGGCTCGCTAGCTTACAGGCTGAGCAGAGGGAGCTTTCATGGAACGTACACGCGGGTTCAGTTTGATCGAGTTGATGGTGACCGTCATCATCCTGGGGATAGTGGCCGCCATCGCCCTCCCCAACCTTACGGGCTTCATCATCCGCCAACGCGTAGGGGGGCAGGCGAGCGAATTGATGAACGCGCTGGTATTCGCTCGCGTGGAAGCCACCAAGCTGAATGCCAATGTGGTCGTTCTGCCAGCAGCGAACAATGAAGACGGCTGGACCAATGGCTGGTGTGTCGGCACGACCGCCATCAACAACTGCAGCGATTCTGCCGTGATCCGCAGCTTCCAGGGATCACCTAGCGACGTACAGATCAACGCGCCCTATCTCCAGGCCACCAACCGGCTGACATTCCGCCGCGACGGCACCCTGTTGTCCGGCATCAGCGCCCAGGCATTCAAGGTCACCTCCAGCAAACTCAAGGCCGACGACGCCACTGCACGCTGCGTCTACGTGAACGCCATGGGCAAAGCCTCCATCAAGAAGGTCAATCGCGATGCAGATTGCTAATTCCACCCGCCAGCAACTGGGTGCCTCACTGATCGAGGTGCTGATCGCTCTGGTAATCTTCGCCGTCGGCCTGCTCGGCTTCGCAGCCCTGCAGCTCAATGCACTGCAAAGCTCAGGCGATAGCAGCCAGCGCACCCAGGCCACCTGGGTGATACAGGAGCTCGCGGAGCGCATCCGTTCCAACCCGGAAGCCTCGCTGGCCAACTACACCTCAGCGCCAAATTGCAGCAACCTGCCCGCCCAGCGCTGTGCTGACTACTACGACCCCATCAGTGGTGCCAAGGTCAACGCAACCAACTGCACGGCTGCACAGATGGCAGCGTTCGACCGCTGGGAGGCGCAGTGCCCCTACAGCGGTAACAGCACCTATACGGCTAACGCTACGGCTCGAGAAGGCCGTTACAACAGCCGAGACTTCATGGCGCTCGCCGCGAGCGGCACCCCTCCCCTGGCCGTCGTCGCCTCTGGCACTCAGCTCACGATCACGGCGAACTGGCAGAGCAAGGCAGAGAAGAACTCCAGCGGACAGAACCTGTCCGGAAGCGTGCAGGTGCAACGATGAATAACAAGTCCTCCTATCACCTATCCAAGCGCCAGGCTGGCCTGAGCCTGGTCGAGCTGATGATCGGCCTGACCCTTGGGCTGATCCTGCTGCTCGGTGTGATCCAGGTATTCATCGCCAGCAAACAGACGTTCGCCACCAACGACGCCATGTCCAAGCTTCAGGAGAATGGACGCTTCGGGCTCGAGTTCATCAGCCAGAGCGCCAGACTGGGCGGTTACCTGTCTCCAGGCGCCCCGCTGGATCGCCCCCTGCCCATCGAGAAAGAGGGCTGCGGCGTCGGTAACTCCAGTAATAACCCTTGCGCTCTGAACGGTAGTGCAAGCGCATCGGACGTCGTCAGTTTCACGTTCGAGCCCCCGATCATCGAAGGGGTAAAACGCGACTGCACCGGCGCTACCGTGCCCGATAACAACCTGGTTACCAACACCTATTTCATTCTCGCCGCAGACGCCGATAACCCGCTGCCATCATTGGCTTGCAAGTCGTTCAACAGGACGACCAACGCCGTCCTCAGCCCGCAACAGCGGCTCATCGACGGCATTGATGCCCTGCAGGTGCAGTACGGTGTGGATAGCGCCGGGGACTCCAAGAGCGTCAATCAATTCGTGTCCTCGGACCGTGTAACCAACTGGACCAAGGTCATCGCCGTTCGCATCGCCCTGCTAGCCAACTCGGTCGATGTCCTGAACCCGGCACCGCCGCAGCGCAACTTCTACCTGCTGGATGCGGCTCCGCTCTCATTCAACGATGGGCGGGCGCGGCAAGTGTTCACCACCACCATCCAGTTCAAGAACAACTACTGAGGCCTGACGATGAAAGCAGTCTCCCCTCTCGCCTCCCAGGCCGGCGCCACCCTAATAGTGGCCCTGGTTTTCCTGGTGGTACTGACCGCTGCCGGAATCACGGCCGTTCGCTTTGCAACGAACGATGAACGCATGGCCAGCAGCAATCAGTTCCGCAATACGGCCTTCCAGGCAAGCCAGACGGAAATCCGCGCGCAACTCCTGCGCTTCAACGTCGTAGCCAATCGTCAACCCTTGATGTCCGCAATGGAGGCAACCGCCGTCACCAGCCCCTCCAGCTCGCCCAACGGCGAGTCGAATGCGACCATCATCGCGCGCTTCCCCAATCTTCGTGAACTGCAGACCCTGACGGCGCGGACCGCCACGAGCGCGATACCTCAAACGCCCAAGCTACGCAGCATGGGTGATCTGGATTGCGCCAGTTTCGGCCAGGGCTATTCCTTCGGTAACTACACCTGCCGCCAGTATGAAGTGAGAAACGTCGCGACCATCGGTACCAGCGGCGCCTATTCCGACCAGACCCAGGGCCTGGTTTTCTTCAACCTCAAATAAGCTTCGGGGCCAGATATGAACCTGTACGCAAAGCTGAGCGCCGTTGCCTTGTTGGCAGCCACTTTCGCTGCATCGACTTCAGCAGATGAAACCCAAGAAGCGCCTCCCAAGTATGTCGAAAGCGCCATCATCATCCTCAACCTGACCAACAAGGCTGATGAAGGAGCCACGGGATATCTCCTCGCCACTCCCTGCACCGGGTGCGAGCCGCTAAAGATGCAAGTGACAAGTCAGACCGCCCTCTACCTTCAAGGCGAGCCCAGCAGCTTTTCTCAATTGGGCATGAAAATCGACTGGCAAGGCTCCGTGTTCTATGAGCCGGGCACGCCACCGGTCGTCACCGAACTTTTCCTGAATTAAGTCCGAGGTACCACCATGAGCATCAAGCGACAACTCAGCATAGGCGCCTCGGCCTTTACCTATCTGGCTCTATCTCTTACTACGGCGATGGCGGATGACACCGAGATCTATACCACACGCGAATTGCCAGCGGATCAGCGTGTACGCCCCAATATTCTTTTCGTAATCGACACTTCCGGATCCATGCAAAGCGGCGTCCCCGGTACCAACTGCAACTCCCTGACGCCCCTCGATAGGACCGCTGACGGCATACCCCGCAACTGGTGCACCAGCACAGAGGCCAGGACAAACCGCGCGAACAATGGCCAGCTCACCCGCATTCAAGTGGTGAAGGAAGTCGTCAACCAACTCGTCGACGAGCTGGCTCTATCCAACGACTCAAATATCGGCTTGGTCCGCTTCAGCTCCGACAACGAAGGCGGCTTCGTCAATGTGCCGGTACAGCAAGCTGCGACTGTGGCCAACACATTCAAAACGCAACTGAATAGCTATTACGCCAGTGGCTCCACTCCGCTGCTCGAAAGCTACCATGAGGCAGCCCAGTACATGCGTGGTGCCGCCTTGATTTACGGCAACAGCTCCCGCGGCGTCATAGAAAACGCCAAGGGCTCCAGCACACGCAACCCCTGGAACAGCGCAACGACGTCCTACTCGGGCGGCAGCTACCTGTCACCGATCCAGAACTCTTGCCAGAAATCCAACATCATCGTACTGACCGACGGTTTGCCAAACGACGATAGCAGCAGCAACACGGCAATACGGGACCTTACCCGTACGGCAACAGCGAACACCAACTACACCTCCTGCAACCGAGGCTATCCAACCGACGGCGAAGCCAATGCCGGGTGCTGGATGCCAGGCCTGGCAGAATGGCTGGCCAACAACGACAACGGGCCGGCATCGGTCACTGGCAAACAGACCATTTCCACTTACACCATCGGCTTCGGCAATATCGCCGACACTCGATTGCTCAGCGATACTGCTGCCCTGGGCCAGGGCAAGTTCTTCACCACCAATGACACATCGGGCCTCGTGACCTCGTTGAAGTCGATCATCGTCGACATTCTTGCCGAAAACACCACCTTCACGACCCCAACGGTTTCGGTGAGCGCCTATAGCAACTTCGGCTATCGCAATGATCTTTACTATGCGCTGTTCCGCCCTGCCAAAGGTGCGCGCTGGCTGGGTAACATCAAGAAATACAAGGCCACTTCTGACAGCAGCGGCAATCTTGTCGTGACCGATGCCAACGGCAACAACGCCGTCGACTCCAGCACCGGCTTCTTCGCTGACAGCGCGCAGAGCTACTGGAGCGCATCGGCGGACGGCAAGAACGCAGGCCTGGGAGGTGCGGCCAGCCGTTTGACTGACCCGGCCAACCGCAAGCTCTACACCTATACCGGCAGCAACCTCGAGCCGCGCACCAATGCCAGTAGCACTTCGGTCAACCTGACCGGGTCCGCTCACCTGCTACTCAACAGCAACACAGCCTTGACCAAGACAATGCTGGGCGATGCGAGCATGACCGACGCCTACAAAGGCAACCTCCTCACCTGGGCACGCGGCACCAACCCAGCAGATAGCAGCATTCGCGCGCAGATCGCGGACGTACTGCACAACGCCCCCAAGGTCGTTGCATACACCAGCGATGAAGACATCGCGCGTATCTCCGCTGGCACGACACAGGACAAGCTCGCGCTGTTTTATGGCACCAACGAAGGCTTCATCGGCGCGATCAATCCCGCCAATGGCAACGAACTCTTTTCGTTCATCCCCAAGGAACTGCTAGGCAACCTGAAGTCCTACTACGACGATCCCCAGGGGAGCATCAACAAGAAGTACGGGATCGATGGCCAGTTCGACCTCAAGGTGACCTACGGCAATCGCGACACCACCACCAACCTTCGCGCCGTCAGCGGCGTCACGCTGTATGCGGGCATGGGGCGTGGCGGTCGCAACTACTATTCGCTGGATATGACGCCGACAACTGCCGGCGATCCGGCAACAATCCAGCCCAAGCTGAATTGGGTCATTCGCGGCGGCTCAGGCGGCAGCACCGGTTTCTCACGCCTTGGCCAGACCTGGTCGACCCCCAAGGTGGCCAAGGTCAAGTGGAACGGCACAGTAACCGACGTACTGATTTTCACCGGCGGCTACGATACCAACCAGGATAACGATGCGACGCCGGACAATCCAAAAACCGACTCCTATGGCAACGCCCTCTACGTGGTCAACGCGAATACGGGCCAAAAACTGTGGATGGCGGGCCCAAGTGGCGATACCGACGCCAACCTCACGCTTTCCAGCATGACCAACAGCATGCCGGCAGACCCGGCACTGGTCGACCTGGGCGGCGATGGCCTCATCGATACCATCTTCACCTCGGATACCCGCGGGCAGATCTTCCGTTTCGATATCAACCAGAGCAACACCAGCGCCAGCAACTTCGCGACCGGCAACCGTATCGCCAACATCGGCGGCACCGACGCGACAAACAACCGCCGCTTCTACAACCAACCCGACGTTGCACTGATCAAGGAGCGTGGCGGCCAGTCGTACTACACCATCAGCATCGGCTCCGGTTATCGCGGCCACCCGCTGAGCGAAGCCGCGCTGGACCGCTTCTATGTCATCCGGGACAAGAACGTATACTCGGCCCCCACTTACTGCTCCGCGACGGTCACCACCAACTGCACCGCGTCGATCACCGAAAGCAACCTGGTCGATGTGAGCAGCGTCAACCTGACCAGTGCGCAAGCCCAAGACATCCAGGACCAGATAAACACCAAGCGTGCGGAGATCGACGCACTCACGGCAGCGGAAACCAACGCGCGCAATGCATTGACCGCCTACCAGACCAGCATCGGCTATACGGCCAAGCTCAACACCCTGGTGGAAACCAATACGACGATCAACCAGAAGCAGAGCGCGATCGACACCATCCTGCGGAACGATCCCTATGTGAAGGATCATGCGTCTGAAACCGACAGCCGTACGCAGTCCCACAGCCTGGTGGTATCGGCTCAGAGCGCCCTGGTACAACTCAACGCACAAACCCCGACGACCGGCGCGGCCAGCAGCTTCAAGGCTGCGGAACTGGACAACGCACAGGGAACGGATGTCGGCGCGCTTCAGGCCAGGATCACCGCTGCACTGAACGACAGCGACCTATCCAGCCGATATGCAGCCATCATCGCCAAACAGAACCAGATCACGGCAACCAAGGCAGCAGGGGGCGACGCCAGTGCCCAGGAAAGCGACCTGAGTACCCTGACGGAGGCCTACGAATCTTCGGCCGCCTATCAGACTCGCCAGACCCTGCTGACCAACCTGAACGGCATCAACGACAAGATCACCCAGATCGCAGCACTGCAGGCTCAGATCATTGCCGCCTACAACCTGGGTACTCCTGCAGGAGATAGCGATGCCGCAAGCAAGCTGACACAGCTCGACGCAGCCAAAGCATCGCTCACGAGCCTCCTGCCCAGTGGGCTCCCGGCGACTCCTGCCGGCACCACCAACGGTGATCTGATCGCTCGTACCGAAACCCAGAACCAGACCAATCTCGAGGCTATCAGCTCCCCGCTCGTGACCCAGGCCAACCTCCTGACCAGCCTCGAGGGCGAACGCCTGACCCTGGCGGGCCAGGCATCGACCCTGCAATCCGAGTTGCAAGCACTGGCCAACCAGGCCTACAGCGCCAGCAGCAACCTGCTGAACGCAACCCAACTCGCAGAGGCCACGGCGCAGGATCCAACGCCACCACTCACCCAGTTCGACGCTTACAACTACTTGATCAGCAAGGCCCAGGCTGCAGCCGTTGCCGGTATCCCGACCAAGCGCCAGGAAATCAACACGCTGTATGCGCAACTGACCCCGGGTGACAGCTACACGCCCAACCCGACCCTGTTGGCGAACAGCAGCGGCTGGTTCATCCGATTCCCCTCGGGCGAGAAAGTCCTGTCCAGTTCGACCAGCTTTGCGGGGTCCGTGCTCTTCACCACGTTCCGCCCCAGCGGCCAGCAAACGACCACCTGTGGTCCGGACGTAGGCCGTGGCCGTTTCTACGCGCTGAACCTGATCGACGCCAGCGCGGTGTTCGCGCAGACGGTGAGTGGTACCAAAACACCGGTACGCAGCTTCGACCTGGCCCACGGCGGCATTCCCCCCAAGCCGGCGACGATCCTGCGCGACGACAATCGTGTAGGCTTGCTCTGCGGTGCCGAAGGCTGCACACCGCCTGACACAGCGTGCATGGATGGCGCTCAGATATGCGAAACCAACAAAGCGATACGCGACCTCTACTGGAGAGAGAACTGATGCTCAAGCAGAAGGGGTTCACCCTGATCGAATTGCTGCTAGTCGTGGCGATCATCGGCATCATTGCCGGGATTGCCTACCCCAGCTACCAGAACTACGTGATGCGCACGGGGCGCAGCGATGGCCAGGCCTGGCTGATGCAGATCATGCAGGCCCAGGAGCGCTACTACTCGCAGAACCAGACCTACACCGACAACCTGGGCACGGGAGGGCTTGCTTATCGCAACGCCGCAGGCAATGCCATCGCGGCGAATGGTGCGGTCATCTCGGAGAATGCTCGCTACAGCATCAACGCAGCAGCCTGCACCGGCACCACCATCGACAAATGCGTGATTCTCACAGCCACCCGCCAGGGAGCCCAAACTTCGGATTCCTGTGGAAACCTGACCCTGGATAGCCGTGGAAACAAAGGGGCCGCGACTGCCAACTGCTGGTAGCGCAGCTCCGATAAAAAAGCCCGGCATTAGCCGGGCTTTTTCTTGAGTGTCAGAAGCTACTTGATCTCGACGACCCGCAGCTCCTTCGGCATCGAGAACGTCACATTCTCCGGCCGGCCATCCAGCTCGACCGCGACCTCAGCGCCCCAGGCGCGGAGTTGTTCGATCACCCCCTGCACCAGCACTTCCGGTGCCGAGGCGCCGGCGGTGATGCCGATGCGAGCGACGCCTTCGAACCACGCTTGCTGCATGTCCTCGGCACCGTCGATGAGGTAGGCCGGGGTGCCGATGCGCTCGGCGAGTTCGCGCAGGCGGTTGGAGTTGGAGCTGTTGGGGCTGCCGACCACCAGGACCACGTCGCTCTCGTCGGCGAGCTGCTTGACCGCGTCCTGGCGATTCTGCGTGGCGTAGCAGATGTCGTCCTTGCGTGGGCCGCCAATGCTGGGGAACTTGCTGCGCAGGGCGTCGATGACACGGCTGGTGTCGTCCATGGACAGGGTGGTCTGGGTGACGAAGGACAGCGCCTCGGGGTTGCGCACCACCAGGCTCTCGACATCGGCCTCGTTCTCCACCAGGTAGATGGCGCCGCCATTGCTGGCGTCGTACTGGCCCATGGTGCCTTCCACCTCCGGGTGCCCGGCATGGCCGATGAGCACGCACTCGCGGCCGTCGCGGCTGTAGCGCGCGACTTCCATGTGCACCTTGGTCACCAGCGGGCAAGTGGCGTCGAAGACCTTCAGGCCACGGCGGTCGGCTTCCTGGCGCACGGCCTGGGAAACACCGTGGGCACTGAAGATGACGATGACGTTGTCCGGCACCTGGTCCAGTTCCTCGACGAAGACGGCGCCACGGGCGCGCAGGTCCTCGACCACGAACTTGTTGTGCACGACCTCGTGGCGCACGTAGATCGGCGGACCGAAGACTTCCAGCGCGCGGTTGACGATCTCGATGGCGCGATCGACGCCGGCACAGAAGCCGCGGGGGTTGGCGAGTTTGATTTGCATGCTGTCTACCTCTGGGCCTTGCGGCCGCCCTCCCCTGCGGGAGATGAAATCAGGCCGGCTTGACCGCCAGGATCTCCACCTCGAAGCGCAGCGACTTGCCGGACAGCGGGTGGTTGAAGTCGATGGTCACGTGGCTGTCGTCGAAGCTCTTCACCACGCCAGGCAACTCGGTGTTGGCAGCGTCGTTGAAGATGATCAGCAGGCCCTCGGAAAGCTCCATGTCCTGGAACTGGCTTCGCGGCATCACCTGCACGTTCTGCGAGTTGGGCTGGCCGAAGCCCTGCTCCGGCTCGATCGGCAGCACGCGCCTGTCACCGGCCTTGAGGCCGAACAGGGCGCCCTCGAAACCGGGCAGCAGGTTGCCATCGCCGACCTTGAAGGTAGCCGGTTGCTTGCCGAAGGTGCTGTCGACGACATCATCGTTCTCCAGCCGGATGGCGAAATGCAGGGTGACTTCCGTGTCCGGGCCGATACGCGAGACGCTGGCGAGAGACTCAGTCATGAGCGGGTTCTCCGGACTTCTTCGACTTGAACATATCCAGCGCCAGCATGATGGCGCCCAGGGTGATGGCGCTGTCGGCCAGGTTGAACGCCGGGAAGTACCAGCGATCCTGCCAATGCACCAGGATGAAATCGACCACGTGGCCGAGCACTACGCGGTCGTAGAGGTTGCCCAGTGCGCCGCCGAGCACCATGGCCAGCGCGATGGCCAGCCAGGTTTCGTCGGCCTTCAGGCGCTTGAGCCAGACCACCAGCACGCCGCTGACCACCAGGGCGATCAGGGCGAAGAACCAGCGCTGCCAGCCGGAGCTGTCGGCGAGGAAACTGAAGGCGGCGCCGGTGTTGTAGACGTGGATCCAGTCGAACCAGCCGGGGATGACGGTGATCCGCTCACGGAACGGGATCGACTCCAGCACCACCCATTTGGACGCCTGGTCCAGCAGGAACACCAGCACGCTCAGCAGCAACCAGCCGAGACGGCCAAAACGGGCCTCAGGCATAGTGACGGACCTCGCCGGCGCCTTCGATGTTCTCGACGCAACGGCCGCACAGCTCGGGGTGCGCGGCGTTCACGCCGACATCGGCACGGTGGTGCCAGCAACGGCCGCACTTGGCGTGGACGGACTTGAGGATCTTCAGCTTCAGGCCCGGCACTTCGGTTTCCACCGCATCGGCCGGCGCGGCCGCCAGCGGCTGCACGTCGGCGGTGGAGGTGATCAGCACGAAGCGCAGCTCATTGCCCAGCTTGGCCAGCTTGGCAGCCAGGGACTCCTCGGCGAAGACGGTGACCTCGGCCTGCAGGCTGCCGCCGATGGCCTTGGCGGTACGCAGGTTCTCCAGCTCCTTGTTCACCGATGCCTTGACCGCGACCACGTCTTCCCAGAAGGCGTTGCTCATCTCGAAACCTTCCGGCAGCTCGCTCAGGCCCTGGTACCAGGTGTTGAGCATCACCGACTCGTCGCGCTCGCCCGGCATGAACTGCCAGATTTCCTCGGCCGTGAAGGCCAGGATCGGGGCGATCCAGCGCACCAGCGCCTCGACGATGTGGAACAGCGCGGACTGGCAGGAGCGACGCGCCAGGCTGTCGGCCTGGGTGGTGTACTGGCGGTCCTTGATGATGTCGAGGTAGAAGCCGCCCAGTTCCTGCACGCAGAAATTGTGTACGCGGGAATAAACATTCCAGAAGCGGTACTCGCCGTAGGCCTCTTCCAGCTCGCGCTGCAACTGCAGGGTGCGGTCGACGGCCCAGCGGTCAAGCGCCAGCATGTCTTCCACCGGTACCAGGTGCTGCGCCGGGTCGAAGCCGGTGAGGTTGGAGAGCATGAAGCGCGTGGTATTGCGGATGCGGCGATAGGCATCGGCGCTGCGCTGCAGGATCTGCTGGGACACGGCGATCTCGCCGGAATAGTCGGTGGACGCGACCCACAGGCGCAGGATGTCGGCGCCCAGGGTGTCGATCACGGTCTGCGGCACCACGGTGTTGCCCAGGGACTTGGACATCTTGCGGCCGGACTCGTCGACGGTGAAGCCGTGGGTCAGCAACTGGCGATAAGGCGCATGGCCGTCGATGGCGCAACCGGTGAGCAGGGACGAGTGGAACCAGCCGCGATGCTGGTCGGAACCCTCCAGGTACAGGTCGGCAGCCGGACCGCTGGTGTGGGCCAGCTCCGCATGGGAGCCGCGCAGCACGTGCCAGTGGGTGGTGCCGGAGTCGAACCACACGTCCAGGGTGTCGCTGATCTTGTCGTATTGCGAAGCCTCGTCGCCCAGCAGCTCGGCGGCGTCCAGCCTGAACCAGGCCTCGATGCCCTCCTGCTCGACACGCTTGGCCACCTCTTCCATGAGCTCGACGGTGCGCGGGTGCAACTCGCCCGTGGCCTTGTGCAGGAAGAACGGGATCGGCACGCCCCAGTTGCGCTGGCGCGAGATGCACCAGTCCGGGCGACCGGCGATCATGTTGTGCAGGCGCGCCTGGCCCCACGCGGGAATGAACTCGGTCTGCTGGATGCCGGCCAGTGCGCGCTCGCGCAAGGTGGCACCTTCGTTGGGCTGCTTGTCCATGCCGACGAACCACTGCGCGGTGGCGCGGTAGATCAGCGGGGTCTTGTGACGCCAGCAGTGCATGTAGCTGTGGTTGATGCTTTCGTGCTTGAGCAGCGCGCCCACTTCTTCCAGCTTGGCGACGATGGCCGGGTTGGCCTTCCAGATGAACTGGCCGCCGAAGAACGGCAGGTCCTGGACATAGACGCCATTGCTCTGCACCGGGCTGAGGATATCGTCGTTGCTCATGCCGTAGTGCTTGCAGGAGCGGAAGTCATCCTCGCCATAGGCCGGCGCGGAGTGAACGACGCCCGTGCCGGCGCCCAGCTCGACGTACTCGGCCAGGTAGACGGGCGAGAGGCGCTCATAGAACGGATGGCGGAAGCGGATGTGCTCCAGCGCCTCGCCCTTGGCGGTGGCGATGACCTGGCCTTCGAGGCCGAAGCGCGCCAGGCAGGATTCCACCAGCTCCTCGGCCAGCAGCAGCAGGCGCGACCCGGTGTCGACCAGGGCGTAGGTGAACTCGGGGTGGACGTTCAGCGCCTGGTTGGCGGGGATGGTCCAGGGGGTGGTGGTCCAGATGACGATGGCGGCCGGCTTGGCCAGGCTCGACAGGCCGAAGGCGGCGGCGAGCTTGTCGGCATCCTCGACGAGGAAGGCGACGTCGATGGCATCGGACTTCTTGTCCTGGTACTCGACCTCGGCCTCAGCCAGGGCGGAGCCGCAATCGAAGCACCAGTTGACCGGCTTCAGGCCCTTGAACACGAAGCCCTGCTTGACCATCTCGGCCAGCGCGCGGATCTCGCCGGCCTCGTTGGCGAAGGCCATGGTCTTGTAGGGGTTGTCCCACTCGCCCAGCACGCCCAGGCGGATGAAGTCGGCCTTCTGCCCCTCGATCTGCTCGGCGGCGTAGGCGCGGCACAGCTCGCGGGTCTTGTCGGCAGGCAGGTTCTTGCCATGGGTGGTCTCGACCTTGTGTTCGATCGGCAGGCCGTGGCAATCCCAGCCCGGCACGTAGGGGGCGTCGAAGCCGGCCAGGGTCTTGGAACGGACGATGATGTCCTTGAGGATCTTGTTGACCGCGTGACCGATGTGGATGCTGCCGTTGGCGTAGGGCGGGCCGTCGTGCAGGACGAACTTCGGACGACCCTCACCGATCTGGCGCAGCTTCTGGTAGAGCCCGATGGAGTCCCAGCGCTGCAGGGTCTCCGGCTCACGCTGGGGAAGACCGGCCTTCATCGGAAATGCCGTTTCCGGCAGGTTGAGGGTCGCTTTGTAATCGGTCATGTCAGTCCAGGCTCATCATTGAATGGGGATGCCCTGCCAGTAGGCACGGGCGGCGGCGACGTCCGCGTCGATCGCCGACTTCAGCGCCTCCAGGGAAGCGAAACGCTGCTCTTCACGCAGCTTGTGGTGGAAGGTCACGCTGATGCGCCGGTCATACAGGTCGGCGGAATAATCCAGCAGGTGCACTTCCAGGTGGGCCTTGCCATCCCCCTTCACGGTGGGACGCACGCCGATGTTGGCAACGCCGGGACGACGCGCGCCATCCAGTTCGACGCTGACCAGGAAGACCCCCGAAAGGGGAACACGCCGACGCTTGAGCTGCACGTTGGCCGTGGGCGTGCCCAGCTGGCGCGCCAGCTTCTGCCCGTGCAGCACCCGGCCGGTGATGGAGAAGGGCCGACCAAGGAGGCGCTCGGCCAGCGGGAAGTCGGCGGCGGCCAGGGCCTGGCGCACCCGCGTGCTGCTCACCCGCACACCATCCAGCTCGACGGTGGCTGCCGCTTCGACACTGAAGCCCTCGGCCGCACCGGCCATCTGCAGGAAGGCGAAGTCACCGGCGCGATCGCAGCCGAAGCGGAAGTCATCACCGATCTCCAGATGCTTGACCCCAAGCCCCTCGACCAGCACGGCGTGCACGAACTCGGCGGCGCTGAGCTCGCGCAGGCGGCGATTGAAGGCCAGGCAGAGCACCCGGTCGACGCCCTCGGCTGCCAGCAGCTCGAGCTTGTCGCGCAGCCGGGTCAGGCGCACCGGCGCCGTGTCCGGGCCGAAGAATTCACGGGGCTGCGGCTCGAAGATCACCACGCAGCTGGGTACGCCCAACTCGCCTGCGCGCTCGCGCAGGCGTTTGAGAATGGCCTGATGGCCACGGTGTACGCCGTCGAAATTGCCGATAGTGGCAACGCAGCCCCCAAGTTGGGGCCGCAGGTTGTGGAGGCCTCGGACCAGCTGCATAGCACACGTCTTGTTCACAAAGTGGCCGATTATACGCACACCCGCGACCAGACAACAGGCGTCGCTGACGTGTCGCAGGCGGGCCGTGACGAGAGCCTTCCGGGTGCCCGGGCAGGCTCAGAGCGCGCGCCGGGCGAAGTGACGCAGGCGGAAGCCGAGCAAGGCCAGGGTGGCGAAATAGCCGAGGGCGCCGGCGGTGACCAGCGCCCCGAGACGCAGCAGGCGCAACAGCATGTCGCCCTGGTCCCAGGCAGGCAGCAGCCACATGCCCCCGACGAGAACCGCGGTCATCACCGCGACCGCCAGCAGCAGCTTGGCGAGGAACATCGGCCAGCCGGGCTGCGGCTCGAACAGTTTCTGCCGACGCAACTGCCAATACAGCAGCGCGGCATTGAGGCACGCCGCCAGGCCGATGGCCAGCGCCAGGCCAGCATGCTGCAGCGGGCCGATGAAGACGAGGTTCATCGCCTGGGTCGCGACCAGGGTGAACAGCGCAATACGCACCGGCGTGCGCAGGTTCTGCCGCGCATAGAAACCCGGCGCCAGCACCTTGACCAGGATGATCCCGAGCAGCCCCGCCGAATAGGCGATCAGCGCGCGCTGGGTCATCTCGGCGTCATGGGCACCGAACTTGCCGTACTGGAACAGCGAGACCGTCAGGGGCTCGGCGATCAGCGCCAGCGCCAGCGCACAGGGCAGCACCAGCAGGAAGCACAGGCGCAGCCCCCAGTCCAACAGTTGCGAATAGGCCTGGCGGTCGTCGCTGGCGTAGGTCTTGGCGAGCGACGGCAGGAGGATGGTGCCCAGGGCGACGCCGAGCACCCCGGACGGCAGCTCCATCAGGCGGTCGGCGTAGTACATCCAGGACACCGAACCGGCGGCCAGGAACGACGCGAAAATGGTGTTGATGATCAGCGAGATCTGGCTGACGGAGACGCCGAAGATCGCCGGCCCCATCTGCTTCAGCACCCGCCAGACGCCGCTGTCGCGCAGATTCAGGCGCGGCAGCACGAGCATGCCGATGCGTTTCAGGTGCGGCAGCTGGTAGAGCAGCTGGGCCAGGCCCCCCGCCAGCGTCGCCCAGCCCAGGGCCATCACCGGCGGGTCGAAGTAAGGAGTCAGGAACAGGGCGAAGACGATCATCGCCACGTTAAGCAGGGTCGGCACGAAGGCCGGCACGGCGAAGCGGTTCCAGGTGTTGAGTACAGCCCCGGCGAGGGAGGACAGGGAAATGAGGAAGATATAGGGGAAGGTCACCCGCAGCAGCGAGGTGGTCAGCTCGAATTTCTCCGGCGTATCGGCGAAGCCCGGCGCCGTGGCCCAGATCACCCAGGGCGCGGCGAGCACACCCAGGGCCGTGACCACCGCCAGCACCAGCGTCAGCAGGCCCGATACGTAGGCCAGGAAGGTACGGGTCGCCTCCTCCCCCTGCTGGGTCTTGTACTCGGCCAGGATCGGCACGAAGGCCTGGGAGAACGCGCCCTCGGCAAAGATCCGCCGCAGCAGGTTGGGCAGCTTGAAGGCCACGAAGAAGGCGTCGGTGGCCACGCCGGCGCCGAAGATGCGCGCCACGATGGTGTCGCGGACGAAGCCGAGAACCCGAGAAAGCAGGGTGATGGAACTGACGGCGGCCAGCGATTTGAGCAGATTCATGGAGGTCGGAGGCTTGTGCTCGTTGGAAGTCCCGCCAGGCGGGAACGCTGCCGCCGGGCCGAAAGCGCCCTGCTTTCGAAGGCGGCGAGTGTAGAGCCGGCACGAAAATAAATCACGCCGAGCTCCGGTATGAGGTACGCTCGTCGCCCCTTTGCAGGGAAGCCACGCCTGCCCTTGACATTGATTCATCGCATCGGCATGATTCGCGGCCTTATTTGTTTGTATCCCCCCAGTTTTCGAGGAGCTTGACGGTGGCCAATACACCTTCTGCCAAAAAACGCGCAAAACAGGCTGAGAAGCGTCGTAGCCATAACGCCAGCCTGCGCTCCATGGTCCGCACCTACATCAAGAACGTCGTCAAGGCGCTCGATGCCAAGGACCTGCCCAAGGCCCAGAACGCCTACACCCTGGCCGTTCCGGTAATCGACCGCATGGCCGACAAGGGCATCATCCACAAGAACAAAGCCGCTCGTCACAAGAGCCGCCTGAACGCCCACATCAAGGCGCTCGGCCAGGCTGCTGCCTAAGCTTTGCTTTTGATGAAAGACCGGCCCCAAGGGCCGGTTTTTTATTGCCTGCGAAAAGCCACATCAATCGACAGGCACAAAAAAGCCCGGCGAACCGGGCTTCGATGCTCGCCAGGGCTCACTTCTCCCAGGGCAGGATCGGGATCGCCGTGACCGCGTTCTGTGGGCTGCCTTCGATCACTCGATCGCTGTACACCAGGTACACCAGCGTGTTGCGCTTCTGATCGAAGAAACGCACCACCTGCATGGTCTTGAACACCAGCGAGGTGCGCTCCTTGAACACCTCCTCGCCATCCTTCAGCTCACCCTTGAAATGGATGGCACCCACCTGACGGCAGGCGATGGACGCCTCGGCACGATCCTCGGCCAGCCCGAGCCCACCCTTGACGCCGCCGGTCTTGGCCCGGGACAGGTAGCAGGTCACGCCCTCCACCTTGGGGTCATCGAAAGCCTCGACGACGATCTTGTCGTTCGGCCCCACCCACTTGAACACGGTGGAAACCGAGCCGATCTCCTCGGCAGAGGCCAGCAGAGGCGCGCACAGAGCCAACGCCACCCACCCCTTGATCATGCGCATTGGAACGCTCCTTCAGACCAGAACCAGGTTATCCCGATGCACCAGCTCGGGTTCGTCGACGTAGCCGAGCAGCTTCTCCACCTGTTCGGAGGACTGCCCGATGATCTTCTGCGCTTCCAGAGCGCTGTAGTTGACCAGCCCACGGGCGACTTCACGCCCATCCGGGCCGACACAGACCACCATCTCGCCACGACGGAAACTGCCCTGCACCGCCTTCACGCCGACCGGCAGCAGGCTCTTGCGATCGTCACGCAGCGCCTTGACCGCACCCGCATCCAGCACCAGGGTGCCACGGGTCTGCAGATGACCGGCCAGCCACTGCTTGCGCGCTGCCAGCATGCCGCGCTCCGGCGCCAGCAGCGTACCCAGGCGCTCGCCAGCCTTGAGGCGGTCCAGCACGCGCTCGATACGCCCGCCGACGATCACCGTGTGCGCACCCGAACGCGCAGCCAGGCGTGCCGCACGCAGCTTGGTCTGCATGCCGCCACGACCCAGAGCACCGCCAGTGCCGCCAGCGACCGCATCCAGGCTCGGATCATCCGCACGGGCTTCGAATATCAGTTGCGCATCGGGATTGTGGCGCGGGTCGGCATCGAACATGCCGTCGCGATCGGTGAGGATCACCAGCAGGTCGGCCTCGACCAGGTTGGCCACCAGGGCCGCCAGGGTGTCGTTGTCGCCGAAGCGGATCTCGTCGGTCACCACCGTGTCGTTCTCGTTGATCACCGGGATGGTGCCGAGCTCGACCAGGGTGCGTAGCGTGCTGCGCGCATTGAGGTAACGCTTGCGATCGGAGAGATCGTCATGGGTCAGGAGGATCTGCGCGGTATGCCGGCCATGCTCGCCGAAGCTCGACTCCCAGGCCTGCACCAACCCCATCTGCCCCACCGCAGCCGCAGCCTGCAGTTCATGCATGGCCTTCGGCCGGGCATTCCAGCCCAGGCGACTCATGCCCGCCGCCACGGCACCGGAAGACACCAGCACCAGCTCGACCCCCGCATTGCGCAGGGCGACCATCTGCTCGACCCAGACCGCCATGGCGTCGCGATCCAGGCCGCGACCATCCGCCGTCAGCAAGGCGCTGCCGATCTTCACCACCCAGCGCTGCGCGCCCGTCACCTTGTCCCGCATATCTTCCAACCTTAGCTAGAAAGCCGTGCGGCCCATGGCGCACAGCCTATGGCGATCATCTGCGCCGAGCGGCGCACTTGTCAGGGAACGTAGAAGATTTCCGGGCCGTCGCCGTCGTCTTCGTCATCCTCGAAGTCATCGTCGTCATCCTGCGCACCGGCGCTCTTCAGCCCGGCACGGCGCAGGGCCCGCTGATCGTCCAGCGCCTGCAGACGGGCACGCGCCTCGTCCTCGATACGCTGGTCGAGCTCCGCGAGCTCCTCGGCATAGGCCGGCTCCTCGCTGATGCGCAGGGCGCGCTCGTCGAGGTAGCGCATGATGTCCTGGGACAGCGCCTCGGTGCCCTCGCGCTCCAGCGCGGAGATCACGTAGACAGGCCCTTCCCAACCCAGGCGCTCGATCACCGCCTTCATGCGCGCCTCGCGATCCTCGTCGAGCAACTGGTCGGCCTTGTTCAGCACCAGCCAGCGATCACGCTCGGTGAGCGCCGGACTGAAGCGCCCCAGCTCCTCGATGATGGTGGCGGCCGCCTCGGCCGGATCACTCTCGTCCAGCGGCGCCATGTCGACGATGTGCAGCAGCAGGCGGGTCCGCGCCAGGTGCTTGAGGAAACGGATACCCAGGCCGGCACCTTCCGCAGCCCCCTCGATCAGGCCGGGGATGTCGGCCACGACGAAGCTCTTGTAGCGACCGACACTGACCACGCCCAGGTTCGGCACCAGCGTGGTGAAGGGGTAGTCGGCGACTTTCGGCTTGGCGGCGGAGACCGATCGGATGAACGTGCTCTTGCCGGCATTCGGCAGGCCCAGCAGGCCGACGTCGGCCAGCACCTTCAGCTCCAGCTTGAGATCGCGGGACTCGCCCGGCTTGCCATTGGTGGTCTGGCGCGGCGCGCGGTTGGTACTGGATTTGAAACGGGCGTTGCCCAGGCCGTGCCACCCACCCTGGGCAACCATCAGGCGCTGACCCGGCCTGGTCAGGTCACCGATGATCTCCTGGGTGCCGGCGTCGATGACGGTGGTTCCCACCGGCACGGGGAGAATCAGGTCCTCACCCTTGTGCCCGGTGCAATCCTTGCTGCCACCGTTCTGGCCACGCTGAGCATCGAAACGGCGGGTATAGCGATAGTCGACCAGGGTGTTCAGGTTCGGGTCGGCTTCCATGTACACGGAGCCGCCATCACCGCCGTCACCACCATTGGGGCCACCCTTCTCGATGAATTTCTCACGACGGAAACTCATCAGGCCGTTGCCACCATCACCCGCTTTTACAAAGATCGATACTTCATCGACGAATTTCATCAGGACGCCTCCCGCCACGCGGGACGGGTTGAAAGAAAAAAGAACACAAGGATACAGGGAAGCCCGCGCAAATCGGAGTTTCCATCTATCAGAAACAAAAAAGCCCCGTCGCAAGACAGGGCTTTTGCAGCGAGATCGCGATCAGGCCGCGACGACGCTCACGTACTTGCGACCGAAAGCGCCTTTGACCTCGAACTTGACCACGCCATCCACTTTCGCGAACAGGGTGTGGTCCTTGCCCAGGCCAACGCCGTAACCGGCGTGGAACTTGGTACCGCGCTGACGCACGATGATGTTGCCGGCCTTGATAGCCTGGCCGCCGTACAGTTTCACGCCAAGGCGTTTACTTTCTGAGTCGCGGCCGTTGCGGGTAGAACCGCCAGCTTTTTTGTGTGCCATGAGTCAAATCCTCCAAAAAAGGAAATTAGGCCTGGATGCCGGTGATCTTGATTTCAGTGAACCACTGGCGGTGGCCCTGGCGCTTCATGTGGTGCTTACGACGGCGGAACTTGATGATGCGCACTTTGTCGTGACGGCCTTGAGCGACCACTTCAGCGACTACTTTGGCGCCATCAACGACCGGAGCGCCGATTTTCACGTCGTCGCCATTGCCGATCAGCAGAACGCGATCGAAGGTCACGGATTCGCCGGTGGCGATCTCGAGTTTTTCGATCTTCAGGAATTCACCTTCAGCGACTTTGTATTGCTTGCCGCCGGTAACGATAACTGCGTACATGGATTTTCTCCGTTAAACCTGCTCACCCGACGCTTTATAGGAAGAAGAAGGGGTCGGCATGGCTGCATGGGGCCGGAACTGGAACCCGTGCAATTGCGTAAGGCAGGAAAATGCCCAAGGAAGTTCAGGGGCCGCGATTGTACGCAAGCCGTGATTGCCGCGCAAGCACCGTCGGCGCTTGCCTTGACAGCCCCCACCCTGCCCCCTAGCATGCCGCGCAACCTCAAAGGAGCACCCCTCGCTGATGCAACCCCAGGCCTTCTACCGCGTGGTGGCGGACGATTTTACCGCCGTCGACGACATCATCCGTCGGCAACTCACCTCCCGCGTTCCCCTGGTGGAAAAGATCGGCGACTACATCGTCTCCGCCGGCGGCAAGCGCCTGCGTCCGCTCCTGGTCCTGCTCAGCGGCAACGCCTTGGGTTTCGGTGGCGACCAACTGCGCCTGCTCGCCGCCACCATCGAATTCCTGCACACCTCCACCCTGCTGCATGACGACGTGGTCGACGCTTCCGGCCTGCGCCGCGGCCGCTCCACCGCCAACGCGCTGTGGGGCAACGCGCCGAGCGTGCTGGTCGGCGACTTCCTCTATGCCCGCTCCTTCGAAATGATGGTCGAGCTGGGCTCCATGCCGGTGATGCGCATCATTTCCCAGGCTACCCGCGTGATCGCAGAGGGTGAGGTGCTGCAGCTGTCGAAGATCCGCGACGCCAGCACCACCGAAGAGACCTATATGGAAGTCATCCGCGGCAAGACCGCGATGCTCTTCGAGGCCTCCACCCACAGCGCCGCCGAACTGGCCCAGGCACCGGCCGAGCAGGTCGAGGCCCTGCGCACCTTCGGTGACTGCCTGGGCATCGCCTTCCAGCTGGTGGACGACCTGCTCGACTACCGCGGTGACGCCACCACCTTGGGCAAGAACGTCGGCGATGACCTGGCCGAAGGCAAGCCCACCCTCCCGCTCATCGCCACCATGCGCGACGGCACCGCCGAGCAGGCCGCCCTGGTCCGCCAGGCCATCCAGCAGGGCGGGAGCCAGGACCTGGAAAGCGTCCGCGCCGCCGTGGAGGCCGCCGGTGCGCTGGACTACACCGCCCGCCTCGCCCGCGACTACGCCGAGCGCGCCATCGCCTGCCTGGACGTACTGCCGGACAACGAATACCGCGACGCATTGATCGAGCTCACCCGCTTCGCCGTCGCCCGCACGCACTGATCCACCCGCCGCATCCGGAAGCCCGTCCTCGCGACGGGCTTTTTCGTTGCGCGCCCGTCGAGGCAGGCCAGGAGCGGCCTCCTGCCCCGGTTCCAGACACGCAACGGCGTGACCTGGATCAAGCAGACGACGAAAGGCGGCGATTGCCTCTTGTTATTTTGATAATAGGAATTATTCTCATCTCACTGCTTTTCAAGGAGATGAGCCATGACCTACCTGATCGATGCCTGGCTGGATCGCCCGCACCCCTACCTGCGCATCCTCCACCGTGAAACCGGCGAAGTGTGCGCCATCCTCGAAGAAGACGCGCTCGACGAGTTGCGTGACCAGGGGGACCTCGACCTTGCCGGCCTGACATCCAGCGAGCCGGTGATACTCAAGGAACTGGTGCGCAGCTTGTTCCTCTTCTGCTATGCACGGGCCCTGCGTCCGCACAACGAGATCCAGCTGCACTGAAGGGTTCGGATGACGCAGGACGCGTCGTCCGCATGGCCAGCGCCCCGGGGCGCCAGCCGTGCGAGCGGAGGCAGAGGCGCCTCCGCCGGTTTCCGGGCCGTCAGGGATGACGCGCCCGGCGATCACTCCGAAAGGCTCAGAGGATTTCCAGCAGCTCCACGTCGAACACCAGCACGCTGTGCGGCGGGATGCTGCCGACGCCCTGGGCGCCATAGGCCAGCTCGCTGGGCACGTGCAGGCGCCACTTGCTGCCGGCGTTCATCAGCTGCAGGGCCTCGACCCAGCCGGCGATCACGCCGCCCACCGGGAATTCGGCCGGCTCGCCACGGTTGTAGGAGCTGTCGAACACGGTGCCGTCGATCAGGGTGCCGTGGTAATGGGTGCGCACGGTGTCTTCGGCGGAAGGCTTGGCACCCTCCCCCGCGACCAGCACTTCGTACTGCAGGCCGGACGGCAGCTGGGTGACGCCCTCGCGCTTGGCGTTCTCCACCAGGTAGGCACGACCTTCGCCGGCGGCAGCATCGGCCTTGGCCTGGGCTTCGGCATGCATGCGCTCGCGGATGACCTTGAAGGAGGCGGACAACGCGGCACCGTCGACACGGCTCTCGATGCCGGCGAAGGCATCGCGCAGGCCGGCGACGACAGCGTCGATGCTCACGCCGGGCGGGGGATTGTCACGGATCTGGTCGCCCAGTTGGCGGCCGATACCGTAGCTGACACGGGTTTCATCGGTGGAAAATTCGAGTTCGGACATGGCCGGGGCTCCGCTCCGGAAAAAAAGGCCGGCCAGACTAGCACAGCCCCCTTCCCGGCCCTATCCCCCCGCCGTCAGTGCCGGGCGCCCATCGACAACGGCACCCGCAGCGCACCGCGATCATCCGGTGCGATGCCGCACATCTCGTCATGCACCGAGGCGTGCACCAGGTAGAACGGCATGCGCGGCAACTCATGCAGCAGCCCCCGTGCGTGCTCCACCGAGCGCAGCTGCATCGCATGGCCACGGCCATCGTCCAGGGTGTGGCAACGCCCCTCGATATGGGCCTGCAACAGGTAGATGCCCCCCTCCATGGAGATCAGGTCGAGCCCATCCACATGCCCGGCGCGGGCTTCGCTGGAAAGTGTCTGCAGGTTCATGGCTTCACCTCGGCGGGGTCTGTACAGGGAAAAGTTAAATACAGTTTCCGTACAGGATCAAAACCGCCGGGCAGAAACACGACCGCCCGCGAGCGGGACGCTGACGGGCGGTCAGGTGCAACGGCGAGGCGATCAGTGATCGTGCTTGGTCATCTTGTCCAGGTAACCCATGGCGAACGCCGAAATCACGAAGGTCATGTGCAGGACCACGTACCACATGATCTTGGTGTTATCGATGTTCTGCGCATCCATGAACACCCGCAGCAGGTGGATCGAGGAGATCGCCACGATGGACGCGGCCACCTTCATCTTCAGCGAGCCGGAGTCCATCTTGCCCAGCCAGCTGAGCTTCTCCTTGCCCTCGTCTATGTCCAGCTGGGAGACGAAGTTCTCGTAGCCCGAGATCATCACCATCACCAGCAGGCCGCCCACCAGCGACATGTCGATCAGCGACAGGAGCACCAGGATCAACTCCGCCTCGGTCTTCTCGAAGACGTGCGGAAGGACGTGATAGACCTCCTGGAAGAACTTCAGCGACAGCGCCAGCAGCGCCAGGGACAGGCCGAAGTAGATGGGCGCCAGCAACCAGCGCGCCGCATACATCGAGTTTTCCAATAAGCGTTCCATGAAACCTCGCATCCAGAGTCAAAACTGGCGGCGAGTATAGCGAGCACATTCCTACAGAAAAACAGGCGCGCAATGCCTCGAAATATCCCCAGGATCTGTGGATAACCCTGTGAATTGTCTTGGGAAGGATGGCGCTGCCCAGCGTTCGCCGGGGCTCGCCGCAGGCTGCGCAAAAGCCGCTCGGCCAATGCCCGCTCAGGTCTCCGGCCGGGACAGGAACGAGCCCAGGCTGCGAGGGCGCTCACCGTTGAGCCGACGTAGCTCACCCTGTACATGGAGGCGCCAGATCAACGGATCCTCGCATGCGCAGTAGCCCAGCTCGGCCAGGCAGGAAGCAATCGCCGAGAGCACCGACTCCGCGACGAAAGGCCCGTGGAATGGGCCCTGCGCCTTGATCGCCGATGGCTGCGCGCCCGAAATCCCGGCAGCGCAGATAAGTGTCCAGAGTCCATTCCCTCCGGCCAGCGGCAGAATCACGCACTCGATGCGGGTGACCATGCCCAGGCATTGACGGGTGAGGCAGAGGTTGCGGGACATGACGACGTTCCTCGCGAAGACCTTGGGCCAGCCTACACCTGACAGGAGCCGTGGGAAAGCGAGGAAATCTTATCCACGCCGGCTGTGGATAAGCCTGTGGATGCCATGGTGAAAAGTCTGTCGGACCAGCGCCAGCGCTGAGCGGCTCTGCGCCGCTCAATGACTGACCAGCCACAGCGCCCGCGCGGCGCCGTGACCGGTCATCGCCTGGTCAGGCCGGGCCCTGGACCTTGTCGCCGGGCGGGGTCTTCTTGCCCGGCTCCTTCTTCGGTCCCTTGCGTGGCGGCTTGGCCGGTGCCGGCGCCTTCTCCAGGGCGGCGGCCACCTCCTTGGCGGCGTCGGGCTTCTCTTCCTCCTCCATGCCCATCTCGGCGATCTCGCGCAGGCGCTCGACCACCCGGGCGTTGACGCTGCCCTTGGGGAAACGGCCCTTCTCGTCCGGGCTGCCGGCATCCTCGCCCACCAGGAGGCTCAACGCCTCATCGGCCTGACGCACCGCGTAGACATGGAACTGGCCGTTGCGCACGGCCTGCAGCACGCGTTCGTCCAGCATCAGCGTGGCGACGTTGGCCTGCGGGATGATCACCCCCTGCTCACCGGTCAACCCGCGCGCTTCGCAGAGGCGGAAGAAGCCCTCGATCTTCTCGTTGACCCCACCGACCGCCTGCACCTCGCCGAACTGGTTGATCGAACCGGTGATGGCGAAGCACTGCTTGAGCGGCGTGCGCGACAGCGCGGAGATCAGGGTGCAGACCTCGCCCAGAGAGGCGCTGTCGCCGTCGACGTAGCCATAGGACTGCTCCAGCGCGATGCTCGCCGAGATCTCCAGCGGGAATTCCTGGGCATAGCGGCTGCCCAGGTAACCAGTGAGGATCATCACGCCCTTGGAGTGGATCGGCTGGCCGAGGTTGACCTCGCGCTCGATGTCGACGATGCCCGAGCCACCCGGGTACACGGTGGCGGAAATCCGCGCCGGCACGCCGAACGCCGAGTCGCCCACCTCCAGCACCGTAAGGCCGTTGCACTTGCCCACCGCTGCGCCGTCGGTGTCGATGAGGATGATCCCCGCCAGCATGTCGTCGAGGATGCGGGCCGACACCCGGCCGGTGCGCGTGGCCTTGGATTTCAGCGCACGCTCGATGTGCTCGGCGTCGGTCACCTTCTCGCCGGCCAGCTGGCGCACGAAATCCGCCTCGCTGAGCAGCTGGAACAGATCGCCGATCTTCGCCGAGAGGCGCTTCTGGTTTTCCGCCAGGCGCGCACTATAGGTGGCCAGGCGCGCCACGGCAGCAGCGGAGAGCGGCGCCATGCCCTCTTCCGAAGTGCGGGTCTTGAGCAACTGGGCGAACTGTTCGAGGGTCTCTTCCGACAGCGGGATCTCCTCGTCGAAGTCCACCAGCACGCGGAACATCTCCTGGAAGTCCGGATCCAGGTCCTGCAGCGTGTAATACAGCTGGCGCGAACCGATGATCACCACCTTCAGCTGCAACGGAATCACCTGCGGCGTCAGGGTCACGGTGGCCAGGCGCCCCAGCTCGGCCAGGGGCGACTCCATCTTCAGCTGGCGCGAATGCAGTGCGCGCTTGAGCGCGTCCCAGACGAAGGGCTCGCTCAGCAGCTTCTCCGCCTCCAGCACCAGGAAACCGCCGTTGGCGCGGTGCAGCGCCCCCGGGCGCAGCTGGCGGTAGCTGGTGTAGAGCGCGCCCTGGTCGGTGCCGTACTCGATGCGGCCGAACAGGTTGTCGTAGGTCGGGTGCGACTCGAAGACCACCGGCGCCCCACCGCTGGCCGGGTTGCCGACCACCAGGCTCGGGCAGTACTGCTCCTCGAGCATCTCGCGGCGCTGCAGGTCCGGCTTGTCGTCGAGCATCTGGTCGACCACGGTCTTCAGCAGGTTCACCTGCATGGCCTGCAGGTAGGCGATCACCCCGGCGTTCTCCGCGTACTTCTCGGAAAGCGGCGCCAGCAGCGGCTGCAGGGCCTGGGTGATGGTCTCCTCGTTGAGCTGGCGCAGCAGGTTGCTGGACTCGCGCTTCCACTGCGGCAGGCTGGCCAGCTCCTCGTTGAGGCGCTCCTCCAGGCTGGAGATGTCCTCGTGGAAACGCTCGCGCTCGGCTTCGGGCAACTGGGCGAAGTCGGCCTCGTCCAGCGCCTTGCCATCCTTCATCGGGGTGAAGGCGATGTTGGCGCTGTCCCGGTAGAGCGCGACGTCCTTCTCCAGCGCCAGGCGCTCGATCACATCCAGGGCGCGGTCGTAGCGCTGGTTGAAGCCACGGTCGATGGCGCTCTTCTTCTGCTGGAAGGTCGGCGTCTCGAACACCGCCGGGAAGGTCGCCAGGAGGTTATCCACAAGCTGGCCGATATCGGTACTGAAGGCGCTCGCCTCGCCGGGCGGCAATTGCAGGGCGCGCGGCTCGCGCGGCTCGTCGAAGTTGTTGACGTAGACCCAGTCCATCGGCGTGGCCAGGCGCTTGCCCTCGGCCTTGAGGTAGCGCTGCACGAAGGAGAAGCGACCGGTACCGGGCTCCCCCATCACGTAGACGTTGTAGCCCGGGCGCGGCATGGCGACGCCGAACTGCAGGGCCTCCACCGCGCGCTCCTGGCCGAGCACGCCACGGAAGGGTTCGAGATCGTCGGTGGTGGCAAAGGCGAACTGCGTGGAGTCGAAGGGGCGGGTCAGCGCATCGGGCGCCAGGCGCAGGGAGGCGACGAGAGGATCGGGCATCGGAAATCCTTATTGGCGACGCGGAAACATGGCCGCATTCTGGCGCCGCCTTCGTCCGCGTTGCAAGGCGTTCCGCCCTTGGCGGAGCGCGGCGCGAGGCGCTTCGCAAAAGCGTGCGAGGGCTTGCGCAATCGCCCTTTCTGACCTTGCTTGACACCTGTGGCGGGCATCGCCAAAGCTCGCCCATCCCACTCCAAGGCGAAAGCGAGCAGCGCTGTTGAAACGGACCTTCTCCCTCCTGGCCCTCTGTACCTGCACGCACCTGATGGCGGCCCCCGCCATCCCCCCGCAAACCCTGCAGCGCCTGGCCGAAGACCCGTACTGGATCGCCCTCGGCCACTACGAAACCGGCAAGCTCGGCGGCTGGCGCAGCTACGTCGACGACGAGCGCTTCTTCCTCGCCGAGACGGGCGACAGCGACCCGGCGGCCGAACTCACCGCCACGCTCGCGGCCCTGTACCAGGACGCCAGCCTCGGCGACCGCCACCCGCAATGCCGCTACCCGGCGCGCACCCGCTGGCTGCGCGAACGGCTGCAGCTCACCGACCTGCCGGCCCCTGCCTGCAGCGAATTCGCCAGCTGGTACCGCGACATCAACCCCCACAGCACGGTGCTGATCTTCCCCGCGGCCTACCTCAACAGCCCCTCGTCCATGTTCGGCCACACCCTGCTGCGCATCGACCAGCCCGACGTACAGGAGAACAACACCGCCCTGCTCAGCTACGCCCTCAACTTCGGCGCCTTCATCGAGGGCGCCGACAACAGCATCCTCTATGCCTGGAAGGGCCTGATGGGCGGCTACCCCGGGCTCTTCGCCCTGGTGCCCTACCGCGACAAGCTCAAGGAATACAGCCGCCTGGAGAACCGCGACCTCTGGGAGTACCGCCTCAACCTCAGCGCAGAGGAAACCGGGCGCATGGTCGAGCACGTATGGGAGCTGCGCCAGGTCCGCTTCGACTACTTCTTCTTCGACGAGAACTGCTCCTACCGCCTGCTGGAACTGCTGGAGATCGCCCGCCCCGGCATCGAGCTCACCGGGCAGTTCCCGCTGACCGCCATCCCCACCGACACCGTGCGTGCCATCAAGGATGCCGGGCTGGTGGAGCGGATCGACTACCGCCCCTCGCGGGAAAAGGAACTGATGGCCCGCGCGGCGCCGCTGGACAGCGACGAGCAGGATTGGGTCCTGCGCCTGGCCGACGACGAGAGCCTGCTGGACGACCCGGCCTTCCGCGCGCTACCCGCACCGCGCCGCGCGCAGGTCCAGGACGCCGCCTTCCGCCTGGAGCGCTACCGCTCCACCGGCGAGGAGCGCAGCGGCGCACGGGCGCAGCGCAGCTTCCAGCTGCTGCGGGCGATCAACCAGAACCCGCCGCCCGCCCTGCAGGCCGAGCGCCCGCCGCTGCCCGAGGAAGGCCACGAATCACGCACCTGGCAACTGGGGCTCGGCAGCCGCGAGGACCGCGCCTTCGCCGAGTACGGCCTGCGCATGGCCTACCACGACCTCAACGACAACCTCGCCGGCTTCCCCCTCGGCGCGCAGATCGAGATCCTCCAGCTCAAGCTGCGCCAGTACGAGCAGAACCACTGGCAACTGCAGCAGCTGGATTTCGCCACCATCCGCTCGCTGACCCCGCGCACCCAGCTGCTGCAGCCCTGGTCCTGGCAGGTGGCCGGAGGCCTGGAGCGGGTGCCTGGCAAGGATGGCGACGAGACGCTGGTGAGCCACCTCAACGGTGGCGTGGGCGGCAGCTGGCAATGGGGGGACGACACCCTCTACTACGCCCTGGCCACCGCCCGCGTGGAACACAACCCGGACTTCGGCGCCTTCGTCGCCGGGGCCGCCGGCTTCGACACCGGGCTGCTGTGGCGCAACGGCCTGGGCACCCTCAGCCTGGAGGCGGCCGGCGACTACTTCCACAACGGCGAGGTGCGCCGGCGCCTGTCACTCAACCAGCAATGGGAACTGAGCACCGACCTGGGCCTGCGCCTCTCTGCCGAACGCTCGTTCAGCCAGCTCGGCGGCAACGACAACCAGGTGATGCTGCAGCTACGCTGGTACCACTACTGATTGAGGTAGCGCTCAGCGATGCCGCGCCCGGCGAACCAGGCCACCACGGCCTCGCGCTTGAGCAGGCGGGCGTAGACCGGCGCATTCACCCCGCCACGGATAGGCTGCCCAAGCTCGACACCCGCGCCTTCCAGGCGCGCCAGCAACGCCTGGTCGTCGTGCTCGACCGCATGCTCCAGAGCCAGGCGCTGCAAGGCCGGCTCGGCCAATAGCCGGCCGTCTTCCAGCGCACCACGCCAGTCCTGCACCCGGGCGCTCATCCCCGCCCGCAGCCGCTGCGCCAGCCCGGCATCCTCGTCGGCCAGCGGGTCCAGCGCCTCGTCCAGCTCCAGGCCGGTGCCTTCGGCGCCCTCGGCAAAGGGGTCGCTGTAATACACCAGCTGGGCGAACAGCCCCTCCAGATCGTCCGCCACCCGGGCGAAGGAATCCTCGTGCAGGCGCATGGGCCAGGCCGGCGGCAGCCCCTGGCTCCAGGCATAGACAGCACCGAAATTGTCACCCGGCTCGATACGGACATAAATGCGCTCCAGGTACTCGAAGCCGCCCACGGGCAGGAACGCCAGGCGCCCGTCCCACTCACGGCCCTCCTCCTCGGCGAACGCCCGAGCGCCCTCCTCCTCGTGCTCGACCCAGCCCCACAGGTCGTGGTAGCCGTCACTGCCGGGGAAGAACAGCTCGCTCAGGGAAAAGGCATGCAGGTGCCCCTGATAGTCCACCTGGAAGTCGTAATCGAGGCGGCCGCCAAAGGCGACACGCCACAGCCGCACCAGGGTCGGCGGCAGCGGGCGACCCAGGCGCTGCTCCACCTCGGCCAGCTCGGCATCGGTGATCGGCGGCCGCGCCTGGTGGATGATGCGCCCGGCGAAGGGCGCCAGCCCGTGGTGGCGCAGGCGTTGCAGTTCGTCGTGGGTGAACATCAGCCCCGCCCTCCCGGCTGCATGCGCGCAACCAGAACCGGGCCGATGCCCCGCAACGGGTCCAATGCGCGCGAGGGGTAAACGCAGGGTTCTCCCACCGCGCAACAGGTGCGCAGCGGCTCGGAGGATTGGATAAGGCTCATGGGCGGTCCTTGCTCGGCAGGGTTGCGAAAGGCGCAAAGGATAGCCGAGCCCAACTGAAGTCGCGCCCGCACATGCATCCCCACCGAATGGGCATGACCGCTGCGTAGGGTGGAGGTCGCCTTTTACCTCCACCGAGCGGAGTCGAGCCCGTACGGCAACCCAGCCCCTCAGCCGCCCGCCAGGTCCTTCCACTCCAACCCGAACCGCCCCAGGTACTTGCGCAACCGGTCCGCATCATTGGGCTGCGCCTTGGCCCGGCGCGAGACGTCGTAGAGCAGCCGCCCCGCCTCGGACAGGCTGCTCGCCTCGCGGCACACCGCGACCACCGCCGCCAACTGCAGGCGGTCGAAGCGGTCCAGCTCCACCACCCGCTCGCCGAGCAGCCTCGCCAGGCCGTCATCCGCCTGCCCCTGGGCGCCCCAGGCGTAGCGCAGGCGGTCGATCTCCTCCTGCACCAGCGCCTCGTCGATGCGGCCGCTGTCGGCCAGGGTCGCCATGCGCGTGATCGAGGCCGACAGCTCGCGGAAGTTGCCCGCCCAGCGCGCCTCCCCCGAGCAGGCAAAGGCCAGGTAGCGGCGCCGCGCCTCGGCGTTGAAGCGCACCATGCGCCCCTGCTCGCGGGCGTGGCGCTCCAGTTCGAAATCGATGTTCGGCTCGATGTCCTCGCGGCGCCCGGCCAGGCCCGGCAGCTCGAAGGTCCAGAGGTTGATGCGGGCATAAAGGTCTTCGCGGAACAGCCCCTCGGCCACCCGCGTGCGCAGGTCGCGGTGGGTGCCGGCGATCAGCAGGAAGTCGCTTTCCACTTCGCGGTCCGCCCCCATGGGGAAGAAGCGCTTCTCCTCGATCGCCTTGAGCAGCATGGCCTGCTCGTCCAGGCCCAGCTCGCCGATCTCGTCGAGGAACAGCATGCCGCCGTCCGCCGCCCGCAGCAGGCCGTCGCGGGCGTTCTGCGCGCCGGTGAAGGCGCCCTTGATATGGCCGAACAGCGCCGACATCGCGCCGTCGCCGCGCAAGGTCGCGCAGTTCACCTCGACGAAGCGGCCCTTGATCTGGTGGCGCGCATCCTTCAGCTCGAAGATGCGCCGCGCCAGGAACGACTTGCCCGCCCCGGTCGGCCCCACCAGCAGCATCGGTGCGCGGGAGCGCAGCGCCACCCGCTCGATCTGCTCGATGCTGCGGTTGAACGCCATGTTGCGCGTGGCGATGCCGGACTTGAGCAACGCCAGGCTCTCCAGTTGCTCGCGCTGGAAACGCGAGGCGATACGGTCGTAGCGCGACAGGTCCAGGTCGATCAGCGAGTGGGTGCCGATGGCGTGGCGGTCCTCGTCGCGACGCCGGGCCGGCGAGGTCTGCACCAGGCGCGCCGGCAGGTAGCGCGCCTCGGTCAGCAGGAACCAGCAGATCTGCGCCACGTGGGTGCCCGTGGTGATGTGCACCAGGTAGTCCTCGCGCTCGGTGTCGAAGCGGTAGGCGCTGACGAAGTCATGCAGCGCGCCATACACCTCCTCGAAGTCCCAGGGGTTGCGCAGCGGCATCTCGTGCAACACCACCTCGGTCTGCGGCGAAACCTGCTCCACATCGCCCTTGATGCGCTGGGCCAGCCCCAGGTCGCGGGCGTCGCTGCCGTGGATCAGCTCCAGCCGGTCCACCAGCAGGTCCGGCTGCTGGCACAGGCCGACACTGGGGCGCCATTTGTTCCAGCGCTCGGCGCCCTTGCCCATGCGGTCCAGGGTCGCGCCGACGAAGCCGATGGCGACGGTCTTGCGGGCCATGCTCACTCCTGCGCCACGGTGACCAGCAGCGGCGACTCGAAGATCGCCACCGGCGAGATCACGGTCTCATCCAGCGGGACGGCCTGGCCGTAGCGCTCGCGCATCTTCGCCTTCACCACCGGCGAACTGAGGTCGAAATCGCGGATGCGCTGCAGCTCGCCCAGGCGCAGGCCGAGGGTGCGCTCGTAGAGCTTCCACACCAGCTCCGAGCAATACAGGCGCGCGTCGTTCCACTCGAAGGCCAGGTCATAGCGTCTTCCACGCATGCCCTCCGCCAGCTCGCGCATCTGCACCAGCGCATCGCGGGTCAGCAGCTCGTCGGCACGGGCCAGGCGCTTGATCACGTAATGGCCGCCCTCGCCCCGGGCGATCCAGTGCTGCAGCGGCACGTACTGCACCTTCGCCCCCGCCTCGAACACCTGCAGCGTGCCGTTGCGCGCCAGCACCAGCCCCATGTGGCTGTAGCGCGAGTGGGTGGCCTGCTGCACCGCCAGGCTCTGCGCCGAGCGCGACTGGTGGAAGATGATGTCGCCCTCCTGCACCTCGGGCAGCGGCACCGCCCGGGCCAGGCCGGCGAGCAGGCTGAAGATGAGAAATAGTGAAAAGCGCATGGCATGTCCTTGTCGAGGGCGCATCAGTGAAGGCAAGTTTATCCAAAAATATAAATTCGTATATCCATGAATATGAATATCCCTGAAGACTGCCACCATGAAAATCCCTGGATTCAACGGACATAAAAATTAATTACCTATAAATCAATCAGTTAAAAATTAATTTCGATCGAAAGAAGGAAACTGGCACGGCGCTCGCTATATCCCTGTCAACGAAAGGACAACAGAGCGAGACGCCACCATGGCCAACACCGCACTCTTCAACACCCAGGCAGCCAGCCTGCCGCAGGTGGATACGTACAACCGCAGCAAGGCCGGTGCCTACGCCCTGCAACCGAAGCACAAGCTGGCCCAGCTGGCGATGACCGGTTGCCTGAACCAGACCTTCTACGCCGACGCTCCAGAGCAACTGGCCGAGGTGCTGGAACTGGTGGCCCAGCTGGACGCGGCCTTCGTGGCCAAGACCGCCGTGTACGCCCGCCGTGCCGGCCACATGAAGGACATGCCGGCCCTGCTGGTGGCCGCCCTGGCGGCGCAACGTTCCTCCCTGCTGCCGGCGGTTTTCGGCCAGGTGGTGGACAACGGCAAGATGCTGCGCAACGTCGTGCAGATCCTGCGCAGCGGCGTGACTGGTCGCAAATCGCTCGGTACGCAGCCCAAGCGCCTGGTGCAGGCGTGGCTGAACACCGCCAGCGAGCGCCAGCTGCTGCAGGCCGCGATCGGCAACCAGCCGTCCCTGGCGGACGTGCTGAAGATGGTCCACCCGAAACCGAGCGAGGCCTGGCGTGAAGCCTTCTTCGCCTGGGTACTCGGCAAGCCGGCGGATGCCGACGCGCTGCCGCCGCTGACCCGCGCCCTGCTGGCCTTCCGCAGCGGCGCCAGCGACGAGCTGCCGGACGTGCCCTTCCAGTTGCTGGGCGACCGTCAGCTGAGCGCCGCGCAATGGCTGGAACAGGCACAGCGCATGGGCTGGCAGGCCCTGCGGATGAACCTCAACACCCTGGCGCGCCACGGTGTGTTCCAGTTGCCCGGCGCGGCCTATACGGTTGCCGCGCGGCTGGCGGACCGGGAAGCAGTGGCCAAGTCACGGGTCTACCCGTACCAGTCGCTGACCGCCTACACGATGGCCGGCAACGACGTACCGGGACCGGTGCGCGAGGCGCTGCAGGACGCCCTGGAACAGTCGCTGGCCAACGTGCCGGCGCTGAGCGGCAACGTGGTGGTGTGCCCGGACGTGTCCGGCTCCATGCAGAGCCCGGCCACCGGCTACCGCCCGGGCGCCACCAGCACGGTGCGCTGCATCGACGTAGCGGCCCTCATGGCTGCGGCGGTGCTGCGCAAGCAGCCGGCGGCGCGGGTGATGCCGTTCGAGAACCATGTGGTGGACGTGCGCCTCAACCCGCGTGACAGCGTGATGAGCAACGCACAGAAACTCGCGTCGATCGGCGGCGGTGGCACCAACTGCTCGGCACCGCTGGCGCAGTTGGTGAAGGAGAAGGCCAAGGTGGACACACTGATCCTGGTTTCGGACAACGAATCCTGGATCGACGCCAAACGGCGCGGCGCCACCGAAACCATGCTCCAGTGGCAGCAGCTGAAGCGGCTGAACCCGAAGGCGAAGATGGTCTGCATCGACATCCAGCCCTACGGCACCACCCAGGCGCAGGAGCAGCAGGACATCCTCAACGTCGGCGGTTTCGGCGATGCGGTATTCGATGTGATCGCCCAGTTCGCCAGTGGCGAATACGGCGCGCGGCACTGGGTCGAGCTGATCGAGGCGACCGAGCTGTAGCGATACGGAGTAATCAAGGGCCCCGCAATGGGGCGGGGCCCGCAATGCGTTGAAGCGCGAGACGGCGAATGCAGCCGGGACTCCATCACCGATGTCCCTGCACACCCTTGTCACCGTAGCGCGCGGCACGAATGCAGGTGGCTGTACATCGGTTGAGCCGGTTCGATTCCGGCCCGCGGCAACGCGGAACAGTCACCTTCCCTTGTCGTGCCACGTTGAGTTTTGCGACGAATGCCGGTGGAACTACACCCTTCCACGGTCGAGATGCGGGTTCGAATCCCGTCGGCTCCAATACTGCGGGGCCGTAGTTCAACGGTAGAACACGAAAACGTTTCACCACCTTTTGTCGTCGCACTGTTTCACCACGGCCCACACGGGCGCCTCAAAAACGTAGGCGAGGCCGCCAGCGCAAGGCAAAAACAGGCGAAAAAGCGCAGTTTACGCGGCGTAAATGAGCATTTTGAGCCTGTTTTTAACGCCGCGATGGCAACGCAGGTAGTTTTTGAGGTGTCCGCAAGGGTCGGCAGCGAATGCAATGGGCATTACATGTGTCGCGGGTTCGAGCCCCGCCCCGGCAACGGGTAGCTCAGTTGGTAGAGCAATTCATGTCCACATCCCTTGTCGCTGCACCACGGCCGCCCAGGCGGCCAACCGAATTTGCCCGGCGAATGCCGGTGGAACTACAGGACGTCGTGGTTGCGGGTTCGACTCCCGCCGGCTCTTCGGGGCCGTAGCTCAATCGGATAGAGCGCGATGCCGTTTCACCCGACTTGTCGCCGTTTTGAAAGGAAAGAAGGAACCATGGAAAAGCACTACAACCTGCTGGAAGTCACCAACGGCAAGCCGATCAAGCTCTGGACCCAGGGCGTACCGGTGGAGGAGGACGCGCGCAAGCAACTGATCAACACCGCGAAGATGCCCTTCATCTTCAAGCACCTGGCCGTGATGCCGGACGTGCACCTGGGCAAGGGGTCGACCATCGGCAGCGTGATCCCCACCGTCGGCGCCATCATCCCGGCCGCCGTGGGTGTGGACATCGGTTGCGGAATGATCGCCGCGCGCACCTCGCTGACCGCCTCCGACCTGCCGGATAACCTGGCGGGCCTGCGTAGCGCCATCGAGAAGGCCGTGCCCCACGGTCGTAGCCCCGCTCGCGGTGGTCGGGACAAGGGCGCCTGGGAAGACGTGCCGGAGCTGGCGGACCACGCCTGGTCGGCCCTGGCCGGGCGCTTCAAGGTGATCACCGACAAGTACCCGCGCCTGGAGAAGACCAACAACCGCAAGCACCTGGGAACCCTGGGAACCGGCAACCACTTCATCGAGGTCTGCCTGGACGAGGCCCAGCGCGTCTGGTTCATGCTCCACAGCGGATCGCGCGGTGTGGGTAACGCCATCGGCAGCCTGTTCATCGAACTGGCCCAGGCCGATATGCGCCAGCACATCGCCAACCTGCCGGACCGCGACCTGGCCTACTTCGAAGAAGGCAGCCAGCACTTCGACGACTACGTGGAGGCCGTGGGCTGGGCCCAGGACTTCGCCAAGCAGAACCGCGCATTGATGATGCACGCCGTGATCGCCGCGGCGCGCCAGGTGATCACCAAACCCTTCGAGGCCAACCTGGAGGCGGTGAACTGCCACCACAACTACGTGCAGAAGGAGCAGCACTTCGGCCAGGAGGTCCTGGTGACCCGCAAGGGTGCGGTATCGGCACAGAAGGGCCAGCTGGGGATCATCCCTGGCTCCATGGGCGCGCGCAGCTTCATCGTGCGCGGCCTGGGTAACGAGGAGGCGTTCTGCTCCTGCAGCCACGGCGCCGGCCGCACCATGAGCCGCACCAAGGCGAAGAAGCTGTTCACCGTGGACGACCAGATCCGCGCCACCGCCCATGTGGAATGCCGCAAGGACGAGGACGTGATCGACGAGATCCCCATGGCCTACAAGGACATCGACGCCGTGATGCATGCCCAGCGCGAGCTGGTGGAAGTGGTGCACACCCTGCGCCAGGTGGTCTGTGTCAAAGGATGAAGAACGATCGGCGTTGCCCTCGCCAACGCCTTTCGACCCTGATGGAGAGCGACTGATGCTGCAGAAACTGGAAAGCCGCCGGGTGACGGAACTCCAGGCCCGCCTCGACGAAGCCGGCAGCGTCTTCGACTTCGTCGTGCTGGGCCTGGATGTGACCGCCCGCCCCGGCGAGGCCGAGCACAAGGATGCGCTGCGGGTGCTGTTCGAAGGCATCCGCGAACGCTCCCAGGCATGGCGCCGCAAACTGGTGGAACAACACCCGCAATACGCCAACCAACCCTGGCCGGAGCTGATCCCGGACCTGGCGCGGGCCCACCCGCAGGCCCTGGATGCCGCGCGCATCGAGGACCTGGCCCGGGACGACGGGCCGCTGTACCGGGCCCTGGTCGGCCCGCCCTACGGCACCACGCTGCAGGTGGAGGACTTCCGCGAATGGCGCAAGGTCCTGCGCCTGCACGCCGATGAGGGGATGCAGGTGCTGGACTGGGTCGGCAACGCCGACCGCGAGCCCCAGCGCAGCACCTGGAGCCGCTACTTCGATGACGGCAAGGAATGGTGGGGCATCTGGTGCCTCACCCTGTACAACCCGAGACGACGAACACTCAGCGCGCTGGCCGCCAGCGCCACCGATTGAAGCAGTAAGGGAACAAACGCAATGACCAGCGACCACCGCCATCCCCTCCCCGCCGCCATGCGCGAGCGGGTGCTGGAGGAACTGCAACGGGTCGAGCGCGAGCGCAACGTCACCGTGCTCTACGCCTGCGAATCCGGCAGCCGCGCCTGGGGCTTCGCCTCCAGCGACAGCGACTACGACGTGCGCTTCGTCTACGTCGAGCAGCCCGACTGGTACCTGCAGGTACGCGAGCCGCGCGACGTGATCGAGCGCCCGCTGGACGACGAGCTGGATGTGAGCGGCTGGGAGCTGCGCAAGGCCCTGCGCCTGCTGCGCAACTCCAACCCCACGCTGCTGGAGTGGCTCGACTCGCCCCTGGTCTACCGCCAGGACGACGCCGCCACCGCCCGCCTGCGCGAACTGGCCGAAGCCTTCTGGTCGCCCCGGGCCGTGCGCCATCACTACCTGTCCATGGCCAAGAAGAACTTCCGTGGTTACCTGCAAGGCGACGAGGTGCGTTTCAAGAAGTACCTCTACGTCCTGCGCCCGCTGTTGGCGGTACGCTGGCTCGACCAGGGCCGTGGCCGCCCGCCGATGCCCTTCGAGGACCTGCTGGTGACCCTGGATGACCCGACGCTGCTGGCGGAGATCGACGAGCTGCTGCAGCTCAAGCGTGCCGCCACCGAAGCCACCCACGGCCCGCGCCGCGAGGTGCTGCACGCCTTCATCGAGGCCCAGCTGGCCAGCGCCGGCGACGCCCCGCAACTGCCGCGCGGCCAGGGGGACGACGCCCTGCTGGATGAATTCATGCGTCACTGCGTGCACACCCACGCCACCTGAGGCCATCGCATCAATGGAGAACCGCTGAAATGGACTTCAAACCCTTCACCGGCCTGCTGCTCCTGGGCCTGACCAGCGGCCTCGCCGCCCAGGAGCGCCAGGTGCTGGACACCCTGCCCCTGGACTCGGCGACGGCCTACGAGCTGTCACTGCCCGCCTGCACCACCGCGCCCTGCACGTTCGAGCTGCGCCTGTTGCAAGACGGCCGCCCACTCGGCGCCACGGTGGCGCTGCCCTGGGCAGCGACAGTGGCACCAGCCAGCCAGGCAGCGCCCGATCCCCTGTACGGCGCCGGCACGCCCCTGGGGGCTGGCACAGCGCCCAGGGTGTGGATAACCGGCGAGGAAGAGGGGCAGGTCAGCGCAGCCGCTCGCCTGCTGCGGCTGGCGGATGGCACACCCGCGTTGCTGGTCAGCCAGATGGGCGGCTTCGAACACACCAAGCGCCACCACGCCCTGTACCTCGCCACGCCCCAGGGCCCGCACCTGGCCTGGTCCCACGACGAAGCCCAAGGGCCGAACCAGAGCTGGGTGCTGGCACCCACGGGCGACGGCCCGGTGCTGCTGGTGCACGAGGGTGCCGCCGCGATCGACGCAGCGGACCGCCTGGAGACGCGCAGCCTGACCTGGCACCCGGATCGCACGGCCTTCACCGAGGCGATGGCACCGCCCTCACCGGCCCTGCGCGCCGTGGTCGCCGAACGCCACTCCAGCGCCATGGCCGCCCAGGCCGCCCGGGACCAGCAGGATGGCTGCCTGGCAGCCTACGCAGTCATCGATACCGGCGCGCCGGCAGCGGCCCGCTACGCCCTGGCACAGGTGGCGGAAAGCGACGCCGAAGCCCAGGCGGAAACCACTCGCCTACACACGTGCGCAGCGACCCTGCGCCCGGAGACCGTGCCGCTGGCACAGCTATCGACCACGCCCGCACCGACGCAGTAAGCCGGCGGGAAGCGGATGGGGCCTGATCCCCCTCCAAGGAGAACCCAATGAACACCACACAGTGGCTCGCCCATTGGCGGGACCAACTCCGCGTGAAGCAGGCAGCCGGCGAATACACCGACTGGCTGCGCTACCGGCTGGACGAGGCCGAAACCGTACTGGCCAATGGGACCGTCATCACGGCCCGCGAATTGCCGCTGCAACGCAACGGCTTCATCCGCGAGGGCGTGCTGCGTCGCCAGCTGGAGCGCGAGGATGAATCCGCCCTCGCCTACTGCCTCGTCTGCCTGAACGACCCGGTGGCGACCCTGCGCGAACTGGCCCGGGCCGAACTGGAGCGCCGGCAACCCAACGCCACGGCCGAAAGCCTGCTGGACAACCTCGACCTGCTGCTGGACCTGCAGCGCAAGCAGCGCGCCGACCACAGCGTGGCCCTCGAGCGCATCCGCGCGCGCCTGCGCGAGCCCGCCCTGCGAGGCAACGTGCGGGCGGCATTGCCAGGCCTGCGCGGCCAGGAAGCCCGCTTCGTCTTCGACGCCCTGGCAAACGAAGAACAGCCGGATGCCGAGCTGATCGACAAGGCCCTGGTGCACTCCGATCCGGCATTGCGTGCCCGGGTCATGGACAGGCTAGGCCGCCTGCCGGCGGAATCCGCCGCACCGCTCTGGCGGCTGGCCCTCTCGGACCGCAACGGCCGCCTGCGCGCCAGGGCGCTGTACGCGCTGATCAAGGCCGAGCCCAATGCACCGGAACTGCACGGCTGGCTGGAGGCGGCCCTGCTGGACGTCTCGCCATCGGTGCGCGACCTGGCCCGCTGGGCCGCGCCGCGCCACGGCGTCGATGCGGCGGCCGTGGTACGCCGGGCGCTGGTGCTGGTCCCGGAGGACAGGGCGCGCTGGCACGGCGTGCTCGGCCAGGCCGCCGAGCTGCGTATGGATGAGGCCGTGCCCCTGGCCCGCCAGGCGCTCGCCTCGCCCTTGCCGTCGGTCCGCCGCAGAGGCTTGCAGGTGCTGGTGGAACGGGTTCCGGAGCAGGCCGGCGATGCCTGCCTCGCCTTGCTGGATGACAGCGCGCCGGGTGTGGTCGTCGAAGCGCTGCAGGCCCTGGAGCGCCTGTGCCACCCGGCGTTCGAACCGGCACTCCGGGCCGCGATGACACGCCTTGCCGCAACCGACATGGCGGGCAGTCTTCGCCTCAGCCGGATGCTCCCTGCCCACACCCAGCTGGAGGCACTGCTGGACGGGCTCTGCGAGACGCCGCACGCATCGCGCGAACCCTGGTTGCAGGCGCTGCGCGCCTGGCGCCACGGGCAGAGAAGGCGCGTCAACTGGACCAGCACGACCCTCCTCAAGGCCCGACTGGAGAGCCTGCGCGGCAAGCAGTTGATGCCGGAGGAAGAACTGTCGGCGCTGATGAGGGCGCTGTAGCGAACCATGAACAAGGACGACCAGGACACATGACCAACAAGACCAAGGGCCCGGCAAGAACCCCCGCCAGGTGCAGCCTGCAGGCCTGGTTCGCCCGCCGCGCGCCGGTAGCGGTGCTGCTGCGCCGTGGCCCCAGCGATTGGGTGCGGATGATCCGCTGGGATCTGAGGGACGACAGCTTCGAGGCTGGCCAGTGGTTCCGCGGCGCCATCGCCACGGAGCAATGCGACCTGTCGGAAGATGGCGAGCTGTTCCTTTACCTCGCTCGGCGCGAGGGACGACGCTACTGGCCCGAGGATTACGGCCCTGTCTGGACAGCTATCGGCCGACCACCCCACTTCACCGCACTGGCGCTGTGGACTCACTCCGGATACGAGGGCGGTGGCGTTTTCAAAGATGTTCGCCAGGTAACGCTGAACATTGCCCAGCCTCGTGAGCGTCGAGCAGGCTCCGAACTGCCGTTGCTGGTGGAATCGAGCGGACGCTTTTCCAGTTGGGCACAGGCCTGTCTGCGCAGAGGCTGGCAGGCTCCAGATCGACCAGACGGAGCGGAAGCCAACCACAATTGGCAGGCCCAAACGCGCCTGATCAAGCAGCAGGACGAACTCATGCTGGTCTGGCAGAAACACCGGGCGCCTCGGTATCAGTGGCGGAATCACTTCACCTTGTGGAGAAACGGCGATCCCACCGCGCTCGGGGATGCCGACTTCGTCGACTTCGACAGCAGCGGCCGCCTGGTGATGGGGCGACAAGGTCAGGTACTGGTATGTCCACGCCCCATAGAAAGCCTCGAATGGACGCAACTGGCTGACTTCTCCGGCGAGCACCCGGAACCCGTACAACCGACTGAAATGGCCATGACCTGGCCAACCGCCCCAGGCGGAAGCAACTGATTGGAACACCGAACCATGAACACGGATCTTCTCGAACTCGACGGCGCCATCGGCGGTGGCCAGATCCTGCGCAGCGCGCTGAGCCTGTCGATGATCAGCGGGCGCGCCTTCCGCATCCGCAATATCCGCGCGAAGCGCAGCCGACCGGGCCTGTTGCGCCAGCACCTGACGGCCGTGCTGGCGGCGGCCGAGATCAGCGGCGCCGAGGTGGAGGGCGCGGAGCTGGGCTCGCAGACGCTGCGCTTCACGCCGGGCCCCCTTGGCGCGGGTGACTACCGCTTCGCCATCGGCAGCGCGGGCAGCTGCACCCTGGTGCTGCAGACCCTGCTGCCGGCGCTGCTGTTCGCCGACGGACCGAGCACGCTGGAAGTCAGCGGCGGCACCCACAACCCGCTGGCGCCGCCGATGGACTTTCTCCAGCGCGCCTGGCTGCCATTGCTGCGCCGCATGGGCGCCGAGGTGGAGCTGGAGCTGCTGCGCCATGGCTTCATGCAGGCCGGGGGCGGGGTGGTGCGGTTGCGCATGGCGCCCGGCGAACTGCGCCCGCTGCACCTGGAACCGCCGGGGGCCGTACTGAAGCGCCAGGCCCGTGCGCTGCTGGCCGGGGTGCCCGGGCATGTCGGCGAGCGCGAGCTGCAGCGGGTGGCAAAGCGCCTGGGCTGGCGTGACGACGAGCTGTGCCTGCAGTTCATCGACAATGACCAGGGGCCGGGCAACGCGCTGCTGCTGGAGTTCGCCTGCGAGACGCTGACCGAGGTGTTCTGCGCCTTCGGCCAGCCCCGCGTCGGGGCCGAACGGGTCGCCGACCTGGCGGTGGACGAGGCCCGCACCTGGCTGGCCAGCGGCGCAGCCGTGGGTGAACACCTCTCGGACCAGTTGCTGCTGCCCATGGCGCTGGCCGGCGGCGGGAGCTTCAGCGCCCCGGTGCTCAGCGAGCACCTTATGAGCAACATCGAGGTGATCCAGCAATTCCTTCCCGTCCGTTGTCAGATCAGGAGCGAGCGGCAGGATTTCCACGACATCGCCATCACGGCGGTTTGACGAATCCACGACATCCTCCCGCCGATACTTGCGCCAGGCCGCCCCGATCCGGGTGGCCGCTGCAATGAAATCCGCGCATGTGCGCCCAGCCAACGGGCGTACGGGAGTCGAACATGGCGTCATTCCGCGCCGCCCTTGCCATCCCCCTCTTCCTCGGCGCCGCCCTGCTGGCAGGCTGCGAGAGCACCCACCAGCACCTGATAGCCGAGGGCTACCCACCCGCCTTCGCCGACGGTTTCAGTGACGGCTGCAGCAGCGGGCGCCAGGCGGCGGGTGTGATCACCGGCGCCTTCCGCAAGGACGTGCCGCGCTACCTCAAGGAGCGCACCTACGCCGAAGGCTGGGGCGACGGTTTCGAGCAGTGCAAGGAGCAGGTGCGCAGCGAAGAGCTGCGCGAGTTCCACGAGCAGATCTCCAGGGACCGCGACGAGGACTGGGAGCGCGACAAGCGCCGGGCCATGGATCGTGCCCTGACCGGGCATTGAGCCGACGTATCGCCCCGCCAAGGGAGCCCGCCAGCCAACGCGGCAATCCCTGTAGGGGTGATTTCAATGGCGCTGTCTGTGTTGAGTGCTGCTGGAAGATTTCGAGTTCAGGTGATTGCCGAGCTTTGCTGATGGTTTCTGTTTCGCCTCGCCGGGCGAGTCCCTTTTCCAATCGCTGGAACGCCAGCCCGGTGAAAAGGAACCAAAAAACGTGCCCCTGCATACGGCCCGACTATGTCGGGTTCCCTCGCTCCATCATCGGCCTCCTGAAAGGGGCGTTTGGCCGCTGCTCCAACGTCGAAGCCCACGACTTCACATTGATGTGCGCATCACCACTGGGTGCGCACTGCGGCTGGCGGCCTTCGTAGGATGGCGTAGAGCGAAGCGAAACCCATGCGGTGGGCGTGATAGGGAGCCAACCGGAAGCACCGTGCTTGAGGCTTCGCATCGAGTGCACGACAGCTAGCGCAGACCGAGCCATCGATCCCCCGTTCGCGCAGCCCGCCGCCATTCTTTCGGCTCCCCTGTTAGTTTCGGATTTCCTGAACTAAGTATTTGGCCTTTCCTATTCTTTCGCGGTCCGCGCGCGCCACAGAATCGCCCATCGCGCCGCAGAGCGCGCGGCCCTCCCCGGGCCACCCGTGAATCCTTTGACTGCCCAAGCCCGCCACAGCCGTGGCGTAACCACAAGAAAGGGTCGGCCCAGCCGCCCCGACCGAGCTTGTCAGAGGACCGCCCCATGCGCCGTGCATCACGCCCCCGCCCGTTGCATCTCCCCCTACCGGCTCCGCTGACGACAATCGCCTGACCGCCCGGCACGCCTGCCGCGCCCGTCGGCCTGCGTGCCGGGTGCGTCCCCGACCGGGATACGCCCATGCGACTCGAACTCTTCCGCACCCTCTGGGGCTACACTGCGCCCCGCGCCCAGGCCCTGGAGGAACTGCGCGCCGCCGGCTTCGACGGCATGGAGGCGCGCCTGCCGCTGGACGCCGCCGAGCGCCGCGCCTTCGCCGGCCTGCTGCGCGACAACCAGCTGGCCTACATCTGCACCCTGTTCACCGCCTACGACGTGCTGCCGAAGCAGGCCGCACAGCCCGACGAGCACCTGGAGGACCTGGCCCGCAAGCTGGACCTGGCCGCCGAGCTGCAGCCGCGTTTCGTCAACCTGCTGGCGGGCAACGACCGCTGGCCGCTGGCGATGCAGGTGGACTTCTTCGGCCGCGCCCTGGAGGTCGCCGCCGGCCAGGGCCTGGCCTGCTGCTTCGAGACCCATCGCGCCCGCTCGCTGTTCAACCCCTGGGTCACCCTGGAGCTGATCCGCCAACTGCCGGAGCTGCGCTTCACCAGCGACATCAGCCACTGGGTGGTGGCCTGCGAGCGCCTGCTGGACGACCCCGAGGACGACCTCGGCCCCTTCGTCGAGCGTGTGCACCACATCCAGGCGCGGGTCGGCTACGACCAGGGGCCGCAGGTGCCCCATCCCGCCGCTCCCGAATACGCCGCCGCGCTGGACTTCCACGAGCGCCACTGGGAGGCGGTGTGGCGATCGCAGCAGGCACGCGGCTACGCCGTGACCACGCTGACGCCGGAGTTCGGCGCGGACGGTTATCTGCATCACCTGCCCTTCACCAACATGCCGGTCGCCGACCTCTGGTCCCTCAACCAGTGGATCGGCCAGCGCCAGCGCCAGCACTTCCAACGCCTCTTCGGCTGACACGGAGCCACGACATGCACGCACAGGACACGGCCAGCAGTGCCTTCACCTCGATCCCGGTCATCGACATCGCCGGGCTGTTCAGCGAACGCCTGGAAGACCGCCAGGCGGTGGCGCAGGCCCTGGGCAAGGCGGCCCGCGAGGTGGGTTTCCTCTATATCCGCAACCACGGCATCGCCGCGGCACGCATCGACGGCCTGCGCCAGGCCGCACGGGACTACTTCGCCCAACCGCTGGACGCGAAGATGCGCCACTACATCGGCACCTCCGAGAGCCACAAGGGCTTCGTGCCCGAAGGCGAGGAGGTCTACTCCAAGGGCAAGCCGGACCACAAGGAAGCCTTCGACATCGGCTACGAGGTCAGCCGCGACGACCCGCTGTTCCTCGCCGGCACCCCGCTGCTGGGGCCCAACGACTGGCCGGGCGTTCCCGGCTTCAAGGACGCGGTGCAGGCCTACTACGCCGACGTCTTCGCCCTCGGCCGCAGGCTGTTCCAGGGCTTCGCCCTGGCCCTCGGGCTGCCGGAGGACTACTTCGACGCCATGGTCAGCCGCCCGCCGTCCAAGCTGCGCCTGATCCACTACCCCTTCGACAACGCCGCCCAGGACGCCCCGGGCATCGGCGCCCACACCGACTACGAGTGCTTCACCATCCTGCTCGCCGACAAGCCGGGCCTGGAGGTGATGAACGAGGACGGTGCCTGGATCGACGCGCCGCCCCTGGATGGGGCCTTCGTGGTGAACATCGGCGACATGCTGGAGGTGATGACCGCCGGCGCCTTCGTCGCCACCTCGCACCGGGTGCGCAGCGTGCGCGAGGAGCGCTACTCCTTCCCGCTGTTCTACGCCTGCGACTTCCACACCCAGATCCGCCCGCTGCCGCAATTCGCCGGTGACGGCGCCCAGGCCTACGAGGAGATCGCCATCGGCGAGCACATGTGGGCCCAGGCCTTGCAGACGTACCAGTACCTGCGCCGGCGCGTCGAAGCCGGCGAGATCGCCTTGCCGGAGCGGGCGCGCAAGCCCTCCAGCTTCGGCCACCTGAAGAACCAGATGCAGCCGTCCTGAGCCGCACACATCCGCTGACCAGAGGAGCACCACCCATGAAGCCTTCCACCGCCCTGCGTTCCACCGCCCTCGCCGCCGCGCTGCTGGCCGCCGGCCTTGCCCAGGCCGACGTCGGCGTCGCCACCCCCGGCCAGCTCAAGGTCGGCATGGACATCACCTACCCGCCCTTCGAGTCCTACGAGGGCGACAAGGTGGTGGGGTCCGACCCGGACCTGGCGCAAGCCCTGGCCAAGCAGTTGAAGCTGGACGTCGCCTACGTCAACACCAAGTTCGCCGGGCTGATCCTCGGCCTCAATGCCCGCCACTTCGACACGGTGATCTCCGGCATGTACATCACCCCGGAACGCACCGCCCAGGCGCTGGCCATCCCCTACGCGCAGACCGGCGCCTCGATCCTGGTCAAGGCCGACGCCGAGGCCAGGCCGCAGACCCCGGAAGAGCTGTGCGGCCTCAAGGTCGGCCTGCAGCAGGGCACCACCTGGGTCACCCAGCTGCAGGAGCTGTCCTCCAGCTACTGCACCGCCAACGGCAAGGGCGCCATCACCGTCAGCGAGTACCCCTCCGCCCCCGAGGCCACCCAGGCGATGATCTCCGGCCACATCCAGGCCCAGGTGGAGATCGCCGGTGCGGCGAAGCAGATCGCCGAGCGCTCGCGCCAGCGCGTGGTGGTCAGCACCCCGGGGCTGATCTACAAGCAGACCCTCGGCATCTATGTGCAGAAGGACAACAAGGCGCTGCACGATGCCCTGCTCACGGCCCTAGCCGGCGCCAAGGCCAGCGGCGAGTACGCCGCGATGCTGAGCAAGTACAGCCTCGAGGCCCCCGCCGCCAATTGAGAGTGACGGCGGCGCCGCGCCAGGGCGCCGCCCCGTTTCCCGCTACACGGGCCCCCCCTCGAAGGGCGGGTCGACCGAGGTGCCCATGCAATTCGAATGGTCGTATTTCTTCTCGCTGTTCTCGCTGGTCGATTTCTGGAAGGCCTGCGTCACGGTGATCGAACTGAGCACCCTGGCCTGGTTCATCGGCATGGTCCTGGGCTTTCTCCTGGCCAGCGCCAGGCTCTCCTCGCTGCCACTGTTGCGGGTGCCGGTGGGCCTCTACATCTGGTTCTTCCGCAGCGTGCCGCTGCTGGTGCTGGTGGTGTTCGTCTACAACCTGCCGCAGCTGTTCCCGGTCACCGGCAAGCTGCTGTCCAACCCCTTCCTCGCCGGCCTGTTCGCCCTGGTGCTGACCGAGGCCGCGTACATGGCCGAGATCCACCGCGGCGGGCTGATCTCGGTGGCCAAGGGGCAGAAGGAAGCCGGTCGCGCACTGGCCATCGGCGGGCTCGGCATCCAGCGCCTGATCGTCATCCCGCAGGCCTTCCGCATCTCCCTGCCGACGCTGATCAACGAATACATCACGGTGGTCAAGCTGACCTCGCTGGTCTCGGTGATCTCCCTCACCGAGCTGCTGATGGTCGGCCAGCGCCTCTACGCGCAGAACTTCCTGGTGATGGAGACACTCTGCGCCGTGGCCGCCTACTACGTGCTGATCGTCACCCTGTTCGGCTGGCTGCTGGGCGCGCTGGAGCGCCGTCTCGACCTCTCCCGTCGCGCCCCGCAGACGCTGACCGCCGAGGCCTTAGCCGCCCTGCGCGGCACGAGCCAGCACCTCGCCGCCCGGGTGGCGCGCGCCACCGGCAAGGGCACGCCGCCGGCGCTGCAACTGCAGAACATCCACAAGCGCTACGGCCGCCACGAAGTGCTCAAGGGCATCGAGCTCAAGGTGGGAGCGGGCGAGGTGGTGTCGATCATCGGCCCGTCGGGCTCGGGGAAGACGTCGCTGATCCGCACCATCAACGGCCTGGAGAGCATCGACCAGGGCGAGATCGTGCTCTTCGGCGAAACCTACATCACCTCGGGCGACAAACCCGGCAACGCCCGCGTGCGCCGGGGCGTGCAGCACATCGGCATGGTGTTCCAGAACTTCAACCTGTTCCCCCATCGCACCCTGCTCGACAACGTCACCCTGGCGCCGCGCTACCACGGCCGCCTGCCACGCCAGGAGGCGGAGGCCCGCGCCTGCGCGCTGCTGGACAAGGTCGGGCTGCTGGCCCATGCGCACAAGTACCCGCACCAGCTTTCCGGCGGCCAGCAGCAGCGGGTCGCCATCGCCCGCGCACTGGCGATGGACCCGCAGATCATGCTGTTCGACGAGCCCACCTCGGCCCTCGACCCGGAGCTGGTGGGGGAGGTGCTGAAGGTGATCCGCGACCTTGCCAGCGAGGGCATGACGCTGGTGATCGTCACCCACGAGATGGAGTTCGCGCTGTCGATCTCCGACCGGGTGATCCTCATGGAGGACGGCCTGGTCCAGGTCGACGCCAGCCCGCAGGCGATCCGCGAGAACCGCGCCGGCGAGCGCATCCGCCGCTTCATGGGGTTGCCGGAGCAAGAGCAGCGCGCCAGCGCCTGACCCCAGGAGGCGGAAACGAGAAGGGCAGCCACCCGGGCTGCCCTTCTTCATCGCGGACGGGTCCGCTTCACCGGAGCTGCGCCGCGCGCCTCAGACCACGCCTTGCGCCAGCATGGCGTCGGCGACCTTGACGAAGCCGGCGATGTTGGCGCCCTTCACGTAGTTGATCCGGCCGTTCTCCTCGCCATGGGCGACGCAGGCGTGGTGGATGTTCTGCATGATGCCGTGCAGGCGCTGGTCCACCTCGCCGGCGCTCCAGTGCAGGCGCATGGCGTTCTGGCTCATCTCCAGGCCGCTGGTGGCGACGCCGCCGGCGTTGGAGGCCTTGCCCGGCGCGTAGAGGATGCCGGCCTCGATGAAGATATCCACAGCCTCCAGGGTCGAGGGCATGTTGGCGCCTTCGGCCACGCAGATGCAGCCGCCCGCCAGCAGGGTGCGGGCGTCATCGGCATCCAGCTCGTTCTGGGTGGCGCAGGGCAGCGCGATGTCGCAGGCCAGGTTCCAGGGGCGCTGGCCGGCGATGAAGCGCAGCCCGGCGCCCTGCAGTTCGCTGAGGCGCCCGCGACGCACGTTCTTCAGCTCCATCAGCGCATCCCACTGCTCCTGGGTGAGGCCGCCCTCGGCGAACAGGGTGCCTTCGGAATCGGACAGGGAGATCACCTTGCCGCCCAGCTCCATGACCTTCTGCGCCGCGTACTGGGCCACGTTGCCGGAGCCGGAGATGGCCACGCGCTGGCCGTCGAAGCCGCTGTTGCGGCCCTTGAGCATCTCCTGGGCGAAGTACACGCAGCCGTAGCCGGTGGCTTCCGGGCGGATCAGGCTGCCGCCGTAGGCCAGGCCCTTGCCGGTGAGCACCGAGGTGAACTCGTTGGACAGGCGCTTGTACTGGCCGAAGAGGAAGCCGATCTCGCGGGCGCCGACGCCGATGTCACCGGCGGGCACGTCGAGGTCGGCGCCGATGTGGCGGTACAGCTCGCTCATGAAGGACTGGCAGAAGCGCATGACTTCGGCATCGCTCTTGCCCTTGGGGTCGAAGTCCGAGCCGCCCTTGCCGCCGCCCATGGGCAGCGAGGTCAGGGAATTCTTGAACACCTGCTCGAAGGCCAGGAACTTGAGCACGCCGAGGTTCACCGAAGGGTGGAAACGCAAGCCGCCCTTGTACGGACCGATGGCGCTGCTCATCTGCACGCGGTAGCCGCGGTTGACCCGCACGCGGCCGGCGTCGTCGACCCAGGGCACGCGGAACAGGATGGCGCGTTCGGGCTCGACGAGGCGCTCGAGGATGCCGCCCTGCAGGTAGCGCGGGTTGGCCTCGAGGAAGGGCCAGAGGCTGCGCAGCACTTCTTCCACGGCCTGGTGGAATTCGGGCTGGTCGGGGTCACGCCGTTTCAGGCGGGCAAGATAGTTGTCGACGGATTCGGTCATGGCGTCCTGGCCTGCTCGTTCTGTTCAAAAGGGCGCTGACTCTAGCAAGGAAAATGCGCCCTACAGAAGTGCAAGATGACGCTTTATTGAATCTTTTTGGTGCAAATCTATAAAATCCGCCGAAAGCCATAGGGATAAACCGCTCTGAAACGGCGAATGACCGACGCTTCCACTGCACCTTGTCGAAGCGCTTGCAGCCCTCATATGGCGCACCCCGGCCACGCAGGGCTCCGGCGCGCTCCTCGCGGGCCTGCGGACAGCCTTTGTATCCACGCATGTCCAGGGGAGAACCCGGCTTCTTCGAACCAGTCATAGCGATGTGCTATTTCGGCACCCACTCCAGGAGCTCATCCATGTACCGCTCGCGCATGCGTCCTTCCCTCCTCGCCGCCACCACGGTCACCGCCCTGCTGCTCGCCGGCATCGGCCAGGCCCGAGCGGGTGTCGAGATGGCAGGCTCGGCCAGCAGCTATGACAACCTCGCCGCCGTGGATAGCACCTCCCACGGTGGCCAACTGATGGAGAGCAACATCAGCGTCGGCGATGTCAAGGAGATGCAGAAGCACATCAACAAGCTGAATCAGCTGAGCAGCGATCAGGCCGACACCCTCAGCGCCCTGAGGCGCCAGGTGGACGACCTCAAGAGCGACCTGGAGGAGCAGGGACGCAAGAGCGACCAGCTGCAACGCAGCCTGGACGACCTGGCCCGCAAGGTGAAGTAAGCCGGGAGCGGAAACGAAAACGGAGCCTTTCGGCTCCGTTTTCTTGTGCAGCCCACCCGGCGTCGACCGGGGGATGACCTCAGGTCACTGGGCCAGCTTCTTGTGACGCACGCGGTGCGGCTGGGCGGCGGCATCGCCCAGGCGCTTCTTGCGATCGGCTTCGTACTCGGTGTAGTTGCCTTCGAAGAACACCGCTTGCGAGTCGTCTTCGTACGCCAGGATGTGGGTGGCGACGCGGTCCAGGAACCACCGATCGTGGGAAATCACGATGGCGGCGCCGGGGAAGTCCAGCAGGGCTTCTTCCAGGGAGCGCAGGGTTTCGACGTCGAGGTCGTTGGACGGTTCGTCGAGCAGCAGGACGTTGCCGCCCTCCTTCAGGGTCAGGGCCAGGTGCAGGCGGCCACGCTCACCACCGGAGAGGTCCTTGACGAACTTCTGCTGGTCGCCGCCCTTGAAGTTGAAGCGGCCGACGTAGGTGCGCGACGGGATCTCGTAGTTGCCGATGCGGATCTGGTCGGAGCCGTCGGAGATCTGCTGGAACACGGTCTTGTTGCCGTCCAGGTCGTCGCGGCTCTGGTCCACGCACGCGAGCTTCACGGTCTCGCCGATCTCGATGCTGCCGGAGTCCGGGGTTTCCTTGCCCATGATCATGCGGAACAGGGTCGACTTGCCCGCGCCGTTGCCGCCGATCACGCCGACGATGGCGCCCTTGGGCATGGAGAACGACAGGTTGTCGATCAGCACGCGGTCGCCGTAGCCCTTGGTGACGTTCTTGAACTCGATGACCTTGTCGCCCAGGCGCGGACCGGCCGGGATGTAGATCTCGTTGGTCTCGCTGCGCTTCTGGAATTCCTGCGACTGCATCTCCTCGAAGCGCTGCAGGCGGGCCTTGGACTTCGACTGGCGGGCCTTGGCGCCCTTGCGCACCCACTCCAGTTCTTCCTTCATGGCCTTCTCGTGGGCCGACTGCTGCTTGGATTCCTGGGCCAGGCGGGCCGACTTGGTCTCCAGCCAGCCGGAGTAGTTGCCCTCGTACGGAATGCCCGCGCCACGGTCGAGTTCGAGGATCCAGCCGGCGACGTTGTCGAGGAAGTAACGGTCGTGGGTGATGGCCACCACTGTGCCCGGGAAGTCGTGGAGGAAGTGCTCCAGCCAGGCGACGGAATCGGCGTCCAGGTGGTTGGTCGGCTCGTCCAGCAGCAGCATGTCGGGGGCGGACAGCAGCAGGCGGCACAGGGCCACGCGGCGCTTCTCGCCACCGGAAAGGTGCTCGATGCGGGCATCCCAGGCCGGCAGGCGCAGCGCGTCGGCGGCGACTTCCAGCTGGCGTTCCAGGTTGTGGCCATCGCTGGCCTGGAGAATGGCCTCGAGCTTGGCCTGCTCGGCGGCCAGCTTGTCGAAGTCGGCATCCGGGTCGGCGTAGGCGGCGTAGACCTCGTCCAGGCGGGCCTGGGCGTCCTTGACGACGCTGACCGCTTCCTCGACCACTTCACGCACGCTCTTGGTCGGGTCCAGCTGCGGTTCCTGGGGCAGGTAGCCGATGTTCAGCTCGGGCATCGGCCGTGCTTCGCCGTCGAACTCGGTGTCCACACCGGCCATGATCTTCAGCAGGGTCGATTTGCCCGAGCCGTTGAGGCCCAGCACGCCGATCTTGGCGCCGGGGAAAAACGACAGGGAGATGTTCTTGAGGATTTCCCGCTTCGGCGGAACGACCTTGCTCAGCCGATGCATGGTGAAGACGTATTGAGCCATGGGTGACCTTGGTTCTGTGATCAGGGGTAAAAGGCGGGGACGCATGCGCTCCCGCGCGCGTGCGGCAAAGCTACCGGAATGGGCGAAGCAGGGCAAACGACGCTCGTCGGCCATGCTGGCACTCTGCCTCACTTCAAGGCATGCTAGCCCGCTTGTAAGCGCCGGACTACAGTTCAGTCGGCCAGCATCACCTGCCTATTTCGTCGTCATCGCAGGATTCGTCCAGTGCCCAAGCTTCGCCCCTCGACCACCCCGCGTGCGCCCGGAGAGCCGTACGGCCCGCCACTGCACCGCTCGGTCAAGGGGCTGTTGCTGGTGCTCGTGCTGTCCATGCTCAGCCTGCTGTTCTGGCAGCTGCAACAGGAATACCACCAGTTGAAGGACGGCCAGCGCCAACGCAGCCAGGAACTAGCCCGCGAGATCACCAGCCACCTCGAAGGCAGCATGGATTTCAAGGCCCAGGCCGGCCTCGCCTTCCTCGCCCAGAGCGCCCGCCAGCCGTCCCCCACCCCCAGCCTGCTGGACAACCTCAAGCGCATCTACCCGGCCATGCGCAGCGTCGCCTGGCTGACACCGCGTGGCGGCATCGTCGCCGACAGCGACCCCGGCGCCGACGACGCGCTGTTCGTCGCCCGCCTCGCGCAACGTTCCGCCGGCCAGGCCGTGCACTTCTCCTTCAGCGCCCAGGACGGTGGCCAGCTCTACCTGATCCTGCGGGACATGCAGGCCGGCAGCGCCTGGCTGCTGCGGCTCGATCCGCAGGCGTTGCGCAACTGGATCCGCGAACAGGAGCGCGGCCAGTCCGGCTGGCTGCTGGAGGACCGTTTCAGCGACCGCGTGCTGCTGCACAGCGGCAAGGTCGCCAAGGACAGCCCCATCGTGATGCCGGTGACGGCGCTGGAAGAGTCCCAGACCCTGTTCATCGCGCCGCTCGCCAACAGCGACTGGCAGCTGCGCGCCCTCTACGACGAACGCCAGGTGCAGGCCGACCTGCTGCCGGGCCTGATCGGACGGCTGGCGCTGTTCCTCATCTGTGCCACCCTGGCGACCCTCGCGCTCCTCGTCCTGCAGCGCGAGCAACGCAACCTGCGCGAGCTCAACGACGCCTCGCGGCGCTCCCTGCGCCAGGCCGCCAGCGCCCTCGGCGTGATCGAGGAGCGCGTGGTGGTGACCTGGACCGACGGTGTCGTCTGCTACCTCAACGCCCGCGCCGAGGCGATGTTCGGCATGAGCAGCGAAGAGTCCCAGCAATACCACCTGCTGGCCCTGCTGCCCGGGCTGGACCCGCTGCTGCTACACGCCACCACCTTCCCCAACGACCTCGGCCCGGACCTGGTGCCCGCCGGCGTCGATGGCGAGCAGCGCCTGTTCGCCGTGACCCGCAGCGACCTCAACGACGGCGCCAAGCTGATCGGCTACGTCTGGGTCCTGCGCGACGTCACCGAGGAGCAGCAGGCCCTGCGCGTGCTGCAGGAAACCCGCCGGCGCTACCAGGACATCTTCGAAGGCACCGGCGTCGCCCTCTGCGTACTCGACCTGTCCACCCTGCGCGAGCACCTGTTCCAGCTGGGCCTGCGCGATACCCAGGCCCTCGCCCAGTGGATCGACACCCATCCCGGGCGCCACGGCGAGCTGCTGCAGCGCCTGCGCATAACCGAGGTCAACCAGTTCGCCCTGCGCCTGCTCGGCGTCGGCAGCAGCGAACAGGTCTGGCAGCTGTTGATCGGCCACGGCCCGCTGCGCAACGGGGGCATCCGCGCCCAGCTCATCGGCGCCGTGCTCGGCAGCCAGTCGCAGATCGAACTGGAGACCCGCATCGTCACGCCCCAGGGCACCGAGCGGCATCTCTGGGTGGTATTGCGCCTGCCGGAAATGATCCAGGACCTGCACGCCGTCACCCTCAGCATCAGCGACATCACCAGCCGCAAGCGCATCGAGCTCTCGCTGATCGAGCGCGAGCGCTTCTGGTCCGACGTGGTGCTGGCCGTGCCGGACACCCTCTACGTGCACGACATCGGCAACCGCAAGGTGATGCTCAGCAACAACCGCCTCGGCCAGCAGCTGGGCTACAGCCGCAGCGAGTTGAAGGCGATGGGCGAGCGCTTCTGGGAGCAGGTGCTGCACCCCGACGACGAAGAACAGTACTGGCGCATGCGCAGCCTGCAGCAGGTGGTCGGCGACGGCCTGCTGCTGCAGTGCCAGCTGCGCTGGCGCCACCGCGACGGCAACTGGCACTGGTTCGACATCCGCGAGCAGGCGCTGACCCGCGATGAAAACGGCCGGGTCAGCCGCCTGATCGGCGTGGCCAAGGACATCACCGAGCAGATCGAGGCCAGCGAGCTGATGCGCGAGAGCGAACGGCGCTATCGCCTGCTGGCCGAAAGCATCAGCGACGTGATCTTCACCAGTGATCGCGAGATCAACCTCAACTACGTCAGCCCCTCGGTACAGCCGGTGCTGGGCCTGAGCCCGGAATGGGTGATCGAGCACGGGTTCAACGGCACCGTGGCCAACCCACGCCAGCTCGCCTCGCTGTTCGTGCTGATGGACAAGGTCAACCACGCCCTGGGCGATCCCCAGCGCCTGGCGGAACTGCGCGACCAGCTGCCGCCCCAGCTGTTCCTGTTCGACTGCCTGCGTGCCGACGGCCGCAAGATCCCGGTGGAGCTGCGCATCATGCTCATGTGGGACGAGCACGGCCGCTTCGAAGGCCTGCTCGGCGTCGGTCGCGACATCAGCCAGCAACGCCGTGCCGAGAAGGACCTGCGCATGGCGGCCACGGTGTTCGAGCACTCCACCTCGGCGATCCTGGTCACCGACCCGGCCGGCTATATCGTCCAGGTCAACGAGGCCTTCAGCCGCATCACCGGCTACTCATCCGCCGAAGTCCTCGACCAGCTGCCGTCGGTGCTCACCGCCGATCGCCAGCAGGCCACCCAGCTCAACTACATCCTCGGCCAGCTGAACCAGCGCGGCAGCTGGGAAGGCGAGGTCTGGCTCAAGCGTCGCCAGGGCGACACCTACCCCTCCTGGATCGGCATCACCGCCGTGCACGACGAGGAAGGCGACCTGGTCAGCTACGTCTGCTTCTTCAGCGACATCAGCGAACGCAAGGCCAGCGAGCAGCGCATCCATCGCCTGGCCTACTACGACGCCCTCACCCACCTGCCCAACCGCACGCTGTTCCAGGACCGCCTGCACACCGCGCTGCAGCATGCCGAGCGGCACCAGGAATGGGTGGTGCTGATGTTCCTCGACCTCGACCGCTTCAAGCCGATCAACGACTCCCTCGGCCACGCCGCCGGCGACCGCATGCTCAAGGACGTGGCCATCCGCCTGGCCGCCTGCGTCGACGACGACACCGTGGCGCGCATGGGCGGCGACGAATTCACCCTGCTGCTGCAACCGCGCACCACCCGCGAGGGCGCGCTCAACCGCGCCATCAACGTGGCCGAGCAGATCCTCGCCAGCCTCGCCCGGCCCTTCGTGCTCGAAGGCCGCGAGTTCTTCGTCACCGCCAGCATCGGCATCGCCCTCAGCCCGCAGGACGGCCGCGAGCTGAGCCAGCTGATGAAGAACGCCGATACCGCGATGTACCACGCCAAGGAGCGCGGCAAGAACAACTTCCAGTTCTACCAGGCCGAGATGAACGCCCGCGCCCTGGAGCGCCTGGAGCTGGAGAGCGACCTGCGCCACGCCCTGGAGCAGCGCGAATTCGTGCTCTATTACCAGCCGCAGTTCTCCGGCGACGGCAAGCGCCTGACCGGCGTCGAGGCCCTGCTGCGCTGGAACCACCCGACCCGTGGCCTGGTGCCGCCCAATGACTTCATCCCGGTGCTGGAAGAACTCGGCCTGGTGGTGGATGTCGGCGACTGGGTGCTGCGCGAGGCCTGTCGCCAGCTCAGGCACTGGCACCATCAGAAGATGCGCCTGCCGAAGATCTCGGTGAACATCTCCGCCCGCCAGTTCGCCGACGGCCAACTGGTCGAACGCATCTCCACGATCGTCGCCGAGAGCGGGCTGCCGCCGGCGTGCCTGGAGCTGGAGCTGACCGAATCCATCCTGATGCGCGACGTCGGCGAAGCCATGCAGATCCTCGCCAGCCTCAAGCGCCTGGGCCTGTGCATCGCGGTCGACGACTTCGGCACCGGCTACTCCTCGCTCAACTACCTCAAGCAGTTCCCCATCGACGTGCTGAAGATCGACCGCAGCTTCGTCGACGGCCTGCCCGACGGCGAACGCGATGCACAGATCGCCCGCGCCATCATCGCCATGTCCCACAGCCTCAATCTCGCGGTGATCGCCGAAGGCGTCGAGACCCACGCCCAGCTGGAGTTCCTCCGCGAGCACGGCTGCGACGAAGTGCAGGGCTACCTCTTCGGCCGCCCCATGAGCCCCGAGCAGTTCGAAGCCCAGTTCGGCGGCGCGGCGCTGTTCATGCTCAGTTGAGCGACACACGAAGCCGGCAACAACCGCCCCGAACCAGCCGCTGTGATGGGCTTCTGGTTGTCATACGAATGAAGTTGAATATTTCCTACAGCCCTGCCAGATTGCGCTTCGCTATTTAAGTGTTGCAAAGGATTGCAAGTACGAAGCGACCCCGAAACACCCTCGCCAGTATCTGCAAAGCCCCCTGAGTTCCGCTGTACCTGCCGCCAAGTCGTGGCTTTTTTTCGTGGCCGGAATCCAGCGTCCCGGTGTGGCGGCCCCTCGGGTCCATCCCCTATTGGCCGCTCGTTACAGGCAGCCAGGCTGCTCCACGCCCCCAACAAGAACCCCGCACAAGGAAGATTGCGTCATGACCGTTTCTCGCGCCTCGAAACACCGCCCCAGCCCTGCCAACCTGCTCCGCTGCGCCGTCGCGCTGGGGCTCGCCACCGTGCTCGGCGGCTGCAACTCCGCCGAATCCGAAGTCCAGAAGGTGGTGATCGACAACCTGCTGGTGAAGGACGTCTACAAGTTCGGCGAATACACCGAAATCAACGGCATTGGCGCTTGCCAGACCGTCAACAGCGTCAGGGCCGATGGCCGGGAAACCGGTGACATGCAGGCCTTCGCGATGAAGAAGGACGGCACCTGGCACTTCCTGAACTTCCTCCCGGGCTCCCATGAAGAGTGTGTCCAGGCGGGTGAAGAAATGACCCAGGACCTTTTGGACAAGGGCTACAAGGGCTGAGCGGCCTACTGAATCAACGTCACCACTCTGGAGAAGTTCAATGCGTACCAAGTTCCTGCAAATCGGCCTGATCGCCGCCATGGGCCTGCTGGCCGCCTGCGGCTCCTCGCCGCGTGCCCCGCAACAGCAGATCGTCGGGCAGATCCCGGCAGGCAGTCCCTTCGCCAAGGTCCAGCCCGGCATGTCCATGAAGCAGGTGCATGACCTGATCGGCCAGCCCACCGACAGCTACAACCACATGACCGGCAAGATGTTCATCCCCTTCTACTTCGGCAGCGACGCCATGCGCATGGAAGAGCTGTACAAGGGCCAGGGCCGCCTCACCTACACCGGCGTGGGCGCCGGTGGCGCCAACTTCAACGTCTACCAGATCACCTACGACCCGAGCGAAGACGGCTACAACAACCGTTGATCCACCCCGTCGCCCAGTAGCAAGAAGCCCCGCCTGATGCGGGGCTTCCTGCTTTGGGGAAGCTCCGCTCCGGTCAGGCCGGGATCGGCTTGATCACCAGGAAGCTCCGCGCGCTGTAGTACGCCTCGGAATCCTCCCAGGCCAGCCCTGCGAAGCGCTCCATCCCCTCCGGCCAGGGCTCGTTGTCGAACAGCGCCTCCACCGTGCGCTGGTTGTCGAAGGCGCAGAAGAAGTGGCGGAACCAGTGGATGCGCCCATCCAGCGGCAGCGCGCGGATCTGCGCCTCGATGCTGGGGAACAGCTCGGCCGGCAGCTCCGGCACCTTGCCATCGGCGCCCCGCGTGCAGAGGTTGCCCAGGTGCGCCTCGAAGCGCTGCCCGCCCACCTGCCAGGTCTCCACCGTCACCTGGTCTTCATCGACCTGGCCCCACAGCGCCGAGAGCAGCACATGGAAACTGTTGCGGCAGAAGTTCTCCCAGGCGTCCTGCATACCCGACTCGCCCTCGCCCACACCGGCGAAAGCCTCCTGGAACTGGCGGTTGTCGTCCTCCAGCAGCACGTCCACGTCGAGCCGCCCGGTCTTGCCGCGGGGATACCAGGTGGCACGGATCGCCGGCAGCCGGCCTCCCGGGGCGACCCAGCCCTCGTGCACGACGAACTCGACGCCATGGGCTTCGAACAATGCAGCCAGGCGCTGCGAAACGGAGACCGGTTCCATCTTCGATCCTTATGCAATGATGGCGCGCCCGAGGCGGGCCGGAACGGCGCGTAGATTAATGCGCTTGAGCGGTCGAAGCGGCAAGCCCGTCGAGCAGGACGCACTTGCCTGGCTGCGCCGCAGGTATTGAGCGCCCCCGTCCGCACACGGGGGCACCAGACCGTGGGATCTGCTCCGCCGCCGCCGTACAGAAGGAGAACCACCGACCATGAACCGACACGTCGCCAGGCTCGCCCTGCTGCTGGCCCTGCCTGCGCTCCACGCCGAGGCCGCCGCCCCGACGGGCCACCCGCTCTTCGATGCCGCCTTCACCGAGGGCTACCGGGTGCAGGTGGAGGGCCAGGACTACCGCCTCCATACGCAGGCCATCGGCGAGCTGGAGCTGCCCACCGGGCAACTGGTGGCCTGCGACCCGCTGGTGAGTTGCGACGGTCCCTTCACCCAGCCCGTACCCAAGGGGCGCTTCCCCCTGCAACTGGCCATCGCGCGGATCGGCGATGACGAACGCGTGGCCTTCGCCCGCATCGTCTTCGCCCCCGGCCCGGCGACCCGCTGGGAGATGGCCCTGGTGAACGGCCAGGACCCGAACACCCTGGGGCCGGACGAGTTCTTCGGCTACGGGGTGGACAGCGGCACCGGCGGCTTCATGGACGCCGCCGCCCTGCGCAGCTACGAGGCCCGTCGAGACCAGGAGGGCGAGGCCTTCGACGAGCGCCTGTTCGCCGAACTGGACAAGACCTACCAGCACACCCGCAGCTGGTACCTGCTGCCGACCGACGCCGGCAACGTGGCGTTCTTCTCCAGCGGCTACGGCGACGGTGCCTACCCCAGCTACTTCGGCTACGACGCCAACGGCCGGCTGGTGGCGGTGGTGACCGATTTCCTGTTGTTGCGCTGACAACAAGCTGGAAGCTGGAAGCTGGAAGCTGGAAGCTGGAAGCTGGAAGCTGGAAGCTGGAAGCTGGAAGCTGGAAGCTGGAATAGCCTGGGGGATCGGCGGATACCGTCAACACCTGGGCTTATTTGTCTCCGCAGCCCGGGCGTAGGGTGGACCACGCTTCACCGGTCCACCATTCGAGGTCATGCCGAACACCGCTCCACCCTCGCCGCGAAAGCGGTTTCGTGATCCCCGACAGGCCCACGCCGGGGACCTTGCCGTAAGATCGCGCCATCACGGCCCAGCGCCCCGCCCGACCAGCCCGCCATTGACCGGCGACGACGCGACAAGGAGCCCGCCATGTCCTGGTGGAAACGCTTTACCCGCCCTACCGAAATCGACCCGACCACCCAAGACGCGCCGACCGCCTCACCGGAAGCCGCTCCCGAGACGCCCAGCATCGAGCTGCGCCAGGGCACCGCCGAGTTCGAACTGTTCATCACCGAGGCCGAGCTGGAGCAGGGCAACCTCGCCCACGGCGCCGAGCACCTGGCTGAGCTGCTCAGGTTCGCCCCGGCCAACCCGGAGTGGCTGGCCCTGGCCGAGCGCTACCTGCAACGCGCCGGCACGCCGGCCGAAGCGGTGCTGCTGCCGCCCAGCGAGCAACGCTACGCGGCGACCGAAGCGCTGCGCAGCTGGATCATGGCCCGCGAAGGCCGGGTCGCCGAAGCCGTCGACCTGCTCCTGCAGGTGATCGACGCCGCCCCCGAGAGCGACTACCTCGACGCCTGGGCCCTCGATTGGCTGGAGCCGGCCGGCAGCCTGGAACAGTTGGATGCGGACCTGCAGATGCGCCTGCTCGGCCGCGTCATCCAGCGCACCCCGGAAGCCCGCGAAGCCACCGCCCACGACCTCGCCAACACCCGGCGCTGGGCCGTGCTGGCCGGGCGCATCCGCCCTGCGGACGATTTCACCGCGCAATGGACGATGCTGCACATCGGCCTGCTGCGCCGTGCCGCCCTCTTCGACCAGGCCCTGGAGCTGGCCGGGCCAGTGCAGCAGCAGGACTGGCACCAGGCGACCGCACGGGGCCTGGTGCTGCGCCAGCAGGGTCGCCCGGCGGAGGCCGACCTGGCCTTCAGCCAGGCCGTGCAGCAGCAGCCGGAAGAGCTCAGCACCTACCTGGAGGCCGGCGACACCTGGCTGGAGAACCAGGGCTGGGCCCAGGCGATCAACTGGTACGACCAGGCCTTGGCACTGCACCCGCAACATCCCTGGGCCGCCCCCTCGCGGGACTACTGCCAGTGGCGCGCCACGGGCGACGACGCCCTGCTGCAGCGGGTGATCGACGCTGCCAAGGCCGACAACGAACGCGCCTACCAGCTGTGGTTCCTCGCCAGCGGCGCACCACCCCAGCCCAACGACGCCAGCGCCAACGTCCTGCGCAAGATCCGCGACAGCCTGCTCGACGGCAGCTACGAGGGCTCGCCCGGCGACAGCATCACCCTGCGCACCTCGTCCCTGGAGGCGCCGAGCAACGTCCTGGCCATCACCCTGGAACTCGCTGCCCACGGCCTGTCCGGCTGCAAGGTCGAAGTCACCGCCGAGGCCATCGCCCAGCCCGATCCGCGTCAGCCGCACGGCCCCGTCGAGCACCTGCTCTGGCGCTACGAGGGCGACCAGGCGCTGCCGGCCCTGCCGCCGCCCGGGGAGAAGGTCAGTGCGCTGATCGCCGGTCTCGCCGCCACGCCTTACGCCCGCGCCAACTGGGCCCAGGCCAGCCATGTGGCCGCCGGCCTCACAGGCGACGAGCCGCTGCAGGTGCTGGCGACCCTGGTGCACCCGCCGGCGGTGCCCGACCGCTCGGTCCCCGCGCTGCTCTGGCTGACCCGCGTGCAGAGCGCCGCCGCCCAGGTGCTGGCCCATCTCGATCACGGCTGGGAAGGTTCGCGCCGTCGCGCCCTGCTGCTCAGCGCTCTGTTCGGGCCGAGCGACTGGACCACGGTGGCGGCCATCCGCGTCCTGGCCGCCATCGCCCACGACCAGCCGGCCCATGCCCTGGACATCCACACCTGTTTCGAGCGCCTGGAAGGCCGGCGCCCCGATTCCGGCTACTGCTGCTGGCTGGAGCCGCTCTATGAGAGCTGGCAACAACTGCCCCTGCTGTTCGATCACGAGCGCGAAGCCCTGCGCCAGAAGCTCGCCGAACTGCAGGAAGTCGATGACGAATCCGCGTGAGCGCCGCTTGTCTGTCGCATGACCGACCTTCATGTGTCAGCCAACGACCTATGAGTTAGAATGCGCGCCTTTCCACGTACCGATCCCCGAGAGGACCGCCATGTTCAGCCGTGATTTGACCCTCGCCCGCTACGATGCCGAACTCTTCGCCGCGATGGAGCAGGAAGCCCAGCGCCAGGAAGAGCACATCGAGCTCATCGCCTCCGAGAACTACACCAGCCCGGCGGTGATGGAAGCCCAGGGTTCGGTACTGACCAACAAGTACGCCGAGGGTTACCCGGGCAAGCGCTACTACGGCGGTTGCGAGTACGTCGACGTCGTCGAGCAGCTGGCCATCGACCGCGCCAAGGAACTGTTCGGCGCCGACTACGCCAACGTCCAGCCCCACGCCGGTTCCCAGGCCAACGCCGCCGTCTACCTGGCCCTGTTGTCGGCCGGTGACACCATCCTCGGCATGAGCCTGGCCCACGGCGGCCACCTGACCCACGGCGCCTCCGTCTCCTCCTCCGGCAAGCTGTACAACGCCGTGCAGTACGGCATCACCGACGCCGGCCTGATCGACTACGACGAAGTCGAGCGCCTGGCCGTCGAGCACAAGCCGAAGATGATCGTCGCCGGCTTCTCCGCCTACTCGCAGGTCCTGGACTTCGCCCGCTTCCGCGCCATCGCCGACAAGGTCGGTGCCTACCTGTTCGTCGACATGGCCCACGTGGCCGGCCTGGTCGCCGCCGGTGTATACCCGAACCCGGTGCCCTTCGCCGACGTGGTCACCACCACCACCCACAAGACCCTGCGCGGCCCGCGCGGCGGCCTGATCCTCGCGCGCAAGAACGAGGAGATCGAGAAGAAGCTGAACTCCGCCGTATTCCCCGGTGCCCAGGGCGGCCCGCTGGAGCACGTGATCGCCGCCAAGGCCGTGTGCTTCAAGGAAGCCCTGCAGCCCGAGTTCAAGACCTACCAGCAGCAAGTGGTGAAGAACGCCCAGGCCATGGCCCAGGTGTTCATCGACCGCGGCTTCGACGTGGTCTCCGGCGGCACCCAGAACCACCTGTTCCTGCTGTCGCTGATCAAGCAGGACATCACCGGTAAGGACGCCGACGCCGCCCTGGGCCGCGCCTTCATCACCGTGAACAAGAACTCGGTACCCAACGACCCGCGCTCGCCCTTCGTCACCTCCGGCCTGCGCATCGGCACCCCCGCCGTCACCACCCGCGGCTTCAAGGAAGTCGAATGCCGCGAGCTGGCCGGCTGGATCTGCGACATCCTGGAGAACATGGGCGACGAGTCCGTGGTCGACCGCGTACGCGAACAGGTCAAGGCCATCTGCGCCAAGCTGCCGGTCTACGGCAACTAAGCGACAGCGCTGACGAAGAAGCCCGGCCCATGCCGGGCTTTTTTATGCCTGTCGCACAGGCCGTGGGAGCGCTGCGCGGCCCGTGGCGAATGAATTGGCTCTGTCTGCGTTAAGTGTTGCTAGAAGATTTGGACCCAGCTGATTGCCGAGTTTTGTTGGTGCTTCTGGTTTCGCCCACCCGGGCGAGTCCCTTTTAACAATCGCCTTAAAAGGAACCAAAAGG
>NZ_BAAJNO010000007.1:0-453219 GCF_054558415.1 Pseudomonas sp. No.21
CGCCGTGCCCAACGACCCGCAATCGCCCTTCGTCACCTCCGGCGTGCGCATCGGCACCCCGGCCATCACCACCCGTGGCTTCAAGGAGCCGCAGAGCATCGCGCTGGCAGGCTGGATCTGCGACATCCTCGACCACCTCGGTGACGCCGATGTCGAGGCCCAGGTGGCCAGGCAGGTCGCGGCCCTCTGCGCGGACTTCCCCGTCTATCGCGGCTGATCCCGGCCCGAACGCAAGGCGGCCCCAGGGCCGCCTTTTTCATTCCCGGTTCGCCAGGTCAGGCAATTCTCGACAGCCGCCCTTCCATGAGGGAGACTCACCTTCCTTCCGCCCGCCACGAATTTCATTCATAGAGCCGCCGACATGCTGGAACTGCGCCATCTCAAGACCCTGCACGCCCTGCGCGAAGCCGACAGCCTGGTGGAGGCCGCCGAGCGCCTGCACCTCACCCAGTCGGCCCTCTCCCACCAGTTCAAGGAACTGGAGGAGCGCCTGGGCATGCAGCTGTTCGTGCGCAAGACCAAGCCGGTGCGCTTCACCAGCGCCGGCCTGCGCCTGCTGCAACTGGCCGACTCGCTGCTGCCGCAGCTGCGCGCCGCCGAACGCGACATCGCGCGGCTGGCCGGCGGTACTGCCGGTCGCCTGCACATGGCCATCGAATGCCACAGCTGCTTCCAGTGGCTGATGCCGACCATCGACCAGTTCCGCGACGCCTGGCCGGAAGTGGAGCTGGACCTGGCCTCGGGCTTCTCCTTCGCCCCGCTGCCAGCCCTGGCCCGGGGCGACCTCGACCTGGTGGTGACCGCCGACCCCGTCGACCTGCCCGGCATCACCTACGTGCCGTTGTTCACCTATGAAGCCCTGCTGGCCGTGGCCAACCAGCACCCTCTGGCGAGCAAGCCTTATGTGGTGCCCGAGGACCTGGAGACGGAAACCCTGATCACCTACCCGGTGGAACGCGACCGCCTGGACATCTTCACCCGCTTCCTCGAACCGGCCGACATCGAACCCGCCCAGGTGCGCACCTCGGAACTCACGGTGATGATGATGCAACTGGTCGCCAGCGGCCGTGGCGTGTGCTGCCTGCCCAACTGGGCGCTGCACGAATACAGCTCGCGCGGCTACGTCACCGCCAAGCGCCTCGGCGAGAAATCCCTCTACGCCACCCTGCATGCCGCCATCCGCTCGGACATGCTCGACGCCCCCTTCATGCGCGACTTCCTCCTCACTGCCAAGGACACCTCCTTCGCCACCCTCGAAGGCGTCAGCGCCGCGCGTTGATGCGCAACCCACCGACACCATCCCTGTAGTGCGTAGGGTGGACTGCGCTTCACCGGTCCACCGTCGGGGCTAACCACAACACCGCTGGTGGACGTAAACAGCGACGTCCACCCTACAGTGCCCCTTGCCGAGCGTAGGGTGGACCACGTTTCACCGGTCCACCGTCGGAGCCACCCGCAGCACCGCTGCCGGACGCAAAAAGCGACGTCCACCCAACGCATGCAGTAGCCCGGACCTCAGTCCGGGAAAGATCCCCCGGGCTATGTGCGCTAGAACAACGCCAGGCTGTAGCTCAGGATCACCCGGTTCTCGTCCACGCCCCGGCCCACGCTGGTGCGGTAGACGGCGTTGCGCCAGGTCAGCCCCAGGTCCTTGAGCGGGCCGCTCTGCACCACGTACCTGAGGTCCGTGTCGCGCTCCCAGCCATGCACCGAGCGGCCGTCGCCCAGCTCGCCGTCCCCGGCCTTGAAGTAGCGGGTCATCAACGCCAGGCCCGGCACGCCCAGGGTGGCGAAATCGAAGTCGTAGCGCAGCTGCCAGGAGCGCTCGCCACGCTCGGCGAAGTCGTAGTACTGGCCGAAGTTGACCAGGTAGGCGTCGGCCCCCTGCACGTAGGGGAAGGCCGTGCGGCCGCTCATGCGCTGCAGACCCAGGCCCAGTGCATGGCCATCGTGACGGCGGTAGGTGAACAGCGCGCCGAGGGCGCGGTTGTCGATCTCGCGGCGCCAGCCGGTGCCGGCATCGCGGCTGTCGAACAGGCGCAGGTCCAGCTCCAGGCGGTCCTCGCCCAGGGGCACGCGGCCCTTGAGGCCGAAGAAGTCCTGCCGGTAGAGGTCTTCCAGTTCGGCATGGTGGTAGCTCAGCGTCCAGCCGGGGCGCGCCTCCCAGTCCATCCCGGCCAGGTCCAGGTGCCCGGCGCGCGGCCCGGCGGTGAAGCGCTTGTTGCGGTTGTACAGGGCCAGGTCGCTGCGCCCGCCCTCGTTGCGCTGGCTCACCTCGTCCAGCCGCGCCAGGGTGAAGCCCAGGCCCTCCCATTCGCGGGATTCCACCAGCCCGCCGTGGAAGGTCTGCGGGAACAGCCGACCGTTGTTGGGCTGCAGGGTGGGCAGCCTGGGCACCAGGGCGCCGAGCTTCAGCTCGCTGCGCGACACCCGCGCCTTGAAGGTCCCGTCGAGGCGGCCGTAGTCGTCGGCGGCGCGGCCATCGTCCTGCACCGCCAGCAGCCCGGTGCCGGAGCGCCCCTTGCCGGAGTCCAGCTTCAGGCCCAGGCGCCCCATGGCGTCGAGGCCGAAACCGACGGTGCCGGCGGTGTAGCCGGAGCGATAGTCGAGGAGGAAGCCCTGGGCCCATTCCTCGTGCCGCGAGTCGCCCGCGCCATCACGGAAATCGCGGTTCATGTAGAAGTTGCGCATCTGCAGGGTGGCGCTGGAGGCCTCGATGAAACCATCGGCGGCCAGGGCCCAGGGGGCCGCGCCGCCCAGCAGCAGGGCAGTGAATGCAGCGGGGTGTTTCTTGTTGTTATGCATGGTGCTCTCCAAGGCTCGGGGCGAACGGCGGGCGCGCCCTCCATCACGAAGCGCTCAAGGGCGCTCCAGGACCACGGCCACGCCCTGGCCCAGCCCCATACCGAGGCTGACCAGGGGGACGCGCGGGTTCTTGCATTGCAGGGTGCGGCAGACGGTCAGCGCCGGGCGCGCGCCGGAGGCGCCCGGCGAATGGCCGAGGGCGATGGCACCGCCGTGGCGGCCGATCGGAGTGCGCAGGCCCGCATGGATAGAGGCGTCGAGCATCAGTCTTCTCCCGAATGGGGTGGCTGTCCGGTGTGCAGCAGGGACAGGCCCAGCCGCGCGCGGCGGCGCAGCCAGGGGCTGGGGCGGTAGCGCGGGTCGCCGCTGAGGGCGTGCAGGCGCTGGAGGATCGACAGCACCCGCGCCGGCCCCAGGCGGTCACCCCAGGCCAGCGGGCCGTGGGGGTAGCCGAGGCCGAGGCGCACGGCCAGGTCGATATCGGTGGGCGTGGCGATGCCCTGCTGGGCGATGTCGCAGGCCAGGTTGACGATACCGGCCAGGGTGCGCTGGACCACGAAGCCCGCGCTGTCGCGGATCACCGTGACCCTGGCGCCATCGGCCGCGAACAGGGCTCGCGCGGCCTCCAGGCAGCCCGCCCCGGTGGCGGGCGTGGGCATCAGGCAGCGGTGCGAGGCGCGCGCCGCCAGGGCGTCGAAGGCCACCACGCGCGTGGGGTCGAGTTCGAAGTGCAGCGCCGCTTCGGTGGCGTCCAGGCCCAGGGGGGCGAGCAGGCAGAGCGCGTCGGCGGAAGGCCGCTCGCCCTCCTCCAGCTCCGCGCCCAGGCCGCTCAGCCAGGGGCGCAAGAGCGCGGCGTCAAAGCCCTCGTCCAGCCCCAGCCACACCGGCATCCGCGGGCCGCTGGCGCGCGATTGCGGAACCGGCTCGGCAACCGCCGGATAGCGATGGAAACCACGCCCGCTCTTGCGCCCCAGGTGGCCGGCGGCCAGGCGCTGGTGCAGCAGCGGGTGCGGGCGGTAGCGCGGCTCCTCGTAGAACTGCCGGTAGATGGATTCCATCACCGGCACGCTGACATCCAGCCCCACCAGGTCCATCAGCTCGAAAGGCCCCATGGGGAAGCCCGCGCCATCGCGCAACAAGGCATCCACCTCGGCCGGCGCCGCCACGCCCTCGGCGAGGATGCGCAGCGCCTCGGTGCCATAGGCGCGCCCGGCATGGTTGACCAGGAAGCCCGGCGAGTCCTGCGCCCGCACCGGCTGGTGACCGAGCCGCCGCACCAGCGCCAGCAGGCGCTCGACCACGTGCTCGTCGGTGGCGAGCCCCGGTATCACCTCCACCAGGCGCATGCGCGGCACCGGGTTGAAGAAGTGCAGCCCGGCCACCCGCCCCGGCGCCTCGCAGGCCGAGGCAATGGCGGTGATCGACAACGACGAGGTGTTGCTGGCGAGAATCGCCTCGCCCCCCAGCAGCGCCTCCAACTGGCGGAACAGCGCCTGCTTGGCGGGCAGCGCCTCGACTATCGCCTCCACCACCAGTTGGCAGCCGGCCAGGCCCTGCAACCCCTCCACCGGCAGCAGGGCGAGGCGGGCCTGTTCCAGCTGGGCGTCGCTGGCCCGGCCCTTGTCCCGCCGCTTCTCCAGCTCGGCAAGGAAGCGTTCGCGGGCCTGTGCCGCCGCATCGGGCCGCATGTCGTGCAGCCGCACCTGCAAGCCGGCGCAGGCCGCCAACTGGGCGATGCCCTGGCCCATGGCGCCGCAGCCGACCACGCCGAGACAAGTGATCTCGTTCCCGTTCATCGGCCCTGGTACTCCGGCTCGCGCTTGGCGAGGAAGGCGCGCATGCCCTCCTTCTGGTCCTGGCTGTCGAACAGCAGCTGGAAGGCCTGGCGCTCCAGCAGCAACGCGCTCTCCAGGGGCAGGTCGGCACCGTCGCGCACCACCGCCTTGATCTGCGCCACGGCCAGCGCCGGCAGGCGGGCGATCTCTTCGGCCAGGGCCAGCGCGCGGGGCAGCGCATCGTCCTCCGCCAGCTCGCTGACCAGGCCCATGGCCAGGGCCTCCTCGGCCCCCACCAGGCAGCCGGTCAGCAGCAGGCGCAGGGCCCGGTACTTGCCCACTGCGCGCACCAGGCGCTGGGTGCCACCGGCACCGGGCATGATGCCGAGGCGCACCTCGGGCTGGCCGAAGCGCGCCGTGGCACCGGCAACGATCAGGTCGGCGTGCAGCGCCAGCTCGCAGCCGCCGCCCAGGGCCAGGCCGTTGACCGCCGCGATGATTGGCGTGCGGCATTGCGCCAGGGCCTGCCAGTAGCGCTCCACGCGGCGTTGCTGGACCTGCAGCGGGCCGGCCTCCACCAGCTCGCCCAGGTCCGCCCCGGCGGCGAACACCGTGGGGCCACCGCTGATGACGATGACCCGCACCGACGGGTCGTCATCCAGCCCTTGAACCGTTTCGGCGAGCGTGCGCCGCAAGACCAGGTCCAGGGCGTTGCGCCGCTCCGGGCGATCCAGCGTCAGCAGGGCGATGCCGGCGCCGGGGTGTTCGAGCCGCAGCGGAGGCGGCGGGCAAACGCGTTCTTCATGGACCCTCATGACGATCTCCGATCAGTTCTCTGTGCAAGGGGGGGAACGGGGGTGCGTCAGCCGCGCACGATCCCGCGTTGGATCAGGTCGTCGACCTGCCCGGCATCCAGGCCGAGGCCATCGAGCAGCTCGCGGCTGTGCTGGCCCAGGCCCGGCGGCGGGCTGCGGTACTGCGCCGGGGTGCGCGAAAGCTTCACCGGCGAGGCGATACCGCGGTAATCACCCAGCTCCACCAGCATTGCCCGGTGGCGGGTATGCGGATGGGCGATCGCCTGGTCCACCGTGGTCACCGCGCCGCAGGGCACGCCCAGGCGGATCAGCGCCTCGGCCAGGGGCGGGCCGTCATGGCTGGCCAGATGGCGTTCGAGCGCCACCTTCAGCGCCTGGCGATGCACCGAGCGGCTGCCGTTGTCGGCGAAGCGCGGGTCGTCCAGCAGGGCCTCGGCGCCCAGGTGCTCACAGAGCCGGGCGAACTGCCGGTCGTTGCCCACGGCGAGGAAGATCGGCTCGCCGCCGGTGCGGTAGCTGTCGTAGGGGGCGATGTTGGGGTGGGCGTTGCCGCTGCGCGGGGTCACCCGGCCCGAGCCGAAGTAGTTGGGCAGGTGCGGGTGCAGGAGCGACAGGCCGCAGTCATAGAGGGTGATGTCCACTGACTGCCCGCGCCCGCTGCGCTGCCGCTCGTGCAGCGCGAGGAGGATGCCGGCCAGGGCGTTGAGCCCGGTGACCATGTCCACCACCGGCAGGCCGACCCGCAGTGGCCCGTCGTCGGCCTCGCCGTTCACGCTCATCAGCCCGGCCATGGCCTGGATCGCCGCGTCATAGCCGGGCAGCCCGCCGAGCGGGCCGTCGGCGCCGAAGCCGGAGACCGCGCAGTGGATCAGCCGGGGGAAGCGCTCGGCCAGCACCGCTTCGTAGCCCAGGCCCCAGCGCTCCAGGGTGCCGGGCTTGAAGTTCTCCAGCAGCACATCGGCGCCTTCCAGCAGGCGCAGCAGCAACTGGCGACCCTCCGGCTGGGCGAGGTCCACCACCAGCCCCTTCTTGTTGCGGTTGATGCCTCGGAAATAGGAGGCGGTGTCGCCCTCGAAGGGCGGGCCCCAGCCCCGGGTCTCGTCGCCCGCCGGGGGTTCCAGCTTGATCACCTCGGCGCCGTGGTCGGCCAGGGCCTGGGAGCAGTAAGGGCCGCCCAGCACGCGGCTGAGATCGAGAACACGGATGCCGTGCAGGGCCCCCCGAGGGGCTGTCGTCGTGGTCATGGTCAGGGCTCCGCGATCAGTGGGGCAGCAGGCGCAGGGCGTCGTCCAGGCTCAGCGGGCCTTCGGCCAGCAGAGCCGGCAGCAGCGCCTCGCCGGCATCCGCCTCGGCCGTCAGGGGGTCGCGGGGCAGCACGCGGTGGCGCAGCACCAGCAGGGCCAGGGCCAGGCGCCGGTGGTTGGGCGCCAGCCGCGCGCCTTCCCACGCCAGGGCAATGGCCGTGGCGACGTGGTAGAGCGCGCTGCCGGCCTGGCGCACCTGCTGGTGGCGGCGGGCCTCGGCGACCTCGGCCATCAGCGCGACGGCCTTGTCCAGGCTGCTGCGCAGCAGCGCATCGGCGGCGGCAGGCAGGCCCGCCTCGTCAAGCAGGCCGCGCAGGTGGCGGGCCAGGGGTTCCAGGGCGCCTTCGCGGGTCACGGCGCGAGCGATGTCCAGCGCCACGATGTTGCTGGTGCCCTCCCAGATCGAACCCAGGTGGGCGTCGCGCACCAGGCGGGCGTCGCTCCATTCCTCGATGTAGCCGACGCCGCCGCGCACCTCCATGGCGTCGCCGGTGGCACGACGGGCATCGCGGCAGGCGCGGAACTTGATCAGCGGGGTAAGGATGCGCACGCACTTTTGCGCCGCCTCGTCGCCGCCGTCGGCACGGGGCAGGAGGGTGGCGATCTGCATGAACAGGGAACGCGCCTGCTCGGCGGGCAGCATCAGCTTGAGCAGCTGGCGCTGCATCAGCGGCATGTCCACCAGGCGCTTGCCGAAGGCCTGGCGCTGGCGGGCGACGAACAGCGCCTCGTTGAGCCCCCGGCGCATCAGCCCGGCGGCCCGCACGCCGTTGGACAGGCGCGACATGTTGACCATGTCGGCCATCTGCTGGAAGCCGCGCCCCACCTCGCCGATCAGGTAGGCGGTGGCGCCTTCCAGGGTGATCTCGCCGCTGGCCATGGAGCGGGTGCCGAGCTTGTCCTTCAGGCGCACGATGCGGTAGGCGTTGCGGCTGCCGTCGGGCCGTTGCCTGGGCAGCAGGAACAGGCTGACGCCGGCCATGCCTTCGGGGGCATCCTCGGGCCGTGCGAGCACCATGGCGAGGTCGGCGTCGGGGTTGGAGCAGAACCATTTGTCGCCGTGCAGGGTCCAGGCCCCGTCCTTCTGCCGCGCCACGGTGCGGGTGCGCGCCACGTCGGAGCCGGCGGCCTGCTCGGTCATGAACATGGCGCCCTGGTAGAGGGTGTCGAAGTCCCGCGAGGTGAGGCTCGGCAGGTAGCGTTCCACCAGCTCCGGGGCGCCATACTTGCGCAGGGTGCGGGTGAGGGAGTCGGTCATGCTCACCGGGCAGCAGAGGCCGAACTCGGCCTGCACGAACAGGTAGGTCAGCGCGTACTTGACCAGCGGCGGCGGGCCGTCGGCCACGTGGCTCATGGAGGCCAGGCCCAACTCGGCATAGGCCACCCGCTCCAGGGCCACGTAGTCGGGGTGCTTGAGCACCCGTTGCAGGTCCTCGCCACGGCGGGTGCGGCTGGCCAGCACCGGAGGGTTCTTGTCCGCCGAGAGCGCCAACGCGTCCAACTCGCCACCGGCACGGGCGCCCAGCGCCTGCAGGCGCGGCAGCCAGGGCGCCAGCACGGCTTCGGGCAGGTACAGGGACAGCAGGCGGGCCAGCTCGGGGTCGGCGTCGAACAGGTTCATCCCGCGGCTGTCGGGGATGTTCAGGTCGTCGATGACGGGGCGTTCGATCAGGGCGTTCATGGCGTCACTCCTTCGTGTCGTGCGCCGAGACTAGGAAGCCCTACGATAAGTATCCAATAGAATAAAAAGCCCATACGATAAGAAATTCATATCGTTGAAGGGGGCATCGGATGGACCTCAAGCAGCTTCGCTACTTCATCGCCGTCGCCGAGGAACTGCACTTCGGCCGCGCCGCCGCGCGCCTGTTCATCTCCCAGCCGGCGCTCTCCTTCGACATCAAGAAGCTGGAGGAACAGCTGGGCGTGCAACTGCTGGTGCGCACCAACAAGTCGGTGAAGCTCACCGCCCCCGGCCAGGTGCTGCTGGACGAGGCCCGCAGCCTGCTGCAACAGGCCGAGCAGGCACGGCGCCTGACGTTGCGCTCGGCCCAGGGCGCGCTGGGCCGGCTGCGCGTGGGGTTCGTCAGCTCGATGCTCTACCGCGGCCTGCCGGCGGCGGTGCGCGGCTTCGAGGAGGCGCACCCGGGCATGGAGGTGGTGCTGCAGGAGATGAACAGCGCCGAGCAGGCCCTGGCGCTGCAGCGCGGGCAGATCGACATCGGTTTCATCCATCGCGGTCCCCTGGCGGCGGGGCTGCGCTCCGAGGCCCTGCTGGCCGAGCCCTTCCTCTGCTGCCTGCCGCCCGGGCACCCCCTGGCGGGTGCCGAGCGCATCGACCTGGCCGAGCTGCGCGACGATCCGTTCATCCTCTTCCCGCGCCCGGCGGCGCCGCACTACCACGACCTGATCATCGCCTGCTGCGTCGGGGCCGGCTTCAGCCCGCAGATCCGCCATGAGGCGCGGCTGTGGCAGACCATCGTCGCCATGGTGGCGCAGGGCATGGGCGTCGCGCTGCTGCCGGCGTCCCTGTGCCGCGCCTGGCCGGGCGTCGTCGGCGTCCCGCTGGTGCAGGAAGGCGCGCTATCGGAAATCCACGCCCTGTGCAGCGAGGAGAACGCCCCCGAGGCGGCGCATGCCTTCCTCGCACGCCTGCAACGGCAACTGGCACGCGACGATACGGATTCCGTTATCGCGCCATAAGAACAAACGACTATTGATTTGCCGACCGCCCTCCTAGACTCCGGCTCGACTCGAGTCTCAAGCCACGCGCCAGCCCGCCCCGCCACACCCCTTGTCTGCATCGGCGGGGTGGCCGCTGGTTCGCCAGATAAAAACAACAAGAGAGGTGGAGTCCATGAACCACGCCCTGCACCCGGACGAACGGGAACAGCATCGCAAGGCCCGCAAGGCGGGCATCGCTTCCTTCATCGGCACCACCATCGAGTGGTACGACTTCTACATCTACGGCCTGGCCGCCGCGCTGGTCTTCGGCAAGGTGTTCTTCCCCGCCGACATGGACCCGGGCGTCGCCACCCTGCTGTCCTTCGCCACGCTCTGGTCCGGTTTCATCGCACGGCCCCTGGGCGGCATCATCTTCGGTCACCTGGGCGACCGCATCGGCCGCAAGACCACCCTGGTGATCACCCTCATCATGATGGGCCTGGCCACCACCGGCATCGGCCTGCTGCCCACCTATGCGCAGATCGGCGTGTGGGCACCGGTGGCGCTGGTGTGCCTGCGGGTGATCCAGGGCATCGCCGTCGGCGGCGAATGGGGCGGCGCCATCCTCATCGCAAGCGAGAGCGCGCCCAAGGGCAAGGGCATCCTCTACGCCGCCTTCGCCCAGCAGGGCTCGCCCACCGGCAACCTGCTGGCGACCCTGGCCTTCTTCGCCCTCAGCAGCCTGCCGATGCCGGACTTCCTGCAATGGGGCTGGCGCATTCCCTTCCTGCTTTCCGCGGCGCTGGTGATCGTCGGCATGGTGATCCGCCTGACCCTGGAGGAGTCGACGGACATGCAGCGGCTGATGCGCGAGAACAAGACCGCCAAGCTGCCGATCCTCGAAGTGCTGCGCAAGCACTGGCTGGTGGTGCTGCTCGGCGCGGGGACGCTGCCGGTGATCCACGTCACCTACTTCAAGAGCACCTTCGCCCTGTCCTGGGCCACCAAGACCCTGGGCTACAGCCAGAGCACCTTCCTCAGCATCATCGTCATCGCGCTGGTGGTGCAGTTCATCAGCCAGCCCCTCGGCGCGCTGCTGACCACCCGCATCGACATGCGCAAGGCGGTGGCGATCATGGTGCTGCCGGAGTTCATCCTGATGCCGGCGATGTTCTTCGCCGTGGAGACCAACGTGTACTGGATCGCCGCCGTCGGCATGTGCCTGGCGACCATCCCCCACGCCATGTTCTACGGCGCCATCGGCGGCATCCTGGCCCGCGCCTTCTCCACCCGGGTGCGCTACTCCGGCCTGTCGCTGGCCTACCAGCTGTGCTCCCTGCTGGTGGGTGGCGGCACCCCGCTGCTGGCCCAGTGGATCCTCAACTCCACCGGCAGCATCGTCGGCGTCGCCATCGCCTCGGCGCTCTATGCGGTGGTGTCGCTGGCCTGCACCCTGGCCCTGCTGCGCATCACCGGGCACCGCGCCAGCGAACGCTCCACGGCGGAGCGGGACGACGGCGAACCGGATGCCCAAGCCGAGCCCCGCAGCGGCCGCATCGGCCAGACCAACCCGGCCTGACCACCCCCACGACCCGCGTGCACGCCACGCGGGTTGCACCTGGAACCTCCCCTGTAGGGGCGAATTCATTCGCCAAAGGCTTCGCGAGCAGAGCTCGCTCCTACGAGAAGGCATGTGCCCCCCTGCAACAGCCCCAACCGTAGCCCGGGCTTCAGCCCGGGACCGCGCGCCCCATCCGCCGCTCGTGCTCGATCAGCCAGCGCTTGCGCCACAGCCCGCCGCCGTAGCCGGTGAGCGAGCCATCGGAGCCGATGATGCGGTGGCAGGGGATGACGATGGCGATCTGGTTGGTGCCGTTGGCGCGGGCCACGGCGCGCACCGACGACGGCGAGCCGATGGCACGGGCCAGGTCGGCGTAGCTGCAGGTGATGCCGAAGGGGATCTCGCGCAGGGCCTGCCACACGCTGCGGGTGAAGGCCGAGGCGCCCATGGCCAGCGGCGTGGCGAAGACCACTGGCTCGCCGGCGAAGTAGCGCGACAGCTCCGCCTCGATCCGGTCGATGGGGGCGAAGCGGCCGAAGCCGATGCTGGTGCCGGTGAGCTTCTGCAGGTTCTTCAGCTCGTTGGCCAGTGCCGGCCGGTCGAAGAACTCCAGCAGGTGCAGGGCCTGCGCATCCGCCACCGCCAGCATCACGCCCAGGGGCGTTTCCAGCCAGTCGGCCTTGAGCAGCTCGCGCCCGCGCAACTGCGACGGCGGTTCGCCCAGCAGGCGGGTGAAGGCGCTGCGGAAGCCGCTGTCGGAATCGAAGCTGGCGGTCACCTGGGCGTCCACCACCCGCGCACCGGCGGAGAGCTGGGCCAGGCCCTGGCCGATGCGGCGCAGGCGAGCCATCTCCAGGAAGGTCACGCCGAAGTGGCGTTTGAAGGCACGGCGTACCGTGGACGGGTCGTGGCCGAGGGCGACCAGGTCGCCCTCCAGCCAGCGCCGCTCCTGATCCTGCTCCAGCAGCGCGATCAACTCCTTGACCAGCGGCTCCTGGGCGCCCACCTGGTCCAGCGGGCGGCAGCGCAGGCAGGGACGGAAGCCCGCCTCGACACAGGCCTTGATGCTGCCGAAGAACACCGAGTTCTCCCGCTTGGGCTTGCGCGCAGCGCAGGTCAGGCGGCAGAACACCCCGGTGCTCTTGACCCCGACGAAGGCGAAGCCCTCATAGGCCGGGTTGCGCTCCAGCAGCGCCTGGTACAGGGTCTCGTCATCGGGTAGCGAATCGAACAGCGGGGCGTCCATGGCCGGCTCCGGAACCGTGGGAAAAAGAGCGCCCACTTTATGCCAGGAAACCGACCTTTGCCGCCTCGGATCGGGCGTCTATTCCGCCGGGCGGGCGAGCACAGTGCCCGCCCTCCCCGGCGCGGCCGTCAGGCCTCTTCGAAGTGCAGCTCCGGCGGCTGGCGGCGGAAGCCGCCGGTGAGCCAGGCGAGGTAGATCACGCCCAGGGCCAGCCAGGACAGGCCGAGAATGATGGCCAGGTGGTCGAGGCTGATCATCAGCCACAGGGTGGAGACCATGCCGATCAGCGGGCACACCACGAACAGCAGCGCCTCGCGCGGGCCGCGCTGATCGCTGCGCAGCCAGTAGTGGAAGATCACCGACAGGTTCACCAGGCTGAAGGCCAGGAAGGCACCGAAGTTGATGAAGGAGGTGGAGGTGGTCACGTCCATCTTCAGCGCCAGCAGGGCCACCACGCCGCACAGCACGATGCTGCCCACCGGGGTGCCGAAGCGCTCGCTCAGGCGGCCGAACAGGGACTGCGGCAGCACGCCGTCGCGGCCCATGGCGAACAGCAGGCGCGAGGCGCTGGCCTGGGCGGAGAGGCCCGAGGTGAACTGGCCGACGATCAGGCCGATGAGGAAGACCGACACGAACACATCACCGCCGATGTTGCGGGCGATCTCGTAGGCCGCCGAATCCGCGCTCTGGAACTCGATGGAGGGGTGCGCCAGCTGCACGAAATAGGAGGTGGCGATGAAGATCAGCCCGCCGATCAGGGTGATCAGCAGGATCGCCCCGGGAATGGTCCGGCGCGGGTCGCGGGTCTCTTCGGTGAGGGTGCTCACCGCATCGAAGCCGAGGAAGGAGTAGCAGGCGATGGCCGCGCCGCTCATCACCAGCGGCAGGTTCAGGCCCTCGCCGACGAAGGGCGCCAGGGACCACAGCGGCTTGCTGGCATCGCCCAGCACGTAGTGCACGCAGAGCGCGACGAAGGCCAGCAGCACGAGGAACTGCACCAGCATCAGCGCGCCGTTGACGGTCTTCGCCAGCTTCAGCCCGACCACGTTGATGGCCGTGGTGACGCCGATGAAGGCCAGCACCCAGAGCGCCTGGGGCACGTCGGGGAAGGCCGAGTGCAGGTAGGCCGCGCCGATCAGCCAGATGGCCATGGGCAGGAACAGGTAGTCCAGCAGCACCGCCCAGCCGGCGAGGAAGCCGAGCTTGGGGCTGATGGACTTGCGCACGTAGGTGTAGGCCGAGCCGGCCACCGGGAAGGCGGCGGCCATCCGCGCGTAGCTCAGCGCGGTGAACAGCATGGCCAGGGAGGCGGCCACGTAGGCGGCGGGCACCAGGCCCTGGGTGACGTCGGCGAGGATGCCGAAGGTGCCGAGGACGATGATGGGGGTCATGTACGCGATGCCGAACAGCACCACGGACCCCAGCGACAGGGTGCGCTGAAGACGAGCCATTACTGCTACTCCGAATTGTTGGTTGTTATGGCAGAGCCGAAGTCGGCGAAGGTGAAGCGACCGCCCAATCCAGGCGGTAATGCGGGCGCCTCGGGGGCGCCCGTCAAATGGGCAATCAGGGAATCAACAGCTCGCGGCGACCGTCGGCGTACTCGCGCATCTCGCCCGGCAGCACCATGCGGCGGTCGTCGAGGTAGCGGTAGTCGCTGCGGGCGGCGGCGATCTGGGTCAGGTCAAGCTCGATGATCTGCCGGCACGCCTCGCGCCCGGCTTCCAGCAGCAGGTGGCCGAAGGGGTCGACCACGGCGCTGCCACCGGCGAATACCAGGTCGCCGTCGCCCTCGCCCACGCGGTTCACCATCACGGCGAAGGCCTGGTTCTCCATGGCGCGCCCCATGATGGCGGTGCGGTGGGTGGGGCCGTAGGGGTCCATGTTGCCGTTGGTGACGATGATCAGCTCGGCGCCGAGCTGGCCAAGGGCGCGCGCGCTCTCGGGGAACTCGATGTCGAAACAGATCAGCAGGCCCACGCGCACGCCCTTGTACAGGCAGGTGGCGTAGCGGTCGCCAGGGGTGAAGATGCCGCGGTCGGAGGCCCACAGGTGGGTCTTGCGGTACTTCAGGGCGATGCCTTCGGGGGTGATCAGCAGCGTGGTGTTGTAGTAGGTGCCGGCGTCGTTCTCGGCGATGCCTATGGCCACCGCGACGTCGCGCTCGCGGGCGGCGCGCTGCACGGCCTGGACGGTGGGGCCGTCCAGCGGTTCGGCGACGGCGGCGATGTTCTCGGCGGTGGGGAAGCCCATCAGGTGGGTCTCCGGGAACACCACCAGGTCGGTGTCGGCGGCGCAGGCGGCGATGGCTTCCAGGGCAGCGGCGAGGTTGTGGGCGGTATCGCCGTCACGACCGGTGAGCTGGACGAGTTCGACCTTCATGGGCACTCCTGATTCTTGTCGTTGCACGAGACCTGATTGCGCAAAACGGTCAGAATGCGCGCTGCGTCGGTCCCGGTGTTCGCGCAGTATGGAACCGCCGACGCTTCCGGTGAAATTACGCCCGCGTGGTAACCCATCAGGGGTAGAAGCATGACGTTGAGCCTGCAGGACATCGCCTGGCACCGCTCGGTGGGGCAACTGATCGAAGCCCTGGACGCCCCCGGTTTCTGGGTGGCACTGGTGCGCACCCTCGGCCAGTACGTGCCCCACGACAGCTGGGTGGCGCTGCTGTTCAGCGAGGGCCGGCCCCAGGTGTTCGCCGAATGCCCGGGCGAGGACGGCGAGCCGGACCTGCTGTTCCAGGACTACCTGGACGGCCTCTACCTGCTGGACCCCTTCTATATCCACAGCCGCGAAAGCAACCGTGGCGGCCTGCTGCGCCTGGCCGACGTGGCGCCGGAATGCTTCGAGCAGACCGACTACTACCAGCGCTACCACCGCCTCAACGTGGTGACCGACGAGTTGCAGTTCAACGTGCCGCTGGAGGGCGGGCGCACCCTGTGCCTGTCCCTCGGTTCGCGCCAGGCCTTCACCCCCGAGCAGATCGCCCTGTTGAGCCTGGTGGAGCCCTGGGTGCTGGGGCTCATGCGCCAGCGCCTGGCCTTCGAGGCCGAACGCCTGGCCAGCACCCCGCAACCGGCACCGAACTGGGAGGTGCAGCTGGAACAGGTGGGCCAGCAGGTGGAAAGCGCACTCACCGCCCGCGAACTGGAGGTCGCCCGGCTGATGCTCAGCGGCTGCTCCAGCAAGGAAGTGGCGCGCAAGCTGGCCATCTCGGCGGAGACGGTGAAGGTCCACCGCAAGCACATCTACGCCAAGCTCGGGATCAAGTCGCAGTCGGAGCTGTTCTCGCTGTTCCTCAAGGCGCAGCGGGGGTAGGCCGCGAGGGCGTAGGGAGCGCTGCGTGCCCCTGGGGGGAAATTCGCTGGCGATCAGCCCCGGCGCTCCTACCTTTCGCGGTTGAAACCGCTCCCATAAAAAGCGCCGACGCCCCTTGCCGGGCGTAGGGTGGACCACGCTTCACCGGTCCACCGTCGGAGCCACCGGCAACACCGCTGGTGGACGTGAAAAGCGACGTCCACCCTACTCGGCTACCGACATCGTGCCGTGTGAGAGTGAGTTCATTCGCGGAGCGCTTTGCGATTGGAGCCGCTCCCACAGGGAGCGGGCAAAGCCCCCGTAGGATGGGATGAGCTCGGCGAATCCCATGCGGTTGGCACGGCCCCCCGGGCTGAAGCCTGGGCTACGGGCCTTTAGCGGAGTTTTTCCAGCATCTGGTAGTACCACATGCCCACGGCGAGCATCGGGTTGCCGAAGACGTCGCCCATGGGGACCTTGATGTGCGAGCAGTCGGCGAAGGTGTCGTAGTGGCCGAGGCTGCCGGTCATGGCCTGGGCCATGATCTCGCCCATGATGTGGGTGGTGGCGATGCCGTGGCCGGAGTAGCCCTGGCAGTACCAGACGTTGGGCGAGAGCTTGCCCAGCTGCGGGATGCGGTTGATGACGATGCCCATGGCACAGCTCCACTGGTAATCGATCTCGATGCCCTTGAGCGCCGGGAAGGTGCGCTCGATGGCCGGGCGCAGCTCGCCGGCGATGTCCCGCGAGTCACGCCCGGAATAGTTGGCGCCGCCGCCCAGCAACAGGCGCTTGTCGGCGGTGAGGCGGTAGTAGTCGAGCACGAAGCGGCAGTCGTAGACGGCCAGGTCCTGGGGGTTGATGCGCTCCGCCAGCTCGCCTAGCGGGCGGGTGGTGACGATGCCGCCCATGGCCGGGAAGATCATGCCCTTGAGCTTCTTCGGCTCCAGCTTGTGGTACACGTCGCCGGCCAGCAGCACCTGGCGGGCGTTGATGCGGCCCTGGGCGGTGACCACAGCCGGGCGCTCGCCATGGACGATCTCCAGCACCTCGGAATGCTCGAAGATCATCGCCCCCAGGCTCTCGGCCGCGCGGGCCTCGCCGATGCACAGGTTGAGCGGGTGCAGGTGCATGTTGCGGGTGTTCTTCAGCGCGCCCAGGTACAGGTCGCTCTCCAGGTGCTGGCGCACGCCGGCGGCGTCGAGCAGGGTCACGTCGTCGCCCATGCCGCGGCGCTGGGCCTCCTCGAAGGATTCACGCAGCTCGTCGATATGGGCGGGCTTCATCGCCGCATGCAGGTGGCCGTGCTTGAGGTCGCAGGCGATGCCGTACTTCTCCACCCGGTTCTTGATGATCGCGTGGCCGCGCCAGCGCAGGTGCCAGATGAAGTCGTCCACCTCCGCCCCCAGGCGCTTGCGCATCTGCTTGCGCATGGCGCCGTCGCCCGAGAGGCTGCCGGTGACCTGGCCGCCGTTGCGGCCGGTGGCGCCCCAGCCGATCTTCTTCGCTTCCACCAGGGCGACCTTGAGGCCGCGCTCGGCCAGCTCGACGGCGGTGGCGACGCCGGTGAAGCCGCCGCCGATGATCACCACGTCGGCGTCCACCGTGCCCTGCAGGGTGGGGTAGTCGGTTTCGGCATTGAGGGTGGCGGTGTAGTAGGACGCGCAGCGCTCGGCGCTGGGCGTGGTCTTCAGTGCGACGTTCATCTTGGTTTCCTGCGAGGCCCTCGGGGGCCCTCTCCGTACGAATCTGTTTACCGGGTCCCTGCACTCGCAGGGACTGCGGGCCGGGCGCTGCCGCGGGATCAGGCCTGGTTCAGGTACCAGCGCCAGTCCTGCTCACCCACTTCGGCCATGAACTGGCGGTACTCGGCGCGCTTCACCGCGAGGTAGACGCCGAGGAACTCCGGCCCCAGGGCCTCGCGCGCCCAGCTGGAGTTCTCCAGGGCCTGCAACGCGGTGAGCCAGTCGGTGGGCAGCAATTCCTTGGCCTGTGCATAGCCGTTGCCCTCGACCGGCTCGCCTGGGTCGATCTCGTCGCGGATGCCGCGATGGATGGCGGCGAGGATGGCGGCCGCCGCGAGGTAGGGGTTGGCGTCGGCACCGCAGATGCGGTGTTCGATGTGGCGGGTGTAGGCCGGGCCACCGGGCACGCGCAGGCTGACGGTGCGGTTGTCCACACCCCAGGTCGGCGCCAGAGGCGCGTAGCTGTTGGCCTGGAAGCGGCGGTAGGAGTTGGCGTTGGGGCAGAACAGCAGCAGCGAATCCAGCAGGGAGGCAAGCATGCCACCCACGGCCAGGCGCAGTTGCGGGGTGCCGGCCGGGTCTTCGCTGGCGAACAGGTTGCGGCCCTCGGCATCGGCCAGGCTGACATGCATGTGCATGCCGGTGCCGGCCAGGTGATCGAAGGGCTTGGCCATGAAACAGGCCTGCATGCCATGGGCATTGGCCACGCCCTTGACCAGGCGCTTGTAGCGCACGGCCTGGTCCATGGCCTGCAGCGCGTCGCCGTGTTCCAGGGTGATCTCCACCTGGCCCGGCGCGTATTCGGAAATGGCGGTGCGGGCGGGAATGCCCTGGGCCTTGCAGGCGGCATAGAGGTCGGCGAGGAAGGGCTCGATCTGTTCCAGCTCGCGCAGGCCGTAGACCTGGGTGGTGCGCGGGCGGCGGCCGTCGCCGTCCAGCGCCGGTTGTGGGCGGCCCTGGGCGTCGGGCTTCTGGTCCAGCAGGTAGAACTCCAGCTCGCAGGCCATCACCGGGTGGAAGCCGTCGGCCTTGAGGCGTTCGATCACCCCGATCAGCACGTGGCGCGGGTCGGCGATGGCGGCGGGCATGCCCTCGCTCGGGTGCATGCTGACCTGCACGGCGGCGGTGGGCATGCGACGCCAGGGCATGCGCACCAGGCTGCCGGCCAGCGGGTAGGCGCGGCAGTCGATGTCGCCCACGTCCCAGACCAGGCCGGAGTTCTCCACGTCGTCACCATTGAGGGTGAGGCCGAGGATGGTGCTCGGCAGCGGCCGGCCGCTCTGGTACACGGCGAGCAGTTCGTCACGGTGCAGCAGCTTGCCCCGTGGCACGCCATTGGCGTCGAGGATGAACAGCTCGAAGGCGTCGATATCGGGGTTCTGGTCGAGAAAGTCTCGGGCTTCCTGCAAGGTGGCGAATTTCATCTGGCTCTCTTCAGCGCCGCATCGGGCGCACGTGATGATCCCGGGCAAGGCCATGCAAACACTGTGCAGGCGTGCGTTCGGGAGCGGGTCGTCGCGTGGCGGACGGCGGCCAGGAGGGTGGCCGGTCCGGAATCAGAAGGGAGCAGCGTCCGGCGGGCGGGCGTGGCGGCAGTGCCAGAGGGCCCAGAAGGCCAGTTCGAGGGGAAGGGAGACGCTGGGCTGGCCCGGCCACCGACGCTCGCACCGCATACCGCGCCCCGCCGGTGCGGCGAGGGGCTCGGGTGGTGCAATCAGTGACGGGGGAAAACCCATTGAAAAAGGCCTGGATATGGAATGGCACGAGCCTCGCACGCCGCGATGGGTGCTTAAAATCCAGTTTTTCCTATCTTTGGTTAATCAGGCGCTAAACAAATGAACGGCAGGGATGCGCGGAGGCTCGGTGCAGGTGTGGGAGCGGTTTCAACCGCGAAAGACCCAGGCAACGAGCCCGATCGCGAATGAATTAGCCCCCACAAGGAGCAGCCGGGGACTCAGTCGTCGTCCTGCGCGCCCTTCATGGATTCGTAGACTTCCACGGCATCGATCTGCAGCTCGTCAGCCAGCTCCAGCACGCGGGCCACGTCCTGCTTGTAGACCAGCACGGCCTGCAGGATGTCGTCTTCCATCGGGTCGCTGAAGCCCACCAGCACGTAACCGCCCTTTTCCGGGTAGAGAGCGCTGAGCTGGACCTGGATGCGGTGCATGGCACGCAGCGGGTCGACCTTCTTCAGCTGCTTGGGCTGGATGTTGAAGCTCACCTCGGGACCGAAGGAGGCGATGATCTGCGCCAGCAGGTCCGGGTAGTCGTCGGCGTGGAAGAGCACGGTCTCCGGAAGGCTGCCGACCACCACCCATTCGCCCAGGGGAATGGTGAAGCTGTCGTCGTAGTTGATGTCCGGGTTGGCGGCGAGGAAGGCCTCGGGATCGGCATAGGCCTGGGCGGCTTCGTCGGCGATCTTGTCGATTTCCTCATCCGACATGCAGCCCGAGCTGATTTTGGTGATGAGTTCGATCAGCTGCGTTTTCATCTGGAAAGGGTCCTGCGGGTGGGAAACAAGGCGTGAAGGATATAGGCAAGTCACCTTGCCGGCCATGCGCCCCCGGTTCGCCGCGCCCACAAAAAAGCCCGTCGCTAGGACGGGCTCTTGTGCAGCGGTCGCGGATCAGGCGCGCAGCTTGCCGCTCCAGTCCATCAGGCTGCGCCACAGGCACACGCCGACGAAGTAGGCCGAGGACAGGCCCCAGAGAGCGACCATCATGGATTTCAGGTCGGGGTACTGGATGATCAGGAACATGCTGCTGAGCATCCACACGAAGGTCACGGTGATGTTCAGCGGCATCAGCTTGCGCACGCGGAAGGGGTGCAGGAACTTCAGCTTGGTCAGCGTCAGCGCGGCCAGCACGCAGATGATCGCGAAGCTCGCCACCGGCGGCAGGTCGATCAGGTACAGGTACAGCGCAACGACGTTCCAGGCTGCCGGGAAGCCGACGAAGTAGTTGTCGCTGCTCTTCATGTTCAGGTTGCAGAAGCAGAACAGCGACGACACCAGGATCAGGCTCACGGTGGGCAGCACGGTGTAGTCAGGCAGCGGCACGTAGCGGTAGATGAAGAGCGCGGGGATGAATACGTAGGTCAGGTAGTCGATGACCAGGTCGAGGGTCGAACCGTCGAAGTTCGGCAGCATGGTGCTGGTCTGGACCTTGCGCGCGAAGCTGCCGTCCAGGCCGTCCACCAGCAGGGCGGCGCCGAGCCAGAGCAGGCAGTCGCGAGGCTGGTTGTCGAACAGAGCGAGGATGGCCATCAGGGCCAGTACCACGCCGGTGGCGGTCACGCCGTGAGCGGACCAGGCCTTGGCCTTGTTGACCATATTGATTTGAGTGGACACGTGCGTCTCTATTCCGCTGAGTGGGTGGCGTTAATCCGTAGACAACTGGATTTTCTTACGCGTTCATCAGATAACACTGACGACGATGCGCACAATGCCGAAAATTCTACTCGTTGCGCTACTAATTCGCTGCTAGGCCATTCACAAGCGACGGCGATTTCCTCCGCCGAGCGACCTGTTCCTTCCGGCCGCACGGCTCTGCAACGGGCTTCGGGCCCGGTGGCACCGCTTATCGGTCCACGTCCGTCCCCGATGGCTTGCATCGGCCGCCGACGCGCTGCACCCTAGCGACCTTTCCCACAGCTCCCGCTACCGGCATGAACCAGGCCCCCGACCCTTCGCGCTGCCCGCTCTGCGGCCTGGCCAACGACTGCGCCGAAGAATCCGCCAGCGGCCAGCCGTGCTGGTGCTTGCACACCCCGATCGACCCCGAGGCGCTGCGCCGCATCCCGCTGGACGCCCAGGGCAAGGCCTGCCTCTGCCCCCGCTGCGCCGGCCTGCTGGCGCCGGCAGAGCCGACCTGATGCGCCTCGACCGCCTGCTCGGCAACCTTCCCGACCTCAACCGCCAGGCCGCGCGCCTGCAACTGGCCACCGGGCATGTGCGGGTAAATGGTGTCGTGGCCACCGACGGCAGCCTCGAAGTGCGGGTGTTCGACCGCGTCACCCTCGACGAACGCGAAGTGCAGCCCGGCAAGCCGGCGCGCTATTTCATGCTGCACAAGCCCGCCGGCTGGGTCAGCGCCACCGAGCACCCCGAACACCCCACGGTGCTCGACCTGCTCGACGAGCCCGACAAGCACGAGCTGCACCTGGGCGGGCGCCTCGACCTCACCACCACCGGGCTGCTGCTGATCACCAACGATGGCCTCTGGTCGCGCCGCCTCACCCTGCCGCAGACCAAGCAGCCCAAGGTCTACACCGTGGAAACCGAGCAGGTGATCGACCCGGCCTGCATCGAGGCCTTCGCCCAAGGCCTCTACTTCGCCTACGAGGACCTCACCACCCGGCCCGCGCAGCTGGAGATCCTCGCCCCCCGCGCAGCGCGGCTGACCTTGCACGAAGGCCGCTACCACCAGGTCAAGCGCATGTTCGGCCACTTCCAGAACAAGGTGCTGCGCCTGCACCGCGAGAGCATGGGCGCCCTGCCCCTCGACCCGGCCCTGCGACCCGGGCAGTACCGCGCCCTTACACCCACCGAAATCGCCCTGTTCTGAGCCGCCGACGGTTGGCGCTCAATGAGTTGCAACTTCCGCGGTTCTCCTCTCTCTGAGAACCATCGGAGCGGCCCCGCCGGGGGCACTAGGTGAAACGGCGCGACAACCTCTTCGTCACAAGCCGACGGGCTGCACGGAAAAAGTGCCGATTCGCGCTTGCGGGGGTCATGGGTGTCTGCTTGAATCCAAACCGTAGGTCAGAGTGTGACCAATGAGTCACTCCAGCCTTCCAAGCGATCCGCAACACCCCGGCCTCACCCGCCGACATAGGTTTCCTGCCTGGTCAAAGTGCACTTCCGGCCCCTGAAAAGGGCGCTGGGAGCCCCGCTCTTTTTCGACCTAAGTTATTGAAAAATAAATAATTCCAAAAAAACCGCCTGACATTCTCTTGTCATCTCCAGGCGTTTATCTGACTGCCCGAATGCTCCGCGAACGAAGCGCCTCGCCTCGTCCGCACGACCCACTTGCGCCAGGAGGAAACGACATGAGGGCACAGACCCAGGTCGTCACGATCGACAGGAAGTACAAGGTATACACGGAGTTCTACGGCAACCCTCAAGCCAGTCGCACGATCATTCTGGTCAACGGCTCGCTGGCCACCACAGCCTCGTTCGCGCAAACGGTGAAGTACCTGCAACCGCAGTTCAACGTGGTGCTCTACGACCAGCCCTACGCCGGCCGCTCCAAGCCCCACAACGACCACAGCCGGCCGATCACCAAGGAAACCGAGGCGGAGATCCTCCTCGAACTCATCGAGCACTACCAGGCGGACTACCTCTCGTCCTTCTCCTGGGGCGGCGTCGCCACCCTGCTCGCCCTCGGCCAGAGCCCGGCGCGGATCAAGAAGGCGGTGATCAACTCCTTCTCGCCGATCCTCAACGAGCCGATGCTCGACTACATGAAGAACGGCATGAACTACCTGCAGGCCGTGGATCGCGAGAACGTCGGCGCCCTGGTCAACGGCACCATCGGCCGCTACCTGCCGACGCTGTTCAAGCGTTTCAACCACAAGCACGTCGCCAGCCTCGACGAGCACGAATACCGGCAGATGCACTTCCATATCCGCCAGGTGCTGTCGCTGGACGCCAACTGCTACGTCGATTGCCTCAAGGCGGTGGACATCCCGCTGCTGTTCATCAACGGCGAGCACGACGTCTACACATCCCCCAAGGACGCCCGGCTGTTCGCCGAGCACGTGCGTGATTGCCAGTTCGAAACCATCCGCAATGCCGGCCACTTCATCGACCTGGAACACAAGGCCGGCTGGCTGCAGACCCAACAGGTGCTGCTGGGCTTCCTCAACGCTCCCGCCAGTGCCCAGCAACCGCGTCACCTGCAGCACCAACCCACCCAGGCAATGGCCGTCTGACCGCCCCGCGCAGGCCCCCGCAACGGGGGCTTCCACCCCCCGCCTTCGAGAAAAGGCGTGCATCAAGTGCATGACCGGGCTTCATTTCGGCCAAGGCTTCTGGTAAAAAGGCGGCCTTGAAAGCGGGCGTCGTATAATGGCATTACCTGAGCTTCCCAAGCTCATGACGAGGGTTCGATTCCCTTCGCCCGCTCCAGACATTAAAAGGCCCGCGGTCTCATCGAGATGCGGGCCTTTTGCTTTTCAGCTTCCCCAGGTCGGCGCCGAGCGCAGCGAGGCCCAACGGTGCGAGGCTCGGCAATATCACGTTGGGCTTCGCACACTCGGCACCCACCTACATCCCCCTCCCCTCCGCATCGCGATAAGGCACTACCCGAATCGTGCGGATATCGGAAAAGAATACTTCGTCCGGGAAGCGCGACCTGCCATTGAAATCCATGGTCAGGAAATAGCCCTGCTCGTTAACGCCCTCAAGCGGCAGCACCACACCCACGATATGAAAGAATCTCCAAAGCACTTCCGGCCCCGTATCCCAGAAGACCAGTTCCATCAACACCGATTTGCCGAGGAACGATCGCGCCGTCGAGGGGATGACGGCAGGGGGATAGCTCTTCACTGCCCTATCCTCCCTTCTGAAAGGCTCTTGCTCCGCGTGTAGAGGAAGCCTTTGCATCCTTTCATAAGACTCCATACCCGCTCAAAACCGTTTGCCTCGAATGTTGTATCTGGCATGAGTTCCGCCGGGGGAATGATCCCGTGATGAACCATGGCTCGCGCGCGCTCAACATTCAGGCGCGGTCGCCAAACGGTGTGCTCCAAGTCCAACGGGCAGCCAGCCAGAGCGGCTGCGGCGAGGTCTTCCAGTTCCATGCTCGTTCCGTCACTATTCATGGCCATAACTGCGCAGGGCTTATGGATAAAATCCATATGGACAATATCCATAATTTAGAAATATGACAATAGTCCATAGCGAAATCGTCAATGTCTGAAGGAATGGCAGATAGGGCGCTGCTGTTGCTGGAGCAGACGAGCCTGAAAGATTTGGCTGAGGTCAACAGCAAGGAATACGTACGGTGGCAGAGCATCAAGCGGGGCCGCGCCCGCTTTAGCGCCGAAGAGCTGGAACAGCTCGGGGCGCTTTATCCCCAGTACCGCTGGTGGTTGATGACCGGCGAGGTCATGCCTGACGTCGGACAAACGAGCCCGGAATACGACGAAGCGCATCCCGCTTCGATCAAACCAAGCGCGGTATAGACACCGGAGCAACGGCTCCCGGGTTACCCCGGCGACAATTCGTCGAAGCCGAAGCTGTAATAGGGCTTCATCAGAATCACACTCTGTTCCCGTAGACTGGCTTCACTCCGCCCTCGCCTTCCGCCCTTCCAGCTTGGTCCGGTACATGGCGTTGTCCGCGTGCAGCATCAGCGCTTCGGCGGTGGTGCCGTCCTGGGGGTAGATGCTCAGGCCGATGCTGGCGCCGATCTCCAGGGGGCGGCCCTTGATGGCCACGGGGTCGGCCAGCGCGGTGAGGATCTTGTGCACGATGGCGCTGGCGGCCGCAGCGATGTCCGGGCCCTGGATCAGTACCACGAATTCGTCGCCGCCCAGCCGGGCGACCAGGTCGCCGCTGCGCACAGCGCCGCGCAGGCGCCGGGCGACGACGATCAGCACTTCATCGCCCACCGAGTGGCCCATGTCGTCGTTGATCTTCTTGAAGTCGTCGAGATCGATGAACAGCACCGCCAGCTCGTCGCCGCCTTCGCCCACGGTGCAGATGGCGCGCTGCAACTGCTGGAAGAACTGCCGCCGGTTGGGCAGGTCGGTGAGCGAGTCGTGGTCGGCCAGGTGGCGCAGCTCCTGCTGGTTGCGGCTCATCATTTCCATGTGCGACTTCAGTTCGCGGCGCATCAGGTCGAAGCCGCGGGCCAGCACGCCGATCTCGTCCTTGCGGGTGATGGGCAGCGCGACGTCGTGCATGTGCTCGGTCTGGAAGCTGCGCGCCGCGTGGCTGAGCATCTGCAGCGGCCGGGTCAGGGCACGGGAGAACAGCACCGCCAGCACCAGGGCCAGCACGCTGAACACCAGCACCATCTGGATGATGCTGCGCCCCAGCGAGCGCCCGCTGCCGAGCACGTCCTCCAGCGGGCGCGACAGACCGAGCACGACGAACTGGTCCTCCCCGTTGAGGCCGAACGGCTTGCGCACGAAGGCCATGATCTTGCCCTCGGCCCGGGTCGGCGCATCCAGGCCGTTGACCAGCACGCTGGGGGCCTGGCGGCTCAGCAGTTGCTGGGTATCGGCGAAGCTGTCCTGGATGAGGATGCGCCGCCCCTTGTCGAATCCGAAGGCCATCGCCGGTACGGGGTGCACGAGGAAGTCGCCCCACTGGTTGGCCAGGTACAGCTGGTGCCCCTGCGGCAGGTCCGCCTCCAGCTGTTCGAGGAAGCGCTTGAGGTCGACGTTGATGACCACCACCCCCTGCACCACCCCGTCCTTACCGGCCACGGGCGTGGCCACGCGCAGGGTCGGGGCGCCGTCGGCCGAATGGGCGCCGCGCTCGTGGTTGACCGTGATGGGCGCGAGGTACACCTGCCCCGGCTTGAGCAGCAGCGTTTCGAACACGTAGGGGAAATGGCCTTTCTCCTGCAGCAGCAAGCCGTCCACCTCGATCATCCGCTGGCCGTCGCGATCGAAGCGGATCACCTCGATGCCATGGTTCTGGCGGCTGATCAGGCGCACCTGGGAATACTGCGGATGCAGGCGCATCACCGTGGCGAAGACCCCGGCCAGGTGCGGCTTGGCACCAGTATCGCCCGGTCGCGAACCGAGACTGGCGACCAGCGCGCTGGAAGGCATGTCGGCCAGGGTCAGTGCGTCCGCGTCGATGTCGCTCAGCAACGAGGACAGGCGCTGGCCGAGCAGCTCGGTGGAGGTCAGCAGGTTGCCTTCGGCCTCCTTGACCAGCAGCGCCTGGTTGGCCGAATAGGAGAAATAGCCGGTGATCCCCGAGGAGAGGATGCCGATGCAGGCGAGCAGGATCGACAGCTTGACGGTCAGGCCCATGCGCATGGCTAGAACCTCTCCTCCCGGTCACCGGACACGATGCGGCTCCACAACGCCTCGCGGCGTCCCACATCCTCCACCGGCTGCAGCCAGATGAGCCGGGCGTCACCCGCCGGCTCCGTGGGCACCTCGCTGGTGTTGGCCAGGCCCTGGCGCTCGCTCAGCAGCCGGCCGACCCGGGGGTCGAGCATGTAGTCGATCCAGGCCAGTGCCAGTTCGCGGTTGGTGGCCGTGCGCGTCATGGCCCAGCAGTCCAGCCAGGCGATGGCACCCTCGTCGGGGATCACATAGCCCACGTCGGCCCCCGCCTGGCGCAACTGCGTCACCTGCTGCATGCCGTAGTTGGCGAACAGCAGCGCCGCCTTGTGCCGCAGGAACAGGTCGGTCGCCTCCTCCGGCAGGCTGTAGTACGCCAGCAGGTTGCGCCGCAGGGCCACCAGTTGCCCGGTCACCCGGCGAAAGTCATCGGCCCGCAGGTGGAAGGGATCGGCCAGCCCCAGCGTCAACGCGGTGAAGGAGAAGTTGTGTTGCGCGCTGTTGAAGGCCAGCACCTTGCCCTGGTAGCGCGGGTTCCACATCTCCGCCATCGAGCGCGGCGGCACCGGCACTTGCTGGCGATCGTAGATCAGCCCCATCGCCGCGTAGGTGAAGGGGACCGCATACACCTGCCCTTCGCGGGTCAGCCCCTCGATGGATTCGAGGTCCTGGAAGCGCGGCAACTGGTGGCGGGTGTTGGGCAGGCGGGCGAGGTCCAGCGGTTGCAGCATGCCGTTGCGGTAGTAGCGCTGGATCTCGGCGGTATTGGCGGCGAGCACGTCGAACAGCTCGCCGTCCTGCGCGTGCAGCTTGTCCCAGAGCGATTCGTCGGAATCCACCAGGGTCACCACGACCTTCACCTGGTGCTGCTGCTCGAACGTCTTCACCACATCCGCATCGGCGTAGCCCGGCCAGGCCAGCACGTGCAATACCACACCGTCCGCCGCCGAGGCCGGCAGCGTGGCGCACAAGGCACAAAGAACCCAGAACCAGCAGAGTCCGCGCATATCCCCGCCCTTGACGGAATTCGAAGGATGAAACGATTCCGAAGCATCAATCGACAGCACCCGCCCAGGCGTCCTCGCACCGGAACGGGAGCGGCCCCCTCGAACCTGACATAACCGGGCGACCGGCCTGCTTGCCCTGGCCGGATTGGAACCGTCGCTTCGGATTACCACACAGCATAGCGACGGCGCATGGCGTTTTGCTGGGAGATATGGCCAAAAGCCGCCATTGGCACGGAGGATCGGACAAACGGAGCGCAACGACGGCCCAGCAGCACCGTGCAGCCCGTGTCCTGACCCTGTAGTGGCCAGGACGGGGCACGAGGATCGGGCAACGATGGGACGCCAGTACCTGCTTCGTGCCCCTGGCGTCTCAGTCGCACACGCGGGCGATTCCTCTGCTACCGACTTGGTGGCTAAATAGGCCCCCTGTGAACGCCACCGACCAGGCCGCGCGTCCAACCCGTCGCACACGCATTGAAACGAGGACCGTCATGAAAACCGGTTTTGCACGCGTCATCTCCTCCCAGCCCCAGCAGCGCCCGGGGGTGGACGCATGATCGAAGTCACCGAAGTCCCCATCGCCGAGCTGCGCGCCGCGCTCGAATCCGGCCGTACCACCGCCGTCGAACTGGTCCAGGCCTACTTCGCCCGCATCGACGCCTACGACGGGCAGGACACCGCCACCGCCCTCAACGCCGTGGTGGTGCGCAACCCCGAGGCCCTGGACGAGGCGCACGCCTCCGACGCCCGCCGCGCCCGGGGCGAAACCCTCGGCCCGCTGGACGGCATCCCCTACACCGCCAAGGACAGCTACCTGGTGAAGGGCCTCACCGCCGCCTCCGGCAGCCCGGCCTTCGCCGAGCTGGTCGCCCAGCGCGACGCCTTCACCATCGAACGCCTGCGCGCCGCCGGTGCCATCTGCCTGGGCAAGACCAACATGCCGCCCATGGCCAATGGCGGCATGCAGCGTGGGGTCTACGGCCGGGCAGAAAGCCCCTATAACGCCGCCTACCTCACCGCGCCCTTCGCCTCCGGCTCCTCCAACGGCGCCGGCACCGCCACGGCCGCGAGCTTCGCCGCCTTCGGCCTGGCCGAGGAGACCTGGTCGAGCGGCCGTGGCCCCGCCTCCAACAACGGCCTGTGCGCCTACACGCCTTCTCGCGGGGTGATCTCCGTGCGCGGCAACTGGCCGCTGACGCCGACCATGGACGTCGTCGTGCCCTACGCCCGCACCATGGCGGACCTGCTCGAAGTGCTCGACGTGGTGGTCGCCGATGACCCGGACACCCGGGGCGACCTGTGGCGCCTGCAGCCCTGGGTGCCGATCCCCGCCGCCTCCAGCGTGCGTCCCGCCTCCTACCTGGAGTTGGCGGCGAAGCCCGAGGCACTGGCCGGCAAGCGCCTCGGCGTGCCGCGGATGTTCATCAATGCCGACCCGGAGGCCGGCACCAGCGAAGCCCCCGGCATCGGCGGCCCGACCGGCCAGCGCATCAATACCCGCGCCTCGGTGATCGACCTGTGGAACGCGGCCCGCCAGGCCCTCGAGGCCGCCGGCGCCGAAGTGATCGAGGTCGACTTCCCACTGGTCTCCAACTGCGAGGGCGACCGCCCCGGCGCACCCACCGTGTTCAACCGCGGGCTGGTGTCCAGGGAATTCCTCCACCACGAGCTCTGGGACCTCTCCGCCTGGGCCTTCGACGACTTCCTCCGCGCCAATGGCGACCCCAGGCTCAACCGCCTGGTGGACGTCGACGGGCCGAAGATCTTCCCCCACGACCCCGGCACCCTGCCCAACCGCGAGGGCGACCTGGCGGCGGGCATGGACGAGTACGTGAAGATGGCCGAGCGCGGCATCACGCCCTGGGACCAGATCCCCACCCTGCCCGACGGCCTGCGCGGCCTGGAGCAGACCCGCCGCATCGACCTCGAAGACTGGATGGACCGCCTGGGCCTTGACGCCGTGCTGTTCCCCACCGTCGCCGATGTGGGCCCGGCCGACGCCGACGTGAACCCCGAATCCGCCGACATCGCCTGGAGCAACGGCGTCTGGGTCGCCAACGGCAACCTCGCCATCCGCCACCTTGGCGTGCCCACGGTCACCGTGCCCATGGGCGTGATGGCCGACATCGGCATGCCCGTCGGCCTGACCTTCGCCGGTCGCGCCTACGACGACTCGACGCTGCTGCGCCTCGCCTCGGCCTACGAGGCCACCGGCAGCAAGCGCCGGGTTCCGCCGCGTACCCCGCCGCTGGCCCACAACTGATGAAACGGCGGGATCGGGGCTGCATGCACCGATCCCGCCTCCTCATCGCGAAGGCACTTGCTCCAGGCCCGGCCCTGGAGTACCAATCTGGTCCGCCCCGGGGATACGCACATGGACTTACTGGATCGCTACAAGGGATGCCTGCTCGGCCTGGCCAGCGGTGACGCCGTCGGTACCACCCTCGAATTCTTCCCGCCCGGCACCTTCAAGCCGATCGCCGACATGAACGGCGGTGGCCCCTTCGCCCTGGCGCCGGGCCAATGGACCGACGACACCTCGATGGCCCTCTGCCTCGCCGAAAGCCTGCTGGAGAAGAACGGCTTCGACGCCGCCGACCAGATGACCCGCTACCTCAACTGGTGGCAATGGGGCTACTGGAGCTCCACCGGGCAGTGCTTCGACATCGGCACCACCATCCGCGAGGCGCTGACCCACTACCAGGAATCCGGCCAGCCCTTCGCCGGCTCCAGCGACCCGGACACCGCCGGCAACGGCTCGCTGATGCGCCTCGCCCCGGTGGTGATGTACTACTTCCCCAGCCAGGAGGACGTCACCCACTTCGCCCAGCAGAGCTCGCGCACCACCCACGGCGCCGCCGAGGCGGTCGAGGCCTGCAAGCTCCTGGCCCAGGTCATCGCCAATGCCCTGGCCGGCAAATCCCGCGACCAGTTGCTCGACGCCTCCCCCGCCCTCTACCTGCAACCCGCCATCCGCGAACTGGCCAGCGGCAGCTTCATCGGAAAGCCCCGCGCGCAGATACGCGGCACGGGCTACTGCGTCGCCTCCCTCGAAGCCGCGCTCTGGTGCTTCTGGGTCACCGACTCCTTCGAAGCCGCCGTGCTCGAAGCCGCCAACCTGGGCGACGACGCCGACACCACCGCCGCCATCGTCGGCCAGGTCGCCGGTGCCTATTACGGCAAGCCCGGCATCCCGGCCAGGTGGCTCGGCAAGCTGCATCAAGGGGATGAGATAGAGGGGATCGCGTCGGCGCTGTATCAAGCAGCGGTCACACGAAACGCGGGATGACAGGTAGCCCGGGCTTCAGCCCGGGACATGCAGGTTGCCGCCAAGATCGAAGGCCCGGTCAGCTCCCGGGCTCGGGACAGGCAGTGGACGCCCCCGGCTTGAGCACGAACGTCGGATTGGCCTCGAAATCATCGCCATTGCGCAATGCGGTGGTCTGGGTCGCATAGCCCTTGCCTCTCACGCACCAGTTCCAGAAGAACGCCTGCGCCCCGTGGATCACGAAGAATTCGAGGCGCAGGTCCTTCACCTTGTAGAAGGTCGCGACACCTGCCGGATCGGTCATCGCCGTCGCCCTGAACTGCTCCCGGCCATAGGGATAGGCGCTGCTGATCAACACCACCTCGGCCGACTCCAGTGGCTGGCCCTGCTCGTTGCGCACCTGTACCTCGGCATAGGGCTGGAGGGTCTTGTAGACGGGGACGCAGGCGCAGAGGGTGGTGGCGGTCGCCAGCGCCAGGGCGGCTCTGGGTGTGCGGTGGCCCATTGTCATGTCTCGATCCCTGGGACGTGGATTAAGGAGTTGGAGGCCGACGTCAAGGAAATCCTGTGGGCCCGCTGTCGAGCAACGGCCCCCACTCGCAAAGATGGAGCCCGATACCTCATCAGTGCTGATCGCTATCTACTCGCAGGCTGCCCTATAGGCACCCGCAAGCCAACGATCAACCCGACCGGCAACCACAGCACGACCCAATAGGGGCTAGGCCGACTGAATATGGATGAGATATCCGACACCATCGCCACCAGGGCAAACACCAAGGCCGCCAGCGCCACACGGGCAGCGGGATCGGCACGCAGCCGCCACGCCTTGAGCAGCACAGAGCCAAGCAACAGCAGGAACAAGGCGAAGCCGATGACCCCGTACTCGAACCACAGCTGCAAGTACTGGCTATGGGCGCGATTCACCACGTCGCCCCATGGATAGCGGTAGATCAGGTCGACGCCGGCGCCCTTGCCCAGGATCCAGAACTCGGGCAGGCGGTCCAGCCAGTTCAGCCAGATCGGAACGCGCTGGCTGGTGCCCAGAAACCATTCATGCTCAACCCGCGACCAGAACACCACCATCATCAGCAGTATCGCCAGGGCGCCGATCAACAGAAGGATGCGCGCACGCCGTTGCGGGCTGAGCAGCAGCAGGGTCAGGCTGCCCGCCAGGGTCGAAAACCAGGCCCCGCGCGAGAAGGTCAACAGCACATACACCAACAAGCCTGCCAAGCCGACAAGCACCGGCAGCCAGGCCCATGCCTTGAGCTCACGCTCAACCAGGACGCTGAGCAGCAGGACGGCAAAGACCCCGTGATAAAGGCCCGCCGGGATGGGGTGTGAGAAATCCGCGAAACCGTGCCAGCCCAACTCTCGCAGCCGACCCGTGCTTCGGAGTACTTCGTAAGCTAGCGGCTTATCCAGAATGACAAACTGAACGATCAGAGTCAGCCAGGCAAAACAGCAGGCGAGCAGCACCGCGAGAGCCAGGGGGATCCCGATCACGCCTTTGCTCATCAGATGGCTGATCGTGAACACGTACAGCAGGATCAGCAGCGCCACCTTCAACCAGTAGCCTGGCCACTTTTCAGCGCCATCGAGGCTGCCACGCAGTACCACCCAGCTCAGCAAAGCCAGCAGCGCCAGAGCACAGGGCTGGCGCCACAGGGACAGTGCCAGGCGCTCGACCAGCAGCAGAACCAGCGCCGGCACGAACAGCAGCAGGTAGACCTGCGTGGCCTGACGGCTGCCATCGTTATTGAACAGAAAGCCGCTCAGTTGCACGAACAGGCCCAAGGCCAACAGGGCCAGACCGGGTCTCGACAGCAGGGCTCGCAAGGATTCCCAGGACATGGAGGGGCCGGCGCTCAGCATTGGGGCTGGTCCTTGTCCCGCGTCGCGGGTCTCAGGCGGGCAACGGCCAGCAGCAGCAAGTAACGGCTGTTGGTGCGCAGATAACGCCAGAGCAGGCGTCGAGGCTCCAGCAACAAGCGGAACAACCACTCCATGGCGATCCGCCGTACCCAGCGCGGTGCCCGTGGCAACTGGCCGGAAAGTACGTCGAAGGAGCCGCCTACTCCCATGCCCACCTTGACGCCCAGGCTCGACCAGTGGGTTTGCAGCAAGAGCTCTTTTTTCGGTGAGCTCATGCCGACAAACAGCATGTCCGCTCCACTGGCACGAACGCCCTGAATCACGTCGGCTTCCTCACTGGCCGTGAAGTAGCCATTGCGCATACCGACAATTCGCAAGCCGGGGTAACGGGCCAACAGGCGCTCGGCGGTCTGTTCGACCACCTCCTGGCGAGCGCCGAGCAAATACACCGAAGCCTTGGCCTCCGCGGCCATTTCGCACAGCAGCCCCATCAGGTCGATCCCCGCGCAGCGCGATGGTGCCTTGATGCCCAGCGCCTTGAGCCCCAGGGCAATGCCCGCGCCATCGATATGGACGCGCTCCGCCTCGTGCAGCGCCTGCATCAGTGAGGGGGTGGCGCGCGCGTCGACCAGCTTGGCGACGTTGAGCCCCTCCAGTCGCAGGCGACAACCGTCCGTGAGGGCCTGACGGGCCTGCTCGATCATTTCCCGGGTGCTGAGCAGATCCAGAGGGCACCCCAGGAATTCAATGCGGCGGCTATCCGGTTCGCTGTTCATGAGTGAGTGATTCTGTGTGGTGGGACGTTGGCGAGGTGCTGCGCAAGGTGGCGCCGCAAAGCAGCCAGAAGGCGCCTGTGCCGGAGACCGTGAGCAGGTGTTCGGAGCTGATCAGGGTAGTGGCAAGGCCCAGGGTCAGCCAGAACACTGCGAGCACCATGGGCTCGCGGTCCCTTCGGTAGCGGTTCCACAAGGCCAGGGACATGTTCAGGTAGAACCAGAGGAACAGCAGCGCGGCAGGCAGCCCCAGCTGAAACGCAATGCTGAAGATGGCCCCTTCCCCCCCGCCGATCAGCGTCTGTTGCTGCTGGGCCGCCTGTGCCCCCTGCGCACCGAGGCCGGCACCGAACAGCACGACCCTGGGCAGATCCTGCAGGTTCTTCTGCAACGCCATCCAGTGGCCGATGGTTGAACCGTCCAGGAAGTTGATGCTCATCTGGACAATGCTATAGGACGCCAACGCAATCACGCCGCAAGCAGCAGCAGCCACCAGCCAGCGCACGAAGCGATGACGAAACAGCGTGGTGCCGCTGGCCAGGTACCCGATCAGGGCCAGGCTGCCGGCCAGCATGGCGCCGCGCGTTCCTGACATCCAGACGCCCACGAACAGCACGCCGCAGAGCAACAGGCCGAGATAGCCGACGCGTTTTGGCGACCAGGCGATGGCCACCACGGCCACGACCGCCAGGAACATCCCCTGTGCCAAGGGCGCAGCCAGCAGACCGGCCGCCCGTCGTTCCAGCTCGATGCCGCCGTAGAAATTCCAGGGCAAGCCACTTTCCCAGTTGGCGCCCAACGCCATGCCCTTGATATCGCGCATGTAACGCGGATAGCCGATGGTCTCGGTCCAGAATGCCGTGTTCTGTTGCTCCCAGACGCCAAACAGCGTACTGGCGATGCCCAGCAGCACCAGCAGGGCGACACAGGTCCGCAACTGTCCGGGGCGGCGTACGCAGTAGAAACCCAGGAGGAAGAACAGCACGGGAATCATCAACGTGCCATAGGAGCCCAGCAGGATGCCCGACGACGCATTCACCCTGTTGACCAGCAGGTAGCTCAGCGCCACAGCGCTGTAGGCCACCAGCGGCAGCAACAGGCGCGCGGACAGACGGGTGCTGAGCAGACAGCAACCCGCGAGCACCACCACCAGCATGTCTCGCAGATTGCGCAGCAGCCCCACCCCTGGCCAGGCACCGTCGCCGTAAAGCCAGGCGCTACCGAGGTCGCCCAAGTGCACCCAGAGGATGATGAGCAGCAGTAGCCTGAACCTCATCGCGGCGCCTGCTCTTCACGATGGCGGCGATGCTGTCGCCAGCGTTGCCACTCGCCGACCAACCCCGGCCCCAGCACGCGTATGGCCATGGTCTTGAGCAGTGCCTTGAGCCGGTCCTTCGGGCCCCAGCCGACCCGTAAGATCCACTGATCGATCGCATCCACTACCTGCTCCGTTGCCGGTGCCACGGGTTGGCACATCGGCGTCGCCGGGCGCAAGGCCTCAAGCCACAGGGTCCCCTCCAGCGCCGTCAGCGGATGAACACCGCAGTACACCACCTGCAGTCCAGCCGCTTCGGCGAGGCGACGCAGGCTGTCGGTACAGAAATAGCTCAAGTGTGCCGGGTGGACGAACAAGCGGGTCTGCCAGTCGCTCATCAGATCAGGCACTTCCACCCACAGGCGGCCCCCATCGCGCAGGGCCCTGGCGGCCTGCTGAAGAAAACCGAGCGGGTCGATCAAGTGCTCGAGCACATGGAAGGCCACCACCCCATCCAGGCTCCGCTCCGGCAGATCGGCCAGGCTGTCGATGAAATGTACTTCAGCCCGCCCAAGCAGGGCCTGGCGCTGGGCCCCGTCCGGCTCACTGGCGCTCAGCTGCAGATCGCTACGCTGCTGCGCAGCCTGCCCGAGGAAGGCGCCGAACCCGGAGCCCATTTCGAACAGGTGTGCCTGTGGCGGCAGGTTCGCGCCAATCAGGGAAAACCGTTGGCGTGCCACGTCGACGTCGCCGCGCCAGGCAAAAAACCGTGCCATGCTGCGCCAGGGCACCTCAGCCGGGAACAGGCGGCGGTAGGGGCCGGTGTAAAAACGTACCAGCCCGGCTTCGCTGAAACCGGGGGCCAGATACACCGTGGCGCAATAACCACAACGCATGAGGGTCTGCCCGGAGTGGGCGTAGACCTCAGGCCAGAAGGCGCACTGCCCGGCACTGCTGCCACAGACGCGGCACTGGCCGGTAGCCACTGCCAGGCCCCAGTCGTCGACGCGCTCAGGCATAGACACTCCGGTACCAGAGGGCCACCGATAGCGCCCACCACAGCGTACTGTGGCTATGCGGACTGGCCAGATGCCCACGCAGCGCATTCAAGTCGAGGAAGGCGTCCAGTTCGGTCGGCAGATCGTCCAGCAGTTCGCGCCAGGGCAGTTGCGCCAGCAGGAACTGCTCGGCATGACCGAAGCCGGTATTTTTCGGCATGGCGACCAGCCGATCCGGCAGGACGCCCTTGAAGGCATCACGCAACAGACCCTTGGAGCGCCCGCTGCCCACGCGCTCAAGGGCCGGCGTTCGGAATGCACGCTCGACGAGGCGGAAATCCATGAACGGGCTGCGCAGTTCGATACCGGCACTCATGCTGTTGCGATCGGCCATCCGCAGTGCCATGGGCAGCAGGTTGTCCAGTTGGTCCTCGCGCATGCGCTGCTCCAGGCGGCAGCACATCCGCTCGCGCACGATTGCCAGGCGCTGTCGCTGGCACTCCCACAAGCCAGCACTCATCACCCCCACACTGGGGCGATGACGCCGCAGCAACGGCCCCAGCGACGCCAGCGGCAGGTCCCAGACCAGGCGGTTGAGCAGCAGCCCGGCAGGAAAGGTGCGCTGTCCGAGCAGGCGGGCCAACTGGAGCAGGTGTCCTGACCACAGTGCATCCCGGGCAGCCACGGAGTGATAGCGGGCGGAATAGCCGCCGAACAGCTCATCGGCCCCCTCACCGGACAGCACCACCTTGAATCCCTGATCAGCAATGGCGCGATAGGTCCTGAAACTGGCCAACACCGAAGGCGTGCTGAACGGTTCCCCCTGCACTGCAACCAGGCTCATCAGCTCTGCGGCCGACGGGATAGCGGTAAAACGCACCACATGATGAAGCTCGCCATGGCCGCTTTCGGCCATGAACTGTGCTGCCCGCGCCGACTCATCGAACACTGCCTGTTCGGTCGCGCTGTAGCCGTAGGTAAACGCCCCCTCGAGCCGCTGCCGGGGTTGTTGGCTGGCGTTGAGCGCCACCCGGGTAATGATCGAGCTGTCCAGACCGCCGGACAGCAGGCTGGCCACCGGCACGTCCGCTTGCAGGCGCAGGCGTACCGCATCCTCCACCATCTCCCGCAGCTCCGAACTGGACATCGGCTCGGCGCCGCCGGGTTCGGGCCAGTGATGGTAAGGCGCCTGACTGAAGCGGCCGGTTCGGCTCATCCGTCCGACCACGCCAGGCGTGACGGCCCGTATTCCCTGGAAAAAGGTGGCAGTGCCCTGCTCGGAGAACCCCGTAAGCAGGAAGTCGAACAGCTTTTCCGGGTTGGGCGCCGGATAACCCCCGAGCATTTCGGCAATGGCGCTGATTTCACTGGCCAGCGTCATCTGCCTGCCATCGTGATGCAGGTACAGGGGCTTTACGCCCAGACGGTCACGGCAATACACCAGGTCGCCACTGGGTGCATCCCAGAGCACCACGGCCCACATGCCGTTGCAGCGGGAAAACACCCCCTCGCCCCAGGTTCGCCAGCCATGCAGGAGCACCTCGGTATCGCCGTCGGTCACGAAGACACAGCCCAGCGCTCGCAGCTCTTCACGCAGTTCGACAAAATTGTAGATGGCACCGTTGAACACCAGCACCGTGCCCGTTACCGGGCAACGCATGGGCTGCCCGGCGGCACCACGGGTATCCAGAATGGCCAGGCGGCGATGCCCGAGCAACGTCGGCGGCACCGCCTCGACCATCAGCAGCCCCTCGGCATCGGGGCCGCGGCGGGCCAGGCGGGCCAGGGCACGACTCGCCCGCGACTGCAGGTCCGGTATCTCGTACAGCGCACGTACCGCGATCAGGCCACACATGGTCGACACCCAAGCGTATTCATCCATCCACCTTGCGACGTGGTTCGAGGTAGCAGGGACGCCGCCCCAACAAGCCGACCAAGGCCGGCACCGCCAGCATGATGACCAGACCGCCAGCCCAGCTCGTTCCAACGCTGCCGCATGCGACCAGTGAGCCCGCCAATGCCAGCATGCCCCAGCGACCCGGACGCATCCCGAGCAACATCAGCAGCGCACTCATCACCAGCAGCATGCCCACGACCCTGGCCCATAGCAGGTAGCCAGGCGCTTCTTGCCATACGGCCATGAGCTGCAGCAGGGCACTGGCACCGAGCCCGAGAAAGAACGGCCGCACGAACTGCCCTTCGCGACGGCTACCGATCAACACCAGCACCAGAAACCCGCTGGAAGCAGACAAGCCCCAAGCCAGCACCAACAGCCCTGAAAACCCCAGCCATTGGCGTTGCTCATCCGGCAGCTCAAGGCCTTGTGCCAGCGCCCCCAGCAACAACAGGTTGACGGTTGCCCAGCCCAGCAACGAGGCCACCGCCATGATTCGCTGGCGGCCGCGCACGCGGGCGGCATCCCCCAGCAACAGGCGCGACAACTGACTCTGCACCCCGGAAAGACCACCGAGCACATGGTTCAACAGCAGATAGACGGGCATGAAACCCGGTGCCAGGGGGGCCAGCAGAAAGGGGGTAAGCCGGTCATGCAAGGTTCCGCATACCCCCAATGCGGACAGATGCAGTGCCGCCCCCACCTGCCCCTTGCCGAACATCGGCAGCCAGAGCAGGCGCTGGCGGCTCATGGCGATGTTGATGGCGGCCTGGGTGAAATACCCCAGACTTACCGCCACCCCGGCGCTGGCAGCAGGTGACAGGGGCAAGACAATGCTGACGGGCCACCACAGCAGCAGCGCGGCCGGCCAGGCGATCTGCGCCACCAGCAACCCACGCAGGCGCTGGCCGGAGACGATAAGCGGTGCGGAAAAGTTGAACAGCGCGAACACGCTGGCGGGGGCGGCACTGAACAGGTACTGCCGGCCGGCCTGGTCATCGCTGTAAAGCACCCATCCCGTCAGGGCAAGCCCCATCAACACAAGGGTAGCGATCAGCCGGTGCCCCTGCGCGCAACGCCAGGTCTCCAGCCAATCGCTGGAGCTGCGGTCTTCACGCAGAAACAGCGAGGCATAGCCCAGGTCGGCGAGAAAGATCAGGGTGATCAACAGCAGATGCGCCAGGCCAACCACCCCGTAGCTGGCCGCACCCAGGAGCTGCAACAGCAGAAGCTGGAACGCCAGGTTGGAAGCCTGCCCCAGGCCATAGGTCGAGGCCGCCAGCACGAACGAATGGGTGATCGACCCAACGCCATGGGAAGGCTCGGATGACTCTGGAGCAAAGGCCGCAGGCCGGGGTACCGAGTCTGGTTTCACAGTACCCGGTCCGGAAACACGACCTGGCGCAACGCCTCGCTGAATGCCAGACGCGGCTGCCAGCCAAGCAACTCCAGGGTGCGCCTGGGGTCACCCAACTGACTGGGACGATCGACACGCCGCTGGCGGGCCGGATCCACCTCCACCCTGACCTGTACTCCAACGATATCGCCGAGTTGCCGCACCAGTTGCTCGACGGAATGCTCCACACCCGAACACAGGTTGAGCACATCGAACGGCACATCCGTGCGGGGGTCGTGCAGCATGGCGATCAGGCCGCGGGCAATGTCGTCGGCATGCAGGTAGTCCCGCCGGGGCGTCAGGTTGCCCAGGCGTATGCAGCCATCGCTCGACTGACGCAGCTGCTTGAGTACATCGGGGATCAGATGGGCATTGGGATCATCATGACCCACCGCATTGAAAACCCGCGCCACCCGGCCGATATGCCCACCGCGTGCACTCCAGAACTTCAGCTGCTGCTCGTTGCAGTACTTGGACAAGGCATAGTTGTCACAGGGCGCCAGGGGGCTGGAGAGCTCCGAAAGCGGCCCTTCCTGCCACGCGTAGACGGCGCCACTGGAGGCGATCACCAGGCGACTTATCTGCGCCGCTTCGGCGGCGGCCAGCAATCGCTCGGTGCCCACCACATTGACGTCCAGGCAGTGCGCACGCTGCATCTCGCAGGTGGGGATATGGTGAACCGCCGCCAAGTGCAAAATGGCGTCGGGCCGCCAGGAGCCTAGCAAGTCGGCGACTGTCTGGGCGTCACATAGATCACCCACCACCGCCAGGCTGGCCTCGGGCGGCATCGTCAAGCCGCTGGACAGGTTGTCCAGCACCGCCACGTCGCCACCCGCCTCGCGCCACTGCCGCACGACGCGGCGTCCCAGCATGCCGGCACCGCCGGTCACAAGCAGGCGCATCACAGCGCTTTATCCACAATCAGCCAGCGCCGCATGGAGCGTGGCAGCCACGTCAGCACATCCAGCTCCCTGCTCAGCGCTACATGTAGGGCAAGCAGGATGGAAAGCGCAACGAAGGTCAGCACGAATGCAGCGCCCCCCATAACCAGCGGGTTGCGCTGCATCACGGGCATCGTGGAAATCGCCGAGCGTGTCTTGATGCCGATGGCCTGCTGGCGCGATTCGGCCTGTGCCAGCTTGATGTTGATGTCCTCGGCCGCCTCCCGGGCCGCGGAGTTTTGCTGTGCAGAAGCGGCAAGCACCTGTTCGCGGTTGCTCTTGAGCTTGTCGAGAATGTCCTCACCCGAGGTAGCGTTGCGGATCGTGTCGTCCACTCCGGCCAGCAGTCGCTCGGTCCAGTCGAGCTTGTCCAGTTCACGCTGGGCCGCTCGCGCCTTGGCCTGCAGTTCGGAAATCGTGCTTTCCAGGGCGACGATCTGCGGCAAGGGCGACAGGTATTTGCCACCACCGTCGCTGACCGAAAACAGGGTGCTGGTTTCCAAGTGACGCAGATCCGGGTAGCGCTCCAGCAACTGGCGCATGTCGGCGATGCGCTGGCGGTTCTGTTCAATGTCGAACTCGGCCTTGAGCACATCCAGCTTGAGTTGCGGGCGATGATCAAGGGCGGCCTGGCTGGTCCTCGCCAAGTCGATCAGGCTGTTGGCCAGAAAGGCTTCGCGTACTTGCCGAGCGAGGGCATTGATGGTCTGGCTAGCTTGTTCCTCGTCGGACACCCGCAGGGTGAACTCCAAGCCAAGCCCCGTACTGTTCTGGATTTGCGCAACAGGAATATCCCGGGCGTCGTCCCGATTGAGGGAGGAGCGATAGCGCACGTTCTGAAGCCAGAACTCGGGGTTGAGTGCGCGGTTACGCAACTGCATGCGATCAGGGGCTGCGGCTGACTGGTGGTCGCCGAAAGCGTGATCGACCCAGCGCTTGTCCCAGAGAAACGACTGCGCCTGCCGCCACTCCTCAAGCGTTACCTTTGGCACTTCGAGCAGTGCGGACACGCCATAAAGCGGGCGATTGGCTATCCAGGCAGCCACGGCAAACGCCGCCAACAGCGCCAAGAGCAGCAGCAAGCGACCAAACCGCTGATAGAACTTCAGGGCTCGCAGCGCCAGCTCCACCAGCGAAATTTCGTCGTGATGCCCGATAGGTTTTGCTGTGGGCATTGTATGCATCATTCCAACCTGGTGGGCCTGCCTGCAATAACGTGCAGGCGGTCTGCCAGTCACGTCGCAAAGTGCGAGAATTTGCCATAGCCACCAAACCGCTGCAATGCGCTGACCGAGTTTGGATCGCCCGATGAATAAAGACAGGTCGTTACCATCGTCTTGCAGACTGCTAGAGTGCTGCCTCTTTTTGTGGACTCCTTCGACTCAACGCGAGAACAGGCATAGATGGCATTTTCTCTGCTCAATCAGCTTCGCCAGATCAACCGGCATCTCGTCGAACTTCCCTGCCCTGGCTGCGGGCAATTCGATCCACAGCTTATCTGGCGATATGACCGTTATTTTCTGCGAGTCAATCTGTCGGTCTGCCGACATTGCAGCCTGGTCTATCTGGCGCGTGGAATGAAGGACGACACCCAAGCGCGCTTCTACGGCCAGCTATACCCCCGCCTCATGCGACAACCACCCGCCAGCAAAGCGATGTGGAACTATCGGCTGATCGCTGGCTATCGGTTTAGCGAAATCAGCAACGTTGTTGGTCAGTGCCAATCGGTGCTGGATATCGGTGCCGGCCTGGGCTTCTTCCTGGAGGCCTGTCGCGCCCATGGCTGTGAACACTACATGGGCCTGGAGCCAGGCGGCCCTCAGCGCGATCATGCGGTACAGGTACTGGGCTTGGGCGAACACGTTCGCCCAGAGGAGCTCGACGAACAGACGCAACTGCCTTTCGCACCTCGGCTGGTGACATTGTTCCATGTCTTGGAGCATCTCCAGGAGCCCGGCAGAGCACTGGCTCGGATAGCCAAGCTGATGGACCCGCAGGGCTGGCTGGTGATCGAGGTTCCGGATATCGAGGCTGACTGGCCCGAGCTTGGCCTGTCGCAGGTGCATGTTTCGCACCGCAGCTATTTCTCTGCGCAAACCCTTGAGACGTTGTTGAACGCCAATGGGTTTTATGCCCACCACTGGCGCCAGGAAGCTCATGGAATCTACGAAGGCAATCTGCGCGTGTATGCACGGCTCAGCGCTCCGGCGACACCTGCCGTCGCGGCGCCGCCACCATCAGCGGGCAACATCCGCGCTCACATCCTCAAACAGATTCGGCCTCTGAGTCTGCGTAACGGCTATCCGCGGCTGGCGTGGCGGCTTGCTCGTCTCTAGAGGGGGTCGAAACCGTTACACGTTCCGGCTCACTGCGCCCATGACCGCTGCGCAGCAGCGCCATCGGTGTGGCTAGCAGGATAAACAGATCCAGCCACAGCGACTGGCGCCTAATGTATTCCAGGTCATCGCGCACCCGTGAAGCCATGTCGGATACGGCGCGGGTTTCCCCACGCCGCCCACGAATCTGGGCAAGCCCAGTGATACCGGGCCTGGCGGCCTGCCGCGCGGTGTAACCACAAACCTTGGCGCCGTAATGCAGGTCATGAGCGACCGCGTGGGGCCGTGGGCCGACCAAGGACATATCACCGCGCAACACATTGATCAGCTGTGGGAGTTCATCAATCCCCCAGTGACGCATCCACTTGCCGAGCGGCGTGATACGCGGGTCATCGCGGCGCGCCTGGGGCGCCAGCAGGTCACTACCGGCAGCCACCCGCATGCTGCGGAACTTCAGCACGGTAATGACTGAACCCTGCAAGCCGAGGCGCTGCTGACGAAACAGTATCGGCCCGCCATCCTGCAGCCGAACCATCAGCGCGATGACCACCAGCAACGGCGCGCAGCCACTGAGCAGAATGGCTGCACTGAGCAGGTCGAACAGACGCTTGGAGGCCGCAGTCACACCCGAACACGCGAAAGCCCCATGCAGAGATGGCGAAGGGCAGTCGGCTAGAACGGGATGGGGTGGAGCAGTGTGCAGGCAGGTGTCGAGAATCACCACGTGATCCGACAGGTGCCGGGTTTGCCGATCCGTCAACCAGCCCAGCGCGTGTTCACGCGGCAGTTGCATGGCGATCGGGCCAAGTTGCTCAGAGAACAAGCTGATATGTGGGCAACTACCCGCCAGCAATACCCTGGGCATAGGAGGATGCCAGGCAGCAACTCGCGGGCTGATTACCTCGAGCAGCAGCAGCGCCGTGCTGGCCAGCACCAACCAGCTCAGCGCCCATGACACCGCCAGTGAATAGCCGAACAACGGCATCACACAAACCACCATCCCCAGCCCCAGCAACAGCTGGCCGGCGCCAGTGGCCAGGCGTTCGGCCAAACGATGCCTGGGACGCAGCAACTGCCAGTCCAGGACCATGAACGGCAGCGCAGCCATCAACGCCAGGTCCCAGGTGCCTGGCCAGACAGTACCGGGCTCGATGACCCAGCCTGCCAACCAGGCCGAGGCAAAAACGCTCAGACCACGGGCCAGAAAACGGGAGCGAGGGATAGCAGACATCAGGCTCAATGACCTCGCTGGCGCAGCGCCAGCCGGAAAAGGCGAACGAGAGGGTAGAGAAAAGCCAACCCGCGCGGTAGCTGCAGCCATTGGCTGTCCTTGGCCGTCGGGCTCAGCCAGCCGGTCAGCGCCTGCCAACGTGCCGGCAGCCTGTCTTGCAGGGCGATGTCCAGGCGTACACGGGCGAACAGGCCTTGCCTCTTCGCGACTTCGTCATCGCTCAGTGATCTGCGCAGCGCCTCCAGTGCCAGCTCGACCATCTCGCTGCTTGCCCGGGACGGACGTCGTACCTGCTGCAGCGGCGCTGGAACCTGAAAACCAAACAGCCTGGTCAGCAGACTGAGGCAGGTGTCCAGCATGGCGCAGGTGCCGCTGTGCTTCACCTGGCCAGCGAGCAACTCGAAGTCCAGGTCGGCATGCTGCAGCAATGCGTAGATGTCCATCAGCCAGATCAGGCGACGAAAGCAGTGCTGGTTGGCGTGGGCGATCAGATAGGGCAGGGCGTAAGCCGGCGCCAGACAGGTCACATCGGTGCCGTGGAGGTCGACGACCTGGGTGATTCGCTGCGGGTCACGGAGCAGGTGCTGGTGACGCAAAAGTCGTCGATGCAACTCCACGCGAGGCTGATGTTCCGCATGCGTCAGTACCAGTTCATGGGTGGCGGCGGGAAGGGGCCAAGGCTGCCCGGGGGCGATGCGATAACCCAGGCTCTGCAACACTTCCAGGCCCACGGGCCATTGCTCGGCCTCCAACAGCACGTCCAGGTCCACACCGCCCCGAGCACCAAGAGAGCCATACGCCTGCAACGCCAACGCCGGCCCCTTCAGCGCCAGCGGCCGCAGGCCTTGAGCAGTAAAGGCCGTGACCAGGCGCTTCAGCCCGGCCCCCAGCGCCAGGGCGCGCATGACAATACGCTGACGCTCGGCCAGCAGCGGCGCTCCATACACGGGATCCAGGGCTTGCACCCTGTCGAGCTGCAACAGGCCTGCCACCCCGTGGTGGCGGATGAACTGGCAAAGCGCTGGCGGCGCAGGCGCAACGAATGACTGCTCGAACCCCATCAACCACAACGTGGCCTGCATCAGCCCCGCATCACCATGGCCGGTCTCAGCCTCGCTGGGATCGGCGGCGCGCTCAATGCGATGCGCATGGGGTGTGAACATAACGGGCGCGTATCCATTCCGGTGAATGACCAACTGATTGCAGTTGGCAACTTGATGGGGCGGCTGTAGCTTGTCGGCCGTAAGAAAAGTCGGATATTAGCCTATGAAATCATCCGCCTGGCTACAGGGATCTTTCGCCGAGCAGATTGAGTACATGTGCCAGCACTTCGGCCCCGCTGCAGCGGAGGTTCGCCATGAGCTGTTCTATCTGCACGCTGGCAGAGGCCAGACCGTAGCTGGGATACGGGCCTTCGGAGCGATGTTGCGTGACACCTGGCTATTGCTTCGACACAGCGGACCTGCATGGAAGAAGCAGGGGCAGCGGCAAGCCGTCCTGCTGGCCACCCTGGCCGGCATGAGTGGCTGGGGCACCCTGCAACGCGTTCTGCCCGCACTGCTGTCGGCCGGTTATGAACCGCTGGTGCTGCTGCATCCGCGCTTGGCAAACCGCGATATCGCCACAGGCCTGCCCATCATTCGCCCCATGAGGCCCGAGCGGCGCACGTGGTGCTCGGCCCTGCAGGTATTCATCGCCGCGCTGCGCCAACGTCAGCCATTGCTGCTCGCCAGTTGCCTGGCCCGTCGCACGCTGTGGGCTGGCAGCCTGCAGCGCACCCTGGCAACCAGCCGTGGCGTACTGCTGCTGCACAACGACTTCGACCTGATGAGCCGAGCGGCCATCGGCCAGGGGCTCACCACCATTTGCCTGCAGCACGGCATTCCAACCGATGAGTTTTTCCCGACACGAGCCGACTGGTACGTGGCGTGGGGTGAGGCCAGTCGCCAGGTATTCGAGGCCAGTGGCACCTCGGACACTCGGCTGGTGATGGACGCACTGGGTCGGGGGGATACGCCCGAGGCTCCTGCACGCGCCCCGGAAGGCATTGCACTGCTCTCCCAAACCCATGCCCAGGTACTGGGTGAAGGCATTGGCGTGGCATTGACCGCCTTTGCCAACGCGCTGCTGCGGATCGCCCCGGCGGCCCGCATTCTGCTGCACCCCCAGGAAGGCCAGCCCTATATCGGCCCAGCTGCGCGCGCCGTTTGCCGCCCGCCACACCCGGAGCTGCAAAGCCCTTCCGCCAAACCGTGCCTGGTGGTGGGCTACTGCTCCACGGCCATGCTGGATGCTGCGTTAGCCGGGCATTGGGTCGTGGCCCTGCAGTTGTCATTGCCAGGCAACCTGGCGATACGCAAAGCCCTGGCGGCGCCCTTGCAGGCCGCCACGGCAGAGCAGGTAGTCGAGCTCTACCAACGCCTGCGCGATGACCCGGCCTTTCGTCATGACCGTGCACAGGCACAAGCCCGATGGCTGCACGGCCATTTTGCCAACGGAGACGGCCAGTTCGGGACCCTGCTGCAACGACTCCGGCAGTCACCGTCGATGGAGTGCGTGACATGACGCTAAGGGTGCTGCATGTCAGCAAGGAGTTCGAACCCCTGTCCAGTGGCGTAGCGCGCCATATTCAAGGACTGGCCGGAGCGATACGGGTCGATGATCAGATCCGCCTGACCATCCTGGCACCGGTCATCGGAGAAACCGGTAGCGACCTCGACGTCCGCCAGGGCGGCTACCGTCGCCTCTGGTCAGTGTTGGGCGAACACGACCTGGTGCACGTACATGGCGCACGGACACCGATCGCGGCATTCACCTCAGTATTGGCTGTCATCCGCGGCGTGCCGTTGGTTTATACCCCGCATTGTTACTACGACACGGGCAACTGGTGGCGACGTCTGCTCAAGCGTGCCTGGGACAGCACCGTGGAACGCCTGATGGTACGGGCAGCCCGCGCCGTGGTGCTGTTGCACAAGGGCTGGGAGGCCGATCTGGCACGACGTGGCTTGTTACCCCGGCAGGTGCTGATCATTCCCAACTGCATCGATGAACGCCGTCAGCCTGCCGACACGGGCCCCGTGCAGCTGGAAGGCGCACCTGCCCTCCTGTCCATCGGCCGACTGGACCCGGTCAAGCGCCTCGACGATGTGATCGCCGCGCTGAAAACGCCAGACCTGGCGCACGCCGTATTGCACATCGTCGGCCAGGGTCATGACCGCCCCCGGCTGGAAGCCCTGACAGCGCAACGGGACCTGACCTCACGCGTGCGCTTTCACGGCTGGCAAGACGACGGCGTTTCACAGCGGATGATGGCCGGTTGCAATGCGATGGTGCTGGCCTCGGAGCGCGAGGGTATGCCGACGGTCATCCTCGAGGGGTTGCTGTCGGGCGTACCGATGGCGTGCTCGGATATCGAAGGCTGCCGCGCCATCACCGACGCCGTCGGCTGGGACGGCGTGTTTGCCCTGGGCGACATCACGGACCTGGGCGCCTGCGCGGCCCGGTGCGCGCAGAGCCAGGTACCGGCCAGCGTGGTGGAGGCCGTGCGCCAGGGCTTCACCTGGCAGCGCAAGGCGGCCGAGCTGGTGGCCTTCTATCAGCAGGCCGTAAGGCCGCGGCCTGCCGGTTGGATGAAACGGCTGACGCGTCATTTGACCGATTACGACAACCCCCGCGCGCTCGGTACACGGTTGCGTACACGGCGTATCGGGCCACTAAGGGACATGATCGAGCAGGCCTACGCCCACCATGGCCATGTCAACGTGCTGGATGTAGGCGGTACCCAGCGCTACTGGAAAATCCTGCCGGCGGCTTACCTGGCCTCACGCCGCGTGTCCATCACGCTGCTCAACACCACGCCCGTCCGCGAGCCCCCGCTGCCACCATTCAGCACCCTCTGTGCCGATGGCTGTGACCTGAGCCAATTCGAGGACGGTGCCTTCCATATCGTGCACTCCAACTCCGTAATCGAGCATGTGGGCAGTCCGGAGCGTGTCGAACGCTTTGCCCGGGAGCTTGTGCGCGTAGCCGAACGCTACTTTATCCAGACACCCGATTTCTGGTGCCCACTCGAACCGCACTGCATGACGCCATTTTTTCACTGGCTGCCGCGTCGCCTCAGGATCAGGCTGGTACGCCGTGCGGCGCTGGGGCACTGGCAACGTGCCGCGGACCACGAACAGGCCGAGCTGATCGTCGATAGCGCCCGACTGCTGACCCGCAGACAGATGCAGGTTCTGTTTCCCACTGCCCGTATCATCCGCGAACGCATCCTGGGCCTTCCCAAATCCTTGATCGCCTTAAGCCCATGAAATTCGTGAAACCCTTTGCACTGCTCGACCTTCCACCACGGGCACTGGCCTTCGTCAGACGCTGTGGTGCCAGCACGTCCAGCATCGTGTCGATGCTGGCGTTGCTGCTGGGCAAGGCTGCCATCGATACCCTCTGTGCATTGCTGGTGGCGATCCTGCTGGGCACGCTGCTACCGACGGGGCGCACATCCTCCGGCTGGTATGCGCAGCTGGAAACGCACTGGTCGGCGATTGCCGGTAGCAGCGTGTCCGCTTTGCCGCTGCTGGTGGTGGCACTGGTGCTGGGCAAGGGTGTGCTGGCACCGCTGCTGTCTGTCGCGCGCAGCCGGCTGATCGACGCCTGGACGCTGATGATCTCGTTGAGCATTTTCCAACACGAACTGAGTCGCCCCGTTGCGCAGCTCTCGAACACAACCGCACAGGGCAGCAATGTGGCCGTAAATCACATGGCGCCCAGAATCGTCATCGGCACCCTGTTGCCCAGCCTGGAACTGCTCACCGAATCCCTGGTGGTCGCCCTGCTGCTCTGTGTGTTGCTGGCCCTGGAGCCCCTGGCGACCGCAATGCTGCTCGGTGCATTGCTGCTGGCTGCCGGCGTTATCGGCGCCCTGTCGGTGATGCTCAACGACATCAGGGAAACGCGCAGAGGCGAAAGTCAGGTGCTGATGCAACGCTGGGTCGTCGACAGCATGGCCAGCCTGCGTGAAATACACCTGTATGGTCGTGTGCAGGCGGTGCTGGATCGCTACTACCCGGTGGCTAAACGCTTCGCTCGCGCCACGGCTCGCGAGCGTACGCTGATGGAGGTCCAGTCACCCATCATGGAGCTGTTTTTCCTGATGCTGCTGGTGCTCTGCGTACTGGTGGCCAGCAAGGGAAGCGGGCAAACGGACCTGCATGCACTGGCGTTGTTTTCAGCCGTGGGCTTGCGTTTGCTGCCAGGTTTTCGGCGTTTGCTGTCCAGCCTGCAGACGCTGCGCCTGTCACGCCCGTATTTTGAGGAGTTGACCTCGCCCGACTCGTCCACTCGAACACCCGCAACGGCCCCCCATCAGCACGCGGCTCCGGCTCGTGCCCCGCGCCAACCGGTGCTGCTGTGCGAAGCGCTGCAATACCGTTACCCCCAGGCCAGCCAGGCGGTTATACGTGACCTGAACCTGAGCATCGACCAGGGCGAATGGCTGGGCCTGGTCGGCGAATCGGGCGTGGGCAAATCGACGTTGGTGGATGTACTGATCGGTGAACTGCAGCCCAGCCAGGGCTCGCTGCAATGGCTAGACCTATCAGCGGAGCACCGGGCCATCGGCTATGCCGCCTCTAGCACTACGCTGATTCCGGGCACGCTGCGCGACAACCTGGCCTTTCTGGGTGGCGGTACGGAGCCGGTGCTTCGCGAGGCGCTGACCATTGCAGGTGTCGACGCCCTGCTCAATCGTCTTCCCCAGGGCCTGGACACCCCCGTGGAGGCGTTCGAGCAACAGCTATCGAGCGGCGAGCGGCAACGCATAGGGCTTGCTCGCGCAGTTGCTCATGCCCAGGTACTGCTGGTTCTGGACGAGGCCACGGCGGCCCTGGACCAACTGAGCGAGAGCCGCTTCCTGCAAGCCCTGCGCGCCGCGCGGCCCGGGCTTGCCGTGGTGCTGATCACCCATCGTCTCACCGCTCTGCGCCATACCGACCGCAACGTACTGATGGCTGACGGCACGCTGACGGACTTTATGTGTTCAAACGGGCTCGATCCGGATATCGACTCTGCCGAGCGATCCCACTCATGCATCTAGCGTTTGTACTGGCACGCCCCCGAGATCATCAAGCTTTCTTCGCTGATTTGCGCCTGCGTTCAATGCGGTGTCCGCCATGGCACCGGCCCGGACAGCGCCGGAGGATGCCCGCAGCGAACGCCGCTGGTCAGCATGACAGCCCCCTGCTCGACGAGGCTTGGGACGATAGCCGCTTGCGGTAGATGCCGTCGTCCCCAGGTACGCCGGGCAGCAAGCGGTCGTCCCGTCCGTAGATCGGCGAACCCAGTGCCGCCTCGCCACGCAGGCATTCGAACAGAGCCGCCGCGCCCGTGTCGCCGAAACGGAAGTTGGCGTGGCGGATCACCAGCAAACCACCCGGCTTGAGCACCCTGGCCAGGTCGCCGAGCACGCGATCAAAGTCATCGAAGTGAATCCAGGCGGAACAGTCAGCGGGGCGCCCCCCCAGCGCACCATGGCGGAAGACGGCCATGGCCATCACCAGGTCATAGCTGGCGGTCTCCTCCTGCGCCACGTCCCCCGCACAGGCGAAGCTCAGGCGGCACTCTCGCCCCTCACGTCGCCATCGCGCCTGGCACTGGCCAATACGGCCAGCATCGATATCCACGCCACGAATATGGGCCTGCTGGAAATAGCGAGCCAGGCTGAAGACCTCCTCGCCCGTGGAGCAACCGAACGAAAGCAGGCGCGTTTGCGGAGTGTCTGCCAGCAGTTGATGAATCGACTGAAACAACTCGGGGTAGCGATCTTCCTGCGTCGTGCCGTATGGCTGGAACAAGCCTTGCGGACGCCGCCGCATCAGGAGTGCAGACCTCCGCCGCTCGCCGCCGCGCAACACGTGCACCATGAAGCGTACCCATTCGTGGAACAACCAGCGTCTCCTCATTTCGCTTTACCGCAACCCTGATGACGATGAAACTGTCCGCCAACAAACGATGCGGAGCGGGTTTCCTTGGCCACGGCAAGCACGGACTTTCTGAACCTCAAACTGGGCACATCCACCATTGGGGAAAATCTCCTGATCGCGCGGGAAAGAGGCGATGTAGTTCTGCATGAAGATGGCACCTGGGAACTGACGCGTCCTGTCCGATTGAACGAGAACTGGGTGGTCGGCCCCAACCGCACACCATTCCCCTGCGGGAAGCTCCTGGGCTTCCTGTTCCGTCTGGCCTACGCTCAGGCGGCCGTCCCAGTGGGCTGCCGCCACTGCTTCAAGGTACAGGTACGTCCAACCAACCTGGAGCAGCTGATTGCGACGCAGAAGATTGCACATGATTTACCCTATGCCTACAAGGCCGGTGCCAGCCTGAATGCACGCTACCAGGCCGGTCCTTACCGAGCGCTGTTCTATCTGGATGGACTGCAGAATGCACGCGAAGCTTATCAGCGGGTACTCGAACGTGTGCTCGCTACACCTGAGCTGGGCACCAACGTTTCCGTCAGCATAAAGCGTGGCTGTAGCGAGTATGAGGTCCACTGCGGCCCTTCAAACGAATTCACCTTCAGTGATGAGCTCGCTGCTGCCGAACTGGAGTTGCTGAAGCGACTTCGTCAACCTGCCCCGCCAAAGGCGAAGCAGCACGCACTGACGATGATGACGTGGATACAGATCGCGTATCAGTTGGGTGACGAAAGCTATAAACAATTCACCCAAGGCAAGCCTCTTTATCCTGAGCCGGTCTGTTACACGGCGGAACCGTAGCCAATCCCCCAATTGCCAAAATGCGGGTAGTTGATATAGCGTGACCCCAAACTGAAAGGAGTAGGAAAATGGCCGAACAAGACATCCCTGAATCCATCGAAATCGAGTCCCAACGTAAAGCCTGGGAAAAGCCTGAAATCACCGAAGTCTCCATATCGGATGTGACTTCATCCATTTACGCTACCAGTGGCAATGACGGTACGTTTGGCTTTTCGAACATCTCCTGACCGGCATGCTGCATGCTCAACCACTGTAAATCCCTGGCTCGCCGATGAGCGCATTTGCCGGTCTGCTTTCCGCTCGGGTCATACCAGCGGAACTACCTGAGCGTTTTGCAGCTGCACTCGATGCGCCAGGACTGGAGCGACCCTATCACTGGTCGCACCCTGGCCTTCTCCTTACCCACCGCTTACGTATTACAGCCCCGGAAGATCGACAGGATCATCAGCCCGCCATTCGGCATGATGTCCCTCTGGTGTTGGTATTCGATGGTTACCTGATCAACCGCACCGAACTGATCGACGCTCTGGCGCTGCCCAGGGAAGCACGCGGCTGGGCTGACAGCGCCATTGCCTTTGAAGTAATACTGCGTTGGGGGGAGCGCGGTCCCGAACGCATGCTCGGTGATTTTGCGCTGGTGGTGTGGAATTCTGCTGATCGCAGCCTGTTGCTCGCCCGTGACGCAGTGGGTCAGCGCCCCCTGTACTATCACGAGGGAGAAGGGCTCTTCGCTTTCGCCACGAACCCAGCAGCCCTACTGGCAGTTCCCGGCATCGATCGCGAGTTGGACGAAGACCACTTCGTCGCTCAGCTATCGGACCTGCCCGTGGCCGACAACGGCACACCATACAAGAGTCTGCACCTTCTACCTGCGGGCTCGATTGCGGTTTTACGCTCTGGCCATCTCAAGCAACGTTTCTACTGGACGCCAGAGCAACGAACCGAACTGCGCCTGTCCAGGGAAGAGGAATACGTCGAGGCGGCACGGGAATTGTTCGAGCGCGCGGTCAAAGACTGCCTGCGGATCGAGGGCCCCGCATTTTCCTCCCTCACAGGAGGGCTGGACTCTTCTGCTGTGTCAGTGACGGCCGTGAAGTACTTGCCAGGCAACACATTGACCACCGTCACCTGCTTGCCCGCCATCAATACCGAGATGCTGGACTCAGATCACCACTACATGAGCGAGCGACGTTATGTAGCGAGCATCTGCGAACAAACGCCCGGATTGCAGCCGCTGTTTTTCAATGCTCCAGCGCAGCATCGATGGGATACCGACTGGCCACGGATGTTCCAGCTGACAGGCGCCCCTTGGCGAAATGTGATGAACATGGCCTGGATGGGCTCCGCGCGGGATCACATCAGGCAGCAAGGAGGCCGTGTACTGCTGGCCGGTGCGCTAGGCAATGTAACGCTTTCCTGGGATGGGCAAGGCACCCTTACCGGTTTGATGAGGGATGGCCGATGGCTGAAGGCTTTCCAGGAGTCATTCGCCCTGGCACGCACAAGCAGGCAAAACACCACCATTGCGCGACAGATATGGCGCTCCACCCTGGCCCCCTTTGCGCCAGACATCGTTCAGCGGTGGAAAACAAAACTGCATGCTGGGTCGAGTGCTTTCGAGTGGGGGCATCAATCTCCCATTGAGCCGTCGATCAAGGCACGTATTCGAACCGAAGATGGAGCCAGGCGCCGCAAGCAAATGGCTTCCATGTCGAGTTGGCAACTGCGCCAGGAATGGTTCAGGGAGCGCCAGTCGGCACTGCAGGCAACCGGACTTGTGCGGGCGCTGCATGGCTTCGAGGTTCGCGACCCGATGGCTGACCGGCGCTTGCTGGAGTTCTGCTTTTCACTTCCCGACAGCCTCTACCTGCAAGGCGGCGTGACTCGTCTCCTCGCCCGCCGAGTCACCGCGGATCGACTGCCTGGCGAGGTGGTCAACAACCGCAAACGCGGCATGCAATGCCCTGAATACCTCCATCGGATGAGTATGATGCGCCCCTTTCTAGGCGAACGACTCGAAGAGCTGGAGGCTTCACCGCTGGCCCGACGCTTGCTCGACCTCAAACGAATGAAGGCCCTCCTCTCGAACTGGCCAGACCGACCAGCGAGCCCGGAGCACCTGACCCTTCTGCACCGAGGCCTGCACTTTGGTGCCTTCCTGTGCTGGGTCGAAACAGGCTGCCAACTCCAGGGTTAACCTGCTTCGACTACCCCCAGGCCCTCGCTAGCAATAAGCAAGGCGCGCTCTAAGCGGCTCGGTGGCGTCTTCGATACGGCGTAGCTGTGCTTCGTTCAATCGCTCACGCCACCCGCCGGCACGCCCCTCTCGGAAGAAGCGAGCGGCGCGTTGCGGCCGCTCGGTGAAACCATGGCTGGCCTCCGCAGCCTGCAGCCTGTCGAAACGAGTGGCATCCAGTGCTTGCTCCAGACGTTTGTCATCCAACGGCCAGCCACAATACTCGATGACACAAGCAAAGCTTTCCCGGGGCTTCGCCAACATGTCTTCGTAGCGAAGAAGCAAAGGGCTCCAAGGCGCAGGCAGATCGATCCAGCTCAGCACATGCCGACTCCAGCTCCCCAACTGCTGAGGCAACTGATCCTTGAGCCCGAGCTTTTGGTCGCACAGGCTGGCTGCCTCGTCGAGGAGAAGGTCGATCGCCCTGTCCACACTGAAACCGATGTGCCCGGCCAGCGACAACACCACATCGCGGGGATCGCGCACGATATAGACCACTCCAAGGGTGCTGGTGGCTGGAAACAGCGGCTCCCCCCCCGGAGTCAATTGCCAAGCGTCATGCACCTTGTTGAACAAGGCTTCGCGCGCCTCTTTTACCTGCAGCTCATACATGCGCGGACGCAACGTCAACACCTCATCCGGCAGCAAGTCGGACGAGGCGACGCCCAGAAGCTCGTCGAAGCGGCGACGACTACTGGCAATGGGAGCGAAGTTCTGCTTCTGCGAGAAGTCTGGCTTCGACCCGCCCAGGCGATAACTGTTGAGCACCAGGCGCAGCCAGGTGTTACCAGACTTGGGGTAGGACGCCAGCCAGTAAAAACCGCTCATGCCTGATGGGTCGTCCCGGCGTGGAAGGCCACGATGCGATGGACAAGTTCATCCAGATGTTCAAAGCCGGAGAGCTGTCGAACCAGAACATGTCGCTTGATGCCGGCCGCCAATCGCGTAACCAGTGAGAAGTGGGCGCCCTTGCCAGCGGCAACCGTCATGAGGATCCGTTCCTGATACAGGGCCTTGGAAAACCGAACCGATGCCGGTAAGCCGCCAACCTCTTCCAGCCCTGCATGCTTGGCATCCTCGACGCGCTCCAGGTGGTACAGCGCTGTCAGACTCAAAGGAGCGCCCACGGCGAAGTGCTCTGCTCCCAAGCCGACGGAGAATTTGTCCATACCCTGTCGTACACGCTCTGCGTCCCCCGTGGCATGGCCAAACTGGCCCATAGCGTCCTGCCAGAGCTTGACCCTGGGGAAGGTAGGAAATGCCACTGCACCTCGCGTCGGATCGAGACTTACCACCGTGACATCGTCCGCCAGAATCGGATAACCCCGCCGCATGAAGGCGGATGCAAGGGTCGATTTACCCGTTCCCGAGGGCGCCGTGAAAGCGACCGCGACATCCCCCTGGGGAGAAGGCAGTTTCACGCAACAGGCGTGCAGAGGTATAACGGTACGGCGCTGGCAAACGATTGCAAACACGGTCCCGAACAGAAATGCCCTCACTGCGGGCAGGTCCGCTGGGAGGCTGGGTTGAACCCGAATCGCACGACCATACTGTGCTATGCGGTAGATCGCAACTGACTCGATGGTGAATAGACAGGTTCCATCGGCGTCCATTTGCAGAACGGGACCGTCGTATTGAGGGTCCCGCAGTCGTGCCTCAACCGCTCCGAGTTCGATATGAAGATCTACCGGGGCCTGAGTATCCCCCGTCCAGGGCAACAGCTCCGGCAACGGCAAATCACTGTGCACGCGCCAGCCGCACAGGAAGTAATCATCATGCATGGCGTGACACCTAATCTTGCTGCCGCAAAGCGTGAACGTTGCCGATATGCTCCGCCCCACAAACGATCCCACCGTCCTGCCCCGGCAATACCAGCCAGGCATGGGCGCCTATGGACTCACCTTCTTTGCGCACCCCCAGGCAAAGTACCGAACGCCTCCCGCGCAAGCGCAACATGCACGCAGCCACCAATGCTTGGGGCAAACAAAGAGGCTTCCAGGGAAGGCGCCTTGCCGCAACGGCCACCGCATGTCCCACCGCACGAGCCATCGGCGACAAGACCGGATTCAACTCAGACGGCGCAGGCTCGATGCGAGCCCCGCTCAAACTCAGCAGAAGGCGCCAGGAAAATAGACGGCAGAAGACAGGAGTGAACAAGAAAAACAGGGCAGCTTCGACAACACGAAGACGGTGAGCGTTGATCAAGCCTGAACCTCGATGAGTTCACGACTCGCCAGCTTGCTCAGCAGCTCCACGACATCCTGGCGAATCACCTGGATATCGCCGTCATAGTCGGCTGCCAGTGACTCACACAAGGCCTCTACACGCATGGGCGACGCGAGACGCTCCCAAATATCGCTGGCCACGGAGTTGAGGCCGAAGTAGTGCCACTGGGACACACTCATCAGCACCAGCTCACCACCGATTTCGGCGGCTAGCACGCTAGCATTCCTGATGACAGTCGCCTCACCCGTGATATCGCTCATTCCTGACTCCGTCGCCCCAGTCAAACGCGGCTCATAATGCCGAGCCATCCAAGGCCCTACAAGCCCCTGGGCCAGCAGAACAGGGGCAGGTGAACGCTAATTTTATCGAATCGCATCGAGATGGCCTCCACCCTGCAGGGCTCCACAGCGAAAACCCGCTTTAATCAGCTGGCTGCACGGCTTAGACCGCCCCCCCATTCGCCAGTACGCTCAATGGCCAAAGGCCGGGTGAAAGCCATGGACCCAGCCGTATCCCGGATCCGTCAGGTTATCGGTGCCGATTCCGCCGCCTCCGGTGCGGCCAAATTGATACCCACGCACATCTGCTGGCTCGTTGGTCAACGGCAGTTGCTCGGAAGCCCCCGCCGTATCAGGAAGCCGCTTCCTTCGCCCCCTTGCCATTGCGCTCCCGCCACTGCGCCATCACGCGCTGGGCATTTTCCGCGCAGTCCATGCCTTCGGGCTTGCCCTCGATGCTGGCGATGGTCTGCAAGAGGCGCTCGCGGCTTTGCGCCAGGCGCTGCTGGACGATCTCTATCTCCGCGACCTTGGCGTGCAGGCCAGCCAGCAGGCGATCGTGGTCACCGATGCGCAGGTCGGCGCCGGGCATCAGGCTGCGCATTTCCTCCAGGCTGAAGCCCGCCTGCTGGCCGCAGCCGATGATTTCCAGCACATGCAGGGTTTCCTCGGGGTAGTCGCGGTAGCCGTTGCCCAGGCGCTGGGCGTGGATCAGGCCGCTGGCTTCGTAGAAGCGGATGCGCGAGGCGGCCAGGCCGCTGCGCTTGGCGAGTTCGCCGATCTTCATTTATTTGCTGCTCCCCTATTGACCTTGAAGTTGACTTTAACCTTAGCCTTTGCGACGTCACAGCCCCCGCCGAACGCCGCTCACCCCGAGCCGACGACCGGCGCCTACCCGGAGAGCCCCATGTCGTCCTTCCAGCCCCTGCAATTGCCCAATGGCGCCGTCATCCCCAACCGCATCGCCAAGGCGGCGATGGAGGAAAACCTCGCCAACCCGGACCAGACCCCCTCCGACGAGCTGCTGCGTCTCTACCGCGCCTGGGCGGAGGGCGGCGCCGGCCTGCTGCTGACCGGCAACGTGATGGTGGACGCCCGCGCCATGACCGGCCCCGGCGGCGTGGTGCTGGAGCAAGGCCAGAAGCTGGAGCGCTTCCGCGAATGGGCACGCATCGGCCGTGCCCAGGGCGCGCAGTTCTGGATGCAGATCAACCACCCCGGCCGGCAGATGCAGGCCAACCTCGGCCAGCCCACGGTCGCCCCCTCCGCCGTGGCACTGGAGATGGGCGGCCTGTCGAAGATGTTCCCGGTGCCCAAGGCGCTGGACGAGGCGGAGATCGCCGCGCTGATCCAGCGCTTCGCCCAAACCGCCGTGCTCGCCGAGCAGGCCGGCTTCACCGGCGTGCAGATCCACGCCGCCCACGGCTACCTGCTGAGCCAGTTCCTCTCGCCCTTGAGCAACCGCCGCGAAGACCGCTGGGGCGGCTCGCTGGAGAATCGCGCGCGTTTCCTGCTGGAGGTGGTGAAGGCCGTGCGTGCCCAGGTTTCGCCCGGTTTCTGCGTGGCGGTGAAACTCAACTCGGCCGACTTCCAGCGCGGCGGCTTCGAGCCGAGCGACGCACGCCAGGTGGTGCTCTGGCTCAATGAACTGGACGTCGACCTGGTGGAGCTTTCCGGCGGCAGCTACGAGGCCCCGGCCATGCAGGGCGACGCCCGTGACGGCCGCACCCTCGCCCGTGAAGCCTACTTCCTGGAGTTCGCCCAGGAGATCGCCGCCATCGCGCGCATGCCGGTAATGGTCACCGGTGGCATCCGGCGGCTGCCGGTGGTGGAGCAGGTACTCGCCAGCGGCGTGGCCATGGCCGGTATCGGCACCGCCCTGGCCGTCGACCCCGCCCTGCCCCGCCGCTGGCGCAACGGCGAGACGAAAGCCAGCGCCGAACTGCCGCCGATCCGCTGGAAGCGCAAGGCCCTGGCTGCCCTGGCCTACATGGCCCTGGTGAAATTCCAGATGCGCCGCCTGGCCGCCGGCAACCAGCCGGACCCAGGCGCCTCGCCGCTGAAAGCGCTGCTGAACGAACAGTGGAAGACCCTGGGCCGCACACGCCAATACAGGAAGCAGATGAGCAACCGCGCCTGATCGCCCGTCAGTGGCCCCCGCGTTCGCGCGGGTGATGGCGCGGGTGAGGGGCTGGAGCCGTGCGACTGGGGTGATCCGTGCGTATTCCACCTCCACCTGCGGTGTCACCGGGGCCGCGAACGGTGGACCGATCAAGCGCGGTCCACCCCACGGAGCCTGAGACCGTGGCGTTGGAATACCGGGCTACGGGGTTGATCCAAGCGTTCGGTGGAGGTCGCTTTCCACCTCCACCGGCGCTGCCACGCCGGGCCGCAAGGGTGGGCGGGTTGCGGCGAGAAAGGTACGGAAGCCCAGTTCGACGCCGCTGCGCAGGGCCTCAGGGTCCTGCTGGCCGTGCTGTTCTTCCAGGCACCGCAGGAAGCCGGGCCAGAGCGGCAGGCCCTCGCCATGGCCCAGGTAGCACAGGGCCGTGGTGGCGCCCGGCCAGGCGGCCTGGCGGACTCGGCTGGCGAGCAGGCGCGAGCCGAGGCGGGAGCCTTCCAGCACGTAGGCGAGGCCCCAGAGCGTGCCGGCGTCAGCGGCCAGCACCAGTGGGGCGGTTTCCGGGATGGGCAGGTGCAAGGCTTGCAGGTCGTGGCACAGGGCTTCGCGGCGGCGGCGTTGCGGCCAGTCGTCGAGCAGCCGCTCGATGCCCGCCGCCTCCAGGGCGGGTTCCAGCGCCAGGAGGGCGCGGGCGTGGGCCTGGAGGAAATCGCCATAGCCGCTGCGGCTTTCCAGGCAGAAGGCCGAGTAGGCGCAATCGACCCGCGCGTGCCAGTGAGCGCCCGCGTCCCTCAGGAACTGGCGAAGGCTCATGCGGCGGCGTGGCGCTTCAGGGCGGCGCTGAGCTTGGTGGCCAGCTCGTCGTCACGGAAGGGTTTCTGCACGATCACGCTGTCACTCACGTCCAGGTCATCCAGCTCGGCGTAGCCGGTGATGTACAACACCGGCAGCGCCGGGTAGCGCTGCCGGGCCAGACGCGCGAGCTCGGCGCCATTGAGGCTGGGCATGGCAAAGTCGGTGAGCAGCAGGTCGACGCCTTCGTCGAGCAGTTCCAGGGCGCGCGCACCGCTTTGCGCTTCGCGCACCCGGTAGCCGAGCGCATCGAGCAGGGAGGCGGTCACCTCGCGCACGTTGTCGTCGTCGTCCACCAGCAGGATGGTGCGCCGCGGCCCCTCCAGCGGGGGCTCGGCAGGCAGGTGCAGCTCGGCCTGCGCCTCGCCGGCATCCGTCTGGATGCATGGCAGGAAGACCTTGACCGTGGTGCCCTGCCCTTCGCAGGTCTCGATGCTGACGCCGCCGCCGGACTGCTTGGCGAAGCCGAACACCTGGGCCAGGCCGAGCCCGGACCCCTTGCCCACTTCCTTGGTGGTGAAGAAGGGCTCGAAGGCCTTGGCTACCACCTCATCGCTCATGCCACTGCCCGTGTCGGTGATCGCCAGCACCACGTAGGGGCCGGGCTCCGGGTCCTCGGGGCGCTGCGGCGCCTGGCTGACCACTTGGTTGGAGGTGCTCAGGCGCAGGGTGCCGCCGGCGGGCATCGCATCGCGTGCGTTGATCGCCAGGTTGAGGATGATCATCTCGGTCTGGGTCGGGTCGACCAGCGCGCGCCACAGGTCGGGCGCGGTATCGGTGTCGATCCAGATGGAGCCGCCGAGGGTGCGCTGGAGCATGTCGAGCAGGCCGCGCACCGTGTCGTTGAGGTTCACCTCCACTGGCTCCAGACGCTGGCGCCGGGCGAAGGCGAGCAACTGGCCGGTGAGCTTGGCACCCCGCTCGCCGGCTTCCTTGATGTTCTGCAGGCGGCCCTGGGAGCGCTCGAAGTTGCCACGCGCCAGGTCACGTTCGAGGAAGGTGGTACTGGCGAGGATCACCGTCAGCAGGTTGTTGAAGTCATGGGCCACGCCAGCGGTGAGCTGGCCGACAGCTTCCAGTCGTTGCAGCTGCTGCAGCGCCGCCTCGACACGCTCGCGCTCGCGGATCTGCTCGCGCAGCTGGCTGTTGGCACTGGCCAGTTCGTCCATCACCGCGCGCTCGCTGGTGATGTCGCGCACGGCGGCGTACATCAGCCCTTCGTCGGGAACGATGGTCCAGGACAGCCAGCGGTACTCCCCGTCCTTGTGGCGCATGCGGTTGACGAAGCGCGTGGAGACGTTGCCGTTGGCGATGTTCTCGGCCTCGCGCAGGGTGGCGTCGATGTCGTCCGGGTGGATCAGCTGCCAGAGCTGCACGCGGGTCAGCTGCTGGCGGGTGAGCCCGAGGGTTTCCTCCCAGGCCGGGTTGAGGGCGATGGGCGTCATGTCGAAGCGCAGCACCGCCAGCAGCTCGCGGGACAGCTCCCAGGTGCGGTCGCGCTCGCGGGTGCGCCGCTCGACACGTTCACCGAGCATCTCGTTGAGGCGCTGCAGGGCTTCGGTGGCGTACTTCTGCTCGCTGATGTCCTGCAGCACGCCGATGAAGCGCACGCAGCGGCCCTCCTCGAAGAAGGCGCGGCCGCTGGTCTGCACCCAGCGCTCGCGGCCGCCGGGCAGCTGCAGGCGGTATTCGGCCTGGTAATCGTTGCCGCTGTCGTTGGACAGCGCCTCGTTCATCCGCCGCTCCAGCAGCGGCCGGTCCTTCGGGTGGCAGCGATCGAGGAAGGTGCGCAGGCTGATCTCGGCATCCTGCGGCAGTTCGTAGAGCGCCTTGCAGCGCTCGTCCCAGATCACCCGGTCATCCTCGGGCTGGTAGTCCCACATGCCCATGCGTGCCGAGTCGATGGCCAGGCGCGCGCGCACCTCGACCTCCATCAGCGCCTCTTCGGCCATGAGCCGGCGCTTGCGCTCGTGCACCTCGGCGAGCGCGCGGGTCACCGCCTTGGGCAGCAGGCTGAGGTTCTGCTTGAGCACATAGTCGATGGCGCCCTGGCGCATCATCTCCACTGCGTGCTCTTCGCCGAAGACGCCGGAGAGGAAGATGAACGGCGTTTTCGGGGCCAGGCGCCGCGCCACTTCCAGGGCCTGGGCGCCCGAGGAACCGGGGAGGATGAAGTCGCAGAGGATCAGGTCGTACTGGGTGCGCAACAGCGCTTCCTCGACGCCCCGATGGTTGTAGACCAGCGTGGATTCCACCAGCAGGCCGCTACGTTCCAGGGTCAGCAGGGCCAACTCGGCATCGCGCGAACTGTCTTCGACTAACAGCAGGTTCAAAGGCTTTTGCGGCATGGACAGTCGTCGTCATTCCCTGTAGCCCGGCGATCGGCGGCCGGGGCGTGGCTATGGTCGCGGCTCAGGAGCCCGGGCGGCGCTGGAGGCGCAGCGAGCCGGGCGGCGGTTCGTTGAGCACGGCCCAGAAGATGCCCAGGTCGGAAATCGCCGCGACGAATTCCTTGAATTCGACCGGCTTCACCACATAGGCGTTCACTCCCAGCTCGTAGGCGCGCTGCAGGTCGGGCTCCTCCCGCGAGGATGTGAGCATGACGATGGGAATGCTGCGCAGCTCGGGGGTATCGCGCACGACCTTGAGCACTTCCAGGCCATCGATCTTCGGCAGCTTGAGGTCCAGCAGCATCACCGCCGGGTTGCCGTCGGCGCGCTGGGCGTGCTCGTTGCGACGGAACAGGTAATCCAGCGCCTCGGCGCCGTCACGCAGGACGATCACATCGTTGGCCAGCTGGCTGCGCTCCAGGGCCACGAGAGTGAGCTCAAGGTCCCGGGGGTTGTCTTCGATCAGCAGGATGGGTTTGAGCATCATCGATCCTCATGTGTTCCTTGACGGTATTTCCTGCCCACGCAGGGGCAGTGAGAAAAAGAAAGTGGCGCCTTCGTCGACCCGGCCCTCGGCCCACACGCGGCCATCGTGGCGCTCGATGATGCGGCGCACGCTGGCCAGGCCGATGCCGGTGCCTTCGAACTCCTCCATGCGGTGCAGGCGCTGGAACACGCCGAACAGCTTGCCGGCGTACTCCATGTCGAAACCCACGCCGTTGTCGCTCACGGCCACCACCACCTCGTCGCCCTCGAAACGCGCACTCACCTCGATGATCGCGGGGTTGCGGTCGCGGCTGTACTTGACGGCGTTGGACAGGAGGTTGCGCATCGCCAGGTGGAGGAATGCGGCGTCGGCGATTATCACCGGCAGCCCGTCCGTGCGCCATTCGATTCGGCGCCCTTCCACATCCGGCGCCATCTCGTGGCGGATGGCTTCCACCAGCGCCTGCAAGTCGACGTCGGAGAAACGCAGCGCGGCGCGGCCCATCTGCGAGAAGCTCAGCAGGTTGTCCACCAGGGTGCCGGCGAAACGCGCCGACTCACCGATGTGATCGAGAAACCGCAGGCCACGTTCCGACAGGCGCCCCCCCTCGAATTCCCCCAGCAGCTCGGCGTAGCCGGCGATGTGCCGCAGCGGGGCACGCAGGTCGTGGGAGACGCTGTAGGAGAAGGCTTCCAGCTCCTTGTTGGACTTCTTCAGCTCACCCGCCAGCTGGGCCATCTCCTCGGCCTTGCGCAGGACGATGCCGAGCACCGCCGAGCGCAGTTCGATCACGCCCTCGATTTCCAGCGGGTCCCAGGGCACGCAGAAGCCGCGAACCGTCTCCTGCCAGCGCTCGAAGCTGTTGCGCGGGTTGAGCGCGCCCCCCGGTCCGATGCTTTTCTCCGGCCTGCCCGCCCATTCGACGGTGCGCACCTGCTCGGGGCGGAACCACAGCAGGTAGTGGGAGTGGATCTTGGAGATGGCCACCGCCAGTACACCGCCCACATGCGCGGCCAGCTCGGGCAGCTCGTCGATGTCGTGGCCGATGTTGTCGGTGTGGAAGACCTCCTGGCCACCACGCCTGGCCAGCCAGTGCACCAGCGCATCGACCTGCGCCCGGGGTGGCGTCTGCCCCACCAGGTCGCAATTGGCCGCCGAGATGATCGCCGCACCACTGGCACGGGCGAAGTCCAGCAGGGCAGTGGGCATCGCCAGCAAGCCGGCGGCCACACTGTCGCGGTCAGCCATCGAGGAGAGCAGGTTCACGATGTGCTGGCGCAGGCCGAGCAGGCGCTGGGTCTGGCCGTGGGCCTCGCGGGTCTCGATCTGCAGCGACAGCACGCTGCCCAGCAGCTCGCAGGCGGTGCGCGTCTGGAAGCCCACCGCGCGCGGCTGCTCGTCATGGCAGGAGATCAGGCCCCAGAGCTGGCCGCGCACGACGATGGAAATCGACATCGACGCCAGGGTGCCCATGTTGCGCATGTACTGCAGGTGCACCGGGGAGACGCTGCGCAGGGCCGAGAAGCTGAGATCGAGCGGCTTGCCGCTCAGCGGGTTGTCCTGGGGCCGCAGGGGCGAAGGCCGGTAGTTGGCGTCCTCGATCACGCGGATGCGGTTGGCGCAATAGAGCGCACGGGCCTGCTGGGGGATGTCCGAGGCGGGGAAGCACAGGCCCAGGTAGCGCGGGTAGCCGGGGTCGGCCTCCTCCGCCAGCACCAGGCCATTGCCATCGGCGTCGAAGGAGTAGGCCTTGACCCGGCCGAAGCCGGTGACCCGCTTGACCTCCTCCACCGCGCGCCGGCACAGCGCCTCGATGCTGTCGGACTCCTGCAGGCGGCCGATGAAGCTGCGCACCAGCGGATAGAAATTGCCGTAGGCGGTGGCCACGTCGCTGGCAGGCTCGAACTCCGCGATCAGCACGCCGTCCCAGCGGTGCGCCATCATCGCGATCGGTTGGCCCGCCCGGTCGCCGATGGCGAAATGCACATCGCCAACATGGAAGGGATTGGTCTCGTCGTCCGCCAGGGTGGCCAGGCGTGCCAGTAACGGCGGCACATCCGCCAGCAGCTCATCGAGGTGGCGGCCGAGCAGGTCCTCGACCGCCAGCCCCAACCACTCGCGCACATTCTCGCTAGCCTGGACGACGCGGCCAGCGGCCTCGTCGAACACCAGCATGAAGCCGTGCGGCTGGATACTGCCGGGGATATGGATGGGCTCCCGGGCGCAGTTCTCGCTCGCGTTGGCCAGGGCCTCGTCGCTGTCGCTGGGTATCAAGAACGGTCTCCTTCGATGCACCACTGCCGACCCTCGCAAGGGCGCGCGCCGGATATTCGGCGCACTGCAGCCACGCATTCCATTGATGTCAGGGAGGCTGAACCGCCGGTGTCCGCCGTCGACCAGGTCGACGGCCAGCGGGATTGATCGCCTCGCTTATCATGAAGGATTGAACGCCTGGAACGTGAAAAATTCCCAAAAACTCATTCGCTTCCAGCGACGGAAGATCAGCGGCACCGCCGATCACAGGGACCGGCGGCCGCTGCGATCAGCCTGCGACGGCGCGACGACCCGCCATGCGCTCCAGCTTGCGGCGCTCGACCAGGGTCTTGGCCGCGGTCATCTGGATCGGGCCGCCGGTGAAGGTCGGCAGGTCACGGCTCAGCCAGATGTTGCCTTCGCCTTTCCAGGTCACCTCGCCGGAGGCCAGCTTCATCTCGCGCATCACATCGCGGATCAGCCCGCGCACGCGCTCCTTGCAGAACACGGCGTCGCTCTGGATGGCCTTGCTCATGGCCGTCTCGCCCTGCTTGCCGAGGGTGAGCAGCAGCATGCCGTCGGGACGGGGGCGGATGGACACCTCGTAGCCGGGGAATGCGTCGAAGAATTCTTTGATGGCGATCTGCATTGTTCTGCTCCCTGATATTTTTCTTTGAGCTCTTCCCTCTGCACCCGCTGTGCCAGTTGAGCCGAATGAAAAAAATCATGAAAATCATATAGTTGGATCTTATAGCCATCAAAATGCCACTTGCATATTGCACGATGCCCCCAAGCGAGCCTTGCAATCTGCACTGAACTTTTGGACGGGCCGCCACGTTTCGCTCGAACCTGTTGCCGAGAAAGCGGTCGTCCGTTGCGCTGGGGTGGAGGGAGCGGCGGTACTCAGGCGAGCCCCACTGGCGTCATTCCGCGACGGACGGCCTTCTCGCCGCACCGGGCGAATGGCCGAACCAGCGGCGGAAGGCACGGTGGAAGGTGCTCAGGTCCTTGAAGCCCAACGCCTCGCTGATCGCCTGCAGCGGCACGCCGTCACGCACCTGCTGCAGGGCCAGACGACTGCGCTCCTGCTCCAGCAGCGCGGTGAAGCTGGTGCCCTGCTCACGCAGGCGCCGGTAGAGCGTCGCTCGGCTGAGGTGCAGGGCGGCGCAGAGCGCCTCGATGCCCGGGCCGCCGGCGAGACCGGCGCGGATCATCAGGCGTGCGCGCTCGGCCAGGTCGCGCTCGGCCCGCAGCTGCTCCAGAGCCATCTGCGCACGCGACTCCAGCAACGCCTTGAGGTAGGGGTTGGCGCTGCGGATCGGGCTGGCCACCTGCTCGCGCGACAGATACAGGCGGTTGGCGGGGCAGCCGAACCGCACGGGCCTGCCGAACGCCTCGACGAAGTACGCGGCATGGGCCGGGCACGGGCAGGCGAATTCGACCCGCTGCGGCACGAAGTCCTCCCCCACCAGCTCCCGTCCCCAGCGCACCAGCGCCGCCAGGCTGCGCTCCACCGCCGCCTGTGGATAACCGCGCCCGGCGACGAACTCCAGTTCGAGGCACAGGCCGCCCTGTGCATCGCGTGCGCTCCAGCGTTCGGAGGGGTTCATCAGCGCACCATGACGCAGGAAGGTCGACAGCGCCTCGCCCACCGACGCGCACTGGAACAGCAGGCTGGCCAGCAGGCCACGTCGCTCGGGGTTGAAGACCTGCCCGACCAGCAGGCCGACCTGCGGCAACGCCGCGTTGCTCGCCGCCAACTGCCACAACCCCAGCAACAGGCCCTCGTCCAGGCGCTGCTCCTGCAGCGGCGCGGCGGGATCGCAACGCTCCAGCAGCACCTCGCGGGACAGGCCGGCAACCTGCAGCTGCGCCGCCTCGACGGCGCCCAGTTGCAGCAGCAGGTCATGCAGGTCGAGCACCGCAAGGGCGGAGACGCGGGTTGGGCTCATGGCAGGCCTTCCTTTTTCCTGCACGGACAGTAACCGCTCAGCCGCAGGCACCGCCAGCGGCTGCGGTCGCGTGCCTCACGCCGCCTCGGCACGCATCGCGGCCTGCACCTGGGGTCGCGCCCCGATGCGCGCACGGAAGGCCGCGAGCGCCGGCCAGGGCGCCAGCTCGATGGCGAAGAAATCCACCCAGCCGAGCACGGTGAACAGGTAGGCATCGGCCACGCCGAAGCGATTGCCCAGCAGGTAGTCGGCCTGGCCCAGCGCGGCTTCCAGGAAGTCGAAGCGCTTGAACAGGCGCGCGCGGAAGATCGCCTTCACCTCCTCCGGGATCGCCGCGTTGAACAGCGGGCTCATGCCGGCGTGGATCTCCCCGGAGATGAAGTTCAGCCACTCCTGCAGGCGCACCCGCTGCAGCGTGCCGTTGGCCGGCGCGAGCCCCGCCTCCGGGCGCAGGTCGGCCAGGTACTGGACGATGGCGGTGCCTTCGGTGAGCACCTCGCCATTGTCCAGCTCCAGCGCGGCGACATAGCCCTTGGGGTTGATGACGAGGAAATCGTCGCCGTGCTCGGTGAGCTTGCTGCGGTTGTCCACACGGACCGCCTCGAACGGCAGGCCCAGCTCCAGCAGCACGATATGCGGCGACAGCGAACAGGTACGGGGGGCGTAGTACAGCTTCATGGCGACTCCTTGCACGGGCCACCCCCGGAATGGGGGCGCGGCGGGAGTATCGACGCAGCGGTTCTCTTTTTGAAGAAGGGAGAAATCTGTAGCTTAGGTACACAAAATATACCTGGAGCCCCCATGAAGAAGAACGTATCCGGTTGCTCGGTCGAGGAAGCCATGCACCTGCTCGGCGGCCGCTGGCGCCTGCTGCTGGTGTCCTACCTGCTCGACGGTCCCAAGCGCTTCAACGACCTGCGCCGCGACATCCCGCACATCTCCCAGCGCATGCTCACCCTCGACCTTCGCGCCCTGGAAGAGGCCGGCATGGTGCTGCGCACCGTCTACCCGGAAGTGCCGGTGCGGGTGGAATACCAGCTCACCGAAGACGGCCAGCGCCTGCGCAAGGTGGTCGAGGTGATCAAGGAATTCGGCCTCTGGCTCAAGGCGAGACCGCCGCACGAGGGCGCCGAAGCGCCAACGCCGGAGCACGTGCAACCGTAGGGGGGGACGGCGCTTCTCCCGTCCACCATTCGTACCCACATGCAGCACCGCCGGTGGAGGTAAAGAGCGACCTCCACCCTACACACGGACCAACGCCTCGCGCGCCGGAACCGTAGGGTGGACGACGCTTCTCCCGTCCACCGTTCGCGCCCACATGCTGCACAGGTTGTAGCCCGGGCTTCAGCCCGGGGATGCAGGCAACTCCGCTCCCGGGCTACGCAGCCACAAGCATTCGTACCCACATGAAGCACCGCTGGTGGAGGTGAAGAGCGACCTCCACCCTACACACAGACCAGCTCCGTGCGGGGGATCAGTTCTTCACCCAGTTCTCGAAGCGCTGCTCCAGCTCGCCGTGGGCGGCCCAGAACTTCACGCTCATCGGCAGGGCGCCGCTGATGTTCTGCGGGGCGGTGGGCAGGGTGGCGGCGATGGCAGGGTCGATCATGGCGATCGCCTTGTTGTTCACCGGGGCATAGGAGATGCCCTCGGCGAAGGCCTTCTGCCGCTCCGGCTGGGTGGTGAAGGCGACGAAGGTCCTGGCCAGGTCGCCCTTCCACGAGCCCTTGGGCAGAGCCCAGTAGTCGAAGTCGTAGATGCTGCCGGTCCAGACCATGGCCAGGGAACGGGTTTCCTTCTGCGCGGTGGCGATGCGGCCGTTGTAGGCGGCGCTCATGGCCACCTTGCCGTCCTGCAGGGCGCGCACCGGTTCGGCGCCTGCCTTCCACCAGACGACGCTGGCCTTGATCTCGTCGAGCTTGCGGAAGGCGCGTTCGACACCGGCCGGGGTGTCCAGCACCTGGTAGACGTCCTGCGGCGCGACGCCGTCGGCCATCAGGGCGAACTCCAGGTTGTACTTGGCGCCATGGCGCAGGCCGCGCTTGCCCGGGTACTTGCGCAGGTCCCAGAAATCGCCCCAGCCGCTGGGGACGTTCTTGATCTTCGCCGAGTCATAGGCGAGCACCGTGGACCAGACGAAGATACCGACGCCGCAAGGCTGGAAGGTGCCGGGTACGAAGTCGGCGGGGTTGCCGAGCAGGGCCGGGTCGAGCTTCTCGAACAGCCCCTCCTCGCAGCCCCGCGCCAGTTCCGGTGCCTCCATCTCCACCACGTCCCAGGTCACGTGGCTGAGTTCGACCATGTGCTTGAGCTTGTCGAGGTCGCCGTTGTACGAGCCGTGCACCACGGCGTTGCCGGTGCTCGCCTTGAAGGGCTTGAAGAAGGCCTCCTTCTGCACGTCCTTGTTGGCGCCCCCGAAGGTGATCACGGTGACGAAATCCGCCGAGGCGGGCAGGCTGGCGCAGGCCAGGAGAAGACCGAGGGCACGTCGTACAGCAACATCCATGAAGCATTCCTTATTGTCGATTGGCGGTGTGGCCACGGGTCGACCGTGGCGCTGCCCGGATTCTCACAGTGCCCCTTGGTTGCCAGGTGCGCGGCAGCGACATGACGCTGCCTCCCACCGCCCCTGGCAGGCACCGGGTCCGGATCTGCCGCACAGTCTGAACGCAACGCCCGTCACACATATTGCTTTCCGTCACAGTGGCGAGCGCTTCACAGGCTCTGGGACGAGCGTTTCAGGTTATCGGGCGTGGCCGTCGCACCCGCGCGGACGATTGCAACCGAACGCCATGTCGATTGAAACCATGCGCCATGCCCTCATGGCCCGGGCGGCCCTAGCATCGGGTCACCGCCCCATGAGGAGTTGCCGCATGTCCCGCCACCGCATCGAATCCCTCGGCGCCCTGCGCACGCTGATCGCCGAACCGCCCGCCCTGATGAAGAAGCGCCTGCAACCGGTGATCGACCCCCACTGCCTGACGCTCATCCGCAACGCCAGTGTCTGCGCCGTCGGCCTGGCCGGCGCCGACAGCGACATCGCCTTCCTCGACCTGCACACCACGCCGGTGATCCTGGCCGAAGGCAAGCGCATCCGGCTGGCCTGGCCCGCCGCCCTGCCCCTGCTGGAGTACGGCAACTCCAGGGCCTGCAGCCTGCTCTTCATCCTGCCGGGCATCGGCTTCGCCCTGCGCGCCAATGGTCGCGGCCAGCCGCTGCGGGAAGAGGCCGGCACCTGCCTGGAATTCGAGGCCGACGCCCTGTTCCTGCACTGCTCGCGGGCCATGGTGCGCGCGGACTTCTGGACGCCACGCGAACACCTCGACGGGTGGCCGGCCGAACGGGGCGAAGGCGTGCTCTCCGAGGCCGCGCGGGGCTTCATCGCCCGCTCGCCCTACCTGCTGATGCTGACCCGCAACGCCGAGGGAGCCACCGAGCTCTCGCCCCGGGGCGACCCGGACGGCTTCATCGGGCTCCTCGACCCGCAGCGGCTGCTGATCCCCGAACGGCCGGGCAACAAGGTGGCGGTGTCGCTGAGCAACATCCTCGCCTGCGACGAACTGAAGCTGGCCTTCCTGCTGCCGGGCTCAGCGACCGTGCTCAGCGTCACCGGCCGCGCACAGGTGAGCGCCGACCCGCAGCTGCTGGGCCCGCTCGCGGTGAACGGCAAGGCCCCAGTGCTGGGCACCCTGGTGGAGGTAGAGCGCTTCGCCTTCGTCGAGGCAGCCGAGCTGGTCGAAGCCGGCCTGTGGCGCGCGGAGACCCACCTGGCGCCGACGGCCATCCCCTCCTTCCCGAAGATGCTCGCCGAGCACATGAACGGCACCGGCCTGCTGGGCAAGGCCACCACCCTGGTGGTGGATGCGGTGGTCAGGCACGATCTCAAGCACCTCTATTGACGGGCCTTCCAGCCACCCGACGCGTCATGTCGCCTTATTGGACATATCCACGCACCTGGCCTATACCCAAGGCTCCCTCCCGCCAGGTGCATCGCCATGAAGCGCTCCATCGACCACGTCCGCTGGGACCTCGCCCAGCGCTACCGGCTCATCGAAACCGTGGCCTGGTGGGAAGGCCGGCTGACCACCAACCACCTGATGCAGAGCTTCGGCATCAGCCGCCAGCAGGCCTCCAAGGACATCAACGCCTACCTCAACGAGCACGCGCCGAAGAACCTCGTCTACGACAAGCACCTCAAGGGCTACAAACCCGGCAAGGGCTTCCGCCCGCTGTTCATCGACGGCAGCGCCAGTGCCTATTTGCACCTGCTGGACCAGAACCGCGAACGCTCGCCGCACATCGAGGGCCTGGCCCTGGCCTACGCCCACACCGAGGTGCTGCAGGTGCCGGACCGCAGCATCCGCCCCGAGGTGCTGCGCCCCCTGCTCCAGGCCTGTCGCGACGGCCTGCGCCTGGAGACCGAGTACGTATCCCTGGCCCACCCGGAATCGGAGATCCGCGTCATCGCCCCGCACACCCTGGTGTTCACCGGCATGCGCTGGCACGTGCGCGCCTATTGCGAGAAGAACCGCGACTACCGCGACTTCGTGCTCAGCCGCTTCCGTGGCGAGCCGGACCTGATGGACGAGTCCGCACAGGGCCGCGACGCGGACGAGGGCTGGATGACGGCGGTGGAGGTGATCCTCGCCCCCGACGGTCGGCTGAAGCCCGCGCAGCAGGCGATCATCGAGGCGGACTACGGCATGCAGGGCGGCCAGCTGGTCATCCACAGCCGCGGCGCCCTGGTGCAATACGTGCTGCAGCGCTACCAGATCGACCCGAACAAGGTGCAGGCCAAGCCGGTGGCGCAGCAGATCGTGGTCGCCAACCTGGAAGAACTCGGGCGCTGGCTCTACAGCTGAGCATTCGCTGCCGGGCTACGCCGATCACCCTGTCGCCTGGGCTTCAACCCAGGGCCCTCCCCTGCACAGCCAGTACCCCGGCATAAAGCTCCGGCCGCCGATCACCCTGCACATCGTTATGCCCACTGATGCGCTTGTCCCGCGCCGCCCCCAGGTCCAGCGACGCCAGCAGCAGTTGCTCGCCGCCCTCGCCCGCCGGCCCGGCCAGGGGATAACCGTCGGCGTCCACCAGCACCGAACCCTCCACCCAATCCACGCCCCGCTCGTGGCCGTGGCGGTCACAGGCGGCGATGGTCATCCGGTTCACCGCCGCATTGGCCTGCACCCGCACCACTTCGGCGGGGCGTTCACCCACCGGGCGCGGGCCTCGCGGCCAGTTGACCGGGGCACAGAGGAGCTCGGCGCCGGCCAGGGCCGGCAGGCGCACCCATTCGGGGAATTCGAGGTCGTAGCAGATCATCACCGCGAGGCGCCCGAAGGCCGTGTCCACCACCGGGGGCGCGGCATCGCCGGGCGTGAAGATCGCCTTCTCGCCATCCCACAGGTGCGCCTTGCGGTACACCGCGCGCACCCCGCTGGCATCCACCAGCGCCGCGCTGTTGGCCAGGGTGCCGTCCTCGCGCAGCTCGCAGAAGCCGCCCACCAGCACGATGCCCAGCTCGGCGGCCAGGGCCGCCCACAGCGTGATGCCGGGGCCGTCCAGCGGTTCGGCCAGGGCCCGGGCCTCGGCGGGGTCGCGGAACACATAGCCGCTCTGCACCAGCTCCGGCAGCACCACCACCTGCGCGCCCAGGCTCGCCGCCCGGCGGGTGACGCGCTCGACGAGCGCGCGGTTGAAGGCCAGCTCGCCAATGCGCGGGGCGACCTGGCAGCAGGCCACGCTCACCTTCATCGTCGTCATGCCTGCGGCCCTCCTTGCTCCAGTCGTTGCTGGTCCGATTCCGCCAGCCGGCGCTCGGCGGCCAGGTCCAGCTTCCGGGCCAGCAGCCAGTAGCTCAGCCCGGACACCGGCAGGCCCACCGCGAAGGCGATGTCCGCACCGCCCAGGGCGGCCGTGGCGGGGCCGGTCCAGAAACCCAGCGCCATGAACGGCACCATCGCCAGCAACCCGAGCCCATAGGCCAGCAGCCCGGCGACCGACCAGCCGCGATACAGGCCCTGCGGATTGAAGATCTCGCTGATCGCGTAGTGCCCGCGCCGCACCAGGTAGAAGTCCACCAGGTTGACCGCCGTCCAGGGCACCAGGAAGTACAGCATCAGCAGGACGAAGGTGTTGAAGCTGCCCAGGTAGCTCTCCGGGATCAGCCGCGCCACCACCAGCACGAGGAGGGCGATCACGCCGATACCGGCCACCCGCAGGCGCAGGGTCGGCTTCACACGGGCGAAGGCGTCGATGGCGCTGAGGCTGGTGAGCATCGCGCCGTAGCAGTTCACCGCCATGATGCCCACCAGTGCCGGCACGGCGATGAGCACGGTGAAGGTGCCGAAGCCCGCGAACAGCCGGTTGCCGATCTCGCGGATGCTGCCGATGGCATCCGGCGCCGGCAGTGCCGAGGCGATGAAGGCCCCCAGGGACATCAGCCACAGCGCCGAGCCGCCGGCGCCGAGATAGGTCCAGAAGATCACCCGGCGTGGCGGCGTGTCGTGGGGCAGGTAGCGCGAATAGTCCGACACGTACACCGAGTAGCTGATCTGGTAGCCGGCTGCCGCCGAGAGCTGCACCAGGAACGCGCTCCAGGAAAACCCCGCCGACGCCAGGGCCGCATCGGCCTGCAGCTCGGTGACGGCGAAGAGGGTGAGCATGCCGAACACCGCGATCATCAGGTAGGTCAGCCAGCGCTGCACGGTGTGCAGCAGGTCGTGCCCGACGATCGCCAGCAGCACCGCCAGCCCCACCAGCAGTACGTACCAGGGCGTGCGCGCGCCGGGCAGCACGGTGTTGATCGCATCGGTGGCGAGGATGACGTTGAACACGTTGAAGCCGATGTACACCCCCACCACTGCGATGAAGGGCACCACCGCGCCGCGGAGGCCGAACTGCGCCCGCGACTGGATCATCTGCGGCAGCCCCATGCGCGGCCCCTGGTTGGCATGGAAGGCCATGAAGAAGGTGCCGATGGCCACGCCGATCAGAATCGCCAGCATCGAGGGCAACGCCCCCAGCCCCAGGGCCGGTCCGGTGAAACCGGTGACCAGGGTGGTGAGCACGAAGTTGCCGGTGAACCAGAACGGCCCCTGGTGCCAGACCTTGCCGTGGCGCTCGCTGCGCGGCACGTAGTCGATGGAGCGCACCTCGATCTTCGGGCGCGATGCTTGGGTGTGCGGGGTGTTGTGCATGTGAAGGCCTCATCCGGAACGTGAAGGCGCAGCGCCAAGGGGCGTGCGGTGGAGGTCACGGGTTGCGGATCAGGCGGGCGGGATGTCGCAGGAGAGGGGCAGGTGGTCCATCGGATGCCTCGGCTTGTTGTAGTCGTTATGGCACCGACTCTAGCCAAGGGGGCGGCGGGGAAACATCGGACAAATCAAATACTTGGTTGAGGAATATGCAAACCAAGCGCTACCGCAGCCCGTCGGCAGGCCTGCCGTTCGGCCTTCGCGGCGGAGCGGGCCGGGGGAAGGGCGTGATATCGTTGCGCCTTTTCGCTTTACCAGTTCCGGAGCGGTACATGAAGTTCATCCACCAGCGCGAACACCTCAACGAAGGCGACATCGTGGTCATCGAGTGCTCGCAGGTCTGCAACATCCGCCTGATGAGCGACGCGAATTTTCGCAGCTTCAAGAATGGTGGGCGCCACACCTACCACGGCGGCGCCTTCGACAAGTTCCCGGCGCGCATCACCGTGCCCAGCACCGGCTACTGGAACATCACCCTCGACGCGGTGACCCGCCGGGCCATCAGCGTGACGCGCAAACCGACCTTCACCCACAAGATCAAGTTCGTGCGCCGCTCGCCTTCCGACATGGCCTGACGGCCGCCTCAACCACGCAGGCCGCGCTCGGCCGGGCCGTAGGCCAGCCAGGCGAGGCCCAGCATGACGCCCAGCACCAGGGCGCTGCTGGCGAGGTTTTCCACAATCAGTTCGATCGACAACATGTCCGGGCTCCCCAGAAGTTGATTCGGCATCTGGGGCGTCACGCTATGTCGTGTTTGTTTACATGTCCATGTGTCAACTTTTCGCACGTAAACAAATGGAGCGGGTGTGACACGAACCGGGTGGAAAAGCGGGCGCATGCATTCGCCCCAACAGGCCCCGCACACGAACCGTAGGATGGCGTAGAGCGCAGCGAAACCCATCACCGGCCTTGCACCCGCCCCGTACGCCAAGCAACCCGCAGGGCTGCCACCACGGTGCTCCCGGCGGCCTCGCACGGTGGATGAAAAGAGCGTCATCCCCCCTACAAACCGGGAGCCCATCGGAACCGGGACCGCCCGTCTACACCTTCGGCTGGTGGCAGGTGACGCAGTGGATGCCGCCACCGCCGGCGGCGACCGCGTCGATGTTGATCTGCACCACCTTGCGCCCCGGGTAGAGCCGGGTGAGCAGGTCGCGGCAGAAGGCATCGGCGCTGGCGTCACCGAACTGCGGGGCGATCACCGCGCCGTTGACCGGGTAGTAGTTGATGTAGCCGGGGGCGAAGTCCGGGTTGTTACGGGTGAAGCGGTTGTTGCGCAGGGTGCGGGGCGGCGGCAGGGTGTGGACCTGCAGCTTGCGGCCGTCGGCGTCGGTGGCCTTGTTGAGGATCTCCAGGTGCTTGCGGGTCACCGCGTAGTCGTAGGACTGCGGGTCGTTGTCGAGGTTGGCGACCACCACGCCGGGTTTGACGAAGCGCGCGTAGAAGTCGACGTGGGCGTCGGTGATGTCCTTGCCCTTGATGCCGGGCAGCCAGATGATCCTGCGCAGGCCGAGGTTGCTCATCAGCTCGGCTTCCACCTGGGCCTTGCTCAGGCCGGGGTTGCGGTTGCCGTTGATCCAGCAGCTCTCGGTCATGATGCCGGTGCCGGCGCCGTCCACTTCGATACCGCCACCTTCACCGGTGAGCTGGCTGGCGATGTAGCTGGCGTCGGCGTCGTAGCTGACTTCCCCGGCCACCTCGCCATCCTTGCTGTGCTGCTGCTTGTTGCCCCAGCCGTTGAAGTTGAAATCCACCAGGCCGAGGCCGCCCTGCCCGTCCACCACGAAGGCGCCGCCGATGTCGCGCATCCACACGTCGTCCAGGGGCATCTCGACGAAGCGGGTGTTGCGCGTGCCGCACTTCTGCCTGGCCAGGCTCAGCTGGCCGGGGCGGTGCAGCACCACCACCGGCTCGTAGGTGGCGATGGTGCGGGCGATCAGGCCGATGCAGTCCTGCACGTCGGCGGTGAAGTCCTCCCAGATCGCCGCCTGGGCGCCGAAGCTGACGTAGCTGCAGACGTGCACGCCGTTCTCGTCCGGCATGCGCCAGGCGCCGCCACGCAGGGCGGCCTGGGCACGGGCGGGCGAGATGCCGAGCCCGAGGCTGGCGACCGCGCCGAGGCCGGCGACGGCGGTGAGGTGCTTGATGAAGTCACGACGCGAAGGCATGGCTTTCTCCAGGGCGCGGGGCGCCGGCGGGCATTTCAGTGGGTGGAGGTCTTGAACTTGGTCCAGGCACGCATGCGCGCACGCATGTCGCGCTGGGGGATGTCGCGCCCGGGGATCAGCCGGGCATAGGTGGCATCGTCGACGTAGATGTCCGGGTTGCCGCGCATGTCGGCGTCCACCATCGGCCGCGCCTTGGCGCTGGAGGTGGGGTAGCCGGTGAAGTTGCTGATGGCGGCCATGTTCTCCGGGCGCATCACGAAGTTGATGAAGGCATAGGCGTATTCCGGGTGCCGCGCATCGACGGGGATGGCCAGGGTGTCCATCCACACCGTGGTGCCCTCGCGGGGAATGCGGTACTGGAAGTCCATCGGCTTGCCCGCCGCTGCGGCGGCGCGTTGCGACTGGGTGACGTCGCCGCTGTAGCCCAGGGACAGGCAGAGGTTGCCGTTGACCAGGTCGGTGACCGGCTGCGACTGGAACTTGCGGATGTAGGGCTTGATGGCGCTCAGCAGCGCGGTGGCCGCCGCCAGGTCCTCGGCCTTGGCGCTGCGCGGGTCGCGACCCAGGTAGTTGAGCACCACCGCGAGCACCTCGTCGGGGGAGTCGATCACCGAGATGCCGCAGTCGGCGAAGCGCGCGGCCAGCTCCGGCTTGAACAGCAGGTCGAGGCTGTTCACCGGCGCATCGGCCTGGCGCTGGGCGATCATCGCGGCGTTGTAGGTGATGCCGATGGTGCCCCAGGTGTAGGGCACCACGGCGTGGCGCGAGTAGGGGTAGCGGGTCTGCAGGCGCTTGAGGCCGGGCTCGATGTCGTCCAGGCCGGTGAGCTTGCTCGCGTCGAGCTTCTGCAGGGCGCCGGCACGCATCAGCCGCTCGGCCACGGTGTCGCCGGGGAACACCAGGTCGTAGCCGCTGTTGCCGGCCATCAGCTTGGCTTCCAGGGTTTCGCTGCCGTCCATCACGTCATAGACGACCTGGATGCCGGTCTCGGCGGTGAAGCGGCTGAGGGTGTCTTCGGCGAAGTAATCCGCCCAGTTGTACAGGCGCAGGATCTTCTCCTCCGCCTGGGCGTTGCCGGCCAGGCAGGCCAGGGCGGCGGCGGTGACCAACAGCGATCGGAAGGCACGCATGCTCAGGCTCCTCGGGTGTTCTGCCAGGTGACGTGGGTGCGCTTGCCGTCGAGGCCGAGCATCGGGCCGTACATCTCCGGGCGGCGGTCGCGGTAGATGCCCCAGGCCAGGCGTTCCTCGGCCATGGCGTCGAGGTCCAGCTCCTGCAGCAGCACCGTGGTGCCTTCGCGGTCGGCCTCGGCCAGCACCTTGCCCTTGTGGTCGCAGATGAAGGAGGAGCCGTAGAAGCTCATCTGCAATTCCGGGTCGGTGGTCGCCACCTCGCGGCCGACGCGGTTGGCCGCCACCACCGGGAGGAGGTTGGCGGCGGCGTGGCCGCGCATGGTCATCTGCCAGTGGTCGCGGGAATCCAGGCCCTGGGCGCCGGGCTCGGAGCCGATGGCGGTGGGGAACAGCAGCACCTCGGCACCCTGCAAGGCCAGGCAGCGCGCGGTCTCGGGGAACCACTGGTCCCAGCAGATGCCCACGCCGAGGCGGCCGTGAACGGTGTCCCAGACGCGGAAGCCGGTGTCGCCCGGGCTGAAGTAGTCCTTCTCCTGGTAGCCGATGGCGTTGGGGATGTGGGTCTTGCGGTACACGCCCAGCAGGCGGCCATCGGCGTCGGCCATGGCCAGGGAGTTGAAGAAGGCGTTGCCGGCACGCTCGAACCAGCTCAGCGGCAGGACCACGCCCAGCTCCCCGGCGAGGTCGGCGAAGCGCGCCAGCACCTGGCTCTGGGCGTACTCCTCGGCCAGCGCCAGGTGGCGGTGGTTCTGCTCGATGCAGAAATAGGGGGTGGCGAACAGCTCCTGCAGCAGGATCACCTGGGCGCCCCTGGCGGCCGCCTCGCGGACCAGGCGCTCGGCCTGGTCGAGGTTGCGCGCGAGGTTCCAGCTGCAGGCCATCTGGGTGGTGGCGACGGTCAGCCTGGCCATCTCACACCCCCTTCAGCAGCCAGGCCGGCTGCTGCTGGGTGATGCAATGCACCCCGCCGCCGCCGTGGGCCAGCTGGTCGATGCGCACCGGCACCACTTCGCGGCCGGGAAAGGCCAGGCGCAGGGTGGCGGCGGCCTCGTCGTCGGCGTCGATGCCGTAGGCCGGCATGATGATCGCGCCGTTGGCGATGTAGAAGTTGGTGTAGGAAGCGCAGAACACCTCGGCCCCGGTGTCTACCGCATCGCTGGCCTCGAACAGTTCGAGCATCTCGAAGCGGCGGCCACGGGCGTCGGTGGCCAGCTCCAGGGCGCGGCGGTTCTCCCGCGCCACCTGGGCATAGACCGAGGTGGCGTCACGGGTGGCATCCACCAGCAGCGCACCGGGGCGGGCGAAGGCGCAGACGCCGTCGACGTGGCCGTCGGTCATGTCGCCGGTGACGTGGTCCGGGTCGCCCGGCAGCCAGATGGTCTTCTTCACCCCCAGCAGGCGGGCGAAGATCGCCTCCACCTCGGCCTTGCTGATGCCCGCGTTGCGGTTGGCGTTGAGCAGCACCGACTCGGTGGTGATCAGGGTGCCGTCGCCGTCCACATGGATGGCGCCGCCCTCGTTGCTCAACGCGGTGCCGAAGCAGTCCAGCCCCAGGTGATTGAGCACGCGGCGCGCCAGGCCCTCATCCAGGTCGTGGGCCGACTTGCCGCCCCAGGCATTGAAGCGCCAGCTGACGCCGGCCACGCCCAGTTGCGGGTGGCAGACGAAGCTGGGGCCGGAGTCACGGCACCAGCTGTCGTCGACCGCCAGGGGCAGCAGCTCGATGCCCGGGCCGCAGAGGGCGCGGGCGCGCTCCACGGCACTCGGGTCCACCACCATCTTCACCGGCTCGAAGCGGGCGATGGCGTTGGCGACACGGGCGAAGTCCTCCTGCACCGCAGCCAGGGTCACGCCCCAGCCCGTTTCCCACAGCGGCTGGTTGTGCGGCCAGACCATCCAGGTGGCGGCGTGGTGGGACCATTCGGCGGGCATGACCCAGCCGCTCTGCTGCGCGTGTTGCTGCTGCATGACGATTGCCTTCAGTTAAGTTTTAGTTATCACTGAAAACCGCGATTGCGGTAATGGATGCCATGCTAGGCCTGTGAAACAGGCGCAACAAACGATAGATTTTCCACACTTATGATCAGACAGGCTTATCAGAGATGCTCAAGCACTGGCCCCCGCTGAACGCCCTGCGCGGCTTCGAAGCCGCCGCCCGCCTCGGCAGCTTCCACAAGGCCGCCGAGGAGCTGCACCTCACCCAATCGGCCATCAGCCAGCAGATCCGCAGCCTCGAAGGCTTCCTCGAACAGCCGCTGTTCCACCGCAACGGCCGCAGCGTCGCCCTCACCGATGCGGGGCACGACCTGCTCGGCACCACCCAGGCGCTGCTGCAGCAACTGGCCGTGGGCATCCGCCGGCTGGAGCAGTACCGCAAGCCCAACCAGCTGGTGGTCAACACCAGCCCGGCCTTCGCCCGCCACTGGCTGGTGCCGCGCCTGGGCGACTTCCGCCGGCAACACCCGGAAGTGGACCTGTGGCTGTTCACCACCGACGAGCCGCCGGACATGGCCACCCAGACCATCGACATCGCCGTGCGCGACGACATCGCCGCCCAGGCCGAATGCAGCTTCCGCGTCCTGCATGCCGATCGCCTCTACCCCGCCTGCCACCCGGCGCTGCTGGCCACGCCGCCGGCGCAGCGCACCACCCTGCACGGCGAGCGCGAGATGGACTGGAGCCACTGGGCGCTGGAAGCGGGCATCGACGTCGGCCAGCAGAGCAGCGGCCTCAACTTCTCCGACCCCGGCCTGCTGCTGGACGCCGCCTGCGACGGGCTCGGCACCGCCCTGGTCAGCCGCTTGCTGGCGCAGAGGGCCCGCGCCGAGAAGCGCCTGCAACCGTTGGTGGAGCAGACCATCCGTGGCCCCAACTGGGCCTGGCTGATCCACCGCGACAGCGAGCTCAGCCCGCTGACGCGCCGCTTCAGCGAGTGGCTGCTGGAACAGCTGGAAGACGAGGTGAAAGCCCTGGGCTAGAAGACCATCAGTCGGACGGAAACATTTTCTTGCATGTGCCGTTGCGGGTTTTGCCCTTCTCATCCGTCCTGAATGTAACGCCCCCTCGATTTCGAGATGCCGTTTCTTTGGTTTCACCCGCCAGCCCCTCGGGCCGGCGGGTGCTTTTCCATGGGCCGGGCGTGACCGCACCCGTGACCGGCCGAGGCCGGAGGCCCTGATTCCGCTACCCAGATCGTTGCCCATGTCGAAGAAATCCCGTTCGAAAACCTGGTTCCTGGTCCACAGCTGGCTGGCGTTGCCCATCTGGTTCTTCGTGTTCCTGGTGTGCATCACCGGCACCCTGGCGGTGCTCAGCGAGGAGATCGTCTGGCTCGCCAACCCCGACGTGCGCGCCACCGCGCCCTCGGATGACGCCGAGCTGATGAGCTTCGACCAGATCCTCGCCGCCATCGAGAAGCAGGACCCCACCGCCGATGTGGAGTGGCTGGCCAAGCCCGAGGAAAGCCACTTCGCCCTGACCGCCTCGGTGACCTACCCCGACACGCGCACCGCGACCCTGTACGTGAACCCCTACACCGGGCAGATCCAGGGCAGCAGCCCGCTGTTCGACTTCCGCCAGTTCACCCGCGCCCTGCATGGCTGGTGGCTGGTGCCCTTCACCAACGGCTACAGCTGGGGCTGGTACCTGGTCTCGCTGCTGGGCCTGCCGATGCTCGCCTCGCTGGTCACGGGGCTGGTGGTGTACAAGCGCTTCTGGCGCGGCTTCCTCAAGCCGACGCTGCGCTTCAACCAGGGCGCGCGCATCTTCTGGGGCGACTTCCATCGCCTGTCGGGCATCTGGTCGATCTGGTTCATCGCGGTGATTTCCATCACCGGCGTGTGGTTCCTGATCAGCGCCATCCTCGCCGACACGCACATCTCCATCTCCAGCGAAGGCCTGCCGACGCTGATCCCGCGTGACGAAGTCCCCCTGGCGCAGCCCGGCCGGCCGATGCCGCGCGTGGGCGTGGACCAGGCGGTGGCCACCGCCACGCGGACCATTCCCGGCTTCGAGGTGAGCTTCGTGATGTTCCCCCCGGACGCCTACACGCCGATGGAAGTGGGCGGCCGCGGCTGGTACCCGCTGATGTACCAGACCGCCGAACTCAACCCCTACACGGGTGAACTGGTGGGCTCGCGCCTGCTCGCCGACCGCACGCCCCTGGAGTTCGTCACCGAGTCCATGCGCCCGCTGCACACCGGCGACTTCGGCGGCATCTGGGTGAAGCTGGTCTGGTTCTTCTTCGGCCTGCTGCTGAGCATGATGGTGCTCAGCGGCCTGCTCATCTGGAGCAAGCGCACGGTGATCGCCACCGCCAAGGCGCTCAAGCGCAAGCCCCGCCCGACACCCGCCGCCACCGCCGTGGAGGCGACCGAATGAGCAACGCAGCCCTGATTCCCGAGACCCGCCTCAAGCGCCTGTGGCTCACGTGGCGCTTCCACCTCAGCGCGCTGCTGGTGCTGATCCCGCTGGGCTTCATGCCCGCCTACTTCCATGACGTCAGCCTCGACCGTGGCCTGCAGGGCCTGGGCGAACGGGTGATAGGCCAATACCCGGTCGGCCCCTGGACCGCACGCATCGCCGAATGGGAGCTGCACGAGCCGCAACGCGACGGCAAGGCCGGCTACATGAAGGAGATCACCCTGGCCTTCTGCGCCGAGTGCATCGGCCAGGTGAAGGCCGCCTACCTGCGCATCGGCAAGCCACGCAGCCTGCGCGCCGCCGGCTCGCTGCTGTCCGGTAGCCCCTACCGGCTGTTCGCCGAAGTACGCATTCCGCCGGGCACCACCGCCGACGACGCCCTGTGGCTGACCGTGGAAGGCTGGGACGGCAGCGTGCACCAGGCGTCCATCCCCCTGAAGGAAGTCTCGCCGTCGATGATCGAATGGCTGGCCCGCAATGGAGACACGCTGTGAAGCCCCTTTACCCCACCCTGCTGGCGAGCGCCCTGCTGCTCGCCACCCCCGCCGCCTTCGCCCACAACGCCTTCGTCGAGTGCGAAGCCATCGCCGAAGGGCAGATCCGCTGCACCGGCGGCCTCTCCAACGGCAGCGCCGCCCCGGGCGTGACCCTGGACGTGATCGGCTACGACGAAAAGGTACTGGTTGCCGGCAAGCTCGGCGCGGACTCGCGCTTCACCTTCCCCCGCCCGGACGGCGAGTTCTACGTGCTGCTCGACCTCGGCGCCGGCCATACCGCCGAGCTGGACTACAAGCAGATCAAGGGGCTCTGAGGGCGCGCAATCGACAATCGGCGGGCTGAAACGGAGCGACGCCCGGCCCACCCTACACACAGGCCGACCCGGTGCGTGCCGGCGGCAGCGCTGGTGGATGAAAAAAGCGTCATCCACCCTACCCACGAGCCAACTCCGTGCACGCAACCGTAGGGTGGACGATGCTTCACCCGTCCACCCTGCGTGCTCACAGGTAACACCGCTGGTGGATGAAAAGAGCGCCATCCACCCGACCCATGGCCCAACTCCGTGCGCGCCAGCCGTAGGGTGGACGACGCTCCACCCGTCCACCCTGCGAACTCACGGGCGGCACCGCTGGTGGAGGCAAAGAACGACCTCCACCCACGCACAGCGTCACGCCGTAGCCCGCGCTTAAGCCCCGGGCCTGGTCGGCTGCGATCAATACTCCCAGCGCAATGAAGCGGTCAGGCTGCGCGGCTCGCCGTAGAGGTCGCTGTAGACGCTGGTGCTCGCGTAGTACGCCTTGTCGAACAGGTTGCCGACGTTGAGCGTGCCGGTGAAGTGCTCGTCGAAGCGGTAGCGCGCCAGCAGGTCCACCAGGGCGTAGCTGCCCTGCTTGGCTTGCAGGGTGGTGCCGGGGATCACCTGGGTATTGCCGTAGCGGGTCGCGCTTTCCAAGCGCACGCCGCCGCCGAGGGTGAGGCGGTTCAGGTCCCCGGTCAGGTCGTAGGTGGTGAAGAGCTTGACGTTGTTCCGTGGGAAACCGACGTTCACATCGACGCCTTGCGGGTAGTAGGCGTTCACGTGGCTGTAGGCCGCCTGCACGTGCCAGCCCGGCATGAGTTCACCGGCGACTTCGAGCTCCAGGCCCCTGATCTTGATCTTCGCGGGCGCCACCATCTCGTTGTCGAAGGCGTCGTACAGCCCGGTGCCGACCGCGTAGTTGCTCAGCTTGGACTCGAACAGCGCGGCGCTGAGGTTGAGCCGGCCGTCGTAGTACTCGCCCTTGGCCCCGACCTCGTAGCTCTCGCCTTCGGTGGGGTCCATGAAGGTGCCTTCGAGGGTCCGGCTCGATTGCGGCTTGTAGATGCTGGTGTAGCTGGCATAGACCGAGTGGTTGTCGTCCAGGTCGTAGACGATGCCGGCGTATGGCGTGAGCTCGCCGTGCTCGCGCTTCTTCAGGGAGGTCGGGTCGTAGCCGTAGTAGGCGGAGCTCTGGTCGACCTTGAAGTAGCTCAGGCGGCTGCCGAGGATCAGCGACAGGTCATCGGTGAGCGTGAAGCGGGCCGTGCTGTACGCCGCGTACTGGCGCTGGCTGTACTCCAGGTCGCCAATGCGGTTGAACGGCGGCTTGGAGATGTCGCCGCGCCATTGGTAGACGTCGGGAATGGCCGGGTTCCAGCCGCTGCCGCTGCGATCCACCCACAGCGGGTAGGCACCGGTGTTGCTGCGGTAGCGCATGGCGCTGGCACCGACCACCAGCTCGTGCTCGCGGCCGAACAGGCTGAAGGGGCCGGATGCGTAGGCGTCCACCGAATTCTGCTCGGGCTTGCTCGGCCACTTGGCGAAATACAGGCTGGTGCCCGCACCGGTCTGCTGATTGGGGTAGCCATTGCTGCTGAACCAGCCGTACTCGACGTCGTTGTCGTCACGCACGTTGGTGACGGCGACCTTAGCCATCCACTCGTTGTCGAAGCGGTGCTCGTAGGTGCCGAAGATCGAGGTGCGCTGGCGATCGGCGTGGCTCCAGTCGGCGGCCGAGTTGAAGGAGCGCTTGAAGTCGGTGCGCTGGCCATTGCTGTAGAACGCCGGGAAGCCGAAATAGCCGCAGGCATCGCAGTTGCGCACCTGGTAGTCGATGCCGAAGCTGACGGTATCGCGCTCGCCGAGGTCCGCCTCGATCACGCCATAGGCCACCCGCCGCTCGGTGCTGAGGCGATCGGTGAAGGAGTTGGCTGTCTGGTAGGCGCCCACCAGGCGGCCGCGCAGGGTGCCTTGCTCGTTCATCGGGCCGGAAACATCGACCTCGGAGCGGTAGTTGTCCCAGGAGCCGGCGCTGCCCTGGATCGAGGCCGCGAACTCGCGGGTCGGGCGCTTGCGCACCATGTTGATGGTGGCGGACGGCTGGCCGATGCCGCTGAGCAGCCCGGTGGCGCCGCGCACGATCTCGACCCGGTCATACACCGCCATGTCGTTGGACTGGCTGCTCATCGAGGGCTCGAACACCGTCGGGATGCCGTCGACCTGGAAGTTCTCGATCTTCATGCCACGGGAAAAGATGCCCACCTCCTCGTCCGAGGAGTTGCTCTTCTTCTTGTAGAGCACGCCCGGGGCCTGGGTGAGGACGTCTTCCAGGCTGACCATCTTCTGGTCGCGGATGCGCTGGCTGGTGATCACGCTGACCGACTGCGGCGTCTCGCGCAGGGACAGCGGCAGCTTGGTCGCGGTACGGGTCGAACCGGTGGTGTAGGAGCCCGTGCCCTCGGTGGTATCGCCCAGCAGCGAGGAAGAGATGGTCGTCGCCTCCAGCTCCAGGGCGCCTTCCGCTGGCGCCGGGATCAACGACAGCGTGCCGCCGGCGGTGATCACCAGCGACAACCCACTCCCCGCCAACGCCTGCTGCACCGCCTGCTCCGCGGTGAACTGCCCGCGCACCGCCGGCGCCTGCTTGCCCTGAATCAACGACGGGTCGGCGGAGAGGGTGCGGCCGCTCTCGCGGGAGATGCGAGCCAGGGTCTCGCCCAGCGGGCCGGCGGGGATGTCATAGCTGCGCACGGCAACCTGGCTGCTGCTGGACTCGGCCAGGGCCACGAGTGGCTGGCCGGCGCTGGCGAAGGCGATCGCCAGGGCCAGCAGGCCAGGGCGCAGAAGGGGGGACGACATGAAGGGCTCCTTGTTCCGTGTGTCGGGTTTGCCCTATCCATGTCCAACGAGGCGCATAAACCCCTCATCGTTCTTGCGAATTTTTTGCATGTGTTCGATGGCCGCGCTTTCGAGCCCGTCTTTGGCGCCCTTTGGTGGATGAAAAAAACCCACCCCACACACCGACCGACTCCGCGCACGCCAGCCCTAGGGTGGACGACGCTTCACCCGTCCACCATTTCGTGCTCGCAGGCGACACCGCGGGTGGATGAAAAGAGCGCCATCCGCCCTATGCACGGAGCCACTCCATGCGCGATCAGGCGCGGTCGATCAGGGTCAGCCAGGGGCCGTAGCGGCGCACCCGCACCGGCATGGTCTCGGCCAGCGATTGCAGGGCGGCGCCGCTGTCGTCCAGGGGGAACACGCCGAACACCCGCACCTGCGCGGCTTCCGGGCTGATGCGCAGCAGGCCGCGATGGTAGGGGCGCAGGGCCTCGACCAGGTGCCCCAGGGGCTCGTCATCGACTTCCACGCGCCCGTCCACCCAGGCCGCACGGGTCAGCAGGCTGGCAGGGGCCGGCTGGATGCCCGAGGCGCCGAACCAGGCCGCCTGGCCTTCGCCCAGCTCGCCCTGGCGCCCGTCGAGGCAGTCGATGCGCACGCTGTGCTCCTGCACGCAGACCAGGCTGCGCGACGCCTCCTGGCGCACCAGGAAGCGCGTGCCCAGCGCCCGTACTTCGCCCTGGGCGGTGGCGATGACGAAGGGCCGCGCGGCATCGGCGGCGACCGTCACCAGCACCTCGCCCTCACGCAGGCGCAGCAGCCGACGCGCGCCATCGAAGCGGATATCCACCGAGCTGCGGGCATTGAGGACCAGGCGGCTGCCGTCAGCCAGTTGCAGCGTGCGGCGCTCGCCGGTGGCGGTGTGCACATCGGCGCTGAGGCCCGTCAACGGGGTCACGCGGTTGACCAGCGCACCGCTGCCGGCGCCCAGCACCAGCAGGGCCAGGCCGCCGCGCAGCAGCTTGCGGCGCTGCGGCGAGTCAGGGGCGGAGAGTGCCCGGCTGGCGGCCCGCAACTGGCCCGGGCTGCGTACTTCGGCGCCCTGCAGGTCGGCCAGCGGCTGCTGCAGCAGACCGCTGACCCGTTGCCAGGCGAGCAGGTGGGCCGGGTCGTCGGCCAGCCAGCGCTTGAAGTCCTGGCGGTCGTGGTTGGTCACCCGGCCCGGGTCCAGGCGCAGCATCCAGTCGATGGCGGTGCGGGTGTGCGGGTCGAGTTCGGCGTGGCTCATGGCAGCTCCGGGTGGGCGCAGAGGCAATGCACGAAGGCACGGCGCAGGTCGCGTTCGACCGTGGCCAGGGACACCCCCAGGAGGTCGGCGATGGCCTGCTGCGGCAAGCCGTCGAGACGGTTGAGCAGGAAGGCGCGGCGCACCCGCTGCGGCAAGCCGTCGAGCAGCCGGTCGATGGCGTCGATGGCCTCGCTGACCAGGGCGATGTCCTCCTCCGAGGGGGCGAACCGCTCGGGCAGCTCCGCGAGGGCCTCGAGGTACGCACGCTCCACCTTGCGCCGCCGCCAGAAGCTGCACAGCAGGCGCCGGGCCAGGGTGTTGAGGAAGGCGCGCGGCTCCTCCAACTGCCCCAGCTGGCGCGAGGCCATGGCCCGCATGAAGGTGTCCTGGGTCAGGTCGGCGGCATCCTGCGGGCAGCGCAGCTGGCGATAGAGCCAGGCGCGCAGCCAGCGGTGGTTCTCGCTGTAGAGCGTCGCCAGGGAAGCATTGAGATCCGGAGAGGTGGACACGGGGAAAGACCCAGGATTCAAATAAGAATAAGTCGCATTATTGTTGATCCGCGTTCCCGCTGGCAATGCCCGCATTCACCCGCCCTGGCCGGTCGGCCACGGTGCGGTTTGCCAGCACGGGCGACTGCGCATAATATGCGAATCCTTCTCATCTGCATTCAAGCCGCCTGCCCTGCCGGAAGCCACCCGATGTCGACCCTCGACAAGTCCTACCAACGCCAGGTGCAGCACTACTACGTCGAGCACCACGGCTGGATACGCGCCTGGCTGCAACGCAAGCTGGGCAACGCCAGCGATGCCGCCGACCTCGCCCACGACGTGTTCCTGCGCCTGCTGAGCAGGCCGCGCCAGTTCGACAGCGATACCCACGTCCGCGCCTACCTCAGCGCCATGTCCCGCCATGTGTGCGTGGATTTCTGGCGGCGCCAGCAGGTGGAGCGCGCCTGGGCCGAGGTGCTGGCCGGCCAGCCCGAGGCGGTGACACCCTCCGAGGAACACCGCGCCATGGTCCTGGAAGCGCTGCAGCAGGTGCACGCGATGCTCGCCAGCCTGCCGCCCAAGGTCGCCGAGGCCTTCCTCCTGGCTCAGGTCCAGGGCCTGGGCTACCGCGCCATCGCCGAGCGGCTCGGGGTGTCCGAACGGACCGTCACCAGCTACATGGCCCAGGCCATGTTCAAGTGCCTGCTGCTGGAAGCCGAACTGGACGAGGCGCTGCGCACATGACCCCGCTCAAGCCCGACCACGCCATCCTCCAGCAGGCCGCGCACTGGTACGCCGAACTCAGCGCCGAAGCCGCCGACGACAGCACCCGCGCCGCCTGGCTGCACTGGCACGGGCAAAGCGAGATGCACCGCCAGGCCTGGCTCTACGTCGAACGCATCAGCCAGCGCTTCGCCCCCTTGCAAGGCGATGGCGAGGTGGCCCTGCAAACGCTCAAGGGCGCCCGTCGTGCCCAGCACTCCCGGCGCCAGGTGCTGCGCACCCTGGCCGTGCTCTCCGGCGGCACCCTGCTCGGCTGGGCCGGCTGGCGCAACATGCCGCTGCCGGGCCTGGTGGCGGGCTGGCGCGCCGACTACCGCAGCGCCACGGGCGAGGTGCGCGAACTCACCCTGGGCGACGGCAGCCACGTCTGGCTGAACAGCGCCAGCGCCCTGGACGTCGACCTGCAAGCCGACCTGCGCCTGTTGCACCTGGTGGCCGGCGAGGTGCTGATCGACACCCACCACGACAGCCGCCCCTTCGTCATCACCACCGCCGAAGGCCGCCTGCGCGCGCTGGGCACGCGCTTCAGCGTGCAGCAACAGCAGGGGCGCACCCGGCTCAACGTCTTCGAAGGCGCGGTGGAAGTACGCAACACCGCCGGCCAGGTGCGCATCGCCCAGGCCGGCGAGCAACTGGGCTTCGACGACCAGGCCATCGGCGCCCTGCAGCCCGCCAGCCAGGGCCGGCAGAGCTGGAGCCAGGGCATGCTGCTGGCCAGCGACATGCCGCTCTCGGCCTTCGTCGAAGAGCTGGCCGCCCACCGCCACGGCCACCTCGGCGTGGCGCCACAGGTCGCCAACCTGCGGGTGAGCGGCGCCTTCCCCCTGCATGACGGCGACCAGGCACTGGCGATGCTGGAAGACGTCCTGCCCATCCGCGTGCACCGCACCCTGCCCTGGTGGCACACCGTGGAAGCGCGCTGATCGCACTGTTCGAAAAAATTTCGCATTCGCGTTTCCGGTTTTTCCTTCTCATCCGAATTAGCGGGTGACAACGGCTTTCTGCCCCTCGAACGACAAGGAAAAAACATGTCACCGCGCCCCTCACGCTTCCCCCTGCGCCCCCTCGCGCTGGCCATCCCGCTCGCCCTCGGCGCTGTCGCCGCCCTCCACGGCACGCTGGTATCCGCCGCCGAGCAGATGCAGGAGCAACAGTTCGACATCCCCGCGGGCCCCCTGGCCGACCAGCTCAACCGCTTCGCCGTGCAGGCCGGCATCTACCTGGCCGCCGACGGCGCCCTCACCGCCGGCAAGCAGAGCCCGGCCCTGCAGGGGCGCTACAGCGTGGACCAGGCGCTGGGCATCCTCCTCGGCGCCAGCGGCCTGCAGGCCCTGCCCACCGGTGAACGCCGCTACCAGTTGCAACCGCGCAGCGAAGGCGACGGCCTGCAACTGGACGCCACGCGCATCCAGGGCAGCAGCTACCAGGAAAACGCCTGGGGCCCGGTGCAGGGCTACGTGGCCACCCGCAGCGGCACCGGCACCAAGACCGATACGCCGCTGCTGGAAATCCCCCAGACCATCAACGTGATCACCGCCGACGAGATCAAGGCGCGCGGCGCGCAGAGCATCACCGAGGCGCTGCGCTACACCGCCGGCATGACCGGTGGCGGCTTCTCCGACCGGGTGAAGATCTTCGACGAGCCCACCTCGCGCGGCTACTTGCCGACCCCGCTCTACCTCGACGGCCTGCACCTGCCCTATGGCGGCGGCAGCACCGGCGGCGCCCTGCAGATCGAGCCCTACTCGCTGGAACGCATCGAAGTGATGAAGGGCCCCTCCTCCGTGCTCTACGGCCAGAACCAGCCCGGCGGCATGGTCAACATGGTCAGCAAGCGCCCCACCGCCGAGCCGCTGCACCAGATCCAGCTCGGCACCGGCAGCTACGACCGCAAGAGCGGCGCCTTCGACCTCGGCGGCCCGCTGGACGACCAGGGCCAGTTCCTCTATCGCCTCACCGGCCTGGCCAGCGACAGCAACGCGGAAATCGACTACGTCGAGCAGCAGCGCCTGTTCATCGCCCCGAGCCTCACCTGGCTGGCCAGCGACGACACCAGCCTCACGCTCTACGCCCAATGGCAGAAGGACGACGGCGTGCCCGAGGCCCAGGGCCTGCCCAGCGAAGGCACGGTGTTCGCCAACCCCAACGGCCATATCTCCCGTGACCGCTTTCTCGGCGAGCCCGGCGTCAACGACTACAACCGCAAGCAGAACGCCCTGGGCTACGAGCTGAGCCACCGCCTCGACGACGTCTGGACGTTCAGGCAGAACGCCCGCTACGCCTATGTCGACGACCACTACACCGCGCCGCTGCACGGCTACCGCTTCGTCGCCAACCCGGTCACCGGTGCCAACGACAAGCGCTACCAGACCCGCTACGGCGTCGACTGGGCGCAGAAGAACAGCGTGTTCGGCGTGGATAACATCGCCCAGGCGCAGTTCGACACCGGCGAGGCCCGCCACACCCTGCTCATCGGCCTGGACTACTACCACTTCAACTCGAAGTTCGACGGCCAGTACGACTACAACCCGCCGATCATCGACCTGTTCAACCCGGTCTACGGCCAGGCGCTGCGCTTCGGCAACCGCTACAAGTGGGACAACACCGTCACCCAGACCGGCCTCTACCTGCAGGACCAGATCAAGCTCGACCAGTGGATCCTCACCCTCGGCGGGCGCTACGACTGGGCCGAAACCGACAACCGCGCGCCGATCCAGGGCACCCACAGCAACGTCAAGGACGAAGCCTTCACCGGCCGCGCCGGCCTCACCTACGTCTTCGACAACGGCCTGGCGCCCTACATCAGCTACTCCGAATCCTTCCTCCCGCAGACCGGCACCAACGCCGCCAGCCAGCCCTTCGAGCCCTCCACCGGCAAGCAGTACGAAACCGGCCTGAAGTACCAGCCCAGTGGCCAGGAAAGCTTCATCCAGCTCTCGGTCTACGAACTGGAGCAGGAAAACATCCTCACCACCGACCTCGCCAACCCCGGCTTCAACGCCCAGACCGGCGCCATCCGCTCCCAGGGCGTGGAGCTGGAAGGCAAGGCCGCGCTGACCGAGAACCTCAACCTGCTGGCCTCGGTCTCGCGCAACGACATCGAATACAGCAAGGACAACGACGGCCGCAAAGGCCGCCACCCGGCCAGCAGCCCGCCGCTCACCGCCTCGCTCTGGGCCGACTACCGCTACATCGGCGACGGCCCGCTCTCCGGCCTCGGCGCCGGGTTCGGTGCCCGCTACGTGCGCGGCAGCTACGGCGATGACTACGAGGGCTCGTTCCAGATCCCGTCCTACACCGTCTACGACGCAGCCGTGACCTACGATTTCGAGCACTCGGTACTGCGCCTGAAGGGCGTGAAGCTGGCGGTGAACGTCGAGAACCTCACCGACAAGACCTACGTCGCCAGCTGCCGCAGCATCTGGGACTGCTACTACGGCCAGGGCCGCACCCTGGTGTCCAACCTCAGCTACGACTGGTAAGCCCGCCCACAACGTGACCGGCTCCACAGCCGGCCACCTGACAAGCGCATGGCGGCGTGATTTCATAGGCGCCCGTCCTTTCCGGGCGGCGCCCATCGACTCTCCAAGGGACTGGAAACCGCCATGCCACTGCTCGCCCTGCTCGTCATCGCCTGCCAGGTCACCTGCGGCCTCCACGTCGTCCGCAGCGGGCAGGAACGCTACTGGCTGTACCTGATCATCGCGCTGCCGGGCCTCGGCTGCCTGATCTACTTCCTCGGCATCATGCTCCCCGACCTGCTCGGCAGCCGCACCGGCCGGCGCACCGTCAACCGCCTGCACGACACCCTCGACCCCGAGCGCCACCTGCGCGCCCTGCGTGACGAGCTGGACCTGCGCGACACCCGCGAAACCCGCGTGCAAGTGGCCGAAGAGCTGCTGCGCCTGGGCCGTGCCGACGAAGCCGCCAGCCACTACCAGGCCGCCCTGCGCGGCATCCACGCGCACGCGCCGGACATCCTCCTCGGCCTCGCCCAGGCGCAGTTCGCCAAGGACGACGCGCAAGGCTGCCGCGACACCCTCGACCGGCTGATCCAGCACAACCCCGACTACCGCTCCGCCGTCGGCCACCTGCTCTACGCCCGCGCCCTGGAAAGCCTCGGCGATACCAGCCAAGCGGAAGAGGAATACCGCGCCCTCTCGGGCTACTACACCGGCCCCGAGGCCAACTACCGCTACGCCCTGATGCTCCGCCAGCTGGGCCGCCAGCGCGAAGCCCGCGAGCTGCTGGAACAGATCCAGCACTACGCCCGCCGCTCCCCCAGGCACTACCGCAACCTGCACGGCGAGTGGATCAGCCTCAGCCGCGACGCCCTGCGCGAGATGCAGCCCTGAGGCCATAGCCAAAGGGCACAACCGGGCCTCTGAGCATGCAGCCGCCGCTCACCTCGAACGTAGGGTGTGCTGCGCGCACCTGGAGCTCGCCGGACGCACCGCGCGGCGGTGCGCACGGCACACCCTACGGCACAACCACCATCAAAACTCGGCAACCCGCTGGACTCAAAAACTCTCCAGCAGGCGCCACCATCCACATCCCCCGCTCGTCCCCGCTTTTGATTACCATGCGGTGCTTTGCGCACCCCACCGCCCTTTGACCCGTCGAGGCACCGCATGAAATTCACCCCCATGTCCGTGGCGCGGAAGCTCAAGTTCTACCAACTGGTGGTGTTCGACCAGGTGCTGCAAAGCGGCTCGCTGCTGCGCGCGGCGCAGGCGCTTAACCTGACCCAGCCGGCGGTGACCAAGATCATCCACGAGCTGGAATCCTACTTCGACGCCCCGCTGCTGATCCGTGGCAACCGGGGGGTGACCGCCACCGAACTGGGCGAGCTGGTGGTGCGCCGGGCCAAGTCGCTGCTGGCCGAATTGCGCTCGCTGACCGACGAGGTCAACGCCTTCCAGGAAGGCACCTCCGGCCATGTCATGGTCGGCACCCTGATCTCCGCCTCCAGCTCGCTGCTGCCGCGCGCCATGCAACTGCTCAAGCAACGCGCGCCCAGCGTGCTGGTGTCCCTGCGGGTGGGGCAGATGGACCAGCTGTTCCCGGCCCTGGCCGTGGGCGAGGTGGACCTGGTGGTGGGCCGCGTGCCGGACGACTGGGGCTGGCGCAACGAGTCGCCGATGCTGGAAGTCGAAGTGCTCTATGGCGAGGCCCTGTGCGTGGTGGCCGGCGCCCAGCACCCGCTGCAGGGCCGCTCGCCGGTGAGCCTGGCGGAACTGCACGGCTACCCCTGGGTGCTGCCGACCCGAGACTCGCTGCTGCGCCGCACCGCCGACCGCCTGTTCGCCGAGGCCGACCTGGGCACCCCGGCCAACGTGGTCGAATCCCTGTCGATCCTCACCAACATCAGCCTCATGCAGGACCAGCAGACCGTCGCCCTGATGCCCTTTGAAGCCACCCGCCAGTTCGCCGATGCCGGCATGCTGCGCGCCCTCGACCTGGGCGCCCCGCTGCAGTTCGGCGACATCGGCTACTTCCACGCCGCCAACCGCGACCTCGGCCCCGCCGCCCGCCTGTTCCGCGAATGCCTGGAACAGGCCAGCCGCGAGCATGACCAGGGCGCGCCGGCCTGATCGATGCGTGCACGTTGGGTAGGTGCGCACATCAATGTGTGGATTTGAGCGAAGAAAGTTGGAGCAGCCGCCAACGCCCCTCCAGGAGGCCGAACGCAGTCGTTGCGCCGGGGGACGAGCGGCATGGATGCCGCGAGAGGCGCGCCAGGCCATGGATGGCCCATCGCGCCGGCCCCCAGAGCGACGATGGAGTGAGGGAACCCCGGCGAAGCCGGGGCCGGATGATGGGGCAAGCCCTTTTGGTTTCTTTTGGGGCGACTGCCAAAAGAGACTCGCCCGGGGGGCGAAACCAGAAACATCACCAGAGCTCGGCAATCAGCAGGGCTCAATTCTTCTAGCAACACTTAACGCAGACAGAGCCAATGAATTCGCCCCTACGGTCATGTCGCACCGGTGTGCCATGATCGGGGCCACCCAGCTATTCCAAAGCAGAATAGTCAACCTCAAGGCTTTCATTATTCGCTTATAGGCGCCTTCCCTAGACTCCTCCGAAATCCAAGAATCGGAGGTTGTCGTGTCCACTCCCCTGCCCTTGCTGCGCCATTTCATCGCGGGCGAATTCGTCGCCAGTGACAAGACCTTCCCCAATATCTCGCCCATCGACGGGCGCGTCCTGAGCCAGGTCTGCGAAGCCGACGCCAGCCAGGTGGAACGCGCCGTCGCCGCCGCCAAGGCCGCGCAGGAAGGGCCCTGGGCCGACTTCAGCCCGAGCCAGCGCGCCGACATGCTGATGCGCATCGCCGATGGCATCGAGCGCCGCTTCGAGGCGTTCGTCGCCGCCGAGGTCGCCGACACCGGGCGCCCGGTGCAGCAGGCGCGCACCCTGGACATCGCCCGGGGCGTGCATAACTTCCGCACCTTCGCCGAGCTGGTGCGCCAGGCCGGCAGCGAGTTCTTCGAGATGCGCGCCGCCGATGGCAGCGAGGTGTTCAGCTACACCGTGCGCAAGCCCCACGGCGTGGTGGCGATCATCTCGCCGTGGAACCTGCCGATGCTGCTGCTCACCTGGAAGGTCGCCCCGGCCCTGGCCTGCGGCAACTCGGTGGTGGTCAAGCCGTCGGAGGATTCGCCCTCCAGCGCCACCCTGCTGTCCGAGGTGATGCAGGAAGCCGGGCTGCCCGCCGGCGTGTTCAACCTGGTGCACGGCTTCGGCCCCAACTCCGCCGGGGAATTCCTCACCCGCAACCCGGACGTCGACGCCATCACTTTCACCGGTGAGTCGCGCACCGGCGCCACCATCATGAAGGCCGCCGCCGAGGGCGTGCGTGACGTCTCCTTCGAGCTGGGCGGCAAGAACGCGGCGGTGGTCTTCGCCGACTGCGACTTCGACGCGGCGGTGGCCGGCGTGCTGCGCTCCAGCTTCACCAACTCCGGCCAGGTGTGCCTGTGCTCGGAGCGCGTCTATGTCGAGCGGCCGATCTACGAGCGCTTCGTCGCCGCCATGAAGGCCGGCGCCGAGAAGCTGAAGATCGGCTACCCCGACGAAGACGGCGTGAACATGGGCTCGCTGATCTCCCACAAGCACCGCGACAAGGTGCTCGGCTACTTCGAACTGGCCCGCAGCGAAGGCGCCGTCGAAGTCACCGGTGGCGGCGTGCCGGTGTTCGGCGACGAGCGCGACAACGGCGCCTACGTGCAGCCGACCATCTGGACCGGCCTCGGCGACGACGCCCGCTGCGTGCGCGAAGAGGTGTTCGGCCCGGTCTGCCACATCGCCCCCTTCGACAGCGAGGACGAGGTGGTGCGCCGCGTCAACGACTCCGCCTACGGCCTGGCCACGGCTCTGTGGACCCGCGACCTGAAGCGCGCGCACAAGGTCTCGCGGCGCTTCCGCGTGGGCATGGTCTGGGTCAACACCTGGTTCCTGCGTGACCTGCGCACGCCCTTCGGCGGCGCGCGCCTGTCCGGCCTCGGCCGCGAGGGCGGCCGCCATTCCCTGGATTTCTACTCCGAGATCACCACCATCTGCGTCAACGCCTGAGCGGGAGCCCCACCATGCATGCAGCACTCATCGAAGCGGCCAGCCGCCTGCGCCAGGCGGAACGCAGCGGCCAACCCTGCGCCCCGGTGCGCGACCTGATCGCCACCGCCCTGGCCGAAGACCCGACCCAGGACCCGGTCGCCCTGGCCTATGCCGTCCAGCGCTACAACACCCTGGCCGCCATCGACGCCGGCCTGCGCCCGGTGGGCCACAAGATCGGCCTGACCTCCCGCGCCGTGCAGAAGCAGCTGGGCGTCGACCAGCCGGACTTCGGCCTGCTGTTCGCCGAGCGGGCCCGGGGCGACGGCCAGCCCATCGCCTGGGACGACACCCTGCAACCCAAGGTGGAAGCGGAGATCGCCCTGGTGCTGGAACACGACCTGTGCTTCGAGCGCCACACCGTGGCCGACCTGATCCGCGCCACCGCCTTCGCCCTGCCGGCCATCGAAGTGGTCGGCAGCCGCATCGCCAACTGGGACATCCGCCTGGTGGACACCATCGCCGACAACGCCTCCTCCGGCCTCTTCGTGCTCGGCAGCCGCCCGGTGACCCTGGACAAGCTGGACCTGGTGCGTTGCGGCATGAGCATGACCCTGCGCGGCGAGCCGGTGTCGGTCGGCGCCGGTGCCGCATGCATGGACAACCCGCTGAACGCCGCGCTGTGGCTGGCCGACACCATGGTCCGCCACGGTGCACCGCTGCGTGCCGGCGACATCCTCCTCACCGGTGCGCTGGGGCCGATGGTCGCCGTGCAACCGGGCGACAGCTTCACCGCGCACATCCAGGGCCTGGGCAGCGTCACCGCCGCCTTCGCCACCGCGCAATGACCGGAGCCCCCATGAACAGACAGAAACTCAAGGCCGCGATCATCGGCTCGGGCAACATCGGCACCGACCTGATGATCAAGATCCTGCGCAACGCCCAGCACCTGGAAATCGCCGCCATGGTCGGCATCGACCCGGCCTCCGACGGCCTGGCCCGCGCCGCCCGCCTGGGCGTGGCCACCACCCATGAAGGCGTGGAGGGGCTGACCCGCCTGCCCGAGTTCGCCGAGATCGACTTCGTCTTCGATGCCACCAGCGCCGCCGCCCATGTGCAGAACGATGCCTACCTGCGCAGCGTGAAGCCCGGCATCCGCCTGATCGACCTGACCCCGGCGGCCATCGGCCCCTACTGCGTGCCGGTGGTGAACCTGGAGCAGAACCTGCAACAGACCAACGTCAACATGGTCACCTGCGGCGGCCAGGCCACCATTCCCATGGTGGCGGCGGTGTCCCGCGTGGCCCGCGTGCACTACGCCGAGATCATCGCCTCCATCGCCAGCAAGTCCGCCGGCCCCGGCACCCGCGCCAATATCGACGAGTTCACCGAGACCACCTCCAAGGCCATCGAAGTAATCGGCGGGGCGGCCAAGGGCAAGGCGATCATCATCATGAACCCGGCCGAGCCGCCGCTGATCATGCGCGACACCGTCTATGTGCTGAGCGAAGCGGTGGACCAGGCGCAGGTCGCCGCCTCAATCGAAGAAATGGTCGCCGCCGTGCAGGCCTATGTGCCGGGCTACCGCCTCAAGCAGCAGGTGCAGTTCGAGGTGATCCCCGAATCGGCGCCGCTGACCCTCCCCGGCCATGGCCGCTTCAGCGGGTTGAAGACCTCGGTGTTCCTCGAAGTGGAAGGCGCCGCCCATTACCTGCCGAGCTACGCCGGCAACCTCGACATCATGACCTCCGCCGCGCTGGCCACCGCCGAACGCATGGCGCAGTCGCTGCTGAACCGCTGAGGAGCACGCCATGACCGCCACCCCCGGCAAGAAGCTGTACATCTCCGACGTGACCCTGCGCGACGGCATGCACGCCATCCGCCACCAGTACTCGCTGGAGCAGGTGCAGACCATCGCCCGCGCCCTGGACCAGGCCCGCGTGGACTCCATCGAAATCGCCCACGGCGACGGCCTGCAGGGCTCGAGCTTCAACTACGGCTTCGGCGCCCACACCGACCTGGAATGGATCGAGGCCGCCGCCGATGTGCTGCAGCACGCGCGCATCGCCACCCTGCTGCTGCCCGGCATCGGCACGGTGCACGACCTCAAGGCCGCCCACGCCGCCGGCGCCCGGGTGGTCCGCGTGGCCACCCACTGCACCGAGGCGGATGTCTCCCGCCAGCACATCGAGTACGCCCGCCACCTGGGCATGGACACCGTCGGCTTCCTGATGATGAGCCACATGCAGACCCCCGACGGCCTCGCCCGCCAGGCCAAGCTGATGGAAAGCTACGGCGCCACCTGCATCTACGTGGTCGACTCCGGCGGCGCCATGGGCATGCAGGACATCCGCGAGCGCTTCCGCGCACTCAAGGCCGTGCTCGACCCGGCCACCGCCACCGGCATCCATGCCCACCACAACCTCTCCCTGGGCGTGGCCAACTCCATCGTCGCGGTGGAGGAAGGCTGCGACCGCATCGACGCCAGCCTCGCCGGCATGGGCGCCGGGGCCGGCAACGCGCCGCTGGAGGTGTTCATCGCCGCCGCCGAACGCCTGGGCTGGCACCACGGCACCGACCTGCTGGCACTGATGGATGCCGCCGACGACATCGTCCGCCCACTGCAGGACCGCCCCGTGCGCGTGGACCGCGAAACCCTCGCCCTGGGCTATGCCGGCGTGTACTCCAGCTTCCTGCGCCATGCCGAGGTGGCCGCCGCCCGCTACGGGCTGAAGACCGTGGACATCCTCGTCGAGCTCGGCCAGCGCCGCATGGTCGGCGGCCAGGAAGACATGATCGTCGACGTCGCCCTCGACCTTCTCGCCCAACGCCAGGAGCCGCGCCCATGAGCACCGATATCGCCCGCATCGCCACCGCCCTCGACCGCGCCGCCCGCCAGGCCGAGCCGCTGGCACAGTTCAGCACCAGCAGCCCCTTTTCCCTCGACGAGGCCTACCTGATCCAGCGCGCGTCCATGGCCCGTCGCTACGCCGACGGCGAGCGCATGGTCGGGGTCAAGCTGGGCTTCACCAGCCGCGCCAAGATGATCCAGATGGGCGTCGACAGCCTGATCTGGGGCTGGCTCACCGACGCCATGCTGGAAGAGGACGGCGGCGTGGTGGACCTGGGCCGCTTCATCCACCCGCGCGCCGAGCCGGAGGTGTGCTTCGTCACCCGCCGCGCCATCGAGCGCCCGCTCACCCAGCTGGAGGCGGCCGACTACCTGGAGGCCGTGGCCCCGGCCATCGAGATCATCGATTCGCGCTACCAGGCCTTCAAGTTCAGCCTGGAGGACGTGGTGGCCGACAACTGCTCCTCGTCCGGCCTGGTGGTCGGTGCCTGGTCGCGGGACTTCGCCGGGCTGGCCAACGCCGGCGTGCTGATGCGCATCGACGGCCGCGTGGTCCAGGCCGGCTCCACCGCCGCGATCCTCGGCCACCCGCTGCGCAGCCTGGTACAGGCCTCGCAGCTGCTGGCCCGCGCCGAAATCGCCCTTCCCGCCGGCAGCCTGATCATGGCCGGCGCCGCCACCGCCGCCGAAGCCCTCACCCCGGGCGCCCACGTCAGCGTGGAGATCGCCGGCTACGGCGAATGCGGCTTCACCTGCAGCGCCGCCCGCGCGCCCCAACAAGGAACCCGAGCATGAATGACAACCGCTCCACAGTCGTGGCCGGCAAGGCCACCCCACGCGGGCGCTTCCCGCACATCAAGCGCGCCGGCGACTTCCTCTACGTCTCCGGCACCAGCTCGCGGCGCCCGGACAACAGCTTCGAGGGCGTGGAGGTGGACGCCATGGGCACCACCAACCTGGACATCCGCGCCCAGACCCGCGCGGTGATCGAGAACATCCGCGACATCCTCGCCAGTGAAAACGCAACCTTGCAGAACCTGGTGGAGATCAGCACCTTCCTGGTCGACATGAACGACTTCGGCCCCTACAACCAGGTCTACGCCGAGTACTTCGACGAGAGCGGCCCGACCCGCACCACCGTCGCCGTGCACCAGTTGCCGCACCCGCACCTGCGCATCGAAATCAAGGCCGTGGCCTACGCCCCGCTCAATCGCTGAGAACAACAAGATGGACAAACACCACTTCAGCCCGCCGCTCAACTTCAACCGCTGGATCGAGGAGCACGCGCATCTGCTCAAGCCGCCCGTGGGCAACCAGCAGGTGTGGCAGGACGCCGACTTCATGGTCACCGTGGTCGGTGGCCCGAACCAGCGCACCGACTTCCACGACGACCCGATGGAAGAGTTCTTCTACCAGTTCAAGGGCAACGCCTACCTGAACATCTGGGACCGTGGCCGCTACGAGCGCATCGACCTGCGCGAGGGCGACATCTACCTGATGGCGCCCCACGTCATCCACTCCCCGCAACGCCCCGAGCCCGGCAGCCTGTGCCTGGTGATCGAGCGCCAGCGCCCCGCCGGCCTGTACGACGCGCTGCAGTGGAGCTGCGCCCACTGCGGCACGGTGATCAAGCGCTACGAGATGCAGCTGCAGAGCATCGTCAACGACCTGCCCCCGGTGTACGAGCAGTTCTACGCCACCCGCGAGGCCGAGCGCCGCTGCAGCGAATGCGGCGAGATCCACCCCGGCCGTGACTGGCAGACCTGGCACCGGACCCTGGAGGCGGCAGCCCGAGCATGAAAATCGATATCCACTCGCACTTCTTCCCCACCATCACCCGGGAGGAAGCCGCACGGCTCAACCCCGAGCGCGCGCCCTGGCTGCACAGCGACGGCCCCAGCGGCCAGATCATGGTCGGCGACAAGCCCTTCCGCCCGGTGCACGACGTGCTCTGGGACCCGGTCCGGCGCATCGAGCACCTCGATGAGCAGGGCCTGGACATCCAGATCATGTGCGCCACCCCGGTGATGTTCGCCTACGACGCGCCCATCGAACGCGCCCTGCCCTGGGCCCAGCTGATGAACGACCGCGCCCTGGAGATGACCGCCCGCGCCCCGGACCGCCTTAAGGTGCTGGCCCAGGTGCCCCTGCAGGACATAGACGCAGCCTGCCGCGAGGCCAGCCGCGCCAAGGCCGCCGGCCACGTCGGCGTGCAGATCGGCAACCACGTGGGCAACCACGACCTGGACCACGACAACCTGGTGACCTTCCTCAGCCACTGCGCCAACGACGGCATCCCGGTGCTGGTGCACCCCTGGGACATGATGGGCGGCGAGCGCATGCGCAAATGGATGCTGCCCTGGCTGGTGGCGATGCCGGCGGAAACCCAGCTGGGCATCCTCTCGCTGATCCTCTCCGGTGCCTTCGAGCGCATCCCCGAGTCGCTGCGCATCTGCTTCGCCCACGGCGGCGGCGGCTTCGCCTTCCTTCTCGGCCGCGTCGACAACGCCTGGCGCCACCGCGACATCGTCCGCGAGGACTGCCCGCAACTGCCCTCGAGCTACGTGAAGCGCTTCTTCGTCGACTCCGCCGTGTTCGACCCCCGCGCCCTGCAGCTGCTGGTGGAGGTGATGGGCCCGGACCGGGTCATGCTCGGCTCCGACTCGCCCTTCCCCCTGGGCGAACAGCGCATCGGCTCCGGCGTGCTCGAACACCCGCGCCTGGACGACGCCGACAAGGCACGCATCTGCGCCGGCAACGCCCGGGAGTTCTTCGGCATCTGATACCCCCTCCATCACGCCTCCTGACTCAAGCCCTGGTCCGCACCGTCGGACCAGGGCTTTTTTATGGGCATGGTTTCCGTAGGGCGGGTGAAACCCGCGACACCCCGCACCGCCTGTGCAGCATGGGTTTCGCTTCGCTCTACCCATCCTACGAACTGCATCCCTGTATGGGCTCAGGTATTCCCCGGCACATCGCCTGGTGGATGAAAAGAGCGTCATCCACCCTACATCCCGATCAACCTCGGGGCTGGGTAGAGCGCCGCTAAACCCATCACCTCCGGGCCCCAACCCGGCTCATCGGCCCGGCCTCGCGTAGGGTGGATGACGCTTCACCCATCCACCAATCGGCATGACCGGCGTGCACCGGACATGCCCCATGCACCGCCGCCGCAATGTGCTTTCCGGCGACATCGTTTGGTGGATGAAAAGAGCGTCATCCACCCTACATCCCGATCAACCCCGGGGCTGGGTAGAGCGCCGCGAAACCCATCACCTCCGGGCCCCAACCCGGCTCATCGGCCCGGCCTCGCTTAGGGTGGATGACGCTTCACCCATCCACCAATCGGCGTGACCGGCGTGCACCGGACGTGCCCCATGCACCGCCGTATCGCGGGCAATAAAAAACCCGCGACAGCGTCCTGTCGCGGGCGGGGGTGTGGCGGGTGGGCTAGAACTTGAAGCGCACGCCGAGCTGCATGCCTTCGGGGTTTTCGTCGGCGAGCGGGCTTTCCAGGTTCCAGCTGATGGGGTAGCGCACATCCGAATCACGCGTGTGGTGGATGTAGGCGTAGACGCCGTAGAGGTCGATGTTCTCGTCGTAGTTGTAGATGTAGCCGAGGTTGATGCCGGCGGCGTCGCTGAGGGCTTCGTCCTTGCGGTCGTCCTTGTAGATCAGGCTGACGGCGACGTTGTGCTTGTTGCCGAAGTTGTGCCGCAGGCCCAGCTGCAGGTCGCTGCCGTTGGATTCGAAATCCACCCAGGGCGCGTAGGCGTAGTAGCCGGTGTAGCGGTGGTAGACGGCGGTCAGGTCGGTCTTGCCCATGCTGTACACCGCCGTCAGGTAGAGGTCGGTGGCGTACTCCATGCTGTCCTTGTCCCAGAGGTTGCGCTGGTACTTGCGGTCCAGGGCGCCGGAGAAGTACCAGGGGCTGTCGGCCCAGTAGTCCAGCGCCACGCTGTAGACACGGCCGTCGCGGCTGCCGTCCTTCTCGCCCTGGGTGGCCATGCCGCGGAACTCGAAGCCCTCGATGCGCGGGCTGATGTACATCAGCGAGCGGTCTTCACGCCAGGGCGCATAGAACACGCTGACGTTGTTGATCAGGCTGTATTCGTTGCCGAACAGCGGGTCGGCGTAGCCGTAGGCGTTGGCCGAGGGCGTGTCCTGGCGCCCGGCACTGAGGGTGCCCCAGCGCTTGGAGATGATCTGGGCATAGGCTTCGCGCTTGCCCATGTCGTCATCGGAATGGGGGTTGTACATCGCCTCGTAGACGCCCTTCACCGAGAGGTCGTCGGTGAGCGCCTGGTCCGCCTTGAACTGGATGCGGTTGGCGCTGAGACCGGCACCGGTGACCCGCTCCACGGTGTCCCCGCCTGAGGTGGCCACCTCGTAGGTGACGTCGATGATCCCGGATATCTCGATTCCCGCGAAGGCGTGCCCGCTCACAAGCGGAAGTGCGAGTAGAAGTTTGCGCATGGGTTGCTCCGATCGAACAGGGTGAGCCCGCGGCGGCCATCTCCCCGCCGCCGCGCGCTCTATTTTTCTTATTGGGTTTTGTTGTTATGGAGCCGCAGGGTCAGTCCCGGGACGGCCAGGGCTTCTTCGGTGCGTCGAAGCTCGGCGTGCCCAGCAACGGCGTCGACAGTGCGTAGAAGCCGTGGTTGGTGAAGACCCAGATCAGGTTGCGGTCGTACTCGGTGTAAGCGCTGTGGGTCAGGTTGCCGACCGCGTAGCTGGCCACGTTCTGGGTGTCGAAGGGCGGCACGAAGTAGGCGCCGATGGTGGGTTTGGCCGGGTCACGCACGTCGAACACCTGCACGCCGGCGTTGTAGAAGGCGTACGGCAGGATGCCCTCGCGGGAGACGCCGGGCTGGGTGTAGTAGCCGGTGCGCTTGGGCCCGAAGCTGCCCTTGCGCTGGCAGAAGTCGGTGAAGGCGGCATCGGCCGGCGGCGTCGGGCGCGGCAGCACGTGCTTGATGGCGGGCTTGGCCGGGTTGCTCACGTCCACCGCGTAGATGTCCTTGTAGGCCTCGTAGCAGTCCTCGGACAGCGGGTAGCCGCTGAAGTACACCAGTCCGGTCTTCTCCACCTGGGAGACGTCGATGTTGTCGCCTTCGGTGCCGGCCACGCTGACCGGGAAGTCCACGTGCCCCACCACCTTCATCGCCTTCGAATCGGTGATGTCGACCACGTACAGGCCCATGCCGCCCATGGCCGCGTAGCCGTACTTGCCGCCCTGCTCCACCGGTTTGGGGATGAACAGCGACATGCGCGCGCCCATCCAGGAGGCGCGGTTGCCGGCGCGCGGGTTGGCCTTGAACACGGCCTCGTGCTCGGGGTCGCCGACGATCTGGCCGGGCACGGTGAGCACGTCCAGCAGCTTGGGGTCGGCCGGGTTGGACATGTCCCAGGACTGGTAGCCGGCGTTGTACAGGTCGTTGGGGTATTCGGTGAGGGCGTACTTGTCGCTGGGGGCGGCGGCCACGTACATCACATCGCCGCCGAAGTAGGCCGGGATGTCACGCACGCCGGAGCCTTCCTGCTCGCCGATGGGCGCGTTGGGGTGCTCGATGTCGGTGGTGCGGGTGGCGATCAGCTTCCAGTCCGCCGGCAGCGGGCCGTTCATCTCGTAGACCTTGAAGCCCTTGAGGTGCTTGGACTTGCGGATGGCCTCGACCTTGTCCGGCTCGCGGTACTTGTCTTCCAGCACGCCGAAACGACGCACCTCGAAGGACTGCACCATGATGTTCTTGCCCAGCTTCTTGTTCCACTGGATGGAGGCCGCGCCGAACATGTCGTCCGCCGGGTAGGGGTTCTGCTCCTCGCCCGGGCCGTTCGGGCCCCAGGTCTCGCCACGGGTAAGCAGCAGCTTCACGTCCTTGGGATGGGTGATGTCGAAGATCTTCAGGCTGCGGCGCACGTACTGGTACAGGTAGCGCTTGCCGTCGAAGTCGACGATGTTCTGCCAGGTGTGGAAGGGCTCGACCACGATGGGGTAGTAGGCCTCGACCTTCATGTTCTTGATGTAGGTCTTGCTGTCCCAGTAGTCGAGCTGGCCGGCGAAGGGCTGGCCGCCGTGGGAGAAGGGCGTGGCCGCCGGGTGGGTGAAGACGCCGGTCTTCTTGTCCAGGCCGTAGCTGCCCGGCGCCGGTTCAGGTGGGGTCCTGTCCGGCGACAGCTCGGCCTGCCGCTTCACGAAGGGGTCGACGATGTTGATCGGGCCGTGGCCCTCGGCGCGGGCATAACCGCCCAGCAACATGCCGAGGATCACGGATGCCGCGACGCCGGTCTGGATGAACGGAACGCGAGCCTTGGAAGGGAGCAGCCTTGTTTTCATTATTCACTCCGTCAGTTGTGCCCGATTGGGCAGTGCTTGCCATTGCAGAAATCGATGTGGGTGAAGCCCCCGGCCAGGCGTGCTGGCCGGTCAGAACAGGTCGATGGGGTAGTCGGTGATCAGGCGGAAGTCGTCGAGGTCGCCCGAGCCCTGGTCGCGATCGGCGCGGTGCCAGGCCTGGCGCGCGCGCAGGCTCAGGCCCTTGGCCGGCCCGGCCTGCACCACGTAGCGCAGCTCCAGGTTGCTTTCGCGGTGCTCGCCATCGGCGCCGTAGCGCCCGGCGTAGGGGCTGCCGGCGGGAATCCGGCTGCCGTCGATGCCCCAGCCGCGCACGTGACGGGCCATCAGCGACAGGCCGGGCACGCCGTAGCGCTCCAGCGCCAGGTCGTAGCGCACCTGCCAGGAGCGCTCATTGGGGCCGTTGAAGTCGGCGAACTGGGCGGCGTTGGGCAGGTAGATGGAGGCGCCCTGGTCCCGCCCGTTGCGGCCATTGCGGTCGTTGTCGCCCACGCCCAGGTAGTCGAACGGCGTATCGCCGTCCACCCGTTGCAGCCCCAGCAGCCAGCGGTGCGCGCCGCTGCGCAGCCAGGTGGCGGCGCCCAGGGTGGTGGTGTCGATATCGCCGGCCCGCGCCTGGCCACTGTCGGTGGTGCGGTAGAGGGTCAGCGTCAGGCCCAGTTCGCGGTCGGCGGCCAGCCCGTGGCGGCCGTCGAGGCTGGCGTAGTACTGGTTCCAGATGTCCTTGAAGCGCGCGCCGTAGAGGCTCAGATCCAGGCCGGGGGCGACCCGGTAGCGGCCGCCCAGGTAGTCGGCGCGCGGGGTGATGACGCCCGCCATCACCGCCCAGAGGTCGCCGTCGCCGTTGGTGGTCACCGGGCTGGTGGACGAGGTGAAGTGCCCGGCCTGCAGGTCGAGCCCGTCGATCTCCTGGCTGACCAGGGCAATGCCGGTGGCGGTCTGCGGCACGATGCGGAAGTGGCTGACGCCGAACACCGGGGTGTCGGGGCGCTGCTCGCCGAGCGTGAGCACGCTGCGCGAGTAACGCAGCTTGAGGGCGGCGCCGGCCTTGGCGTACTCGTCGGCAGGCTGGCCGTCGTCGTGCACCGGGAGGTTGCCGGTGCCGCTCTTGTTGGCCGGGGCATCGAGCTTCAGCCCGAGGTAGGCGAAGCCGTCGAGGCCGACACCGACGGTGCCTGCGGTGAAGCCGGAGGCGTACTGGGCGACGACGCCCTGGGTCCAGTCGCGGGCGTCGCGGCGGCCATCCTCCTTGCTGCGGTTGAAGTAGGAGTTGCGCAGCAACAGGGTCGCCTGGCTGCCGGCGACGAGGCCCGGCGCCGGCTCGCTCGCCGCAAGGGCGAGCGGGCAGGCACAGGCGGCCAGCAGCAATGCCGGGAAGGTTCTGCGCAACATGGTTCGAGCCTCGTGGATTCTTGTTGTTCTTCGCTGTCGCGCCTTTCCCCGGGCGCGTGCGGGCATCGGCCCGCCATGGACGGGTCGTGTTGCCTTCAGGGGGTGCGGGCCGTCCCTGGCCCGGGGATCAACGCTGGATCGGCAGCGGCTTGGGCGCGTCGCCTTCGAGTGGCGCCCGTTGCCGGAAGCGCAGGGCGTAGATCAGCAGGATCACCGCGAGGAACGGCAGGCCGCACAGCAGGGTGGGTGCGAACGCCTCGGTGAACAGCGTGGTGACCATCAGCGCCAGCATCAGCGCGAGGCCGGCGAGGCTGGTCCAGGGGTAGCCCCAGAGCTTGAACGTCAGCGGCTGGCCGCCCTGGCGGCGACGGAAGAACAGGTGGGTGAGGAAGATGCCCGCCCAGGTGAACATCGCGCCGAACATGGCGATCGACATCATCAGGGTGAAGGCCTTCTCCGGGTACGCCAGGTACAGCAGGGTGGCCAGGGCGATGCCCACCGAGGACAGCAGCAGCGCCGGCAGCGGTACGCCCTTGCCGCTCAGGGTGCCGAACACCCTGGGCGCCTGGCCGGCACGGGACAGGCTGAACATCAGGCGGGTGGTGATGTACAGCTGGCTGTTCATCGCCGACAGCGCCGCGATCAGGATCACCGCGTTGAACACCGCGCCCGCATAGGGCACGCCGGTGGCTTCCATCACCATGACGAAGGGGCTCTGGCCGCCGGTGTTCTGGCCCCAGGGCACGATGGCCAGGACCAGGGCGATGGTCAGCAGGTAGAACACCACCAGGCGTACCACGGTGATGCGGAAGGCTCGGGTCACCGCGCTTTGCGGGTCCTTCGCCTCACCGGCGGCCACCGCGATCATCTCGATGCTGAGGTAGCTGAAGAAGGCCACGATCACCGCCACCCAGGTGCCCCACAGGCCGTTGGGGAAGAAGCCGCGGTCGTTGCCGTAGTTGGCGAAGCCGATGGCCGAATCCGCCGGCGCGCCGTACACCACCCAGGCGCCGAGCAGGATGAAGACCACGATGGCGCACAGCTTGAGCAGCGAGAACACGTACTCGATGGCGCCGAACACCTTGACGCTGAAGGCGTTGGCCAGGATCAGCGCCACGGAGAAGGCCACCATCCAGTAGCCGCCCGGCACCTCGGGGTACCAGTACTTCATGTACATGGCCGCGGCGGTGATCTCGGTGCCCACCGCGAAGACGATGGACGACCAGTAGGCGTAGCGGATGGCGAAGCCGAAGCCGGGTGACACGTAGAACTCGGCGAAGGAGCCGAACGAGCCGGAGGTGGGGTGGCGCACGGTCATTTCCGCCAGGCAGCCCATCAGCAGCAGGGCGATCAGCGCGCCGATGCCGTAGCTGACCAGCACGCTGGGCCCGGCGAAGCCGATGGCGAATCCACTGCCGAGGAACAGGCCGGTGCCGATGGCGCCACCGATGGCGATCATCGACAGCTGCCCGCTGGTGAGGCTCTGCTTGAGGCCTTTTTCCCGGTCTACCAATTGTTCGAATGAGCTTGTTGTTTTTGTCATCGCATTCTTGCTCCAGGGTTTGGCGGGGGCTCAGGTCACCGATTTACGGGCCAGGAACTCCGGGCGGTCCCATTCTTTTCGTTCGAGGATTTCACGCAGTGCCGCCACGCATTCCCAGACGTCCTGGTAGCGCGTGTAGAGGGGGGTGAAGCCGAAGCGCAGGATGTCCGGCGCACGGAAGTCGCCGACGATGCCGCGGGCGATCAGCGCCTGCATCACCGGGTAGGCGTCGGCGTGGGCCAGGGACACCTGGCTGCCGCGCTGCTCGGCGTCGCGCGGGGTGCGCAGCTCGATGCCCAGGCCTTGCAGCTCCTGGTCGCAGAGCCGGATGAACAGGTCGCACAGGGCCACGCTCTTGGTGCGCAGGGCCTGCATGTCGACGTCTTCGAACACCTCCAGCGCCGCCTCCAGGGCCAGCACGCCGAGCTGCGGGGCGGTGCCCACCAGCATGCGGTCGATGGTGGCGTGGGGCGCGTAGTCGTGGCTGAAGTCGAAGGGCCTGGCGTGGCCGTGCCAGCCGGTCAGCGGCTGGCGCACCTGGGCGATGTGGCGCTCGGCGACGAAGACGAAGGCCGGCGCGCCGGGGCCGCCATTGAGGTACTTGTAGCCGCAGCCCACGGCGAAGTCGGCGTTGGCGCCGTTCAGCTCGATGGGCATGGCGCCGGCCGAGTGGCACAGGTCCCAGACCACCAGGGCGCCGACTTCATGGGCGCGGGCGGTGATGGCGGCCATGTCGTAGCGGCGGCCGGATTTGAAGTTCACGTGGGTCAGGGACAGGATCGCGACGCTCTCGTCGAGGGCGTCGAGCACCGCGTCCGGCTCCACGCAGCGCAGCTCGCAGCCGGTCAGCTCGGCCACGCCGTCGGCGATGTAGACGTCGGTGGGGAAGTTGCCGCGCTCGGCCAGGATCACCTTGCGCGAAGGCTGCATGCGGGTGGCGGCCACCAGCACCTTGAACAGGTTGATGGAGGTGGAGTCGGCCACTATCACTTCGTGGGCCTGGGCACCGATCAGTCGGGCGATCTTGCCGCCGGTGCGCTGCGGGGCCGGGTACCAGTCGGCGTCGTTCCAGGAGCGGATCAGGCCATGGGCCCATTCCTTGCGCATCACCCTGTCGATGCGCGCCGGGACGTGGGCCGGCATGGCGCCGAGGGAGTTGCCGTCGAGGTAGATCTCGTTGGGCGGCAGGTCGAAACGGGCACGGAACTGACCCATTCCGTCCTCGTCGTCGAGGCGCACGAAATCATCGCGGGTGAGAGGGGCGCTGCTGGACATGGCGATTCCTTGACTGCTTGTTCTTATCGGTTGCCGCAGGTGCCCGGCGCGGGTCCGGGGCACCTGTTCGCATTAGGGTGAGCGGATGCTACCCCTCAGTCGCCATTACCCGAAAATAGAAATGCCCGAAGCAACTATTCCGAGCCGTTATAGCCAGCCACGACGGCTGGCCCGCTGGAAAACGCCCTCGACTGCACCTGTTCAAAGCCCCCGCAGGCAGCTAGCGTGGAGCCGGTCGCCTCACTGCCCTGGGGAACTCATGGATTCGGAGTCGCTGCACATCCTGCTCGTCGTACTGGCCGCGATCGGCGTCCATCTCGGCGTGCGCTGGTACATCATCCGCGGACTGGCGCCGGAAGAAGAACCCGGCAGCGAGGACGACTGGCTGGCCTGAGGCGCCGCCCTGCTCTGCTTTTCACGCCCGCAACTGCCGCTGTTTCCGGTGCCATGCCGCTCCCATAGTGATGCCCCTTCGACTCGTCATTCGGAAGGCGTCGCCATGCTGCGCGGGATGTTCCAGCTGCTGTCGTTCCTGCTCCTGGGCTCGGCCCTCAATCACCTCCTCCTTCCGCTGTTGCCGGGGCCGGTGCTCGGCCTGCTCCTGCTGCTGGCGTTCCTGGTGATCCGTGGCGAAGTGCCGGCGGCACTGGGGGACGCCAGCGGCCAGTTGCTGAAATACCTGCCCTTGCTGCTGGTGCCGCCGGCGGTGGGGATCATGCTGCACGTCGAGACCATCGGCCGCGACGTCTGGGCCATCGCCGCCGCGCTGCTGGGCTCCTTGCTGGTGGGCATCCCGCTCACCGGCTGGCTGATGCAGGCGCTGATCCGCCGCAGCCGCCCGGAGCGCCGCCCATGAGCACCCCGCTGCTGCCCGGTGTCAGCGACCACCCGCTGTTCCACCTCGCCCTGACCCTGGGCGCCTACCAGTTGGCGCTGCTGCTGTTCGAGAAAACCCGCTCGGTGCTGGCGCAACCGGTGCTGGTGGCGACCCTGCTGGTGGTCGCCGCCCTGCTGGCCTGCGGCATCGACTACGCCACCTACCGCAGCGCATCGAGCATGCTCTGGCTGCTGCTGGGCCCGGCGACCGTCGCCCTGGCGGTGCCGCTGTACCTGAACCTGCCGCGCATCCGCCAGCTGTTCTGGCCGGTGCTCATCGCCCTGGGCGTGGGCGGCACGGTGACGCTGGCGCTGACCCTGCTGCTGGCCCACCTGCTGGGCGCCGGCCACGTGATGCTGATGACCCTGGCGCCGAAGTCGGTGACCTCGCCCATCGCCATCCTGGTGGCCGAGCAACTGGGCGGCAGCGCCTCCCTCGCAGCCGTCTTCGTGATGATCACCGGCGTGCTCGGCGCGGCCCTGGGCCCGGCCCTGCTGCGCCTGGCACGGGTCACCCACCCCGCCGCGCGCGGCCTCGCCCTGGGCCTCAGCGCCCACGCCGTGGGCACCGCCCAGGCGCTGCAGGAAAACAGCGAAACCGGCGCCTTCGCCGCCCTGGCCATGAGCCTGGCGGGCGTGGCGACGGCAGTGCTGTTGCCGGTGTTGCTGGGGTGAGGTGCCGGGCTGAACAGGCCAGGATCAATAGGCGCAGAAATCCGCGTCCGTAGAACGTGGATCTACCTTTGGCTCCACGGGAGGGGAAGCACCGCCAGGCCTCGGAACATGCAGCCGCTGCTCGCTCCACACGTAGGGTGTGCTGCGCGCACCTGGGCTTCACCGGAGGCACCGAGTTGCGGTGCGCACGGCACCCCCTGCGGCACGAGTTCGTCCTTCAGCGACAGCACCGATGACTCATGACCACGCCCTACGGACGTGGTTGCCCAAGCCAATGGAAGACGACGCGCCGGATCAATTCGGCGTGGCGACCATCTGCTGCTTGCGCGCGCTGTCCTTCTGCTGGCGGTAGGCCTTGGCCGCGACGGGGATGGGGCCGCTCTTGCCGGTTTCCACCCAGCGGCGCATGCGCGTGGCGTCGGCGAAGTGGGTGTACTTGCCGAAGGCGTCGAGCAGCACCATGGCCACCTGCTGGTTGCCCATGCGGGTGCGCATCACCAGGCAGTGGCCGGCCTCGTCGGTGAAGCCGGTCTTGGTCAGCTCGATGTTCCAGTCGGCCTTGCGGGTCAGGTGGTTGGTGTTGCTGAAGCCCAGGCTGTAGCGCGGCTTGACGAAGGTGATGGTCTTTTCCTTGGTGGTGCTGAGCTCGCTGAGCAGCGGGTACTTGCGGCTCTCGACCAGCAGTTGCACCAGGTCACGGGCGGTGGAGACGTTGTTCAGCGACAGGCCGGTGGGCTCCACGTAGCGGGTGTGCTTCATGCCCAGGGCGCGGGCCTTGGCGTTCATCGCGGCGATGAAGGCGCCGTAACCACCCGGGTAATGGTGGGCCAGGGTCGCGGCGGCGCGGTTCTCGGACGACATCAGCGTCATCAGCAGCATGTCGTGGCGAGTGGCCTGGCTGCCCAGGCGCACGCGCGAGTAGACGCCCTTCATTTCCTTGGTCTGGCTGATGTCGACGTCGATGACTTCGCTCATCGACTGCCTGGCATCGAGCACCACCAGGGCGGTCATCAGCTTGGTGACCGAGGCGATGGGCACCACCAGGTCGGGGTTGTTGGAATAGATGACCTTGTTGGTCTTCAGGTCCAGCAGCATGGCGCTGCCGGAAGCGAGTTGCAGCTGCGCCGGGTCGCGCAGGGGCGAGGGGGTCTGGGCGTTGGCGGGGCTGGCGAGGGCCAGGCTGGTGCAGAGGAACAGGGCCTTGAAAAGCGAGGTTCGGATTTTCACGTGACGGGCTACCGGATGAAGATTGGGATGAAGATCGCCGTTGCGAACTGGTCGACATTATAGAGAACAAAAAGCCCGCCAATTCAGCCCCCAGCGCTCGCCGGCAGGCATTTTTTTCGCAGCATGTTCGCAGCGGGAGGGCCAAGCGAAGCGGGAGATCGGGGCAGAAGGCAGCCCCAACACGCGGGCATGACCGATACGTAGGGTGGAGGTCGCTTTTTACCTCCACCAAGCGGAGCCGGCCCAGGCACGCTCTTGTGCCCGAGACGCCGAATCGATGGGTTTCGCGGAGCTCGCGGAACGCCGCCCGCCCCATCCTACGGAACTCGCGCCGGGCGGCACGATCACTCGCGGCGGTAATACTGCGTGGTGCCCCGCCCCGGAACCCGCTCGATGATCAGGCCGTTGGGGTATTCGGTGGTCTGGCGGATGCCGCCGCGCTGCTGGATGTCCTGGCTGCTGTAGCCGGAGCTGCTGCGGGTGGAGTTGATGTCGCTGGGCACGCGCTGCCCGCCGTACACGTCGTAGCGCTGGCTGCTTTCGTAGGTGTCGACGCTGCCGCTGGCGCCGGGGCTGACGTAGGCCTTGGGGATGACGCGGATGGTCTGCTGCCCATTCGGTTCGGCGGCCTGGGCGGGGATCGCACCGCTCGCCACCAGGGCCAGCAGCGCACAACGGAAGAGCTTCATGGCCGTACCTCGCTGAGGGATGGATGCCGATGATACGTCCGTTGGGCAACCGCTCCATGGCCCGGGTTCGGGGCCATGGCGGGTTTCGGATCAATGGCGGGAAAGGCACGTTGGCCGGCATCCTCGGCCAAGGCTGAAGCCCGAGCTAGGCCCTGACTCCAGTCACCTCATCGGTGGCGCACCTGTACGAGATTCTCAGCGCCGGCGAGCGGGGGATCGCACCGGCGCGGCAGGCCGAACTGGATGCTCTGGTCGGATGGCTGTCGACCAACTGTAGGTTGGCGAAAAGTGATGATTGGAGCCGTTCACCAGGGGCTGAAATCGGCCAGGAGCGGACGGCCGTGATGGGCAGTCTTAGGCCCGAAATCCCGGGACGATGCTGCACGTACGAAAATCAAAAACCAAATGTGGTGACATCTTTCAGGCGCGCTATCCCAGCGGCGCTGTTTTTCTTCACGATCTAGCGCCGCACGCATTGATTTACATGATGTACAGATAACCATCATGGTCAATAACACTGCGAGCAAGGTAGTGGGTTTCGTTTTTATAAAAAACTCGGCCCCCGACTAACGAATAAAGTGCGGTGAAGTACTGCACCAAATTGATTGCGTAATTGCCTCGTGACGAGGAGTTGCAGTCGCCGTGAATATATGGCGCGATACCGTCCATATGAAAGCCAACGTATAGGCAGTTGCCGGCCTCCTCGGCGAACATTAAACCCTTCGCCAGCTCCAGCGGAGCTTTCCGTTGTTCCGACCAATCGGGGAACTGTGCCGTCTCGTCACCGCCTTGCCATTTGAGGCGCTCGCTGGTGAAAAAGGTGGCCAGGCGCTGGAAGTCTTTTTCTTCCGCTTTTACGTAGCGCTGCAGTTCTCGCAGCCAGGCGGTACGTACCAGTTTGTCTTTGATCCGGACTTTCAGAAGCATGCCTTCGCTGGTGATGTGGTTGGCGAAGAAGTAGCCCCAGTGGTCGGCTTCGTCCTTGGTTTTCTGATGGGCTTTGAGCAGTGCAAGCGCGCTGTCGGCGTCTTCATCGAAATGGCGCAACACCGGTTTGGTCATGCCGACCCACCATTGGAGCTTGGCTTCACGAGCATCTTCTTCCGGGTCTGAGCCGCCCTCCCACGCCACATAGGTGCTCCAGTAACTACAGCCATCGCTGGAGGCATATATGTCGATCATCGTTTCACTGGTTGCCAACGCCCAGAACGCCAATCCCGGCAAGCCGCCTAGCCAGTCCATGAAGGCTTCCGCTTCGTCGCCTTGGATATGCAGCCCATACAATCCTTTGCCGACCCTCACCTGTTGCACGTTGAGGTCGGTGAAAACGGCGGGTTGTGGATGGCCCCGGTCGCCGGCGAACGTTGCTTCTAACCCTTGTAAAAACGCGGCGGTAAACGTCCCGTTCAACCCTTTAAGCAACACCGCGAGCTGATTGTTATCGGACTTCAAGACGATATTGAGCGATGACTCGGACATGGGAATTCCTAGAGCTGGCTGGGTTGAGGATATGTTGTGAAAAAAGAGGGGCGCCCTGCCGAGAGGGAAAGACCTGAACAAGAAGGTCCGGCCAGTATGTGATCCATCACAATACAGCTCCTGGTCAAAACGGCGCTTCGTCCGAAGCGAGAGATAGCCCAAGCAGTGGGCTTACGACAGGCGCTTATCTTCAGTTTGGCGGTAGCCAAATGCAACGGCTGGCACAAGTTTGTGCGCGAAAAAGGCCACCGTTTTATTTTCCTAGTCTCAACGTCCGCTCTTGGTCGAAAGATGCCAGTCACGAGCAGCAGAGTCGTTAGATAGCCATTGGTTTGATTCACCCCCCGCGATCCATCCGGCGACCACACCCTTGCCCTCCCACTCCCTCCTCCCTATCCTCCCCCAGCCACGGCAAATCCCGTGGCCGGGTTTGACAGCCCGTCATCAGGCGCGATTGCGCCGCAAGGTGCATGCGGGAAACGGCGAATGTTTCTTGCAGGCCTTTGCTCGCATGCAGTTTTCAACTGCACTGCTCTATGGCAGATCGCGCGGGGAGACCCTCGGGTCTGCCGGTTCCTGATGCCGGTCTGTCAACCCTGCGCGGTCTGCCACCCTTTGACTGACAGCGAACGGTGGCAGCTTCTTCATTCATCAGGAGCTAAGCCATGAAAAACGCTTTCACCCCCCTCGTTTTCTATCACCACCACCAACGCCTGCGCGCCGTGATGATCGACAACCAGCCCTGGTTCGTCGCCCATGATTTCGCGCAGTTGATCGGCCTGGCCGATGCCCTCCCCTTGCTCCCGGCCCTGGAGCCTCACCAGCAGCAAACCCTCGCCCTCATCTACACCGACGGCTTCCATGAAGAGGGGGTGGTGATCAGCGATATCGGCGCCTACCGGGCGCTGTTCCAGTTCGGCACGCCCAGGCACGGCACTGTGGGCCGCTGGGTGAACGAGGTGCTGGTGCCGACGCTGCATGACTATCACCGCACGCCCGATGCGGCACCCACGCGTGAAACGCTGGTCTACGAGGGCCGGCAGCTGGGCGTGGTGCGCTGGCAGGGTGAGCTGTGGGTGGCCTGGCGGGATTTGCCGCTGTTCATGGCCAGCGGCCAGGAGGTGTCGGTATGAGCCAGGAGGTTGCGGAACGCCGGCTGCGGCAGTGGGTGGATCGGCTGGAGTCGCGGTTGAACACCGTGCATGTGATCGCCGAGATCATCCGGGACAACGCGGGCCTGCGCGAGGGCTTCCCCGGCCCTACCTGGATGAGGTCGGCGAAGGCGCCTTGATGGATGCGATGGCGGACCTGTGCCGCAGCAACCAGCAGGAGTTCTGGCAGTTGATGAAGCTGGAGCAGCTGGCGTTGCGGAAGAGCTGACCCGAGCCCGGCCCCTCTCGGCATCGGGAGGGGCCTTGGGGCAACGGGTGGGTCGTGAGGATGGAAGGTCTTTCACGGATGAACTCGCTCTGGCGATAGGCCGCCCCGGGCCACGTAGACCTCTGGCGAGGAGCGCCTTGGCGATGCATGGATTGAACGCCTGGGCCTGGGTACGGACAACGTCGTCGAGCCGCTTGAGCGGCGAGGACCGCGAAGCCCTGCAGCGGGCCCCCTGTCAGCTCATGGCGATGCCCGGCTCGAACTGCGCCTTGCCGGCCACGTTCCAGTCGCAGGCAGCAAAGCCGTCGCAATCCGCACGCTCCACCAGGATGCGGTAGGCGCGCTCAAGGCGCTGCCAGCCTGGCCTCCCCCATCATGCCCGGCACCGCAGCCAGCGTTGCGGGTCTGCCGAAGCGCCAGCCGGCCCGCCCGGCCAGGCGACCCGCCGGCCCCGACCACCACCCTCGCCCCGCCGCTCGCGCCACCCGCCACGGCCTTCTTGCACCCGCTCCTGAAATGCCCTCCCCTGTCGCCCGGCCCGATCAGCCCGCCGGCTAGAAACCGCTTCACAAACCCGGGCACGCCTTCGTCCTGCTTGCTTCGACCGGTCTGGCAAGGACTGCCAGTGCAGCACCTCCGCCCCCGGCGTTTAGAAGGATCACGGAATGATTATGGCGAGCAACCTGGACGCGAGCCTGGAGCAAGGCACGCAGAGGACACTGCTATGGAAATTTCTCATCGACCACGAACCGCTGATGCGCAAGCGCTGCCAGCAATTGACGCGCAACCCGCAGGACGCGGAGGACGCGCTCAGCGAGTTGCGCCTGCGCCTGTTCACCCTGCTCTTGCGCGAACCGGGGCGGCTGGACGGCATCGACAATGTGCCGGCCTGGCTGCGCCGGGTGGCCAGCAACCATTGCATCGACCGGCTGCGCAGCACGCCGCTCACCTGCAACCTGGACTGGCTGGACCAGCAACTGCACGACAACGCGGCCTGGCAGCCGCACCAGTTGGGTCCGGAGCGCCAGGCCTGCCTGCAGGAGGCGGTGGAGGTGCTGGACAAGGCGCTGAACCGGCTGCCGCCCAACCTCGGCCAGGCGCTGGAACAGCACTGTATCTGCGGGGTGGAGTACGTGGAGCTGGCGGGCCTGCTGCACGTCAGCGAACCCAACCTGCGCAAGCGCGTGCAACTGGCACGCCGGCAGTTGCGCGACTGGCTGGGTGCCCTGTGCGAGGCGGGTAACGAAGGCTGAGCCGCTGGACGGGAGGCCCGCCCCCAGGGGGCGGGCCGAACGATCAGAAGTTGCCGATCGGGTAGGCGGTGTTGAGGAACCAGAGGCCGCCGATCTGGTTGACGTAGCCGCCGATGGTGAAGGGGGTACCCGCTTCACCGACGCAGTAGCCCGCTGCCGCCACGGAGGGGGCCGAAGGGCCGGTGAAGAAGTTGGCGCCGGCACCCGGGCCGATGGCCTGGAACGGGTGGGTGTAGGCGTAGCGGACCGATTCGATCACCTGCTGCTGGGTGCAGCTGTCGGGGTAGAAGGTCGAGGCACCGGGCGGGGGCACCTTCAATACCATGGCCCCGGCGCCGTTGACGATCTGCACCCCCAGCCCGCGATAGCGATAGGGCCCGGGATGCGCCGCGCCCGGCTGCACGAAGAACTGCTGCCCGGCGGTGATCTGCGCGGCGAAGGGTGCCATCGGCCCCACGCCCACGCGCGGGTCGTGGCTGTTGGGCCGCGAGTGGAAGCCCACCGCGTTCCCCGCGCCGTTGATCTCGCCGCAGAAGATGTGGCGCTGGTTGATCTGCGGGTTCATCCGGCTGTTGGCGAGCCCCGCGCCCATCTGCACCGGCAGCGGGTTGACCCCGGGTGCACCGGGCGCGCAGTTGATCTGGGCGAGCGCCGGCACGCTGCAGCAGGCGGCCAGCAAACCCAGGGGCAGGGTTTTCTTGAAGCATTCCATGGCGTATCTCCTTCATCTGTCTGGGCGGTAGGTGCCCAGCAGCAATGACGGGAGGCCGCCGCATCCGTGACGCCGGACCGCCGCACGGCGGCCAGTGCCATGCAGCGTTCACAGGCCGTGTGGATGGGCCGTCATGGAAACAGGCCCGGACAGGTGTCGGGGCCGTAACGGAACCAAGGAGAAAGGAACCATGACCACTTTCAACGTGAACTTCGCCGTGGACGACATGGAGGGCAAGACCGTGCTGGTCTTCCTCAAGCCGCAGAACCCGCAGCGCGACTACCGCGTCCACGCCTGGCAGGTGCTCACCGGGTCGGCCGGCGCCACGGAGTCCTTCGACTACGAGGCGGAGATCGAGACGGACGTGAGCAGCCTCGGCGAGAAGGCCGGCAACCAGATCATCTCCGGGCGCCGCGCCATCCTGCCCGGCCAGTTGCTGCAGGCCATCAGCCCCAACGGCCTGTCGCCGCAGCTGGAACCGGCGTCCACGTCGCTGGCGCTGGAGAAGCTGACGCCCCAGCAGTGCGGCGTGATCAACAAGACCAACCCGTACACCCAGTTCGACAGCAACTGGTACGTCAACGGCCGCCCGGTGGTGACCATGCCCAAGGTGGACTCGCGCATGACCGTGAGCTTCGAGTACGAGCCCAACTTCTACTTCATGGTCGCCACCCCGCCCATGATCGGGCAGACCTACATCGTGCAGAACTTCTCGGACATGACCCGCTACGTGGCGCCCATCACCGCCACCGAAGTGGACGTGACCCTGACCCGCCCGAACGGCCTGTGGACCTTCGATTTCCTCGCCCGCTGAGGCACGCGCAACCCGCAGGACAGGAGCCCCCGGCGAGCGATCGCCGGGGGCTTTTGCGTCGGGCAGGCTCCCGGGCTGAAGCCCGGGCCACGATGCTCCCCGTCGAGGAGCGGCCGGCGCCATGGCGGTTGCCATCATCCGGCAGAAACCCGTTTTCTGATCCATCATCAACGCCTGCTCCGGCATGTGCCGGGGCTATGACGGAACCAAGGAGACAGGGACCCATGATGGTTTTCAACGTGCATTTCGATGTGGAGGACATGGAGGGGAAAACCGTTCTGGTCTTCCTCAAGCCACAGAATCCGCAGCGCGACTACGACATCCACGCCTGGCGGGTGCTGACCGGTTCGGCGGGCGCTACGGAGCGGTTCGACTACGAGGACCAGATCGAGACCGATCTCTCCAGTTCGGGCGATACCCCGGATGAGCAGATCATCTCCACACGCGTGGCCGTGCAGCCCGGCCAGTTGCTGCAGGCGGTCAGCCCGGCAGGGCTGTCGCCGCGCCTGCAACCGGCACCCACATCGCTGGCGCAGGAAAAGCTCACCCCGCAGCAGTGCGGCGTGATCAACCAGACCAACCCCTTCATCCAGTTCACGTGCAACTGGTATGTGGGCGGCCATCCGGTGGTGAGCATGCCCAAGGTGGACCTGAACATGACGGTGAGCTTCGAGATGGTGCCGGGCCGGTTCTACTTCATGGTGGCCTCTCCACCGCTGGCGGGGCAGACCTACATCGTGCAGAACTTCTCGGACATGACCCAGTACGTGGCGCCCATCACCGCCACCGAAGTGGACGTGAACCTCACCCGCCCTGGCGGCTTGTGGACCTTCGAATTCAGCGCCCGCTGAAGCGGCCTGGCGAGCGATCGCGGGGCTTCCCGGTTGCATCTGTGAACGGCCATCAATCGGCAACGGGGCGGGGACTGGCTCATGATCAGTGCCCGCCCCGTTAGCGGGCCCGATGGAGAAGGGACATGGAATACAAGATCAATTTCGGCATCGATGCCAGCGAGCTCCAGCTCCTTGAAAAGCAGGAATACAAGATCGTCACATTCCAGAAGCCGGGCAGCACCCACAACCCGGCCTGGTGCGTACTGACACCCCCGGCGCCGCACACGTGGATCGACTTCGACGCCGGTTACAACCTCTACAAGGGCTACAAGACCGGTGAGGGCTTCGTGCCTGTCCAGGTGGATGCATCGGAGCTGGGGTCTTCGCCCCACGAGGCACTGCCCCTGTCGGAGCGAGACGGCCTGGGAAAAGACAAGGCGGACTGATCCTGGTCCCCGAAACGAAAAAGCCCCTGGCGATCACTCACCAGGGGCTTTTCATTGCCGTTCAGGTCAGAGCGGCTTGCCGCGGTTGCCGTGGGCGGCGACGAAGGCCTGGATGGTCTTCAGGTCGTTGGCCAGGACGGTGCAGCGTTCCTCGCGCTGGAACAGGTCGGCGAGGTGCGGCGGCAGGGCCGGAACCGCTTCGATGCCGGCCTTCTCCACCGCTTCCGGGAACTTGACCGGGTGCGCGGTGCCGAGGGTGACCATGGGGATGGATGGGCTGCGGCGGCATTCACGCGCGGCACGCACGCCGATGGCGGTGTGCGGGTCCAGCAGTTCGCCGCATTCCGCGTAGACCTCGGCGATGGTTTCGCAGGTCTGCTCGTCGGTGACGGCGAGGGAGTCGAACAGCTTGCGCGCTTCGGTCCAGCGGTCGTCCTCGACGCTGAAGCCGCCGCCCTGGCGGAAGGTGTCCATCAGGCCGGCGATGGCGGCACCGTTGCGGCCGTGCAGGTCGAACAGCAGGCGCTCGAAGTTGGACGAGACCATGATGTCCATGGACGGCGACAGGGTCGGGTGCAGGGTGTCCTTGACGTACTGGTTGCCGCTCATGAAGCGGTGCAGGATGTCGTTGCGGTTGGTGGCGACGATCAGCTGGCTGATCGGCAGGCCCATGTTGCGCGCCAGGTAGCCGGCGAAGATGTCGCCGAAGTTGCCGGTGGGCACGGAGAAGGCCACGGAACGGGCCGGGCCACCGAGCTGCAGGGCGGCGTGGAAGTAGTAGACGATCTGGGCCATGATCCGCGCCCAGTTGATCGAGTTGACCGCGACCAGGCGGGTGCCCTTGAGGAAGCCCTGGTCGGCGAAGCTGGCCTTGACCATCTCCTGGCAGTCGTCGAAGTTGCCTTCCACGGCGATGTTGTGGATGTTCTCGCCGAGGATGGTGGTCATCTGCCGGCGCTGCACCTCGGATACACGGTTGTGCGGGTGCATGATGAAGATGTCGACGTGCTCGCAGGCCTTGCAGCCTTCGATGGCGGCCGAACCGGTATCGCCGGAGGTGGCGCCCATGATCACGACGCGCTCGCCGCGCTTGGACAGCACGTGGTCGAGCAGGCGGCCGAGCAGCTGCAGGGCGAAGTCCTTGAAGGCCAGGGTCGGGCCGTGGAACAGCTCCAGCACCCACTCGTTGCCATTCAACTGGCGCAGCGGCGCCACGGCGTTGTGGGCGAAGACGCCGTAGGTCTCCTCGAGGATCTTCTTGAAGTCGGCGTCATTGATGCTGCCGGCAACGAACGGGCGCATCACGCGGAAGGCCAGCTCGTGGTACGGCAGGCCGGCCCAGGAGGCGATCTCCTCGACGGTGAAGCGCGGCAGGTTTTCCGGTACGTAGAGGCCGCCGTCGGTGGCGAGGCCAGCCAGCAGCACGTCTTCGAAGTTCAGGGCCGGGGCCTGGCCGCGGGTACTGATATAGCGCATGGGTACAAACCTTCGGTTTGAGCTGCAAGCTGCAAGTTTCAAGCTGCAAGCGGTACGCCCGCTTGCGGCTTATGGCTTGGAGCTTGCCGCTCCAAATTAATTGAGCTGTTCGACGCGGATGCGGACCACGCTGCCGGCCACGTCGTCGAGGGCTTCCAGTGCGGCGATGGCGTCGTTAACGCGCGCTTCGACGACCCGGTGGGTAACCAGGATCATCGGCACCAGTCCGTCCTGCTCTTCGACTTCCTTCTGCATGATGGATTCGATGTTGATGCCGCGCTCGGACAGGATGGTGGCCACCTGGGCCAGTACGCCCGGGTGGTCCTTGGCCTGGATGCGCAGGTAGTAGGCGCTCTCGCAGGCGTCGATCGGGAGGATCGGGTGGTCGGACAGCGAATCCGGCTGGAAGGCCAGGTGCGGTACGTGGTTCTCCGGGTCGGCGGTCAGCGCGCGGACCACGTCCACCACGTCGGCGACCACGGCGGAGGCGGTGGGCTCCATGCCGGCGCCGGGGCCGTAGTAGAGGGTGCTGCCGGCAGCGTCGCCGTTGACCATCACGGCGTTCATCACGCCGTTGACGTTGGCGATCAGGCGGTCGGCCGGGATCAGGGTCGGGTGCACGCGCAGCTCGATGCCCTTGTCGGTACGGCGGGCCACGCCCAGGTGCTTGATGCGGTAGCCCAGGGCCTCGGCGTAGTTGACGTCGGCGCTGGTGAGTTTGGAGATGCCTTCGGTGTAGGCCTTGTCGAACTGCAGCGGGATGCCGAAGGCGATGGAGGCGAGGATGGTCAGCTTGTGGGCGGCATCGATGCCTTCGACGTCGAAGGTCGGGTCGGCTTCGGCGTAGCCCAGCGCTTGCGCTTCCTTGAGCACGTCGTCGAAGGCGCGGCCTTTCTCGCGCATCTCGGTGAGGATGAAGTTGCCGGTGCCGTTGATGATGCCGGCCAGCCAGTTGATGCGGTTGGCCGAGAGCCCTTCGCGGATCGCCTTGATCACCGGGATGCCACCGGCGACGGCGGCCTCGAAGGCGACGATGACGCCCTTCTCGCGCGCCTTGGCGAAGATCTCGTTGCCATGCACGGCGATCAGCGCCTTGTTGGCGGTGACCACGTGCTTGCCATTCTCGATGGCCTTGAGCACGAGGTCGCGGGCCAGGGTGTAGCCACCGATCAGTTCGATGACGATGTCGATTTCCGGGTTGTCGACCAGCTCGAAGATGTCTGCGGTGATGGGGGTGGTACCGGTTTCACACTTCGGATTGGGGCGACGGGCGGCAATCTGGGCAACCTCGATTCCACGCCCGGCACGGCGGGCGATCTCCTCGGCGTTGCGTTTGAGTACGTTGAAGGTGCCGCCACCGACGGTCCCCAGGCCACAGATGCCTACTTTTACCGGCTTCACGCTGAACTCCCCATCTTCACTGCGAAAAACGGCCGGGCATGGTCCCGGCCGTGGAAAAGAGCCGCACTTTACGAAGCGGCTGATTTTTGGTCAATCGATGTGATGCGCGCCGGGAGCCCGTGTTACTTGGCTTCCAGGGCGATCTTGGCCAGCTGCGGAGCCGGTTGGTAGCCCGGGATCATCTGGCCGTTGCCGAGGACGATGGCCGGCGTGCCGTTGACGCCGATCATCTGGCCCAGCTCGAACTGCTTGGCCACCGGGTTGTTGCAGGTGGCGGCAGGGAGTTCCTCGCGGGACTTGGCCTTGTTCATCGCGGCCTGGCGGTCCTTGCTGCACCAGACGCTGACCAGGCTGTTGTAGCCGTGGCTGCCGATGCCCTGGCGCGGGAAGGCGACATAGCGCACCTCGATGCCGCGGCGGTTGAGCTCGGGCACTTCGCTGTGCAGTTTCTGGCAGTAGCCGCAATCGGTGTCGGTGAACACGGTGATGTGCGCCTTGGCCGGCTCCTTGGGCGCGAAGACCACCATCTCGCTCTCGGGGATGGCGTTGATCTCCTTGGCGATGGAGCGGCTTTCGGACTGCTCGGTGAGGTTCACCGGCTTGCCGTCCTTCACGTGGTAGAGGTAGCCCTGCATCAGGTACTGGCCGTCGGCGCTGGTGTAGAGCATGCGACCGCCCTTGAGTTGCACCTGGTAGATGCCGCTCATGGGGCTTTCACCGATGGATTCGATGGGCAGGCCCAGTTCGAGGCCGTCGAGGGTCTTGCGGATGGCCTGGTCCGGATCGTCGGCAAGGCTGAAGGTGCTGACCAGGCCAAGGGCCATGGCTGCGAAAAGTCGGGTCACGCGCATGGTTACTCCTGTGGAGCGGCGACATTCGGGCGGATGCCGAAGATTATCACACAAGCCCCGCGCCACCGCGCCAGAGAGCCGAACGGAGGTACGGCGGGGATATCCGGTGCGCGCAGGGGCCAATCGAGCGGCATGCGCGGCTCAGCCTCGAGGATGGTGCCGGGCGTGCAGGTCCTTGAGCCGCGCCTGGGCGATGTGGGTGTAGATCTGCGTGGTGGACAGGTCGGTGTGCCCCAGCAGCATCTGCACCACGCGCAGGTCGGCGCCGTGATTGAGCAGGTGGGTGGCGAAGGCGTGGCGCAGGGTGTGGGGCGACAGCGACTTGGCGATGCCGGCGACCTTGGCCTGGTGCTTGATGCGGTACCAGAAGGTCTGCCGGGTCATCTGCTCGCCGCGCTGGCTGGGGAAGAGCACGTCGCTGGGCTTGCCGTCGAGCAGGAAGGGCCGCGACTCGCGGACGTAGCGCTCGATCCAGGCGATGGCTTCCTCGCCCAGCGGCACCAGGCGTTCCTTGCTGCCCTTGCCGAAGACCCTGACCACGCCCTGGCGCAGGTTGACCTGTTCCAGGGTCAGCCCCACCAGTTCGCTGACCCGCAGCCCGCACGCGTAGAGGACTTCGAGCATGGCGCGGTCGCGCAGGCCGATGGGGTCGTCCAGCTCCGGGGCCTCCAGCAGCGCTTCGACATCGGCCTCGGACAGCGACTTGGGCAGCGGCCGCCCGAGCAGCGGCAGGTCCACCTGCAGGGTCGGGTCCTCGGCGATCAGGCCCTCGGCCAGGAGAAAACGGTAGAAGCCACGCGCACCGGAGAGGAAGCGCGCAGTGGAGCGCGCCTTGTAGCCCTGTTCGAGGCGCCAGGCCAGGTGGTCGAGGATCAGGTCGCGACCGGCGTGCTGCAGGCTCGCTCCGCGCTCCACCGCCCAGGCGTTGAAGTGCGCCAGGTCGCTTCGGTAGGCGGATCGGGTGTGGGGCGAGAGGCCTTTTTCCAGCCACAGGGCATCGAGAAAACGGTCGATCAGGGGGTGGTCGAGGGCAGGCATGGCGGAACGCTGACGGGATGAACGGCGTCTAGTCTTCCACAAGCGTCCCGCCCTTCACCAGCGACAAGGAGTCCTGATGGACGAAACCGCGATTCTCCTCGCCCTCGGCGGCATGGGCCTGGCCGCCCTCGGCAGCCAGTGGCTGGCGTGGCGCCTGCGCCTGCCGGCCATCCTCTTCCTGCTGCTCTCGGGCATTCTCGCCGGGCCGGTGCTGGGGGTGCTGGACCCGCAGGCACTGTTCGGCCCGCTGCTGTTCCCCCTCACCTCCCTGGCGGTGGCGCTGATCCTCTTCGAGGGCAGCCTGACGCTGCACCACTCCGAGTGGAAGGAAATCGGCACCGTGGTACGCCGCATGGTCACCCTGGGTGCGCTGGTGACCTGGGCGGTGATCGCGCTGGCAACGCACCTGCTGCTGGGCTTCGCCTGGGACCTGGCGCTGCTGTTCGGCTCGCTGACGCTGGTCACCGGGCCGACGGTGATCGTGCCGATGCTCCGCGTGGTGCGCCCGCGCAGCTCCATCGCCAACATCCTGCGCTGGGAAGGCATCGTCATCGACCCCATCGGTGCACTGCTGGCGGTGGTGGTGTTCAGCTTCATCGTCAGCCGCGACCAGGGCGGCTGGAGCCAGAGCCTGGCGACCTTCGCCAGCGTGATCGCCTGCGGCAGCCTGCTCGGTGCATTCGGTGGCTGGGCCTTCGGTACGGTGCTGCGGCGCCACTGGCTGCCCGAGTACCTGCAGAACCTGGCGGCCCTGGCCGCGGTGCTGGGCGTGTTCATCGGCGCCAACCTGCTGGTGCACGAATCCGGCCTGCTGGCGGTGACGGTGATGGGCATGGGCCTGGCCAACATGCGCGGGGTGGATATCAAGCCGATCCTGCACTTCAAGGAGAACCTCAGCGTGCTGCTGATCTCCGGGCTGTTCATCCTCCTCGCCGCGCGCCTCGACCTGGCGGCGCTGATCGCCCTGGGGCCGGCGACGCTGGTGCTGCTGGCGGTGATCCAGTTCATCGCGCGGCCACTGAACGTGGCGCTCTGCACCCTCGGCTCGCCCCTGGGCTGGCGCGAGCGTGCGTTGCTGGCCTGGATCGCACCACGGGGCATCGTCGCCGCAGCGGTGTCGGCGATCTTCGCCCTGCGCCTGCAGCAGCATGGCAATGACCAGGCGCACCTGCTGGTGCCGCTGACCTTCCTGGTGATCATCGGCACCGTGGTGCTGCAGAGCGCCACGGCCCGCCCGCTGGCGCGCCTGCTGAAGGTCGCGGACCCGGCCCCGGCGGGCTTCCTCATCATCGGTGCCAACCCGGTGGCGCGGGCGATCGGCAAGGCGCTGCAGCAACTGGGCAGCCGCGTGCTGCTCACCGATTCCAGCTGGGAAAACATCCGCGCCGCGCGCATGGACAACCTGCCCACCTATTTCGGCAACCCCACCTCGCAGCACGCCGAGGCACACCTCGACCTGGTCGGGCTTGGCCACCTGCTGGCGCTCTCCCCTTCCAGCGAGATGAACGCCCTGGCCTGCATGCACTTCCGTCACGACTTCCCCGCCCTGCGCCGCTTCACCTTGCCCAGTGGCGCGGAGAGCCGACGCACCGACAAGCACCGGGCCAGCAAACAGGTGCGCGGGCGGGCGCTGGGCTCGCCGGCCCTGAGCTACCCGCAGTTCGCCAGCAAGCTCAGCCGGGGCGCGGAGATCCGCACGACCACCCTGACCACGAACTTCGACTGGGACGCCTACCGGGCCCTGAACGGTGACCAGGCGGTGCTGCTGTTGGCCCGTGACCCGCGCGGCTGGGTGCACCTGGCCAGCACGGAGGCGCCCCTGAAACCGGAGGCCGGCTGGAGCCTGGTGGCGCTGGTCGAGGAAGACGCCCAGACGCCTGCGAGGCACGGCGAGGAGGCTACGTCCTAGGCACATGGACAGGCGGTCATGTAAGCCTATCCTTTGTTTGGTGACAGCCTCTTCCTACGGGAGGATGATTTCACCTTGCCACCACTCCACCGGTCACCCCCATGTCGAATCAGCAGAAATCACGCCTTGGCCAGATCCTGGTCAACAAGGGACTGATCACCAGCCAGCAGCTGGACGCTGCCATCAAACTCCAGCTGACCAGCGACAAGCGTCTTGGCGAGGTGCTGATCGAACAGGGCCTGCTGAGCCGCCGGCAACTCGACCGGGCCTTGAAGAAACAGAGCAATCTGCGCCTGGCCGCGACCCTTGTGGCGGCGCTGATGAGCCCCTTCCAGATGGCCAGCGCCGACATCCAGCAGACGCCCAGCGCCATCAGCCAGCAGCACACGCCCAAGGGCCTGCGCCCGCTGAGCGACGCCGAGATGAGCGACGTCAGCGCCCAGGGCCTGGACGAGGTGCTGCAGGGCCTGTTCGTGCAGGCCGAAGGCGGGGATGGCATCGCCACGGTGAAGGCCTTGAGCCGCCTGGTGATGCCGGTGCTCGACAGCCTGGAAGCCGAAACCTCTATGAAGGACGTGGTCTACGACACCCGCCACATGCGCTCGACCGTCAACCCCGACGGCTCGATCAACGTGCGCCTGCCCAGCTCCATCGGCGAGCTGCGCTTCGACAATGTGCGGGTCGCCGGCGCGCCGCAGGGCCAGAGCTTCGGCAGCCTGACCCTGAGCAACATCGACCTCTCCCAGGCCTCGCTGAAGATCGCCCTGCGGCACTGATGGCCGGGCCCGCGACCCGGCTCGCAAGCACGGGCCGGGCCTGCACCGGGGTCAGGCGGCGGCTGACGCCACGTCCGGCAATACCGGTACCGGGCGCTTCTGGTCGTCGATGGCGACGAAGCTGAACACGCCGGTGATGGCTTTCTCGCGGCCGTTCTCGTACATGCTCTCGACGAACACCTCGACCTCCACCTTGAGGCTGGTGTTGCCCACCTTCACCACGCGCCCGACCAGTTCGACGATGGAGCCGGCGGGAATGGGGTGCTTGAAATCGATGCGATCAGTGGAAACCGTCACCAGCGGCAGGCGGCAGAAGCGCGTCGCGCAGATGAAGGACACCTCGTCCATCCACGCCAGCGCCGTGCCGCCGAACAGGGTGTTGTGGTGGTTGGTGGTCGGCGGGAACACCGCCTTGGTCACGCGGCTTTCGGACAAGGCTGTGCGCCGGGTGATTTCTTGCTCTCTCGGGGTCATGCCACTACTACCTGAATGAAACCCAATGTGGCTGCCACCCGTGCGGTGTCTGTTGTCGTTGTTGTGCGCGTTCGGACGGGCAGATCGGCTCCCGATGGCCGCGGTTGACGGCCATTTCGCGGGAAACGCCGTGGGGCGTGCCCCCGCGGCGGCGCGATTATTCCACAGCCCGCCCCACCCCGCAGCCTCACCTCTCGCACTCCACGCCAGGGCGAAAGCGCCTTTCGCGCCTCGCGCACCTCTCTTTTCCCGGCAAGGCAACGCCTCTGGATGCCGGTGACCCCAGAGCCCTGCCCATCGGCCTTCAGAGCATCTCTTGTAGGAACCATGCGCAACCACCTGGGGACATTTCCCAAGCAGCATTTGCGGTGGCTCCGGCGTGAGCGGAATGGGCTATTTTCCGCTGCCACCGCAGTTCGATCCGGCGGTTCCCGCAACCCCGCCCATGAAGGAAGCCCCATGCACAGAACGCGACTCGCCCGCACGCTGCCAGGCGTCCTTGTCGGCGTGCTCCTCGCCGGGCTGACAGCGAACCTCCCGGCCGAGGAACAGCTCCCCTTGCTCGGCCGACCCTTGCCCACTGACACCCAGGCGGAACTGGATCTCGAAGACTGGCGCTGGTTGCGGGACAAGCGCGAGCTGCGCCTGGGCATCGGCAACGATCTGCCGCCCTTCGACATCACCACCAGCGGGCGTGATTTCGAGGGCCTCACCGCCGATGTCGCCGGAGTCATCGCCGACAAGCTCGGCATCGGCATCAAGGTATTGCGCTACCCCAGCCGGGAAGAGGCGTTACGGGCCCTGGAAGAGGGCCATGTCGACCTGCTCAGTGCCTCCAACTCGTTCGAGACGAACAACCGCCAGTTGCTGCTCAGCGACACCTACGCGCCCGACCAGCCGGTGCTGGTCAGCCGTGACGACGAGCGCCGGCCGCTATCACCGGGGCTGGCAGGCATGCACCTGGTGATGTCTGCCGACTACCAGCCGGTGGAGCGGATTCGCACTCACTATCCGCTGGCGCGGGTCAGCACCGCGGTCGATCCCCGCTCCGCCCTGCGCGCGGTGGCCCTGGGCCGCGCCGACCTCTACCTGGGCGACCTGGTGGTGGCCAACTACCTGCTCAACCAGAGCCAGGCCGGGCCCCTGCGGCTCGCCGGCTACAGCAAGATGCCCAGCGGCGGGTTCGGCTTCGCCATGCGCAATGACCAGCCGGAACTGCGCAAGGTGGTGAATGCCGCACTGGCCAGCATTCCACCGGAACGCCAGAGCGAGCTGCTCAAGCGCTGGAGCGGCGGCAACGGCCCGCTGCTGTCGGACGCCAGCCTGGTGTTCACCCAGCAGGAGCAGCGCTGGCTGCTGCAGCATCCGGTGCTGCGCATCGCCACCTACGGCAACCTGTCGCCCGTGAGCTTCTTCGACAGCGATGGCAACTACCACGGCATCACCGCCGACGTGCTGGACCAGGTGCGCATGCGCACCGGGCTGCGCTTCGAGATCATCCGCACCAGCAGCCAGAAGGAGATGATCGAGAAGCTGAAGTCCGGCGAGGCCGACCTGATTGGCGCGCTGAACCCGGCGATCGAGAACGTGCAGGGGCTGGCCTTCACCCGTCCGTACATGAACGCAGGGCTGGTCATCGTTAGCCGCCGCGACAACGCCGATTCGGCGGAACTGGAATCACTGGACGGCAAGCGCATCGCAACGCCCCGCGACCCGCGACTGCACCAATGGCTGCACCAAAACTACCCCCGCGCCGTACCCGTGGAGCTGGACTCGATGCATGAGGCGCTGACGCTCACGGCCGATGGCAACGTCGATGCCAGCATCATCCCCGGCACCGTGGCCGAGCACCTGGTGCAGCGCTTCTTCGACGAGCAGCTGTGGATATCCGACGTGGTGCCGCAGTTGCTCGAAGCCACAGCCTTCGCACTCAGGCGCGGCGACCTGGAACTGCTGTCGGTACTGGACAAGACCCTGATCAACATCCCGCCGGACGAACTGGGGGTACTGGTCAACCAACGCTGGCGCTCCACGGTGGAGGTGGCCAGGCCGACCTGGCGCGACTACGAGCGGCTCATCTATCAGGTGGGGGGCGTGGTCGGGCTGCTGCTCAGTGTGTCGCTGGTCTGGAACATCTACCTGCGCCGTCAGATGCAGCTGAGGGCGGCCGCCGAGCATGCGCTGAATGATCAGCTGCAGCTGATGGAGACGCTGATCAACGGCACCCCGCACCCCATCTATGTGCGCGATCGCGACAACCGCCTGCTGCTGTGCAACGACAACTACCTGGCAGCGCTCTCCATCGACCGCGAACAGGCGATCGGGGCGCTGCCGCTGGAGGGCATCTTCGACGACGACGGTTGCACCCCGAATCTGCTGGAGGACTACCGCCGCGTGATGGAGAGCGGAGAAAGCCTGCAAGCCGACCGCCGGCTGAATCATCCGGACGGGCCTTTCAGCATCTTTCACTGGATCGAACCCTTCCGCGACTCCCGCGGCATCATCCGCGGCGTTGTCGCCGGCTGGATCGACATCACCGAGCGCCTGCGCCTGGTGGCCGACCTGCAGGAGGCGAAGGAACGAGCCGATGAGGCCAGCCGCGCCAAGAGCACGTTCCTGGCAACCATGAGCCATGAGATCCGCACGCCGATGAACGCAGTGATCGGCATGCTCGAACTGACCCTTCAGCGCGCCGACCAGGGGCAGCTGGACCGCCCGGCCATCGAGATCGCCCATGACTCGGCCAATGGCCTGCTGGAGCTGATCGGCAACATCCTCGACATCGCCCGCATCGAGTCCGGTCGCCTGACCCTCAGCCCGGTTCGCTGCAACCTGCGCGAACAGGTGGAGAGCGTGGTGCGCGTATTCGACGGCCTGGCTCGGCAGAAGAGCCTCTCCCTGGAGCTGGAGTTCGACCCGAGGGCCGGCGTCGAGGTGCTGCTGGACCCGGTGCGCTTCAAGCAGGTGCTCTCCAACCTGGTCAGCAATGCCATCAAGTTCACCGAGCGCGGCCGGGTGAGCCTGCGGATATCCGGGCAGCCCTGCCAGGACAAACGCCTGGAGCTGATCGTGCAGGTGGAAGACAGCGGCCCGGGCATCGAGCCGGAAGACCTGGCCCAGCTGTTCCAGCCCTTCAGCCAGGGGCGCCACCAGGGCACCAATACCCTGGGTGGAACCGGTCTGGGGCTGGTCATCAGCCGGACCCTCTGCGAAATGATGGGTGGCAGCATCGACATGTCCAGCCAACCCGGCAGGGGCACCTGCGTGACGGTGCGACTGACCCTGCAAGTGCTCGACCCCCTGCCCCGCACCGAAACGCCATCGGTTGCACCGATCACCGCGCCCGAACGGCGCCTCGACATCCTGGTGGTGGACGATCACCCGGCCAACCGCGAGTTGCTCAAGCAGCAACTGCTCTTCCTCGGCCACCGGGTCTGCGATGCCCAGAACGGCGCCGGCGGGCTGGAGCTCTGGCAACGACAGCGCTTCGACCTGGTGATCAGCGATTGCAACATGCCGGTCATGAACGGCTACGACCTGGCCCGTGCGGTGCGCCAGCAGGAGCGACGCGACGCACTGCCACCCTGCCGCTTCATCGGCTACACCGCCAACGCACAGAACGAGGAACACGAGCGATGCCGCCAGGCAGGCATGGATGCCTGCCTGTTCAAGCCCATCAGCCTGGCGGAGCTGGCCGCCCTGCTGGCCGGCATAGCGCCGCAGGCCAAGGGCCCCGAACCCATGCCCATTTCCTGCGACCTGCGGGAATTCGAGTACCTGGCCGGCCGCGACCCGGCCCTGCGCACGCGCCTGCTGGACACGCTGCTGCGCAGCAACCAGAGCGACCTGGCGTTGATGCGGGACTTCATCGATCAAGGCGACAGGCCGGCGATCGCGGAGGTGGCGCACAAGATCAAGGGCGCCGCGAAGATCGTCCAGGCACGCCCCCTTATTAGCCATTGCGAGGCGCTGGAAGCCTTGTGCGAAAACCATGCGAGCGATGACGCGCTGGCAGCGCAGTTCACCGAGCTGCAATTCGAACTGGAACGCCTGGAATGCTGCCTGGCGGAAATCATGGACAACGCTTGAGCCCCGAACCACAACCCTGGGCACGTCGCGTGCGTGACTGGGCGCGGGCGCGAGTGGCGTGCCATCCGCCCTGGCCACACCAGAGGGCTCGACGGGCGAGCCGACTTTCCCGCGCCCAATAAAAAACCCGCCGCGGTTTCCCGGGGCGGGCTTCTGAGGGAAGCGGTACTTAGACCAGCTTCTCCTTGATGCGAGCTGCCTTGCCGGACAGGTCGCGGAGGTAGTACAGCTTGGCCTTGCGCACGTCACCGCGGCGCTTGACGCTCAGGCTGTCGACCAGCGGGGAGTAGGTCTGGAAAGTACGCTCTACGCCTACGCCGTTGGAGATCTTGCGCACGGTGAAAGCACTGTTCAGGCCGCGGTTGCGCTTGGCGATGACAACACCTTCGAAGGCCTGCAGACGCTGACGGTCGCCTTCCTTCACTTTCACTTGCACGATCACGGTGTCGCCGGGGGCGAAAGCCGGGATCTCTTTGTTCATTTGTTCAGCTTCGAGTTGCTGAATGATCTTGTTGGTCATCGCTGCGCTCCTAAGACAAGCCGCCGGCCTGCCATCGATACGTTAACTATCGTCCCGCTGACGGATGTATTCCGCCAACAGCTTCTTCTCTTCTCCAGAAAGCGAGCGGCTATCCAGAAGATCGGCTCGACGTTCCCAGGTCCGACCAAGGGACTGCTGCAAACGCCAACGCCGGATGTGTTCGTGGTTGCCGCTAAGCAACACATCGGGAACACGTTTGTCCGCATACACCTCAGGTCGGGTGTAGTGCGGGCAATCGAGGAGACCGTCCGTGAAGGAGTCTTCCTCTGCGGAATCCGCATGGCCCAGCGCGCCGGGCAACAACCGCGTCACCGCGTCGATCAGCACCATTGCCGGCAGCTCACCGCCGGACAATACGTAGTCGCCGATCGACCATTCCTCGTCGACGTGCTCTTCGATGAAGCGCTCGTCGATACCTTCGTAGCGACCGGCAATCAGAATCATGGATTCCGACTGGACCAGTTCGCGCACGGCCTCCTGCTTGAGCTGGCGACCCTGCGGCGAAAGGTAGATCACCTTCGCCTGCTCCCCAGCCGATGCCTTGGCAGCTGCCAGGGCCCGCTCGAGGGGCTGTATCTTCATCACCATCCCCGGGCCACCGCCGAAGGGCCGGTCGTCCACCGTCTGGTGGCGGTCCTCGGTGAAGGTCCGCGGGTTCCAGCAGGTCAGCTTGAGCAGACCCTGCTTTACCGCTCGGCTGGTGATGCCGTATTCGCTGATGGCGGCGAACATCTCCGGAAAGATGCTGATGACCTCGACCTGCATGCTTTTCATGTCATGCAGCTCAGAAGTCAGCGTCCCAGTCCACCCGCATCTCGCCTGTTTCCAGGTCGATCGCCAGCACGCATTGCTCCGTATAGGGCAACAGGCGCTCACGGTCATCGAGGCTGCCGGTGCAGGGCTTGACCACCATCACGTCGTTGGCGCCGGTCTCCAGCAGATGATCGACCTTGCCGAGCAGTTGCCCTTGCTGGTCGATGACCTTGAGACCTTCCAACTGATGCCAGTAGTACTCGTCATCGCTGAGTTCCGGCAGCTCGCTGCGGGGCACGCAAATGTCGAAGCCCGCGTAAGTACGAGCGACTTCGCGATCATCGAGACCCTTCAGCTTTGCCACCAGGACCTTGCCATGCAAGCGTCCACTGGCCAATTCGACCTGCTTTACCTCGTTGTCACGCCTGAGCGTCCAACGACGGTAATCGAGCACGTTATCCAGCGGGTCGGTAAAGGAATACACCTTCACCTCGCCACGTACGCCATGCACCGAGAAAATCTTGCCGAGAACGATAAGATCCTCGGCCTGTGCCGGCGTCGTGCTCATAAAGTTGCTTAGGCAGCAGCCTTGGCAGCTTCCTTCAGCAGCTGAGCAACGCGCTCAGACGGCTGGGCGCCCTGGCTCAGCCAGTAGGTGGCGCGCTCCTGGTTCACGGAGAGCTTCACTTCAGCACCCGTGGCGATCGGGTTGAAGAAGCCGATACGCTCTACGAAGCGACCGTCGCGCGCATTGCGGCTGTTGGTCACGGTCAGGTGGTAGAAGGGGCGCTTCTTGGAGCCGCCACGAGCAAGACGGATGGTTACCATTGAACTTCGTTCCTATAGTCGGTGCTTTTCAAGCTGTGCACACACATGGGCCATGGGCCCGAAAGGCCGCATATTCTAAGGATTATCCGGCCGATTGCAAATCTCTTTTGCGAGCCACCTGTCGGTGGCCGCTGCAAGCCACGGGTTTCAGGCCATCAGGCGCTCAAGAGCCACCCGCCGGCCATCGCCCGAAGCTCCTCTCCATCACATCTTCGGCATGCCGCCGCCGGGGAACATGCCACCCATGCCGCGCATCATCTTGGCCATGCCGCCCTTGGCGGTGACCTTCTTCATCATCTTCTGCATCTGCTTGTGCTGCTTGATCAGGCGGCCGACATCCTGCACCTGGGTGCCGGAGCCGAGCGCGATGCGGCGCTTGCGCGAGCCACTGATGACTTCCGGGTCGCGGCGCTCGGCGGGGGTCATCGAGTTGATGATGGCCTCCATCTGCTTGAACTGCTTCTCCGCTGCGCCCTGGGCGTTGCCCATCTGCGCCAGGTTGACGCCACCGAGCATCGGCAGCTTGTCCATGAGGCCGCCCAGGCCGCCCATGTTCTTCATCTGCTGCAGCTGGTCGCGGAAGTCCTCGAGGTCGAAGCCCTTGCCCTTCTTGATCTTCTTCGCGAGCTTCTCGGCCTTGTCGCGATCCATGTTCTGCTCGGCCTGCTCGATCAGGCTGAGCACGTCACCCATGCCGAGGATGCGCGAGGCGATGCGGTCCGGATGGAAGGGATCGAGCGCTTCGCTCTTCTCGCCCATGCCGAGGAACTTGATCGGCTTGCCGGTGATGGCGCGCACCGACAGCGCGGCACCGCCACGGGCGTCACCGTCGACCTTGGTCAGCACGACGCCGGTCAGCGGCAGTGCCTCGCCGAAGGCCTTGGCGGTGTTGGCGGCATCCTGGCCGGTCATGGCGTCGACCACGAACAGCGTCTCGACGGGCTTGATCGCGGCATGCAGTGCCTGGATCTCGGCCATCATCTCGCCGTCGATGTGCAGGCGACCGGCGGTGTCCACCAGCACCACGTCGATGAACTTCAGCTTCGCCTCGCGGATCGCCGCCTCGGCGATGTCCACCGGCTTCTGGCTGATGTCGGAGGGGAAGAAGGTGACGCCGATATCGGCGGCCAGGGTTTCCAGCTGCTTGATCGCCGCGGGACGGTAGACGTCGGCCGAGACCACCAGCACGGATTTCTTCTTGCGCTCCTTGAGGAAGCGCGCCAGCTTGCCGACGGTGGTGGTCTTGCCCGCGCCCTGCAGGCCGGCCATGAGCACGACGGCAGGCGGCGCGGCGGCCAGGGACAGGTCCTCGTTGGCCGCGCCCATCAGCTCGATCAGCTCGGCCTGGACGATCTTCACGAAAGCCTGGCCCGGCGTCAGGCTCTTCGACACCTCGGTGCCGACGGCGCGCTCCTTGACCTTGTTGACGAAGTCCTTGACCACCGGCAGGGCGACGTCGGCCTCGAGCAGGGCCATGCGGACTTCGCGCAGGGTGTCCTTGATGTTGTCCTCGGTCAGCTTGGCCTTGCCGGTGACATGGCGCAGCGTCTGTGAGAGGCGGTCTGTAAGATTTTCGAACATGCACGTTCCTTTCGGGTTCGTCCGAACCGAGGGTGAGCTTGCGGCAAGCGGCGGATTATAGCGAAGTGCGGGCGGCGCCGACACCGCCTGCGGTCTTTCGTGAGCGCCCCCATCTGTGCCACACTCAGCGCCTTTCGGGCTTGCCTTACAAGGACTTATGCACCCTCTGCTGCCCAGCCTCCTGGCTGCCTTCCTTTACGCGGGCGCCACCACCTACCAGGGCCTGCGCCTTCGCCAGCGCACCGCGCCGGACAAACGCCTGCTCGTGTCGCTCGGTGCCCTGGCACTCGTCGCCCATGCGTTCAGCCTTTATATCCAGCTGATCACCCCGGTGGGCCTGACCCTCGACTTCTTCAACGCCGCCAGCCTGATCGCCGCCGCCGTGATCCTCCTCACGTTGCTGGCGATCTCGCGGATTCCGGTGGAGAACCTGCTCCTGCTGCTCCTGCCACTGGGGCTGCTGACGGTGCTCCTGGCCGCCTTCGCCCCCTCCGGGACGGTGCAGGCGATCGACGAGGAACCGGGCATCCTGGCGCACATCCTCTTGTCGATCCTGGCCTACGGCATGCTCACCATCGCCGTGTTCCAGTCGCTGCTGCTGCTGCTCCAGGACCACCAGCTCAAGCACAAGCACCCCTCCGGGCTGATCCGCAACTTCCCGGCGCTGCAGACCATGGAGAGCCTGCTGTTCGGCTTCCTCTGGGCCGGCTGGGCCCTGCTGTCGCTGTCGCTGGTCTCCGGCTGGCTGTTCGTCGAGAACCTGTTCGCCCAGCACCTGGCCCACAAGACCATCCTGTCGTGCATCGCCTGGGTGGTATTCGCCGTGCTGCTGTGGGGCCGCCACCAGCTGGGCTGGCGCGGACACAAGGCCATCCGCTGGACCCTGGCGGGCTTCTGCCTGCTGATGCTCGCCTACTTCGGCAGCAAGCTGGTCCGCGAATTCATCCTGCACATCTGAGATGCCCATCGACGGATTCTTCGCCGGCCTGCTGTTCGGGCTTCTGCTCGCCTGCCTCGCCGGCTCGGTGCTGGCCTGGAGCCTGTCGCGTCGGCGCCGCCAGCCGGTGCAGGTCGAACCCGAAGCGACGCCACGCCTGCCCGCCACGCTGACCGAAGCCCTGCAACGCGTCACCATCGCCGCGATCATGGTCCCGCGCAGCGAGATCCAGGGTATCGACATCAGCCAGCCGCCGGAGCGCATCCTCGAACAGTTGCGCACCGCCACCCACACACGCCTGCCGGTGTACCGCGAGGACATCAACCAGATCGAGGGCATCCTGCATATCCGCCAGGTCGCCCGCCTGTTGCCCCAGGACGGGGTCAGCGCCGAAGACCTGCTGGCAGCTTGCCGCGAGACCTATTTCGTGCCGGAAAGCACCCCGCTGCTCACCCAGCTGGTGAACTTCCAGAAGGAACAACGCCGCGTCGGCATCGTGGTCGACGAATACGGCGACGTGATCGGCCTGGTCAGCCTGGAGGACATCTTCCAGGAGCTGATCGGCGAATTCGGCAGCCTCGATGACCTCGCACCCAACCCGGCGATCCAGCCCCAGGAGGACGGCCGCTTCGAGCTGGATGGCTCCCTGCACCTGCGCGAGCTCAACCGCGTGCTCGGCTGGCACCTGCCCTGCGAAGGCCCCAAGACCCTCAACGGCCTGATCACCGAGGCCCTGGAGCAGATCCCCGACACCAGCGTGTGCCTGAAGATAGGCCCCTACCGCCTGGAGATCCTGCAGTCCGGCGAGAACCGCGTACAGCGCGTGCTTGCCTGGCGCGCCTGAGCCTCCCGCAGCCCCGCCAAGGCCCCTTGCCGTGGTTTTCCAGCGCTTTCTATAATCCGGCCGGGCCCACCCTGCCCATCCGGCCGTCGCAGCTACCCGCCCACGCGCCACTGGCCAGCCTGCCTGGCCGCCTGAGAACCACCTGCCACGGCCCCACAGGCCCGTCCGCAGCCCGCAAGGCCCCTGATCCGGCGACCCGCCGTATCATCCCCTTCCCTCAGCACAACACGACAGCCACGAGACTAGGTCGGGCCGTGACGGCCACGACGACTGACAGGGGACCACAGATGACCACCGCCACCTTGAGCGACAGCGCAGGCGCGCCACCGGCCAACTCGCCGGCCCGCGTCGCCACCGCCAGCTTCATCGGCACCGCCATCGAGTTCTACGACTTCTACATCTACGCCACGGCTGCGGCCCTGGTGATCGGCCCGGTGTTCTTCCCGCAGACATCCGGCACCGCGCAGATGCTCTCGGCCTTCCTCACCTTCGGCATCGCCTTCCTCGCCCGGCCACTGGGCTCGGCACTGTTCGGCCACTTCGGCGACCGCATCGGGCGCAAGTCGACCCTGGTCGCCTCACTGCTGCTGATGGGCGCCTCCACCACGCTGATCGGCGTGCTGCCGGGCTATGAAAGCATCGGCGCCTGGGCACCGATCCTGCTGTGCCTGCTGCGCTTCGGCCAGGGCCTGGGGCTGGGCGGCGAGTGGGGTGGCGCGGCACTGCTGGCCACCGAGAACGCCCCGCCCGGCAAGCGCGCCTGGTTCGGCATGTTTCCGCAGCTCGGCCCGTCCATCGGTTTCCTCGCCGCCAACGGCCTGTTCCTCACCCTGGCCCTGTGCCTGAGCGACGAGCAGTTCCGCGCCTGGGGCTGGCGCATCCCCTTCCTGCTCAGCGCGGTGCTGGTGCTGGTCGGCCTCTATGTGCGCCTGAAGCTTGCGGAAACGCCGGTCTTCGCCAAGGCCATGGCCCAGCACGAGCGGGTGAAGATGCCGGTGATCGAAGCCTTCGGCAGCCACTGGCGCCCGATCGTACTCGGCGCCCTGGCGATGGTGGTGTGCTACGCGCTGTTCTACATCTCCACTGTGTTCTCCCTCAGCCACGGCGTGGGCAGCCTCGGCTACAGCCGTGAAAGCTTCCTCGGCATGCTGTGCTTCGCCGTGCTGTTCATGGCGGCAGCGACCCCGCTGTCGGCCTGGCTCAGCGACCGCTACGGGCGCAAACCGGTGCTGATCGTGGGCTGTACGCTGGCGATCCTCTCCGGCTTCGCCATGCAGCCGCTGCTGACCCAGGGCTCGACCCTCTCGGTCACCCTGTTCCTCAGCATCGAACTGTTCCTCATGGGCGTGACCTTCGCCCCCATGGGCGCGCTGCTGCCAGAGCTGTTCCCCACCCACGTGCGCTACACCGGCGCCTCGGCGGCCTATAACCTCGGCGGCATCGTCGGGGCATCGGTCGCACCCTTCTTCGCCCAGAAGCTGGTGGCCGTGGGCGGGCTGTCCTGGGTCGGCGGCTACGTGTCGGTCGCGGCAGCGCTCAGCCTGCTGGCGGTGCTCTGCCTCAAGGAAACCCGCGACGACGACCTGGGCGCGGTGCGCTAAGGCCTCGCCCCTTGGGCGTCAGGCTCCAGCCGTCTCCTCGACGAGGCGGCTGGCAGCCGGCGCCACCCTCCCCGCCCGCACGATCCACTCCGCCAGCAAGCCGCCCCAGACCGAACACCCCAGCTGTGACGGGTGATAGCCGTCCAGCGCCAGGTAGTCGGCCTGCATGGCGATGCTCGCCGCGCAGTGCTCGGCCCCCAACTCGTCAGCCAATGCCCGCACCTGCATGTCGAGCAAGCGCGCACGCCAGCCCAGCAGGCGGCGCAGCAGCCAGGGCAGGGCGCTGAAGTGCTGCAAGGGGGGAACGGCGGCGAACACCACCTCGACGCCCCGCGCCATGAAGGGGGCGGCCAGCCGCCGCAGGGATTCACGCCAGGCAACGGTGGAACTGAAATGGGTGGTGTCGTTGACACCGAAGACCAGCAGCACCAGGTCCACCGGTTCGTCCTGAACCTGCGGCAACAGGCGCTCACAGGCCTCGCTCGCGGTGATGCCGTTCTCGCCACAGGCGCGCCAGGCAACGGGCCGTCGCAACTGCCGGGAAAGCGCCGCGGCCAGCTGCCCCGGCAAGGCCAGTTGCAGGCAGGAGACACCGACACCGGCAACGGTGGATTCGCCGATCAGGAGGATGCGCAGGGGTTCGCCCGCGAATTCCGCGCCCACCAGCCCCTGATCAGGGCCGGCGGCAGGGGCCAGGCGCAGGGCGGTGCGCCTGGTATACAGGGCCTGGGGCAGCACCAGGGGCATCAGCGCCAGCGCCGATGCCCACCACAGCAGCGCGGCCCCTCGGCTCACAGCTTGACGTCGACGGCCTGGGCCGCGCGGGTCGCCTTGGCGCGGGCCAGGTCGGTGGACTCATCGCGGGCCAGGGCCACGCCGAGGCGGCGCTGGCCATCCACCGCCGGCTTGCCGAACAGGCGCAGCGCGGTGTCAGGCTCGGCCAGGGCGGCCGAAAGATTGCCGAAGCTCATCTCGGTGGACTTGCCTTCCACCAGAATCACCGCCGAGGCGGACGGGCCGGACTGGCGGATCACCGGGATCGGCAGGCCGAGGATGGCGCGGGCGTGCAGGGCGAACTCGGAGAGCTCCTGGGAAATCAGGGTGACCAGGCCGGTGTCATGGGGGCGCGGCGACACCTCGCTGAACCACACCTGGTCGCCTTTCACGAACAGTTCCACGCCGAACAGGCCGCGACCACCGAGTGCCTCGGTCACGGCCTTGGCCACGCGCTCGGACTCGGCCAGGGCCTTGGGGCTCATCGCCTGGGGCTGCCAGGACTCGTGGTAGTCGCCCTTCACCTGGCGATGACCGATGGGCGCGCAGAAGGTGGTGCCGCCGACATGGCGCACGGTGAGCAGGGTGATTTCGTATTCGAAGTCGATGAAGCCCTCGACGATCACCCGACCCTTGCCGGCGCGGCCGCCTTCCTGGGCGTAATCCCAGGCGTATTGCAGGTCGTCGTCGCTTTTCAGTACCGACTGGCCCTTGCCGGAGGAGCTCATGATCGGCTTGACCACGCAGGGGTAGCCGACGCTGGCGACGGCGGCGCGGTAGTCCTCGAAGGTGTCGGCGAAGTGGTAGGGCGAGGTGGGCAGGCCCAGCTCCTCGGCCGCCAGGCGGCGGATGCCCTCGCGGTTCATGGTCAGCTGCGCGGCGCGCGCGGTGGGGATCACGGTGTAGCCTTCGGCCTCCAGCTCCACCAGGGTGGCAGTGGCGATGGCCTCGATCTCCGGCACGATGTAGTGCGGCTTCTCCAGTTCGATGACGCGGCGCAGGGCCTCGCCGTCGAGCATGCTGATGACGTGGCTGCGATGGGCGACCTGCATGGCCGGCGCGTTCTCGTAGCGGTCGACGGCGATCACCTCGACGCCCAGGCGCTGCAGCTCGATCACCACTTCCTTGCCCAGCTCGCCAGAGCCGCAAAGCAGTACACGGGTCGCGCTCGGCGACAGCGGGGTTCCAATACGGGGCATCGGTGTTTCCTCGAAAGATGAAAGGTATTCACGCGGCCGGCGACCCATGGCCGCCGACTTCTTCAATGGGGCTGGATCAGGAACTGGCCAGCGGCCCGCGCGCGCTCCACGCAGCGCACCAGCACCTCGCGGCGCTCGGTGTTGTCCATGCGGCCCCAGCGGGTGATCTCGTCGACGCTGCGCTGGCAGCCGGTGCAGATGTCGTCATCGTCCAGCGCGCAGACATGCACGCAAGGCGAGGCGACGGGGCGTTCACGTTCCATCAGTCTTCCTGTTCGGCCAGTTCCCGTGCATAGCGCTGGGCGTTGTGCACGTAGTGCGCGGCGCTGCCCTCGAGCATCTTCTTCTGCTGCTCGGTCAGCTCGCGGACTATTTTACCGGGCGAGCCCATCACCAGCGAGCCGTCGGGGATTTCCTTGCCTTCGGGGATCAGCGCGTTGGCGCCGATGATGCAGTACTTGCCGATCTTGGCGCCGTTGAGAACCACGGCGTTGATGCCGATGAGGCTGTAATCGCCGACGGTGCAGCCGTGGAGCATGGCGTTGTGGCCGATGGTCACGCCCTTGCCGATGTTCAGCGCGAACCCCATGTCGGTGTGCATGACGGTGCCGTCCTGCACATTGCTGTTCTCGCCGATGTGGATCAGCTCGTTGTCGCCGCGCAGCACGGCGCCGAACCAGACGCTGGCTCCGGCATCCAGGCGGACCTTGCCGATCACCGTCGCGTCGGGAGCGATCCAGCTGTCGGGATGGGTTTCGACACGGGCGTTGCCCAAGCGGTATTTCATCAGGCGCTCCTCGAAACGGGGCTCAGTTGAGTTTGACGAAGGTGGCCGGCGGCTCGCGCATCTCGATGCCGGCATCGAAGACCAGGTTGACCAGCTCCACCACCATGATCGCGGTAAGGCCCCAGATCTTGTACCGGCCGAACTGGTAGCTCGGCACATACCAGCTCTGGCCGAGGTAGTCGATGCGGTGGGTCATCTCGCGCGGGTCGCTGCGGAAGAACTCCAGGGGCACGCTGAAGACCGAATCGATCTCGCCGTCGTTGGCCTTGTACTCCACGTAGTCGGGCACGAAGCCGACATAGGGCGTGACCTGGATGCCATGGCGTGAGACCAGGGTACTGAGCGGGCCGATGACCTCGACCAGACCGGGCGGCAGGCCGATCTCCTCCTCCGCCTCGCGCAGGGCGGTGTGGATCAGGTCGCGGTCCTCGGGGTCGCGACGGCCGCCCGGGAAGGCCACCTCGCCACCGTGGGTGGACAGGCCGCTGGCGCGCAGGGTGAGCACCAGCTCGGGTTCGGCGCTGCGGGTGATGGGCACCAGCACCGCCGCCTCGGGGAAGGAGCGGTCGGTCACCAGCGTCTTCGGGCAATAGCTCCGCACGCGGCGGTGCAGGTCATCCAACATGGATATTCTCGGCTTTTATTCTGCCGGGCATCATGGCACGAACCCGCAGGCCGCCCAACCCCCGAGCCGAGGTTCGAGGCTCCTCGCAGCCCCCGTCCCGCTTGCCGTGGGGCCCCCGGCCGCGCCAAGATTGCGCCCTCGACCCGAGGATTCCCGATGAAGTTCTGCAGCCAGTGCGGCGGCCCCGTGATCCAGCGCATCCCCGAAGGCGACAACCGCCTGCGCCATGTCTGCGAGCTATGCCACACCATTCATTACCTGAACCCGCGCATCGTCGCCGGCTGCGTGCCGGTCTGGGGCGAGCAGGTGCTGCTGTGCCGCCGCGCCATCGAGCCGCGCAAGGGCTACTGGACCCTGCCCGCCGGCTTCATGGAGAACGGCGAAACCATGGAGCAGGCTGCCGCCCGCGAAACCGCCGAGGAAGCCTGCGCACGGGTACGCGACCTGCAGCTCTATACCCTGTTCGACCTGCCGCACATCAGCCAGGTCTACACCTTCTTCCTCGCCCAGCTGGTCGACCTGGACTTCGCCGCTGGCGAGGAAAGCCTCGAAGTGAAGCTGTTCCACGAACGTGACATCCCTTGGTCCGAGCTGGCTTTTCCGACCGTCGGGCGTACCTTAGAATGCTACTTCGCCGACCGTATCGAGCAGGTCTATCCGGTCCGCAACGAGCCGTTGGCACCCTTGCTGGCCTACTACAAGAAAGCCTGAACGCACTGCCGAATTCGAACACTCTGGGGATGCTGTAGAAATGCGCTGGTTGCTCCTTGCCTTCATCTTTTGCTTTACCTCCCTGTCCCACGCCAGCGCCGCCCCCAGCCTCGAAGGCAAGGGCATCGACAAGGTGCTGGTGGTCAAATCCGAGCGCAAGCTGTTGCTGATGAACCGCGGCAACATCCTCAAGAGCTACCGCATCTCCCTGGGCAAGCAGCCCAAGGGGCCGAAACTGCGCGAAGGCGACCAGCGCACGCCCGAGGGCTTCTACTGGATCGACTGGCGCAAGACCAGCGACAAGTACAACCTGGCGATGCACATCTCCTACCCCAATGCCCGCGACTCCCTGCAGGCGCGCCAGAAGGGCGTGCCCGCCGGGGGCATGATCATGATCCATGGCACCCCGCTGGACGAGGAGTACCCCGAGTGGTACTTCCACACCCTGGACTGGACCGAGGGCTGCATCGCCATGAAGAACGCCGACATGCGCGAGATCTGGAGCCTGGTGAAGGACGGCACGCTGATCGAAATTCGCCCCTGAGGGAGCGGAGCGACAAACAGGAAAAGGCGCCCAGGGCGCCTTTTTTGCGTTCAGTGGTTCCTGCGAAAGCGGAGATGGGCGACTCAGAACACCAGGTCGGACAGGCGCCAGACCTCATAGGCCGGCGTCTCGTAGGGATGAGCCTGCTTGAGGGCGCGCACGGCATCGTGGATCAGCTCGTCGGCAACGACCATCTCCACCTTCCACTCGGACACATGCTCCACCCGGCCCACCTCGCCGATGAAGGGGTCGGCTTCGGCGAGCGGGCGGAACTGGCCCTGGCCCAGGCTCTGCCAGCAGCAACTGTCATAGGCACCGATTCGGCCACCACCCGCCGCGAAGACCGCTTTCTTGACGGGCTCGAGATGGGACTCCGGAACGTAGAAGCACAGCTTGTACATCAATCACTCCACAGGCAATTACAGGCTGGACGCTAGTGGCCAGATGATGCCACTGGAAGATGGCACTTCGCCAATACTTTGTCGCGACCAGCGTCACGATACCGGCATTCGACTGGCTACCGGTCAAAGTGTTCAGCGCCGCCATAGAGCAGTTGGCCATAAGCGGGGCCAGCCCGAGCGCCCTCCCTGGAGCACTGGGTTGCCGGGACACTCGCACGGCAGGCTCAGCCGCCCTGCCAGAACCGACGCCACTTGTCCCTCAGCGAGGGCGTGGCGGGCGCGTGGCTGCCATCGCAATACGGCAAGCGTCGCGATAGGCCGCAGCGGCAAAGAATGAGCAGTTGCTGACGTTCGATGTGAAGCGAGAGGCCCTGTCGGCAGTCGGAAGGGCAATCGGGAAGCCGGGGCGAGCGCCCGCAGCGGCAAAGCAGGAGGGTGGCGCCGGGTTCGACCCGGCGCACCTCCGGTAGCGAAGCGCCCTCCCCCGTGTCCGGAAGCGGGCGCTCGCCGGCGTCGTCAGTCGACCCAGACGCGGGCATTGCGGAACATGCGCAGCCAGCCGCCGTCTTCCTGCCACTCGTCGGGGCGCCAGGAGTTCTGCACGGCACGGAACACGCGCTCCGGGTGCGGCATCATGATGGTCACGCGACCATCGCGGCTGGTGAGGCCGGTGATGCCACGGGGCGAGCCGTTCGGGTTGGCCGGATAGCTCTCGGTGACCTTGCCGTGGTTGTCGACGAAACGCATGGCCACGCAACCGGACAGGTCGGCTTCCAGCAGGGCTTCCTCGCTCTCGAACTCGGCATGGCCTTCGCCGTGGGCGATGGCGATGGGCATGCGCGAGCCGGCCATGCCACGCAGGAAGATCGACGCCGACTCCTGCACCTGGACCATGGCCACGCGGGCCTCGAACTGCTCGGAGCGGTTGCGCACGAAGTGCGGCCAGAACTCGCTGCCCGGGATCAGCTCGTGCAGGTTGGACATCATCTGGCAGCCGTTGCACACGCCGAGGGCGAAGCTGTCCTTGCGCTCGAAGAAGGCCTGGAAGCCGTCACGGGCACGGGCGTTGAACAGCACCGACTTGGCCCAGCCCTCACCGGCGCCGAGCACGTCACCGTAGGAGAAGCCGCCGCAGGCCACCAGGCCCTTGAACTCTTCCAGGCTGACGCGGCCGGCGAGGATGTCGCTCATGTGCACATCGATGGCGGCGAAGCCGGCACGGTCGAAGGCGGCCGCCATCTCGACCTGGCCGTTGACGCCCTGCTCACGCAGCACGGCGACCTTGGGACGCGCGCCCTTCTTTATATAGGGAGCGGCGATGTCCTGGTTGACGTCGAAGCTGAGCTTCACCGACAGGCCGGGGTTGTCCTCGTCCAGCAGGACATCGAACTCCTGGTAGGCGCAGGCGGCGTTGTCGCGCAGGCGCTGGATCTGGTAGCTGGTCTCGGTCCACTGGCGCTGCAGCATGCGGCGCTCGCCGGCGAACACCGGCTCGCCGTTGAAGGCGATGGCGACGTCGGCACCGTTGACCGGCTGGCCGATGACGGCCACGCAGTCGCCCAGGCCGGCGGCGCTGAACTGGGCCAGCACTTCAGCGGTGGCACCCTGCTGGACCTGGATGACCGCACCCAGCTCTTCGTTGAACAGCACGGCCGCCAGCTCGTCGGCGGAATCGGCCAGGGCATCGAGCTGCAGGTCGAGGCCGCAATGACCGGCGAAGGCCATTTCCAGCACGGTGGTCAGCAGGCCGCCGTCGGAACGGTCATGGTAGGCCAGCAGCAGGCCGTCCTGGTTCAGGCCCTGGATCACGGCAAAGAAGGCCTTGAGGTCTTCGGCATCGTCGACGTCCGGCACGGCCTGGCCGAGCTTGGCGTAGGTCTGCGCGAGGATCGAGCCGCCCATGCGGTTCTGGCCGCGGCCGAGGTCGACCAGGATCAGGTCGGTCTCGCCCTTGTCCAGGCGCAGTTGCGGGTTGAGGGTGCGGCGTACGTCCTGCACCGGGGCGAAGCCGGAGATCACCAGGGACAGCGGCGAGGTCACGGACTTGTCCACGCCCTCGTCCTGCCAGCGGGTCTTCATCGACATGGAGTCCTTGCCCACCGGGATGGTGATGCCCAGCGCCGGGCACAGCTCCATGCCCACGGCCTTGACCGTGTCATACAGGCGCGCGTCCTCGCCCGGGTGGCCAGCGGCGGCCATCCAGTTGGCGGACAGGCGGATGTCGGAAATCTTCTCGATGCGTGCCGCCGCCAGGTTGGTGATGGTCTCGCCCACCGCCATGCGGCCCGAGGCCGGGGCGTCCAGCAGGGCCAGCGGGGTGCGCTCGCCCATGGCCATCGCCTCGCCGGTGTAGACGTCGAAGCTGGTGGCGGTGACGGCGCAGTCGGCCACCGGCACCTGCCACGGGCCGACCATCTGGTCGCGAGCCACGAGGCCGGTGATGGTGCGGTCGCCGATGGTGATCAGGAAGCTCTTGCTGGCCACGGCCGGGTGGTGCAGCACACGGCTGACCGCGTCGGCGATGTCGACGCTGGCGGCATCGAAGTCATCGCCCTGCTCGGCTTCGCGGGTCACGCTGCGGTGCATGCGCGGCGGCTTGCCCAGCAGGACGTTGAGCGGCATGTCCACCGGCTTGTTGCCGAAGTGGCTGTCGGCGACGGTCAGGTGCGGCTCCTCGATGGCCTCGCCGACCACCGCGAAGGGGCAGCGCTCACGTTCGCAGATGGCCTTGAAGCGCTCGAAGTCGGCGGCGTCCACCGACATCACGTAGCGTTCCTGGGACTCGTTGCACCAGATTTCCAGCGGGCTCATGCCCGGCTCGTCGTTGGGCACGGCGCGCAGTTCGAAACGGCCGCCACGGCCACCGTCGTTGATCAGTTCCGGCAGGGCGTTGGAGATGCCGCCGGCACCCACGTCATGGATGAACTTGATGGGGTTCTCGGCACCCAGCTGCCAGCAACGGTCGATCACTTCCTGGCAACGGCGCTCCATTTCCGGGTTGTCGCGCTGGACGGAGGCGAAGTCCAGGTCGGCGGAGCTGGCACCGGTGGCCATGGAGGAAGCGGCGCCACCGCCCAGGCCGATGAGCATGGCCGGGCCACCGAGGACGATCAGCTTGGCGCCGACCGAGATCTCGCCTTTCTGCACGTGCTCGGCGCGGATGTTGCCCATGCCGCCGGCGAGCATGATCGGCTTGTGGTAGCCGCGCACTTCTTCACCGTGGGGGGTGTCGATGGCCTGCTCGAAGGTACGGAAGTAGCCGTTCAGCGCGGGACGTCCGAACTCGTTGTTGAACGCGGCGCCGCCCAGCGGGCCCTCGATCATGATGTCCAGCGCGGTGACGATGCGCTCGGGCTTGCCGTAGGGCTTCTCCCAGGGCTGCTCGAAACCGGGGATCTGCAGGTTGGAGACGGTGAACCCGGTCAGGCCCGCCTTGGGCTTGGCGCCACGACCGGTGGCACCTTCGTCGCGGATCTCGCCGCCGGAGCCGGTGGAAGCACCGGGGAAGGGAGCGATGGCGGTCGGGTGGTTGTGGGTCTCCACCTTCATCAGGATGTGCACCGGCTCCTCGGTCGCCCCGTACTGGCGGGTCTCCGGGTTGGGGAAGAAGCGCCCGGCGGTGAAGCCCTCGATGACCGACGCGTTGTCCTTGTAGGCGGACAGCACGCCTTCGCGGTTCATCTCGTAGGTGTTCTTGATCATGCCGAACAGGCTCTTCTCCTGCGCCTGGCCGTCGATGTCCCAGCTGGCGTTGAAGATCTTGTGGCGGCAGTGCTCGGAGTTGGCCTGGGCGAACATCATCAGCTCGACGTCATGGGGGTTGCGCCCCATCTCGTTGAAGCTCTTCACCAGGTAGTCGATCTCGTCATCGGCCAGGGCCAGGCCCAGCTCGACGTTGGCGCGGGCCAGGGCATCGCGGCCACCGCCGAGGATGTCGACCACGGTCAGCGCCTTGGGCTGCGCGTGGCTGAACAGGCCGGAGGCCTCTTCCAGGGCGCCCAGCACCAGCTGGGTCATGCGGTCGTGCAGCGCGCTGGCGATCAGTTGCGCCTCGGTGTCGGAGAACTGGCCGGCGACGTAGTAGGCGATGCCGCGCTCGATGCGCTCGATCTTGGCCAGGCCGCAGTTGCGGGCGATGTCGGTTGCCTTGCTCGACCAGGGCGAGATGGTGCCCAAGCGCGGCAGGACCAGGAACAGGCGGCCGGACGGCTCCTGCACCGGGACGCTGGGCCCGTACTTGAGCAGGCGCGCCAGGACCTTTTCCTCGTCGGCGGTAAGAACGCCGGTGACTTCGGCAAAGTGGGCGAACTCGGCGTAGAGACCGGTGACGGCGGGAACCTTCTGGGTCAGTTGCTCGAGCAGTTTGCCGTGGCGAAAGGCGGAAAGGGCGGGGGCACCGCGCAGGATCAACATCTTCTGGACAGCCTCTGGGAAGGGGTGTGCTTAGAGGCCGTGCATTCTAGCGCAAAGCACCTGATTCCGGCACCCGTGCCGTACCGCTCGAAGCGGCCTTCCGAGGAGCGGCAGGGCGAGCGCGCATCGGCCGCAAACGCCCACCCCCGGGGGCCTGCGGCTAGCAGAGAAGATTTCCACTGTCGAGATATGGCAAGGATCGGGGTTTGCGTATACTGCGCCGATGTTCACCCCACCCGTGTTCCGCAAGCGTCGTGCCTTCTGGCTATTGGCGACCGGAATCCTCCTGCTGCTCGGAGGCTGCAAACAGCCGTCCACCCTCGAGCGCATTCAGGAGGAGGGTGTGCTACGCGTGGTCACCCGCAACAGCCCGGCCACCTATTTCCAGGACCGCAACGGCGAAACCGGCTTCGAGTACGAACTGGTGAAACGCTTCGCCGATGACCTGGGCGTCGAGCTGCAGATCGAGACAGCCGACAACCTCGACGACCTCTTCGCCCGCCTCGGCCAGGCCAACGGCCCGGTGCTCGCCGCCGCCGGCCTCGTCGCCAGCGATGCGCGCCAGCACGAGTCGCGCTTCTCCCACCCATACCTGGAAGTCACGCCGCAGGTCATCTACCGCAATGGCGAGCGCCGCCCTACCCGCCCGGAAGACCTCGTCGGCCAGCGCATCCTGGTGCTCAAGGGCAGCAGCCATGCCGAGCAACTGGCCGCGCTCAAGGTGCAGTACCCGGAGCTGAAGTACGAGGAGTCCGACGAAGTCGAGATCGTCGACCTGCTGCGCATGGTCGACGAAGGGCAGATCGACCTGACCCTGGTGGACTCCAACGAACTGGCGATGAACCAGGTCTACTTCCCCAACGTGCGCGTCGCCTTCGACCTGGGCGACGCCAGCAACCTGGCCTGGGCCGTCGCGCCCGGCGAGGACGACAGCCTGCTCGGCGAGGTCAACGGCTTCCTCGACAAGGCCAAGGAAAACGGCACCCTGCAGCGCCTCAAGGATCGCTACTACGGCCATGTCGACGTACTCGGCTACGTCGGCGCCTACACCTTCGCCAAGCACCTGCAGCAGCGCCTGCCCAAGTACGAGCAGCACTTCCGCCAGGCCTCCCAGGACAACCAGGTGGACTGGCGCCTGCTGGCCGCCATCGGCTACCAGGAATCCCTCTGGCAACCGACCGCCACCTCCAAGACCGGTGTGCGCGGCCTGATGATGCTGACCCAGGACACCGCCAAGGCCATGGGCGTGGCCAACCGCCTGGACCCCAAGCAGAGCATCGTCGGCGGCAGCAAGTACTTCGGCATGATCAAGCAGGGCCTGGCCGATGAGCTGCTGGAGCCGGACCGCACCTGGTTCGCCCTGGCCGCCTACAACATCGGCATCGCCCACCTGGGGGACGCGCGCAAGCTGGCCGAGGCCGAGGGCCTGAACCCGAACAAGTGGCTGGACGTGAAGCAGATGCTGCCGCGCCTGTCGCAGAAGCAGTGGTACCGCAAGACCCGCTACGGCTATGCCCGTGGCGGCGAAACCGTGCACTTCGTGCAGAACATCCGCCGCTACTACGACATCCTCACCTGGGTGACCCAGCCGCAGATGGAAGGCTCGCAGGTGGCCGAAAGCAACCTGCACGTCCCCGGCATCGACAAGCGCAAGCCCAGCGAAGACACCCCGCCGCTCTGACAGCGTACGGCGCGGCGTTCAGCCCTTCGGCGAACGCCGCGCCTTGAAGAACTCGCTGAGGATCGCGCCGCACTCCCCCGCCAGTACCCCGCCCTCCACCAGCACCCGGTGGTTGAGGAAGTCCTGGGTGAAGAACTGGCCACGGCTGATCGCCACCCCCGCCTTGGGCTCGGTGGCGCCATAGACCACGCGCGCCACGCGTGAATGGACGATGAGCCCGGCGCACATGCTGCAGGGCTCCAGGGTCACGTACAGCGTACTGCCCACCAGGCGATAGTTTTCCAGCGCCAGCGCCGCATCGCGGATGGCGACCATCTCGGCGTGGGCACTGGGATCGTGCCGGGAAATCGGGCAATTGAAGCCGCGCCCGATCACCTGGCCGTCCTGCACCAGCACGGCGCCGACCGGCACCTCGCCTAGGGCCGCGCCTTGTGCGGCGAGGGCCAGGGCCTCACGCATGAAGTCCTCGTCACGGCTGCGGTCGACGATCATCGGCTGGCGCATCTCAGGCCACCTCGATCGCGGCCATCAGGCCGGTCTCCATGTGGTCGATGACGTGGCAATGGAACATCCACACGCCGGGGTTATCGGCCACCAGGGCGATGCGCGCGGTCTCGTTCTTGCCCAGCAGGTAGGTGTCGGTGAAGTAGGGAATGATGTCCTTGCGGTCCGAGCCGATCACCTTGAAAGCCATGCCGTGCAGGTGGATCGGGTGCAGGTACTGGGCCATGTTGCGCAGCTCGAAGATGTAGTGGCCGCCCTTCTTCAATGTGGCGATGGGGCGGTCGGCGCAGGTCTTGTCCTGGATGTCCCAGGCCTTGCCGTTGATCTGCCAGTAGTTGCTCGGCCGGCCGGCGGCGCTGGTCAGGGTCGCGGCCCATTCGAACTTGAAGCTGAGGGTCTCGGCCTTTTCCAGGTCCGGCTCCGGCACCGGGTTGGCCGGCAGCGCGGGCGGCCAGTCGCCGGCGGCCTCCTCGGTGGCGATGCTTTTCAGCGTCGCCAGGCGCAGCGGCCCGTTGCGCAGCGGCAGTTCCTGGCCGGCGGCGGGCACCTTGAGCGCCAGCTCGATGCGCATGCCCGGGCCAAGCCAATACTCCTTGCCCAGCTCGCGCGGTGCGATGGGGTGGCCGTCCAGCGAATAGATGCGCACCTCCGCGCCCGGCATGTTGAGGCGGTAGGTGATGGTGCTGTCGAGGTTCAGCAGGCGCAGGCGCACCACCTGCCCGGCGGGCAGCTCCAGGGTCGGTGCCGGCGTGCCGTTGATGGTGGTCAGGCGCCCACGGGTGCCTTCGCGGGCCGCCTCGCGGGGCACGCTGAACTGGGTGAAGGCGCCCTCCTCGTCCACGTGCCAGGTCTTCAGGCTGAGCACGCGCTCGTGACGAAAGCCGCTGGGCTCGCGCTCCTCGACTATCAGCGGGCCGACCAGGCCGCGCCCCAGCTGCTCGGCGCTGGACAGGTGCGGGTGGTACCAGAAGCTGCCGGCGTCATCGGTGCGGAAGCGGTAGTCGAAGTATTCGCCCGGCAGCACCGGCAGCTGCGAGACGTAGGGCACGCCGTCCATCTCCAGAGGCAGGCGGATGCCGTGCCAGTGGACGGTGGTGGGCTCGTCGAGCTTGTTGATGAAGCGCACGCGCAGCCAGTCGCCCTGGCGTGAACGCAGCTCCACGCCCGGCGCCTGGCCGCCATAGGCCCAGGCCGGGGTGACGTGGCCGGACACCAGTTCCAGGTCCAGGGGCGCTGCGATCAGCTCGTAGTCGTGGGTCTTGGCATCGAGGTTGCGGCCCAGCCAATAGCGGGTGCCGCCGGCGCCCAGGCCGACCACGCCGAGGCCGACCAGGCCGCCGAGAATCTGTCTGCGGGTGAATGACACGGAATCCAGGCTCCTGTGAGTAATGCTTCGCGGGGCCATCAGGCGGTGCGTTGTCGCTCTGCGGCGACAGGAAGGCCGGCCTGCATGGGCCGGCTCACGGGTGGCACATTCTGGCACAGCCCCCTTGCATCAGGGCAGCGCCGGGCCGTGGCCAGATGCCACAGCCGCCTAGCGGTTGCGCCCCAGGTAGGCACGGGTGGTCAGCAGGTACACCGGCAGCCCGGACACCAGCACGATCAGCGCGGCATAGGGCGCGGCGGCGGCGTACTCCAGGTTGGCAGTGTGCGACCAGACGGCGGTGGCCAGGGTGTCCAGGCCGGTCGGGCCGAGGATCAGCGTGGCCGTCAGCTCCTTCATGCAATCGAGGAACACCAGCACGAAGCCGGCGCCTATGGCCGGGAAGATGATCGGCAGGGTCACCCGCAGGAAGGCCCGGAACGGCGTCTGGCCGAGGGTGCGCGCGGCCTCCTCCAGCTGCGGCGAGGCCTTTTCCAGCGCCACGCGGATGGGCGACTGGGCCATCGGCATGAACAGCAAGGCATAGGCCACCAGCAGCAGCAGCGTGGTCTGGTAGAGCGCCGGCGCATACCCCAGGGCGAAGAACACCAGGGACAGCGCGATCACCAGCCCCGGCAACGCGTGCAGCAGGAAAGGCAGGCGCTCGGCCAGGCGCGCCAGGCGCCCGTGGTAGCGCACCACCACCAGCCCCACCGGCAATGCCAGCAGGCAACTGATCAGCGCGCCGCCGAAGGACAGGTACAGCGACGCCCCCAGGGTGCGCAGGATGTCCATCAGCGGGAAGGCGGCCGAGCTGCCCTCGTGGATCCAGAAGCCGAGCATGGCCAACGGCGTGCCCGAGCCGACCACCACCAGTGCCACCAGCAGCGCCTGGATCGGCCAGTCCCACAGCCCCAGGCGCACCGGCGCGGTACGCCGCGCCACGCCTTGCCCGGTACGGGCGAAGCCGCGCCCGCGCAGGCGCAGCTCCATGCCCATCATCAGCATGCACAGGGCCAGCAGCAGCGCCGAGAGCATCGCCGCGTTGGCGTTGCTGAATTCCAGCTCGAACTGCTGGTAGATGGCGGTGGTGAAGGTCTGGTAGCGCATGATCGACGGCGCGCCGAACTCCACCAGCATGTGCAGCGCCACCAGCAGCCCGGTGCCCATCAGGGTCGGCCGCAGCAGCGGCAGGGTCACCCGCCAGAACACCTGGCGCCGGGTGTAGCCGAGCATGCGCGCGGACTCTTCCAGCGCCGGGTCGAGGTTGCGCAGGGTCGCCACCACCGGCAGGTAGATCAGCGGGTACTTGGACAGGATCATCACCAGCGCCGTGCCGCCGAGGCCTTCGAACACCGGGCTGATGGAAATCCACGAGAAGCCGGCGACGAAGGCCGGGATCGCGAACGGCAGGCACAGCAGCACGTTCCACTGGCGGCGCCAGCGCAGGTCGCTGCGTTCCACCAACCAGGCCAGCGCCAGGCCGAGCAGCACGCAACCGGCGGTCACCAGCACCATCAGCTTCATGGTGTTGGCCAGCAGGTGGAACACGAAAGGGCGCCACAGCAGTTGCCAGGCGGTGTGCCAGCCGGACTCCCAGCTGCGCACGGCGACGTAGAACAGGGGCAGCGCGGCGACCAGCAGCAATGCCAGGACCGGCACCTGCAGCCAGATGGGCGGGGTGCGGCGACGGCGGCCGAGGGGTTTCGACGCCGAGGCCGCCAGGGCCGGGTCCAGGACTTCGGATTGCATCAGTTCAGCCCGACCTCGCGCTCCAGCTCAAGGGCGTCTTCCGCCAGGCCGATGTCGGCGGCGGTGAGCTTGGGCGGGCGCAGCTGGTCATAGGGCTTGAGCAGCGGGTCGGCCGGCACCTTCTGGTTCACCGGGTACTCGGCGGACTGGCTGAGGATGGCCTTCTGGCCCTCTTCGCTGAGCATGAAGGCGACGAACTGCTGGGCCTCCTTCGGGTGCTTGCTGGCCTTCACCACCGCCACGCCGGACACGCTGGCCAGGCCGCCGGCATCGCCGTCGGCGAAGTAGTGCAGCTTGCTCTTGAGCTCGCCCTTCTCCTTCTTCAGGGCCATCCAGTAGTAGCTGTTGATCAGTGCGGCGGCGACTTCGCCGTTCTCCACCGCCTTCATGGCGATGACGTTGTTGGTGTAGGTGGAGCCGAAGGCCTTGAGGCCGGTCAACCACTCCTCGGCCTTCTCGCGGCCCTGGAGCTTGATGATGGCGGCCACCTGGCCGAGGAACTCACCGCTGCTGGGCACGAAGGCGATCTTGCCGCTCCACTCCGGGTCGGCCACCTCGAGCACGCTCTGCGGCAGGGGCTGGTCGCCCAGCTCCTCGGGGTTGTAGGCCAGCACGCGCACGCGCGAGGTGACGCCGATCCAGTTGCCGGCGGGGTCGGCGAACTGCGGCTCGACCTGCTTCAGGGCACTGTCGTCCACCTTGGCCAGCAGGCCCTGGCCGGCCAGCTTGATCAGCGGTGGTGCCTCTTCGGTGTAGATGATGTCGGCGGGCGAGCGCTCGCCCTCCTCGGCGATCTGGTTGGCCAACTGGCCACCACCGCCCTTGCGGATGCGCACCTGGATGCCGGTGGCTTTGGTGAAGGCCTCGGCGACGGCCTTGCCGGTCGCTTCGTGCTGCCCGTTGTACAGAGTCAGGGTCACTGCGTCGTCGGCCCGAGCCGCCAGGGGCAGCAGCAGGCCGAGGGACAGAACACCCGCGCCGCAGGCGCGGGCCAACGCAGTTACGAGACGTGCCGACATAAGCCACTCCTATCAACTCAGCAATAATCGGAAACGATTATACGGACCAACTGCGCTTCATTCTCAAGAAAAGGCTGCGACAGGTTGCTGCGGCAGATGAGAGGAAGCCGGGGCAGATATGAAAAAGGCGCGGACCGCATGCGGTCCGCGCCTCCGACGCTGGCCTTCAGGCGCGCGCCGTCATTCCCACTCGATGGTCGCCGGCGGCTTGCTCGACACGTCGTAGGTGACGCGGGAGATGCCTTCGATCTCGTTGATGATGCGGTTGGAGACCTTCTCCAGCAGCTCGTAGGGCAGGTGCGCCCAGCGCGCGGTCATGAAGTCGATGGTTTCCACGGCACGCAGGGCGACGACCCAGGCGTAGCGACGGCCGTCACCGACCACGCCGACCGATTTCACCGGCTGGAACACCACGAAGGCCTGGCTGGTCTTGTGGTACCAGTCGAAGGCACGCAGCTCCTCGATGAAGATGTGGTCCGCGCGGCGTAGCAGGTCGGCGTACTCCTTCTTCACCTCGCCGAGGATGCGCACGCCCAGGCCCGGGCCCGGGAACGGGTGGCGGTAGACCATGTCGTAGGGCAGGCCCAGTTCGAGGCCGATCTTGCGCACCTCGTCCTTGAACAGCTCGCGCAGCGGCTCGACCAGCTCGAACTGCATGTCTTCCGGCAGGCCACCGACGTTGTGGTGGGACTTGATCACGTGGGCCTTGCCGGTCTTCGCGCCGGCCGACTCGATCACGTCCGGGTAGATGGTGCCCTGGGCGAGGAACTTCACGTCCTTGAGCTTGGTGGCTTCCTCGTCGAACACCTGGATGAAGGTGCGACCGATGATCTTGCGCTTCTCTTCCGGGTCGGAGACACCGGCCAGGCGGCCCAGGAACAGTTCCTCGGCGTTGGCGCGGATCACCTTGACGCCCATGTTCTCGGCGAACATGGCCATCACCTGGTCACCCTCGTGCAGGCGCAGCAGGCCGTTGTCGACGAAGACACAGGTCAGCTGGTCGCCGATGGCCTTGTGCAGCAGGGCTGCGACCACGGAGGAGTCGACACCGCCGGACAGGCCCAGCAGCACCTTGTTGCTGCCCACCTGGGCGCGCACGGTGGCGATGGCGTCGTTGACGATGTTGGAAGGGGTCCACAGGGCTTCGCAGCCGCAGATGTCCAGCACGAAACGGGAGAGGATGCGACCGCCCTGCTTGGTGTGGGTCACTTCCGGGTGGAACTGCACGCCGTAGTAGGCACGCGCGTCATCGGCCATGGCGGCGATCGGGCAGCTCGGGGTGCTGGCGAGGATGTGGAAGCCCTCGGGCATGGCGGTGACCTTGTCGCCGTGGCTCATCCACACGTCCAGGCCCAGCAAGCCGTCCGCGTCGACATGGTCCTCGATGCCGTCGAGCAGGCGGGCCTTGCCGACCACGTCGACACGGGCATAGCCGAACTCACGCAGGTCGGAACCCTGCACCTTGCCGCCGAGCTGCTCGGCCATGGTCTGCATGCCATAGCAGATGCCGAACAGCGGAACGTCGAGATCGAACACCGCCTGCGGGGCGCGCGGGCTGTTGGCCTCGTGCACCGACTCCGGGCCGCCGGCCAGGATGATGCCCTTGGGCGCGAAGGCGCGGATGGCATCGTTTTCCATGTCGAACGGGTGGATCTCGCAGTACACGCCGATCTCGCGCACGCGACGGGCGATCAGCTGGGTGTACTGGGAGCCGAAGTCGAGGATCAGGATGCGGTGGGCGTGGATATCTTGATGAGCCATGAGCTTTCCTTCGGAAAGAGCTTGAAGCGGAAAGCCGGAAGCTGGAAGTGCAGGGCGAAAGTCATGCTTCCGTCCTCCAGCTTCCAGCTTCCGGCACCTGTTACGCGGCCCCTTAACCTACGCGGTAGTTGGGCGCTTCCTTGGTGATCTGCACGTCATGCACATGGGACTCGGCCATGCCGGCCCCGGTGATGCGCACGAATTCCGGCTTGGTGCGCATCTCCTCGATGGTGGCGCAGCCGGTGTAGCCCATGGAGGCGCGCAGGCCGCCCATCAGCTGGTGGACGATCGCGGACATGGCGCCCTTGTAGGGCACGCGGCCTTCGATGCCTTCCGGGACGAGCTTCTCGGCACCGGCGGAGGAGTCCTGGAAGTAGCGGTCGGAAGAACCCTGGGCCTGGGCCATCGCACCCAGCGAACCCATGCCGCGGTAGGCCTTGTAGGAACGGCCCTGGAACAGCTCGACCTCGCCCGGCGCCTCTTCGGTACCGGCCAGCATGGAGCCGATCATCACCGCGGAGGCGCCGGCGACGATGGCCTTGGACAGGTCACCGGAGAAGCGGATGCCGCCATCGGCGATCAGCGGGACGCCGGTACCGGCCAGGGCGGCGGCGACGTTGGCGACCGCGGAGATCTGCGGCACGCCGACGCCCGCGACGATACGGGTGGTGCAGATGGAGCCCGGGCCGATACCGACCTTGACCGCATCGGCGCCGGCTTCGGCCAGGGCCTTGGCCGCCTCGCCGGTGGCGATGTTGCCGCCGATCACCTGCACCTCGGGGAAGGTCTGCTTGACCCAGCGGACGCGGTCGATCACGCCCTTGGAGTGGCCGTGGGCGGTGTCGACGATGATCACGTCGACACCGGCGTTGACCAGCGCGGTGACGCGATCACCGGTATCGGCACCGGTGCCGACGGCGGCGCCGACGCGCAGGCGACCCTGGTCGTCCTTGCTGGCCAGCGGGTAGGCCTTGGCCTTCTCGATGTCCTTGACGGTCATCATGCCCTTCAGGCTGAAGGCGTCGTCGACGATCAGGACCTTCTCGATGCGGTGCTTGTGCAGCAGCTCGCGGACAGTGTTCTTGTCGGCGCCTTCCTTGACGGTGACGAGCCGCTCCTTGGGCGTCATCACCTCGCGGACGCGGGCGTCCAGGCGGTTCTCGAAGCGCACGTCACGGGAGGTGACGATGCCCACCAGATCACCGTTGGACAGCACCGGTACACCGGAGATGTTGTGCTGGCGGGTCAGCTCGAACAGGTCGCGCACGGTGGCGTCGGCCTCGATGGTGATCGGGTCCTTGACCACGCCGGCCTCGAACTTCTTCACCTTGCGGACCTCGGCAGCCTGCTGCTCGATGGTCATGTTCTTGTGGATGATGCCGATGCCGCCTTCCTGCGCCATAGCGATGGCCAGGCGGGCTTCGGTCACGGTATCCATCGCGGCGGACAGCAGGGGGATGTTCAGTTCGATGCCGCGCGTCAGGCGGGTCTTGAGGCTGACGTCCTTCGGCAGGACCTCGGAATACCCCGGGATCAGGAGTACGTCGTCGAAGGTGAGGGCTTCTTGGCTGATGCGCAGCATGGCGGGGCTCCCAGGCGGGAAAATTGGAAGCGCGGCATTATATCTCAGCTGTGATGGCGCGCTCAATGAAACCGTTACCCTCGGCCTCACCTTCTTCACTGCCGTACCACCCTTTCCGATGGAGTGCCATCCCGCATCTGCAGGATAGCGGCGCCGCGCCGGGCCTTCCGATACTCCGTCGTGACGCTGCGCCCCAGGCGGGGCGCATTCGCCGACGCCGATAACGACAAGAATAAAGAGTGGGAACCATGCGCCAGCCCCTTGCCCTCCATCCGTCACCCGCCGACTCGACGCTGGCCGATCCCCCTGGGCAACGCAACGGCCGTGCCTGGTTCCGCCGCAAGCGCAGCACCGGCGATCCGCGACCGCCCCACCCTGCCAGGCTCCATCCCCGCACCACTCCCCCGCAGCACCGAGCGCCCCGCGCGCACCGCCCCCAGGCGCCCCCAGACCTCCCGCCCGCTCACCACCACCGCCCATCAAGCGGCGACCCCCGTTCGCCCCGAGGAAAGGACATCGCCATGACCCGTTCCCCCTTGCCCCTTTTCGCCACCCTGCTGCTGATCCTGAGTCCGACCACCCAGGCCACGCAGCCGGAACTCATGCCCTACCTGCCGCAACGGACACTGGAGCTCGCGGAGTATCTGCCACCGCCGCCACCCGCCGGCACCGCCGACGACCGGCTCGACCTCGATACCGTGCTGCTCGTCCAGCGCGAGCGCACCCCGCAGCAGGTGGAGCAGGCCAAACGCGACGACCACCTCGACGACGCGGCCTTCCCCTTCGCCCAGGGCATCCTCGGGGCGGCGTTCACCGTCGAGCGGCACCCGCAGACCGCGCACTTCTTCCGCCGCGTGCTGGTGGACCTGGAGCAGACGCTGATGCCCGCCAAGCACCACTTCGCCCGCCCCCGCCCCTACGAACTCAGCCAGGAGGTGAAGCCGATACTGCCGCCCCCCATGGGCGAGTCCTACCCCAGCGGCCACACCATGGACGCCTACCTCACCGCCATCCTGCTGGCCAAGATGGTGCCGGAGCACCGCGCCGAACTCTTCGCCCGGGCCGCAGCAGCCGCGCAAAGCCGCGTGGTGGCGGGCGTGCACTACCCCACCGACCTGGAAGGCGGGCGCATATCCGCGGCGGTACTCGCCAACGAACTGCTGAAGAACCCCGGCGCCCTGCGTGACTTCGAGCACGCCCGGCGCGAGGTGAGAAGCAACCTCGCCCTGGAGTGACGCCCACCCGGGCCGCGGTGGGTGACGCCGCGGCCCGCCATGGAAGGTACCCCCCGACGCAGGGAGCCGTAGCCTCGGTAAGAAGGAGCGACACCATGTTCGTGAATCGCCTCGCCCTCCCCCTCTGCCTGCCACTGTTGACTGCCCTCGCCTGCCACAGCCAGGCGCAGGAGACCTCCTGGAGCGACGTCCTCGCCCAGGGCGACGCCCGCCTGTTCTTCGACAACCAGTACTTTGCCCGCGACTTTCGCGACGGCCCGAACAACGCCGGGCGCAACCGCTACAAACCCCGCGACGAACGCAACGGCTACCGCCAGGAATGGGGGCAATCCGTACAACTGCATTACCACTCGGGCTTCACGCCCGGTCTCATCGGCCTGGGTGTCGATGCCTTCGCCATGGCCGCGTTCAAGCTCGACAGCGGCGGCGGGCGCACCGGCACGGGCACCCTGGCAGTGGACGGCCAGGGCCACCCGCGAGACAGCCACGGCAAGGCCGGCGGCGCCTTCAAGCTGAAAATCGCCGATGCGCAGCTCAAGTACGGCAACTTCAGCACCCAGGCGCCCGTGCTGGCGGCGGACAACAGCCGGATCATTCCCGGCATGGCCCACGGCCTGCACCTGCAGGGTGACTGGGCCGGGCTGAAACTGGAGGCGGCGCGCTTCACCGCGCTGTCCGGCCCCACCGAGAGCAAGAGCCGTGGTGCCATCTCAACGGTGTACGGGCGGCCGGAGCGGCACGGCATCGATATCCACGGCGCCAGCTACCTGGGCGCCAGTCATCGAGGCGGGCCCTGGAGCCTCTCCTACTACCTGGCGCAGCTGGAGGACGTCTGGACCCAGCACTACCTGCACCTGGGCCATGAACGGGCGCTGGGCGCAGGCACCCTGAGCAACAGCTTCGACCTCTACCGCACCCGCGACAGTGGCGACTCGCTGTTCGGCCCCATCGACAACCTGATCGGCTCCCACGCCATCGCCTACCGCCAGGGCCCGCACCGCCTGACCCTGGCCTACCAGCGCAACGTCTCGGACACGCCCTTCGACTACATCGGCTTCGGTGATGGGCAGAGCAGCCAGTCGATCGTCCTGGCCAACGCCGCTGCGTATTCGGACTTCAACGGCCCTCGCGAGCGCTCCTGGCAGCTTCGCTATGACCAGCGCCTGAACTGGCTGGGCCTGCCCGAGCTGAACCTGGCCCTGCGCTACCAGCGGGGTTGGGGCGCAGACGGCAGCCATGCCCCCGGCCACAGCATCTACCACGGGCTCTACGGTCGCGACGGCAAGCACCACGAGCTGGACCTGGACCTCGGCTACACCTTCTCCCGTGGCCCGCTGAAGAACCTGCACCTGCGCGCCACGCAGATCTGGCACCGCAGCAACCGCGCCTACGCGGACGCCTCCATCGACCAGACGCGCCTGCGCATCCAATACCCGCTGGAGCTGTTCTAGTCCCGCGCCGCCCGCTTCAGTGGCGCAGCGGGCGGTGCGCCCCTCAAGGCTGCAGCGCCAGGTAGCGCGCCACCAGCGCCACGCCGCTGCACAGCACCAGCCAGGTGACCAGCCGCACGAAGGCCTCGCGGGAGAGGCGCAAGGTCAGGCGCCGGCCTGTCCACAGCCCCAGCGCCATGGCCGGCAGCAGGCTCAGGGCGAGCAGCAGGATCTGCCAGTCGGCGTAGAGCCCGGCCAGGACGAACAGCCCCAGGCGCACCAGGGTGCTGCAGCCGATCAACGCGCTCTGGGTGGCGCGGATCTGCTCCTTCTCGGGCAGACGGCCGCTGAGGTACAGCGCATAGAGGAAGCCGCCGCTACCGAACAGCGCCCCGAGGGTGCCGCCGAAGACACCGAAGGGCACCCCCCAGAGGGGCTTCATCGGTGCCTGGCGCACCGGCTGCAGGAACAGCGACCAGATGGCATAGGCGCAGACGAACAGGCCGAACAGCAGCATCAGCAGTTCGGCATCCAGGTTCACCAGCCCGTAGGCACCGACGGCGCAGCCCAGCGCCATGCAGGGCAACAGCCGGCGCAGCTCGCTCCCAGCCACCGCCTGGCGCGCCGTAAACCAGCTGCCGGCGGATGCGACGAAATCCAGCAGCACCAGCAGCGCAATGATCCGCGCCATGGGCAGGCTGCTCACCAGCAACGGCCCGGCCACCAGTGCCGTGCCGAAGCCGGCGATGCCGAACACCACATAGGCCAGGGCGATGGCGCCGGCGATGAGCAACCAGTCGGTGGGCGAAAACGACAGCAGGGCGAACAGGCTTTCGACACTCATGGAACGGCGCTCGGCAGGGGAAGGCCTCCAATCTAGCGAGCGCGGCGGGCACGGGACCAATACAATCCACGCCCTCATCCCATCTCCAAAAAGCATGGCAGGAGCCCCCGTGATCTCATTACGACAACTGCGCACCTTCATCGCGATCGTCGAGAGCGGCAGCTTCAGCCGTGCCGCAGAACGCCTGTTCATCGCCCAGTCGGCCCTCAGCCGGCAGATGCGCGAGCTGGAGACCCACCTGGCCACCCCCCTGCTGGAGCGCGGCCCCCGCCAGGTCGAGCTGACACCGGCAGGGCGCGCCTTCCACCCAATGGCGCAACGGCTGCTGCAGGACCTGGAAGCCGCCGCCGACCTGGCCCGCCAGGTCGGCCAGGGCCAGCACGGCACCCTGCGCCTAAGCCATTCCAGCTCGGTGCCCCTGGCCGCGCCGCTGCAGGCGCCCCTGCGCAGCTACCTGGACCTGCACCCGGGGGTGAACCTGGACATCGTCCAGCAATCCTCCGAGCAACAGCTGGCCGACCTGCAGGAAGGCCGCCTGGATGTGTGCCTGCTGCGCCTGCCGGTGCTGCGCCAGTACCCCGGGCTCGCCCTGCAGCCGCTATACCGTGAAGCCCTGCTGCTCGCCGTCGCCGCCGACCACCCGCTGGCCGCCGAGGAACGACCGGTCGCCCTCGCCCGCCTGGCGGACGAACCCTTCGTCTCGGTGCCGCACATGCAGCGCGGCGGCCTGAGCTACCGCGCCGCCGAGCTGTGCCTTCGCCAGGGCTTCTTTCCCCGTGCGGCCCGCGCCGTGTCGCGCAAGACCAGCCAGCTGCAGCTGATCGAAGCCGGTATCGGCGTCGCCCTGGTGCCGGCCTCGATGCGCGCCATCGCGCCTGCCGGGGTGCGCTTCCTGGCGCTGGCCGATGCCGACTGCGACAGCCAGGTCGCCCTGGCCTGGCGCCACGATGGCACGCCCCTGAGCCAGGGCCTGGTGGAGCACTTCTGCCAGCAACTGGGCGCAGGCTGACTCCGCGGCTTTATCTGCGTCGCTGTTGGGGTTCTAAAGCAAACGCTTAAGTACGGTGGTTTCCGGGCATTTATGGACCTGTGCCACCTCCACCGCATAAGTTTCGCTTCGCTCTACGCCATCCTACAAAAGCCGCCACCACGTGCGCGCTGGGTTGGTGGGCACATCAATGTGAGGTTCGAGCGAAGAACGTTGAAGCAGCCGCCAAACGCCCCTTCCCAGGAGGCCAAGCGAATCGTCGTGGAGGGGGTTGAGCGACATGGATGTCGCGAGAGCCGCGATGGGCCAGGGATGGCCCTTCGCGGCGTGCCCCTGGAACGATGATGGAGCGAGGGAAGTCTGGCTTCAGCCAGACCCGTATGGAGGGGCAAGTTTTTTGGTTCCTTTTCAACGATTGGAAAAGGGACTCGCCCGGGTGGGCGAAACCAGAAGTACCAGCAAAGCTCAGCAATCAACTGGGCTCAAATCCTCTAGCAACACTTAACGCAAACAGTACCGACTCCGTCGCCTCGCGGTTGACGCCCGCCGACTGGCGGTTAAGCTGCGCGCCCCTGATCCCCCGGAGCCCCGTGTGGAAACCCGTCAACTGATCCTCGTCCCGCAGATCTCCAGCGTGCCCGGCCATCACGCCCTGGCAGGCCGCATGCTGCGCTGGCTGGTCCGCCAGGACGTGGTCGAGGCCCTGCCCAGTGCCTTCGCCCGCGGCGGCAACCGCATGGTCCACGCCCTCGCGCCGGGGGCCCGCAAGGTCGCCGAACACCCCGCGCATGTGCCGCTGGGCCAGCCGCGCACCGGCCTGGAGATCGTCGACAAGCGCTGCATCTATACCCCCGCACGCGGCTTTCTCGGCGAGGCCGGCTGCCCGGACTGCCGCCGCGAGATCGGCGAGCCGCTGTTCGAGAGCCTGGAGAACTGGTGGCCGGGCGAGACCGACAACTTCACCTGCCCAGAATGCGGCTTCGAGGACGACATCAACGGCTTCCTCTTCCTCCAGCCCTGTGGCTTCTCCAACCTGGCGTTCATCTTCAACGGCTGCACCGAGGCCGGCTTCGATCGCGCCTTCCTCGCCGCCTTTGCCGATCGCCTCGGCTACCCCGTGCGCGTGGTGCGGGTGGAAGACTGAACCGCGCGCATTGAGCGCGGACCTTCGCCGCCCGTATCATGCCGTCCATGTTCAAAGACCCCTTCCAACGGCTCGGCCTCGACCGCGAGGTGCTGACCGTCAGCCAGCTCAACCAGCGTGCCCGCCATCTGCTGGAGGACGTGTTCCCCCAGGTCTGGGTGGAGGGCGAGATCTCCAACCTGGCCAAGCCCGCTTCCGGCCACCTCTACTTCACCCTCAAGGACAGCCAGGCCCAGGTGCGCTGCGCGCTGTTCCGGCAGAACGCCGCCAAGGTGCGCCAGGCGCTGCGTGACGGCCTCGCGGTGAAGGTGCGCGGCAAGGTCTCGCTGTTCGAGGGCCGTGGCGACTACCAGTTGATCGCCGACGCCGTGGAGCCCGCCGGCGACGGCGCCCTGCGCCTGGCCTTCGAGGCATTGAAGGAAAAGCTCGCCGCCGAAGGCCTGTTCGACGCCGAATCCAAGCGCCCACTGCCGGCCCACCCGCAGCGCATCGGCATCGTCAGCTCGCCCACGGGCGCGGTGATCCGCGACATCATCAGCGTGTTCCGCCGCCGCGCCCCGCAGGTGGAACTGACCCTGGTGCCCACCGCCGTGCAGGGCCGCGAGGCCACCGCGCAGATCGTCCGTGCCATCGAGCGGGCCGATGCCCAGGGCTTCGACGCGCTGATCCTGGCCCGGGGCGGCGGCTCGCTGGAAGACCTCTGGTGCTTCAACGAGGAAGCCGTGGCCCGCGCCGTGGCGGCCTGCCAGACGCCCATCGTCAGCGCCGTGGGCCATGAGACGGACGTGTCCATCGCCGACTTCGTCGCCGACGTCCGCGCGCCCACGCCCTCCGCCGCCGCCGAACTCCTGGCCCCGGATTCCAGCAGCCTGCGCCAGCGCCTGGACAGCCTGCAGCGGCGCCTGGTGCTGCGCATGCAGCAGCAGATCGCCCATCACCACCTGCGCGTCGAGGGCCTGACCCGCCGCCTGCGCCACCCCGGTGAACGGCTGCGCCAGCAGGCCCAGCGCCTCGACGACCTGGAGATGCGCCTGCAACGCGCCCTCGATCGCCAGCTGAGCACCCGCCGGGAACGCTTCGCGCGCCTGGAAACCCGCCTGGCCGCGCAACATCCGGGCCGGGCCCTGAGCCTGCTGCGCCAGCGCCTGGACAGCCTCGCCGCGCGGCTGCCCCGGGCCATGCAGGAAGGCCTCAAGGAGCGCCGCCTGCAATTGCAGAGCCAGGTGCAGACGCTCAATGTCGTCAGCCCGCTGGCGACGCTCGGCCGGGGCTACAGCATCCTCCTCGACGAGCGCGGCCAGGCCATCCGCAACGCCGCCCAGACCCGCCCCGGCCAGCGCCTCAAGGCCCGCCTGGGCGAGGGCGAGCTCGACGTGCGGGTCGAAGACAACCACCTCACCCCGGTCACCCTTTCCCTGCTGGATTGACAGATGCGCCTGCTGCTCGCCCTGCTCCTCGCCGTCACCCTCCCCGCCCAGGCCGAAGGCTTCATCAGCCGCCTGCTGCACAAACCGGTGCCCGGCGGCGTCGCCGTGGTGCAGCTGGGCCAGGGCGCCCAGGCACCGACGGTGCGCTTCCAGGACAAGCCGGTGCTGGTGGTCAAGGAGGAAGGCCGCGACTGGATCGCCATCGTCGGCATCCCCCTCGGTACCCCCGCCGGCACCCAGCAGGTGCAGGTGAGCGATGGCCGCAGCCTGGCCTTCAGCGTCGGCAAGAAGCATTACAAGGAACAGCGCATCACCCTGAAGAACACCCGCCAGGTGAACCCGCTGCCCGAGGACCTCAAGCGCATCGATCGCGAACTGGCCGAGCAGACCCGCGCCTACCGCAGCTTCACCCCGGGCACGCCGAGCAACCTGCTGTTCGACAAGCCGGTGAACGGGCCGTTATCCAGCCCCTTCGGCCTGCGCCGGTTCTTCAACGGCGAGGAGCGCAACCCGCATTCGGGCCTGGACTTCGCCGTGGGTGCCGGCACGCCGATCAAGGCCCCGGCGGCGGGCAAGGTGGTGCTCATCGGCGACTATTTCTTCAACGGCAAGACGGTGTTCGTCGACCATGGCCAGGGGCTGATCAGCATGTTCTGCCACATGTCGAAGGTGGACGTGAAACTCGGCCAGCAGCTGCCGCGCGGCGCCGTGGTCGGGCGTGTCGGCGCCACCGGCCGGGCCACCGGGCCGCACATGCACTGGAACGTCAGCCTCAACGACACGCGCGTCGACCCGGCCATCTTCATCGGCGCCTTCAAGCCCTGACGACGGGCACGGGGTCGCCCGAGTCCGGCGCCGCCGTACAACTCCCCTTACAGACGTCGCCTGGGCCGTGCGGCGCATTTTTGCTAAGGTCCGCCAGCTCCGGAGGCCCGCCGCAACGGCCGGCCCGATCCCACCGCTGACATGGAGCCGCATATGCCCCACGAGCTGGCAACCTGGATGGACTGGCTGAAGGGCCACCCCGAACTCCTCACCCTCTGCGCATCCACCCTGCTGGTGCTCGGTGCCTGGCTGGCCAACTGGATGGTCAAGCGCATCCTCGTGCGCGGGCTCTATCGCCTGGTCGCCACCGGCCTCAACGGCGGTGCCAAGCTGCAGGACCACGGCCTGATCAAGCGCCTGGCCAACGTGGTACCGGCCCTGGTGCTGGCCAGCGGGGTCAAGGTCATCCCGGGCCTGCCGACGTCCCTGGTGACGGTGGTCACCAATGTCTGCGCCGCCTTCATCATCCTCACCCTCGCGCTGGCCCTGAGCGCGGTGCTGGATATCGTCAACGGCCTCTACCAGCGCCGCCCCGACGCCCACCTGCGGCCGATCAAGGGCTACCTGCAGGTGCTGAAGATCGCCGTGTTCGCCATCGCCGCCATCCTCATGGTGGCCAGCCTGATCGACCGCTCGCCGCTGATCCTGCTCTCCGGCCTCGGCGCCATGGCCGCGGTGCTGATGCTGATCTTCCAGGACACCCTGCTGTCGCTGGTGGCCAGCGTGCAGATCACCTCCAACGACATCATCCGCGTCGGCGACTGGGTGGAGATGCCCCAGCTCAACGCCGACGGTGACGTGATCGACATCGCCCTGCACACGGTGAAGGTGCAGAACTGGGACAAGACCATCACCACCATCCCCACCAAGCGCTTCATCACCGACTCGTTCAAGAACTGGCGCGGCATGCAGGAATCCGGCGGCCGACGCATCAAGCGCAGCCTGTTCCTGGACCAGAACAGCGTGCATTTCCTCGATGCCGACGACCTGGCCCGGCTGCACCGCTTCCGCCTGCTCGACGGCTACCTCAAGGCCAAGGAGAGCGAGCTGCTCAGCTGGAACGCGCAACTGGACGAATCCAGCCGTCTGCCGATCAACAGCCGTCAGTTGACCAACATCGGCACCTTCCGCGCCTACGTGGAGAACTACCTGCGCCACAGCGGCGACATCCGCCAGGACATGACCCTGCTGGTGCGGCAGATGGCGCCCACCGCCGACGGCCTGCCGCTGGAGCTCTACTGCTTCACCGCCACCACCGCCTGGGCGCGCTACGAGGCCATCCAGTCGGACATCTTCGACCACCTGCTGGCGATCCTCCCGGAGTTCGGCCTGCGCGTGTTCCAGCACCCCAGCGGAGCCGACATGCGCGAGCTGCGGCTGCCCGCGCAACCGCCACAGGCCACGCCCGCCGCAGCCCTGGACCACTCGTCGGGCTGAAACCGGAGCGGCATCAAGAAGCCAGTACGCCCGCCGATGCAGTGTCGATACCGGAATTTCCGGTAGTGCGAGCGAGAGACAGGATGCTGACGGTCAACACCAACATCGCCTCCTCGTTCACGCGAAGACAGTTGAGCACCACGGACAATGCACTGGGCAAGACCTTGCAGCGCCTGTCGACCGGCCAGCGCATCAACAGCGCCAAGGACGATGCCGCCGGCCTGCAGATCTCCAATGCCCTGACATCCCAGGTGCGCGGGCTCAACGTCGCCACGCGGAACGCGAATGACGGCATGTCGATGCTGCAGGTGGGAGAAGGTGCGCTGCAAAGCGTGACTTCCGCGCTGCAGCGCATCCGCACGCTCGGCCTGCAGGCCATGAACGGCTCCAACTCCGAGACCGACCGCGCCGCACTGAACCAGGAGGCCCAGAAACTCCTGGAGGAGATCAACCGGGTCAACGAGACCACCACCTTCGGCGGCCGCAAGATCTTCAGCCAGGACAGCGGCTCGCAGCTGGGCAAGCTCGACGAACGCGCGGTGCTCAATTCGCTCAAGGGCTTCTGGATCAGCGAGGGCGAGCAGCGCGTCTTCGACGCCTACGGGATCAAGGCCGACGGCGCCACGCTGAAGATAACCCTGAGCAACGACCCGTCCAGCACCACACTGGCCTCGGTCGCCGGTACCCCCGGCGCCGGTGGCAAGTACTACAACCAGGTGCTCGACGTGAACATGGCCTACTTCGATGGGTCGAGCCTGCCCAACGGCGGCAGCAACCCCGGCCAGTACACCGACCGCGTCCTCGCCCACGAGATGACCCACGCGGTGATGGGCCGGGCGATGAACTTCAACGCCCTGCCCGGCTGGTTCAAGGAAGGCACGGCGGAGGCGGTGCAGGGTGCCGACGAGCGCCTGCGCGGCGACATCGCCGCCAGCAGCATCGGCGCAGTGGTCGGTGCCTTCGGCGGCATCGGCAGCAGCGCCGGCTACTCTGCCTCCTACGCCGCCGTGCGCTACATGCACGCGGAGATCAAGGCCGCCGGCGGCAACGGCATCAGGGACGTGATGCAGTACCTGGCCGGCCACGCCAACTCCACCCTCGACGACGCCCTGGCCAATGCTAGCCGTGGCGCCTTCGCCAGCGCCGCCGACTTCGGCACCCAGTTCTCCGCCAATGGCGCGGCCTTCATCGCCGGGATGGACCTGACCAACGAGGACACCGGCGCCATCGGCGGCTTCGATGCCGACGGCGGCGATGTGTTCACTGCCGAGGACGTGTTGCCCAACCGCGGCACCGGCACACCCGGTTCCCTGGGCTTCAAGCTGGAAGAGCCCAAGCTGTTCGATGCCAATGCCACCGGTGGAGGCGTGCAGACCTCGCTGCAGGTCGGCGCCAACGCCTGGGAAACCATCGACGTCGGCCTTGCCTCCTTCAACACCGGGGCGATGGCGCTGAACAACGTCAACCTGATCAAGACCCCGGGCCTCGCGGTGATGGACATCGACGACGCGCTCGCCTACGTGGACCGCCAGCGCGCGTACATGGGCGCCATCCAGAACCGCCTGGACAACACGGTCAGCAACCTGCAGAACATCGCCGAGAACGCCAGCGCCAGCCGCTCGCGCATCACCGACGCCGACTTCGCCGCCGAGTCGGCCACCCTCGCCTCCAAGCAGATCCTCCGGCAGGCGGCGCAGAGCATGCTGGTGCAGGCCAACCAGCAGCCACAGGCCGTGCTCTCGCTCCTGGGCTGACGCGCAATTCCCGCCACATTTCGCCGCCAGTCGAGCAAAAAACCATCGCCCAGGCGCATCCAGCGCACGAAATCATCAATTTCTCGACAAGCCTTGCCATATTCAACCCAAGCCAATAGGGTTGTCGGCATGAAAACCGCTCACACCCTCATCCTCCTGCGTCAACACGCCTGCCTACGCCTGGTCAGCCCACGACTGCGTAGCTGAATCGCGACGCCCCGCTCCACCCCGCATTTCATTTGGCCGGCCGCCGTCATCAGGCCCATCAGAACAAGGATTGCCCCATGAGCATGCTCAACGACCCGTCTCGCAAATACCGCGCCTTCCCCGCCATCGACCTGCCTGACCGTACCTGGCCGTCGAAGACCATCACCGAAGTGCCGATCTGGTGCAGCTCCGACCTGCGCGACGGCAACCAGTCGCTGATCGAGCCGATGGACGCGCAGAAGAAGATGCGCTTCTTCAAAACCCTGGTGCAGGTCGGTCTCAAGGAGATCGAGGTGGCCTTCCCCTCCGCCTCCGACACCGACTTCAACTTCGTCCGCGAACTGATCGAGAACGGCCACATCCCCGATGACGTGACCATCCAGGTGCTGACCCAGGCCCGCGAAGACCTGATCACCCGCACCTTCGAATCCCTCAAGGGCGCGAAGAAGGCCATCGTCCACGTCTATAACGCCACCGCGCCGTCCTTCCGCCGCATCGTCTTCAACCAGGACCGCCAGGGCGTGATCGACATCGCCACCGGCGCCGCACGCCTTATCAAGCAGCTGGCCGCCAGGCAGCCGGAAACCCAGTGGACCTTCCAGTACTCGCCGGAAATCTTCAGCTCCACCGAGCAGGACTTCTCCCTGGCGGTGTGCAACGCGGTGATCGACGTCTGGGAACCGACCCCGACCAACAAGATCATCCTCAACCTGCCCGCCACCGTTGAGTGCGCCACGCCGAACGTCTACGCCGACCAGATCGAATGGTTCGGTCGCCACATCAACAAGCGCGACAGCGTGATCATCAGCCTGCACACCCACAACGACCGTGGCACCGGCGTGGCCGCCACCGAACTGGGCCTGATGGCCGGTGCCGACCGCGTTGAAGGCTGCCTGTTCGGCAACGGCGAGCGCACCGGCAACGTCGACCTGGTGACCCTGGCGCTGAACATGTACACCCAGGGCCTGCACCCGCAACTGGACTTCTCCGACATCGACGCCGTGCGCAAGGTGGTCGAGGAGTGCAACCAGCTGCCGGTCCACCCGCGCCACCCCTATGTGGGCGACCTGGTGCACACCGCCTTCTCCGGCTCCCACCAGGACGCCATCCGCAAGGGCTTCGCCCAGCAGAAGGAAGACGGTGTCTGGGAAGTGCCCTACCTGCCGATCGACCCGGCCGACATCGGCCGCAGCTACGAGGCGGTCATCCGCGTCAACAGCCAGTCGGGCAAGGGTGGCATCACCTTCCTCCTGGAGCAGGAATACGGCATCAGCCTGCCGCGCCGCATGCAGATCGAGTTCAGCCAGGTGGTGCAGCGCGAGACCGATCGCCTCGGCCTCGAAATGACCGCCGAGCAGATCTACAAGCTGCTCGACAGCGAGTACCTGCAGGCCACCACGCCCTACACCCTGAAAGGCCATCGCCTGCAGGAAGAGAACGGCACCAGCGCGGTGGACATCGAAGTCCAGGTCAAGGGCGAGACCCAGCACCTGCGCGGCATGGGCAAGGGTCCGCTGGAGGCCCTGGTGGCCAGCCTGCCGGTGAAGGTGGAGATCATGGACTACTCCGAGCACGCCATCGGTGGCGGCGCCAACGCCAAGGCCGCCGCCTATATCGAGCTGCGCCTGGAAGGGGGCCGCGCGCTGCACGGCATCGGCATCGACGAGAACATCACCACCGCCAGCTTCCGGGCCCTGTTCAGCGCCCTCAACCGCGCCCTGAGCCAGACCGAGGCCGAAGCGGCCTGACGCTCGCGACGGAAACGAAAAACCCCGCCTCGGCGGGGTTTTTCCTTTGTGGCAGGACGAGCGTCGGCTAGCCCTGCTGCTGCCAGTGGCAGCGGCCCCAGGCGCACATCGCCTCCAGCACCGGCTGCAGGCTCGCGCCGTGCTCGGTGAGGCGGTACTCCACACGCGGCGGCACCTCGGCGAACACGGTGCGCGAGAGCACGCCGTCATGCTCCAGCTCGCGCAGCTGCTGGGTCAGCATCTTCTCGGTGATGCCCGGCACGCGGCGCTTGAGCTCGGAGAAACGCAGCGCCTCCTTCATCAGGTGATACACCAGCAGCGACTTCCACTTGCCGCCGATCACGTCCAGCGTCACCTCCACCGGCGTGTTATAGACCTTGTCGCCCGAAACCAGGCGCTTGGTTTCGGTGGTGATCGGCTCGTGCTCGCTCATATTGCTTACCCATCAGTAAGTGACTGCCAGAATCGTACGTACTTGTCAGCGAGATTGCCACCGGCATAATCGACCGCCACATTCATGCCGAATGCAGCCGATGGAGATCGCACCGATGACCACACGCAACCTGTTCCAGCCCACCCAACTGGGTAGCCTCCAGCTTCCCAACGCGGTGGTGATGGCGCCCCTCACCCGCCAGCGCAGCCTGCAACCCGGCAACATCCCCAGCGAACTCAACGCCACCTATTACGCCCAGCGTGCCAGCGCCGGCCTGATCATCAGCGAGGCCACCCAGGTCTGCCCCGAAGGCCAGGGCTACGCCTGGACTCCCGGCATCCACAGCGCCGAGCAGGTCGAGGGCTGGAAGAAGGTCACCCGGGCGGTGCACGACAAGGGCGGTCGCATCGTCCTGCAGCTCTGGCACGTGGGGCGCATCTCCCACCCGCTGCTGCAGCCGGGCGGCGTCGATCCCGTCGCCCCGTCCGCCATCCAGGCCAAGGCCGACTGCTACGTGCAGGAAGCCGATGGCAGCCACCATCGCGAACCCACCGCCAAGCCGCGCGCCCTGGCGCTCGATGAAATCCCCGGCGTGGTCGCCGCCTACGCACAGGGTACGGCCAACGCCCTGCGTGCCGGTTTCGACGGCGTCGAGGTGCACGCGGCCAACGGCTACCTGCTGGACCAGTTCCTCTGCTCCGGCAGCAACCAGCGCACCGACGCCTACGGCGGCTCGGCGGCCAACCGCGCGCGCCTGGTACTGCAAGTGATCGACGCCGTGATCGCCACCACCGGCGACAGCGGCCGAGTAGGCGTGCGCATCTCGCCGATGGGCACCTTCGGCGACATCAGCGACGCCAACCCGCGCGAGACCTTCGACTACCTGGTGGAGCAACTGAACAGCCGCAACCTCGCCTACCTGCACATCAACAAGCCGGACTGGCTGGGCGGCACCTTCGAGGGCTTCGACGACCTGCTGCGCGAACTGCGCGACCGCTACCAGGGCAGGATCATCCTCGCCGGCGGCCTGGACAGCGGCAGCGCCGAGCAGGCCCTGGCCAGCGGCCTCGCCGATGCCGTGGCCTTCGGCCGGCCCTACATCGCCAACCCCGACCTGGTCGAGCGCTTGCGCCAGGGCGCCCCTCTCAACCAGCCGGACGCCAACACCTTCTACGGTGGCGCCGAAGCCGGCTACACCGACTACCCGACCCTGGGTTGACAGGCGCAGAAACGAAAACGCCGGGCATCGCCCGGCGTTTTTCATGGCAGCGGCTCAGACGAGCCCGAACAGCAGCAGGATCGGCACCATGGCGACGATGAACGCCAACATGAACAGCAGCCCGATCCCTACGCCCCGCCACAACGAGAAGAACGCGCCATTGGCAGCCTTGTGCCGGTCCAGTTGCGTGCCGAACAACTGCCGCGCATAGGCATTCATCGCCATCACCTGGACCACGCCGAAGACGATGGCAGGGACGTTCTCCGGCAGCAGGGCACCCGCGATGATTATCGCGATGAAGAAGCCGATCGAGACGGCCCACAGCTTTCCGGTCTCGCCACCCCGGCCCATGGCCTTGAGATTGGCGGCGGTGACATAGGCCCCGGCCAGTGGCGTGCCGAAGAAGGTGGCCAGGCCGACGCCAGGGATGCTGTAAAGGCGCAGGTGCTCGGTGCCGGTCGCCGGTACGAGCAGTTCGGCGGAGGGGGTCTGGAAGGGATTTTCGGCTTCCGTGCTCATGTCAGGCTCCTTGAGGCAACGCAGAAGAGGGATGCAGGACCGCCATGATACGGAGCCGCCCGGCAACGGGCGACCCCGCATGATTGACGGCCGGCGGCAGCTGGCCGCCACGCCCGTCAGTTACAGGTGCCCTCGTCGCGCCAGACCTTGCCGCTACCGTCCGCGCCGGTGAACTCCGGCTTGCCCGGCTCGGAGCCACGGTTCCACCAGCGTGCGGTATAGAGACGGCCCTTGTGGGTCGCCTGGCCACCTTCCCAATAAGCCTCATCGGCGCTCCAGGGCTTGGCGCAGCCGCCCGTACCCGGCTGCTCGGGGACCTGGGCGCCGACCTTCACTTCGTGGGTGCGCGTGGCCTCTTTCTGCCCATTGCTCAAGGTCAGGGTGAAGCGATAAGCCACCTCCCTTTCCTGGGGCGGGGCCACGAACGTCAGGTTGGCGCCACTGGCCTTGAACGGAACCTGCGGGCTTGCCCCCCAGCGGTAGGTCAACGGCAGACCGCCCGGATCGGTCGAGGCGGCGGCACTCAGGCGGACCTCGCCGCCGGCGATGGCCGTGGAAGGACCGGAAATGTGCGCCACAGGCGGCAGGACTACGGGTGGGTTCTCCGGTGTCTCGGTGCTGGCGCCACCGCAAGCGCCCAGGTCGCGCCAGACCTTGCCGCTGCCATCCAGCCCGGTAAACGCCGGGTCACCCGGCTCGTTACCCCGGGTCCACCAGCGCGCCTCGTAGGTGCGCCCCTTCCTCTGCACCTTGCTGCCCGACACGTAGTCGGATGTCGCGCTCCACGCGGGATGGCAGGTCGGTGAACCGGCGATGCCGGCCTTCACCAGTACCGGGTGGATCTTGCGCACCGTGTGCGTGCCGTTGCTCACGGCCAGCTCGAAGGTGTAGCGGGTGTCCCTGTCGAGCACCGGCGCCTTGAAGGAAACCCGGGGGCCGTCGTAGCTGAAGTCCAGCCTGGGCGAGGCCGACCAGGTGTAGCTGAGCACGCTGCCTTGCGGGTCGCTGGAGGCGGAGGCGTCCAGCCGGACCGTGTCACCGGCGCTGGCGGAGGCTGGGCCGGCGATCTGGGCTACCGGCGGCAGGATGGCGACGACCGGCTTCAGGCTGGCGAGCTTGACCAGGTTGTCGGCGCTGAACTGGCCCTCGGCCAACAGGGTCCAGTCACCATCGGGCCGGTCGCTGGCATGCACTTCGTAGTCCTTGATGTTGCCGAAAAGGCCGCTGCTCTGACGCGGCAGGTAGTGCAGCTGGGAAAAGCGCTCGCGTGCTCCCAGGTCGATGACGAAGTCGTACGGATAGCGCTCCTTGGACGAGGAATACCAGTAGGTACCGGTCCCGCCATCGATGGCGTTCTCGGGCTTGTAGCCCTTGGACGAGATGACCCGCCATTGATCACGGGGCAACGAGCGTCCATCGGCCCCGGCCAGGTGGAGCTCGGAGATGCTGGCGGCGTTGCCCCCTTCGATCGCCGACTTGGCGACCAGGCGGAGGTAACGCGCCTCGACCGTGTCCTGCTGCCTGGCGAACGCATGGCCCTCGAGCACCTGGTCGGTCGCCGTACGGTTGTCCTGCACCCGCATGGCCAGGTACCAGCGCCCGGGCCTCGGGTCCTTGACCCCCAGGGCCACGCCGGCCGCCATGATCGAACGCTCGTCGAACTGGGTGGCGGTCGGCTGCTGGCCATAGCGCAGGTAGAGCTGGATGCGTCCGTGGATCTCGTGGCCCGCGCCATGGTTCGCGGTGAACGCCAGGCGCTCGGTACCTGCCGGTACGTCGATGGGGAAGTACCGCCACTCGTTTCGATCCAGCGTGACGCGCTCTTCCAGGAACCGGGTGGCACGCTCGGTTTCCAGCGGCACCACGGAAGGGCTGTAGGCGGACATGCGTGCGCTGTTCTCGCGCCAGAGACGGGCTACGTCGGCCATTTCCGGATGCCCCAGGGGCACGCCCTGTCGATCCCTCAGATCGGGGTTGGAGAAGTAGTTGACCTGGTTGCCGCACATGATGGTCCCGACACGACCGTTGTGGTAGCCGTAGCGGTAGCCGTCGCCTTCCGGACAGTGGTTGGCACCGATGTTGTGCCCGACCTCGTGGCGGAAGGTGGTGGGCGAGGTGATCACGTTGATGGAGTAGCGGCCACGGATGTTGCCCCAGCCCAGCATGGTGTCCTCGCCCGTGATGCCTCTGAAGAAGCCGGTGACCAGGTCAGGCCCGTACTGGCGCATGCCGTCGGCGAACAGCACGTTCAGCTTGTGGAGCGTTTCCCGGGTGATGGCATGTTCGCTGTCGATCACCTGGGTGCCCACGAGGCGGAGGCGCACGCCTTCGACCCTGGAGTTCTTCAGCGCCAGGTTGACCGAGGCGATCTGCGCCAGTGCATAGGCCTCGTGGTCGCCGATGTACTCGACCGCATTGCGCGAGAACCCGGCCAGGACGTCGACGACGACCTCCCCTTCGGCATTACGGTCGACCAGGAAGCTGCGAGCTCCCGAGAAGGACTGCACCTCATGGGGCAGATCGGCTTGCGGAGCTTCTACATAGTCACGCGAGGCGGGAGGGTGGGTGTGGCTTGCGTCGTAGCGCGTGAGGGTCTGCTGTCCCGATGCTTCGCCGCGAATGACGATATTGGATTCGGGCAGCAAGGCGATGAAGCTGCCATCCCGACGGGCGACCACGATGACGTCATCGACGGCCTGCAAGGCGCGCGCACCCACGCCGGAAAACGCCCCGCCGGTGTAGACCTTGAGATCGCCGAACCTCTCCGCGCTATCCAGGGCCAGCCCCGAGAGATTGAGCCCGGTGGCGCTGCGCAGCTGCTCGGTGCCGCTGGGCACGTCGGCGCTCAAGCTCCGGGCGGAGAGGAGACTGGAGAGCTCGATGAAACGCCCCGTCTGGGTATCCAGTACCTGGGAAGGCAAAGAGCCGTTCGGGGAATGGGCCGAGTGGGCCTGGACGCCCAGGGGGAGAAGCGCGGCCAGGCCAAGGCTGGCGACCCAGGTGCGAGTAGAACGACTGAGTGGATTCAAGCGGAACGTCGGCATGGAAAAATCCTGGTCAGCAGCAAGCCCCTGCGAGTGCTTCACAGTGCAGCGAGCCAAGGGATCGAGGGAACGAGTTATTGCCGGCACGGCCATGCTAGGGGCAAGGCACGGGGAAGGGAAAAAAACGGATCGGAATTCGGACGCGTCTTAAGCCCCGGGTAATGAGCCGGCAGTGTTGCGCGTCGCCAGGGATGCGTGCCCGGAACCCGGCACCTCCGGGTTCCGGGCAAGCGGGGATCAGGGGGTCAATGCGAACCCATCTGCATCCAGGTGCGCGGGGAAACGCTCGCGGTAACCGGCCAGGGCGCCGGCAGCGAGGGAAACCTGGAACACACCGTCCCGCGCGCCGGCATCGAGCAGCGTCTCGCCCTGGAAGTCCAGGGCCTGGCTGTCACCGCTGTAGGGGTGGCCCTTGCCGTCTTCTCCGACCCGGTTCACCGCCGCCACGTAGCAGAGGTTCTCGATGGCCCGTGCCGGCAGCAGGCGGTTCCAGTGATGACGACGCGCGGCGGGCCAGTTGGCGGTGTAGAGCAGCAGGTCGGTGTCGTGGGGATCACGGCTCCAGACCGGGAAGCGCAGGTCGTAACAGACCAGCGGGCGCACCCGCCAGCCCTTGATCTCGAACAGCGCCTGGGTCTCGCCCGGCGTGTAGTGCTTGTGCTCACCGGCCATGCGGAACAGGTGGCGCTTGTCGTAGTGCAGCATCTCGCCGTCGGGGCGCGCCCAGAGCAGGCGGTTGCGGTGGCTGCCGTCGGCGGCGCGGATGATCACGCTACCGGTGACCACCGCATCGAGATGACGGACCTGCTCGCGCAGCCAGGCGTAGGTCGGGCCCTCCTCCTCTTCGGCGAGGACGGCCGACTCCATGGAGAAGCCGGTGGTGAACATCTCCGGCAGCACGATCAGGTCGGCGCCACGGGCCTGCTCCAGCAGGACCTCGAAGTGCCTGTGGTTGGCGTCGGCGTCGTGCCAGGCCAGGGTGGTCTGCACCAGGGCCAGCTGCAGGTCGGGCAATGAACTCAGATCGCGCATAGCTTCTCCGCTGCCTGGCGCAGCGTCTCCTCTCGTTTGGCGAAGCAGAAGCGCACCAGGCGCAGGTCACGCGGGGCGCTCTGGTAGAACACCGACACGGGAATGGCGGCCACGCCGTGTTCGCGGGTCAGCCATTCGGCCATGGCCACATCATCCAGCTCGGGGTGGATGGCGCTGTAGTCGACCAGCTGGAAATAGGTGCCGGCGGCGCGGGTGAAACTGAACCGCGATCCACCCAGCAGGTCGCAGAACAGGTCGCGCTTGGCCTGGTAGAAACCGGGCAGCTCGGTGAGGTGTTCGGGGTGGTCGGCCATGAAGTCGGCCAGTGCCCACTGCAACGGCGTGACGCCGCAGAAGTTGACGTACTGGTGCACCTTGCGCAGCTCGGCGGAGAGGGCCGGCGGCGCGACCACGTAGCCGGTCTTCCAGCCGGTGACGTGGTAGGTCTTGCCGAAGGAGCTGACCACGAAGGCGCGGGCATACAGCTCGTCATGGGACAGCACGCTCACATGGGACTGGCCGTCGAACACCAGGTGCTCGTAGACCTCGTCGCTGACCAGGTAGATGTCGCGCCCCCGGATCAGCGCCGCCAACTGGTCCAGTTCGGCCCGGGAGATCAGGGCGCCGCTGGGGTTGTGCGGACTGTTGAGGATGATCATCCGGGTGCGCTCGCTGAGGGCATCGGCCATGCGTTGCCAGTCGATGGCGAAGCCCGGCAGGGCCAGGGGCACATGCACGCAGCGGCCGCCGGCCAGTTCCACCGAAGGCTCGTAGCTGTCGTAGCAGGGGTCGAGGACGATGACCTCGTCACCGGCGCGCACCACGGCCTGGATCGCGCAGAAGATCGCTTCGGTAGCACCGGGGGTGACCGTGACCTCGCTGTCGATATCGACCTGGCGGCCATAGAAGGCCTGGACCTTGGCCGCCACCTGCTGGCGCAGCGCGGGCAGGCCGGTCATGGGGGCGTACTGGTTGTGGCCGGCACCGATATGGCGGGCCACCGCATCGCACAGAGCGGCGGGCGCGGAGAAATCCGGGAAACCCTGGGACAGGTTGATGGCGCCGGTTTCGGCGGCGAGCTGGGACATGCGGGTGAAGATGGTGGTGCCGACGTTGGGCAACTTGCTGGCGATCATTTCTTCAGGCTGCTGGCGACTGGGAAGTGGCGGCTAGCTTAAGGCCTGTCGGGCTCACGACCAAGATGAAAGCAGGCGTTGCGACAAGGTGCTGCCGGCCGCCCCGATGGCCAACGCCCGGAACGAAAAAGGGCGCCCATGGGCGCCCTCTTGCGGTTGCACGGGAATCAGCGCTTGTCGCGACGCTTCTTCTCGGCCTTCTTGTGGTGCGACATGAGGCGGCGCTTCTTGTTCACCTGGCGGTCGGTCAGGGTGTTCTTCTTGCCCTCGAAGGGGTTGTCGCCACCCTTGTACTCGATGCGGATCGGCGTACCCACCAGCTTCAGCACGCGCCGGTAGGTGTTTTCCAGGTAGCGCGAGTAGGACTTGGGCACCGACTCGACCTGGTTGCCGTGGATCACGATCAGCGGCGGGTTGGCGCCACCGAGGTGGGCATAGCGCAGCTTGATGCGGCGACCGTTGACCAATGGCGGCTGATGCTCCTGCACCGCGCCTTCGAGGATCTGGGTCAGGCGGCTGGTGGGCCAGCGGGTGATGGCGGACTTGAAGGAGGCCTGAACCGACTTGTACAGGTTGCCGACCCCGGTGCCATGCAGCGCGGAGATGAAGTGGATGTCGGCGAAGTCGACGAAGAACAGCCGGCGCTCCAGCTCGGTCTTCACGTAGTCGCGCTCGCCCGACTCCATGCCGTCCCACTTGTTCAGGGCGATGACCAGTGCACGACCGGTCTCCAGCACGAAGCCCAGCAGGTTGAGGTCGTGCTCGACCACGCCTTCGCGGGCATCCATGACGAAGATCACCACGTTGGCGTCCTGGATCGCCTGCAGCGTCTTGACCACGGAGAACTTCTCCACGGCCTCGAAGATCTTGCCGCGACGGCGCACGCCGGCGGTGTCGATCAGGGTGTATTTCTCTTCGTTGCGCTCGAAGGGAATGTAGATGCTGTCGCGCGTGGTGCCGGCCTGGTCATAGACGATGACCCGCTCCTCGCCGAGCATGCGGTTGACCAGCGTCGACTTGCCGACGTTGGGGCGACCGATGATGGCGATCTTGATGCCGTCCTTCTCGCTCGGACCGGGAATCCGGCTCTGCTCCTCGCCTTCGGCGACGTCCTCGGCCTGCGCGGCGGCGTCTTCCTCGACCGCATCGTCGCGGGGGAAGTCACCCAAAGCTTCCTGCAGCATCTGGCTGATGCCGCGGCCGTGGGCGGCGGCGATGGGCAGGGCGTCGCCCAGGCCCAGCGGGCTGAACTCGGCGCGGGCGAGGTCCGGGTCGATGGTGTCGACCTTGTTCGCCACCAGGTAGGTCTTCTTGTTGCGCTTGCGCAGGTGCTCCGCGATCGACTGGTCGGCGGCGCTCATGCCGGCGCGGGAGTCGACCATGAACAGCACCGCATCGGCCTCTTCGATGGCCTGCAGGGACTGTTCGGCCATCTTCGCGTCGATGCCCTGCTCGTCACCCGAGATACCGCCGGTATCGATGACGATGAAGGTGCGGCCGTTCCACTTCGCCTCGCCGTACTGGCGGTCACGGGTCAGACCGGCGTACTCCGCGACGATGGCGTCGCGGGTCTTGGTCAGGCGGTTGAACAGGGTGGACTTGCCGACGTTCGGGCGGCCCACCAGGGCAATTACGGGAACCATGAGGCTCTCCACTATTCGTTATTTCAGAAAACACAACGGCCGCTGCCGTCGGACGGCAGCGGCCGGACACTATTTTTCAGCTTAGCGGATGGTCAGCGCGACCAGCTTCCCGCCGTTGCCGAAGGCGTACAGCATGTCGCCGATCACCAGCGGACGCGCACGCAGGCCATCACCGTCGATCTTCTCGCGGCCGACGAAGTGGCCATCCACCTGGCTGAGCAGGTGCAGGTAGCCTTCGAAGTCGCCGACAGCCACGTAGCTGGAGAAGACCTCCGGCGCCGAGAGCTGGCGACGGGCCAGGGAGTCGTTGCTCCACAGCGCCGAGGACGAACGCTCGTCGATGCCTTCGACGGTGCCGCTGGCCTGGCTCACGTAGACGTTGCCGAAGCCCTGGGCGACGCCCACGTAGCTGGAAGCCTCGCGTTGCCAGAGCACGCGACCGCTGTCCAGGTCGAGGCCGGCGACGCGGCCCTGATAGGTGGCGACGTACAGGGTGCCGCCGGACAGCAGCAGGCCACCGTCGATGTCGACCACGCGATCCAGCTCGGAGCGGCCCTGCGGCACGGCCACACGCTGCTCCCACACCGGAAGGCCACGCTGCACGTCGACGGCGATGACCTTGCCGGAGGACAGGCCGGCCACGGCCAGGCGGTTGGTCACGATCGGCGCGCCCGTGCCACGCAGCGTCAGCACGGCGGGGGTGTTCTCGTAGATCCAGCGCTGGTTGCCGGTCGCGGCATCGAAGCCGAACAGGGTGTCGTTCTGGGTCTGCACCACCACCACGTCACCGTTGGTGGCCGGCGGGGCGAGGACTTCGCCGTTGACCCGGGCGCGCCATTTTTCTTCGCCATTGCTGGCGTCGAGGGCGATCACTTCACCTTTCAGGGTGCCGACCAGCACCAGGCCGTAGCCCGCGCCGACCGCGCCGGATACCGGGAGGTCCAGCTCCTGCTCCCACAATTTGTCGCCGCTCATGCGGTCGATGGCGACCACCAGGCCCTCGACGTCACCGGCATAGATCACGTCGCCGTCGACGGCGGGCACCAGCATGTTGTAGGACTCGCCCTGGCCTTCGCCGACGGAGCGACTCCAGACTTCCTTGAGCTGAACTTCCTCGGTGATGTCGGGCAGTTCGGCAGGCGGCAGTTCCTTCTTGCTATTGCTGCTGCAACCCGCGGCCAGAACGGCCAGGGCCAGCAGTGCGGCAAATTTCCAGCGCATCACGTCACGCATCCCCTTTGGCCAGGTCGTCGAGCTTCATCTGCAAGCCACCGACCGCTGCGTCTTCCGTCAGCGCGGCCTTGGCCTTCTCATAGGCGGCATGCGCCTCGTCGGAGCGACCCAGCTGTACCAGCAGGTCGCCTTTCAGTTCTTCACGGCTGGCCAGGAAGGCCTTGCCGGCATCGCCTTCGAGCAGCTTCAGGGCGTCGTCGACCTTGCCCTGGGCGGCCAGGACACGCGCCAGGCGCTGGCGCGCCAGCTCGCCGAGGGTGGCGTCGGCAGGCTTGTCCACCACGGCCTTGAGTTCGGCCGCAGCGTCATCGAGCTTGCCGGACTCCACCGCCACCTTGGCGACGAACAGACTGCCGTACTGGGCGTAGTGGGTGCCGCCGAAGTCGGTCTTCAGCTTGTTGGCCAGCTCGGCGACCTTGCCGGCATCGGGCTTGCCGGACGGGTTGAGCGCGGTTTCCAGCAGTTGCTGGTAGACCTGGGACGCGCCCTGGGCCTGGTTGGTCTGGTGCTTCTGCCAGGCCTGCCAACCGAAGACCACCACCAGCGCGAGGGCGCCGCCGGTGAGCAGGGGCTTGCCATTGCGCTGCCACCAATCCTTGATCGCCGCCAGCTCTTCATCTTCGGTACGCGTGCTCACCCCAATACTCCTATGTTCTAAAGGCTCAAGCCTGATCGATGCAGGCCGCCAGGCGCTCTGCGAGAGCGTCCCAGGCGATGTTCTGTTGTTCGCTGTCGTCGCGCAGGGGTTTGAAACCTACCACGCGGTTGGCCAGTTCGTCCTCACCCAGGATCAGGGCGAAGCGCGCGCCGCTCTTGTCGGCTTTCTTGAACTGGCTCTTGAAGCTGCCGGCACCGGAATTGACCAGCATGCGCAGGCCGGGAACGGCATCGCGCAGTCGCTCGGCCAGTGCCAGGGCAGCGAGTTCGGCAGGCTCGCCGAAGGCGCAGATGAAGGCATGCGCGGGAGCGTTGAGCTCGGCCGGGACCAGGTCCAGGGTTTCCAGCAGCAGCACCAGGCGCTCGACGCCCATGGCGAAGCCGACACCCGGGGTCGGCTTGCCGCCGAACTGGGTGATCAGGCCGTCATAGCGGCCACCGCCACAGACGGTGCCCTGGGAGCCGAGCTTGTCGGTGACCCACTCGAAGGCGGTGCGACTGTAGTAGTCCAGGCCACGGACCAGCTTCTGGTTGATCTCGTAGCGGATGCCGACCGCGTCGAGGCGCGCCTTGAGGCCCTCGAAGTGGGCCACGGACTCGGCGTCCAGATAGTCGTGCAGGCGCGGGGCGTCGACCAGCAGGGCCTGGGTTTCCGGCACCTTGCTGTCGAGGATGCGCAGCGGGTTGGTGGTCATGCGCCGCTGGCTGTCTTCGTCGAGACGATCGAAGCGCTCCTGCAGGTAGGCCACCAGGGCTTCGCGATAGGCGACGCGGGCCTCGCTGGAGCCCAGGCTGTTGAGCTGCAGGGTCACGGCATCACCCAGGCCGAGCTTCTTCCACAGGCGCCAGGTGAGCACGATCAGCTCGGCGTCGATGTCCGGACCGGGCAGGTTGAAGACTTCCACGCCGATCTGGTGGAACTGGCGGTAGCGGCCCTTCTGCGGCTTCTCGTAGCGGAACATCGGGCCCGCGTACCACAGCTTCTGCACCTGGCCGCCGCCGGTCATGCCGTGCTCCAGCACGGCACGCACGCAACCGGCGGTGCCTTCGGGGCGCAGGGTCAGGGACTCTTCGTTGCGGTCGAGGAAGGTGTACATCTCCTTGTCGACCACGTCGGTGCCTTCGCCGATGCCGCGGGCGAAGAGCTCGGTGAACTCGAGGATCGGCAGGCGGATCTCGCGGTAGCCGTAGCTGTCCAGCAGGTCTGCCAGGGTACGTTCGAGGTAACGCCAGGCAGGGGTCTGCTCCGGCAGGATGTCGTTCATGCCACGGATGGCTTGCAGCGTCTTGCTCACTCGGAATCCTTATCAGCTGCGGGCGATGACGGCCGCGTCAGCTTCGACCTTTTCGGCCGCTTTGCGGCGGATCAGCTTTTCCAGCTCGTCCACCAGGTTGTCATTGTTCAGCTTCTGCGCCGGCTTGCCGTCGATGTAGATGAGGTTGTTCGGCGTGCCGCCGGTCAACCCCACATGGGCTTCCTTGGCTTCGCCGGGCCCGTTCACCACGCAGCCGATCACGGCGACGTCCAGCGGGACCAGCAGGTCCTCGAGGCGGCCTTCCAGTTCGTTCATGGTCTTGACCACGTCGAAGTTCTGCCGCGAGCAGCTCGGGCAGGCGATGAAGTTGATGCCACGGGAACGCAGGCGCAGGGACTTGAGGATGTCGTAGCCGACCTTGATCTCTTCCACCGGATCGGCGGCCAGCGAGATGCGGATGGTATCGCCAATCCCGTCGGCGAGCAGCATGCCCAGGCCCACGGCGGACTTCACGGTGCCGGAGCGCAGGCCGCCGGCTTCGGTGATGCCCAGGTGCAGCGGCTGGACGATCTGGGTGGCCAGCAGGCGATAGGCTTCCACCGCCATGAACACGTCGGACGCCTTGACGCTGACCTTGAAGTCCTGGAAGTCCAGGCGATCCAGGTGCTCGACATGGCGCAGCGCGGACTCCACCAGGGCTTGCGGGGTGGGCTCGCCGTACTTCTTCTGCAGGTCCTTTTCCAGCGAACCGGCGTTGACGCCGATTCGGATCGGGATGCCACGGTCACGGGCGGCATCGACCACGGCACGCACACGGTCTTCACGGCCGATGTTGCCCGGGTTGATGCGCAGGCAGTCGACGCCCAGTTCCGCCACGCGCAGGGCGATGGTGTAGTCGAAGTGGATGTCGGCGACCAGGGGAACGCGGACCTGCTGCTTGATCTTGCCGAAGGCCTCGGCGGCCTCCATGTCAGGCACCGAGACGCGGACGATATCGGCGCCCGCCTCTTCCAGCCGGCGGATCTGGCCAACAGTGGCGGCGACGTCGCAGGTATCGGTGTTGGTCATGCTCTGGACGGCGATCGGGGCGTCACCGCCCACGGGCACGGAGCCGACCCAGATCTTGCGGGACTGGCGGCGTTTGATCGGGGATTCGCAATGCATGGCTTATTGCCCCAGTTTCAGGCGAGCGGTCTCACCGTGGGTGTAGGGCGCCACATCGACGGCCTGGCCGTTGTAGCTGACCTGGGCGCCACGGGCGTAACCCAGGCGCAGCTCGAACGGTGGCCTGCCGGCCAGCTCGACGGACTCGCCGCTGCGCTTCAGGGCACTGAGCAGGACCTTGCCATCGGCATCGGTTAGCTGGGTCCAGCAATTGGCGACGAACTGGATGCGCACCAGGCCCTGGCCGGCGGCAGCGACCACCGGAGCCTGTGCAGGTGCGGCAGGCGCGGTGGCGGCGGGAGCCGTGGGCGCGGCAGGCACGACGGGAGCGGCCGGAGTGGTGGCCGTGGCGGCGCTCGGTGCAACGGGGGCGCTGGTGGCCGGCGCACTGGACTGGGGCAGAGGCAGGGCCTGGGCCGACGCGGAGGCGACGGCGGACGGGGGCGTGCCTTCCGGCTGCGCGGCGACCTCGGGGGAGAGTTCGCCCGGGGCGCCCTCCTCGCCCTGCTGGGCCTCGACGACCGCCTGGTCCTCGGGCTCGTCCAGCGGGTGGATCTGGGTGGTGCCGTCGGCGCTCTCGACCTCGACGTGCTCCATGCTGATGTCGGCGGTTTCACCGCTGCGGCGCTCGGCCTGGTCCTGCCACCAGAGGAAGCCGATGACGCCCAGGACCAGCAGGATGGCGAAGCTGACGAAGCGCAGGACGCTCTGCGACAAGCGCACCGGCTCCTCGATGCGCCCCAGGCTGTGGACGTTGCTGCCGGTGGCGTCGGTGCCGGTATAGAGGTCGAAGTCGGTCACCAGGCGCGCCTGGTCCATGCCCAGCAGCTTGGCGTAGGCACGGATGTAGCCACGGGCGAAGGTGTGGCCGGGCAACTGGTCGAAAGAGCCCGCTTCGAGCTGGCGCAGGGCCTGTTCGGTCAGGTTCAGCTGTCGCGCGACCTCGGCAAGGCTCAGGTCCTTGCTTTCACGCGCCTGACGCAGGGTCTCGCCTGGGTTGGCACGGGTCGCCGCGGCAATTTCGGGTTGCGACGCTTTCATCTTTGCTCCGACAGGTATTGCTGGTATTCCGGCGTGCCGGGATAGAGTCGTTTGAGTTGCAGGCCCAGGCTCGCCGCCTGGTCGCGGTCATCGAACACGGTGGCCAGACGGATACCGAGCAGGAGGCTGCGGGCGGTCTGGGGCGCGATCTTGCTGTAGCGGTCGTAGTATTCGCGGGCCGGGACGTACTGCTTCTCGGCATAAGACAGGTCTGCCATCTCCAGCAGCGCCACCGGTTGCTGGCGGTTGAGTCGCAGGGACTTGTCGAAATGCTGCTTGGCCAGGTCCGGGCGGTTCATCCGCAGGGCGGTCAGCCCGAGGTTCTCGAACACGCGGGAGCGCTCGGGGTAGAGGCTGTCTTCGGCGGCCTGTTCGAAACGCTTGTAGGCCTCCTCGTAGCGTTTCTGCTCATAGAGGAAGCCGCCGTAGTTGTTGAGGATGCGCGAGTCGGTGCGCGAGGACAGCGCCTTGCGGAAATGCTCGTCGGCGAGCTTGGGTTCCATTTCGGTCTGGAAAACCAGGGCCAGCGCGGCGTTGGCATCGGCGCTGGAGGAGTCGAGCTCCAGCGCCTTGCGCAGCGGCACCTTGGCGCGCTCGGCGGCCCCCTGGGACAGGTAGCCGATGCCCAGCTGGATGTAGGCATCGCGGGCCTTGTCGCGGCCTTCCGCGGTCTTCATCGGGTCAACGGAGCCAGTGGACACGCAGCCCACCAGGCTGGCGAAAACGAGAAGCAGCGCGGGGCGCAAGGTCATGGATGTCCTCTCTTCAGTTTCGGTTGGCAGCGTTCTGCGGTGCGTCGCCATCGCCATTGAGCTGGCGCACGGCGATGTAGCGCTCGCTGCGACGGGTACGATCCTGGACCTGGCCGACCAACTGGCCGCAGGCGGCATCGATGTCATCGCCGCGCGTGGTGCGCACGGTGACATTGTGCCCGGCCTTGTGGAGCAGGTCCTGGAAGCGGCGAATGGCATTATTGCTCGGCCGCTCGTACCCCGAGAAAGGGAAGGGATTAAACGGAATCAGGTTGATCTTGCAAGGAAAATCCTTGAGGAGTGCGATCATCTGCTCAGCGTGGGCCGGCTGATCGTTCACATCCTTGAGCAGGGTGTATTCGATGGTCAGGAAACGCTTCTCGCCCAGGCGGGAGATGTAGCGGTTGCAGGCCTCGAGCACCACCGCCAGGGGGTACTTCTTGTTGATCGGCACCAGTTGGTTGCGCAACTCGTCGTTCGGCGCGTGCAGCGACAGTGCCAGGGACACGTCGGTGACTTCGGCGAGCTTGTCGATCATCGGCGCGACGCCGGAGGTGGAGAGGGTCACCTTGCGCTTGGAAATGCCGTAGCCGAGGTCGTCCATCATGATGTTCATGGCGGCGACGACGTTGTCGAAGTTCAGCAGCGGCTCGCCCATGCCCATCATCACCACGTTGGTGATGGCGCGGTCGATCTTGGCCGGGACGGTGCCGAAGGACTTGTTGGCGATCCAGACCTGGCCGATGACTTCGGCCGCGGTGAGGTCGCTGTTGAAACCCTGCTTGCCGGTGGAGCAGAAGCTGCAATCCAGCGCGCAGCCCGCCTGGGAGGAGACGCAGAGGGTGCCGCGCCCGCCTTGCGGGATGTACACGGTCTCGACGCAGCTGCCGGACGCCACGCGCACCACCCACTTGCGGGTGCCGTCGCTGGAGATGTCCTGGCTGACGATCTCGGGACCGCGAATCTCGGCAGAGGCCTTGAGCTTGTCGCGCAAGGCCTTGCCGATATTGCTCATGGCGTCGAAATCATCGACGCCAAAGTGGTGAATCCATTTCATCACCTGTCCGGCACGGAAACGCTTCTCCCCGATGGATTCGAAGAAGCTCTCCAGTTGCGGCTGGGTCAGGCCCAGCAGGTTAACTTTACCGGTGGATTCAGTCATGGCTTCACCCTCGTGCCTTCGCTATCAGCGAATACGAGCGCACACCTCGGTGGCGGCGAAGAAGTAGGCGATCTCGCGAGCAGCGGAAGCCTCGGAGTCGGAACCGTGTACGGCGTTTTCGTCGATGGAGACGGCGAAGTCGGCGCGGATGGTGCCGGCATCGGCTTTCTTCGGGTCGGTAGCGCCCATCAGTTCACGGTTCTTGGCAATGGCGCCTTCGCCTTCCAGTACCTGCACGACAACCGGGCCGGAGGTCATGAAGGAAACCAGATCCTTGAAGAAGGGACGCTCTTTGTGCTCGGCGTAGAAACCACCGGCTTCGCGCTCGGAGAGCTGGACCATCTTGGCGGCGACGACGCTCAGGCCGGCTTTTTCGAAACGGGTGACGATCTCGCCAACCACGTTCTTGGCAACGGCATCGGGCTTGATGATGGACAGGGTACGTTCAACGGCCATGTGAAACTCCAGAAATCAGGATTAAAGCGAAAAATTAAACCCGCGAATTATACGCGGGTTCCTGTTAAATGCGTAGGGTCAGCAGACCGGGCTCAGTCGGCTTCTTCGATCCAGGCAGCCTGGATGGCTTCGAGGACCTTCTCGCCGCCGCGCTGGCTGTCGTCATCGAACTCCGGCAGGCTCACGACCCAGTTGTGCAGGTCGACGAAGTTGACGTAGCGCGGGTCAACCTCGGGCTTGCTCTCGGCCAGCTGGATGGCGATCTCCAGAACATCGACCCATTTGAGACTCATGCTCGTTCCTCAGTGCTTTTCAGAAACCTGGTTGAGAGTGTACTTGGGAATCTCCACGACGAGATCGACCTCCCCCACGACCGCCTGGCAGGACAGTCGCGACTCGGCCTCCAGGCCCCAGGCCTTGTCCAGCATGTCGTCCTCGAGCTCGTCGGACGCCTCGAGGGAGTTGAACCCTTCGCGCACCACGACGTGGCAGGTGGTGCAGGCGCAGGACATCTCACAGGCGTGCTCGATCTCCAGGCCATTGCGCATGGCCGCAGCGATGATGGTCTCGCCCGGCTGGGCCTCGACCACCATCCCTTCAGGGCAGTGCTCGGCATTGGGCAGAAATACGATCTGCGGCATCAGTCATTCCTCGATTTCATTCAGTCGGCGGCCCGCCAGGGCGGCCTTGACGCTGGCGTCCATGCGCCGGGCCGCGAAGGCATCGGTCACCTGGGTCAGCCGCTTGGTTTGCTGTTCGATGGCAGCGCCGTCGGTCCCCGCCAACAGACCCTGCAGCTGCTCCAGCTGGTAGTCGATGGCGATCCGCTCCTCGGCGCTGAGCAACGCGTCGCCATCGGCCTGCAGCGCCGCCTGCACGGCCTCGATCAGGCGCTGGGCATCGACCTGCTGCTCGCGCAGGACGCGGGCGGCCTTGTCGTCACCGGCGTACTGGAAGGAGTCCTGCAGCATGCGGGTGATTTCGCCATCGGTCAGGCCGTAGGACGGCTTCACCTGGATGCTCGCCTCGACACCGGAGGAAGTCTCGCTGGCGGTCACGCCCAGCAGGCCATCGGCGTCCACCTGGAAGGTCACGCGGATCTTCGCGGCGCCAGCCACCATCGGCGGGATGCCACGCAATTCGAAACGGGCCAGGGACCGGCAGTCCTTGATCAGCTCGCGCTCCCCCTGGAGCACGTGGATCATCATGGCGGTCTGGCCGTCCTTATAGGTGGTGAACTCCTGGGCACGGGCGACGGGGATGGTGGTGTTGCGCGGAATCACCTTCTCCATCAGGCCACCCATGGTTTCGAGCCCCAGGGACAGCGGGATCACGTCCAGCAGCAGCAGTTCTTCGCCGCGCTTGTTACCCGCCAGGGTGTCCGCCTGGACGGCAGCGCCAATGGCGACGACCTGGTCGGGATCGATGTCGGTCAGGGGCTGACGGGAAAAAAGCTCGCCGACCGCCTCGCGTACCCGTGGCACACGGGTGGAACCACCCACCATGACCACCGCCTCGACCTCGTCGAGCTCGATACCGGCATCGCGCACGGCGCGGCGACAGGCCTTCAGGCTGCGAGCCACCATGGGCTCGATGAGCTCATCGAAGCGGGCTCGGGTCAGTTGGCCCGACCACTGCGCATAGTGCACCTCGACCGCATCGGCGGAGGTTAGCGCTTCCTTGGCGGCGCAAGCGGCCTCCAGCAGGCTGCGCTGGGCGCCCGGATCCAGGTCGGCGGAAAGACCGGCCTGCTCGACGATCCAGCCGGCCAGGGCATGGTCGAAATCATCCCCGCCCAGGGCGCTGTCGCCACCAGTGGCCATGACTTCGAAGACGCCGCGAGTCAGACGCAGGATGGAGATATCGAAGGTACCGCCACCCAGGTCATAGATGGCCACGACGCCTTCGGCCTGCTTGTCCAGCCCGTACGCCACGGCAGCGGCAGTGGGCTCGTTGAGCAGGCGCAGGACGTTCAGGCCGGCGAGGCGCGCAGCATCCTTGGTGGCCTGGCGCTGGGCATCGTCGAAATAGGCGGGAACGGTGATCACTGCACCGACCAGCTCGCCACCCAGGGTGGCTTCGGCTCGCTGGCGCAAGGCACGGAGGATTTCAGCGGAGACCTCCACAGGGCTCTTGGCACCCTGCACGGTCTCGATGAACGGCATGTGCGACTCGCCGGTGGTGAAGCGATAGGGGAGCTGCTCACCCAGCTGCTTCACATCCTCGAGGCCGCGCCCCATGAAGCGCTTGACCGACAGGACGGTATTGAGCGGATCGGCGGATGCAGCGTCCTTGGCCGAGCGGCCGACTTCGACGCGATCGGCGTGATAGCGCACGGCGGACGGCATGATGACCTGACCGTCGGCATCGGCGAGCGGCGCGGAAACGCCACTGCGAACGGCGGCTACCAGGGAATTCGTGGTGCCCAGGTCGATACCCACCGCCAGGCGGCGCTGGTGCGGTTTTGGGCTCTGTCCGGGTTCGGCGATCTGCAGTAGGGCCATGCTTGTCTGTTTTTCAGGCACACCACCGTCCATGCGGCGATGCGCGGGTTAGTCGTCGAGGCGCTCTTCCAGTTGGCGCACTTCGTGAGTCAGCTTGTCGAGGAACTGCATGCGGCGCACCAGGCGCTCGGCTTCCTCGCGACGGGCTTCGTCGCTCCAGCAGGCAGAGAACGCCTGGTCAAGATCGGCCTGGGCCATCTTGAGGCGTCGCTTGAAGGTCGCCACGCCGGGCAGGTCCGCACTGTCCTGCAGCTCCTCGAGCTCTTCCCGCCACTGCATCTGCTGCAACAGGAACTCGGGGTCCTTGACGGTAGCCTCCAGCGGCAGCTCGTGCCCACGGACGGCCAGCAGGTAGCGCGCCCGACGGGGCGCACTCTTCAGCGTCTGGTAGGCCTCGTTCAATTGCGCCGCGTGCTCCACCGCCAGGCGCTGCTCACGCTCGGGGGCATCGACGAAGCGATCCGGGTGAGCATTGCGCGCCAGCTCGCGATAGCGAGACGCCAGTTGGTCGAGATCGAGGTCGAAGCCGGGCTTCAGGTCGAACAATGCGAAATGACAGGGGGTACCCACGGAACGCCTCAGACGTTGAAGCTCTCGCCGCAACCACACTCGCCGCGAACGTTAGGGTTGTTGAACTTGAACCCCTCGTTGAGGCCTTCGCGGACGAAGTCCAGCTCGGTGCCGTCGAGGTAGGCCAGGCTCTTCGGGTCGATGATCACCTTCACGCCGAAGCTTTCGAAGACCATGTCCTCGCCCGCCAACTCATCGACGAACTCCAGGACATAGGCCAGGCCGGAACAACCCGTGGTGCGGACACCCAGGCGGATACCTTCACCCTTGCCGCGCCCCTCGAGGGAGCGGCGCACGTGATCGGCGGCGGAAGCGGTCATGCTGATGGCCATAGCGACTCCTTACTCAGTCGAGCGGTTAGAGCAGACCCTTCTTCTGCTTGTAATCCTGGACAGCCGCCTTGATGGCGTCCTCGGCCAGGACCGAGCAGTGGATCTTCACCGGCGGCAGCGCCAGTTCTTCGGCAATGGTGGTGTTCTTGATCGCAGCGGCTTCGTCCAGGGTCTTGCCCTTCATCCACTCGGTGGCGAGGGAGCTGGAGGCGATGGCCGAACCGCAGCCGTAGGTCTTGAACTTGGCGTCTTCGATGACGCCCTGCTCGTTGACCTTGATCTGCAGCCGCATCACGTCGCCGCACGCCGGAGCGCCGACCATGCCGGTACCGACATCGGGATCTTCAGCGTCGAGCTTGCCGACGTTGCGCGGGTTTTCGTAGTGGTCGATGACCTTTTCGCTGTATGCCATGGTGCTTATTCCTCACTCATCAGGGGTGGCGTCAGTGCGCCTGCCATTCGACCGTCGAGAGGTCGACGCCCTCTTTGTACATGTCCCACAGCGGGGACAATTCACGGAGCTTGTCTACGGCTTCACGGACCTTGCTGGCGGCGTAATCCACTTCTTCTTCGGTGGTGAAGCGGCCAAAGGTGAAACGAATGGAGCTGTGCGCCAACTCGTCGTTGCGACCCAGCGCGCGCAGCACGTAGGACGGTTCGAGAGAGGCGGAGGTGCAGGCCGAACCCGAGGAGACCGCGAGGTCCTTGAGGGCCATGATCAGCGACTCGCCTTCGACGTAGTTGAAGCTGATATTCAGGTTGTGCGGCACGCGGGAGGTGGCGCTACCGTTGAGGTAGAGCTCTTCCATGCCATCCACGGCAGCCCAGAAGCGATCCGCCAGCGCCTTGATTCGCTGATTTTCGGGGGCCATTTCCTGCTTGGCGATGTGGAAGGCTTCACCCATGCCGACGATCTGGTGGGTGGCGAGGGTGCCGGAACGCATACCGCGCTCATGACCACCACCGTGCATCAGGGCCTCCAGGCGCACGCGCGGTTTGCGGCGTACGTAGAGGGCACCGATACCCTTAGGACCGTAGGTCTTGTGGGCGGAGAAGGACATCAGGTCGACTTTCAGCTTGTCCAGGTCGATCTCGACCTTGCCGGTGGACTGGGCCGCATCGACATGGAACAGGATGCCGCGGGCACGGGTCAGCTCGCCGATGGCCGCGATGTCGTTGATGGTGCCGATCTCGTTGTTCACGTGCATCACCGACACCAGGATGGTGTCTTCGCGCAGGGCCGCTTCGACCATGGCGGGAGTGATCAGGCCATCTTCGCCCGGCTCGATGTAGGTGACTTCGAAGCCTTCACGCTCGAGTTGGCGAGTGGTATCCAGGACCGCCTTGTGCTCGATCTTGGAGGTGACGATGTGCTTGCCCTTGGTGTGGTAGAAGTGCGCCACGCCCTTGATGGCCAGGTTGTCGGACTCGGTGGCACCGGAGGTCCAGACGATTTCGCGCGGGTCGGCATTGACCAGTTCGGCCACCTGGCGACGGGCGTTCTCGACCGCTTCCTCGGCCCGCCAACCAAACACGTGGGAACGCGAGGCCGGGTTGCCGAAGTTGCCATCGACCAACAGGCAGTCGCTCATCTTCTGCGCAACCCGCGGGTCCACTGGCGTCGTGGCGGAGTAGTCCAGGTAAATCGGCAATTTCATCGGTTATCTCCTATCAGGCGGGCGCCCTGCTCATTCGATGGCGGACACTTCAATCTTTTCTGAACGCGGCATCCTGCCACCGAGGCGACGCTGGTCATGGCGCTCGTTCTGGCGCTGGGCCACCTCTTGGACTTCGTTGCGGGCGACGATGTCGCTCAGGCTGATGCTGCTGAGGAACTCGTGGATCTGCATGCTCAGGTCATCCCACAGGTGGTGGGTCAGGCAGGCGCCTCCGGAGGAGTCGCAATTGCCCTGCCCCTGGCAGCGCGTGACGTCGACCGACTCGTTGACGGCATCGATGACCTGGGCCACGTAGATACTGCCCACATCGCGGGACAACTGATAACCGCCACCCGGGCCACGAACGCTGCTGACCAGGTTGCCACGGCGCAACTTGGCGAAAAGCTGTTCGAGATAGGAAAGGGAGATGCCCTGACGCTCGGAAATATCAGCCAGAGAAACCGGACCTTGCTGCGAATGCAAAGCCAGGTCGAGCATGGCTGTGACGGCGTAGCGGCCTTTGGTAGTCAAGCGCATGGGGATTCCACGGTTCGCTGATTTGCCAGCGAGTATGCTATTCCCGACTATTCAAGTCAACTATAAGACCTATCAAAATAGTCGGATTTAGCAGATACAGGGGCGCGCATGATATCAGAAACGCACCACCACGCCTATCAGGCCGCTGGCGGGCGCGCCTGGTCCTTCACACCCTCGAAGTCTTCGTCGCGCAGCTCCGGCAAGGCGCTGGCGCAGTAGTCGCTCCCCAACGCAGTCAGCGCCCTGCACATGCCCTCGAGACGCTCGTCCACCGCCTGGACATGGTCGAGCAACTGACCGATCGCCCGCGCCACGGGGTCTGGCATGTCCTGGCCTACGCCATAGGCATCGAACCCGAACTTCTCGGCAATCGCCTGGCGCTTCGCCGTCTTCTCCGGATCCTCCTTGACGATGATCCGCCCAGGAATCCCCACGGCGGTAGCCCCCGCAGGCACCGCCTTGGTCACCACGGCATTGGAACCGATCTTGGCACCGGCCCCGACCGTGAACGGACCGAGCACCTTGGCCCCCGCCCCGACCACCACGCCATCTTCCAGCGTCGGATGGCGCTTGCCGGCATTCCAGCTGGTGCCGCCCAGCGTCACCCCCTGATAGAGCGTCACGTCGTTGCCGATTTCGGCGGTCTCGCCGATGACGATGCCCATGCCGTGGTCGATGAAGAAGCGCCGGCCGATCCGCGCCCCCGGGTGAATCTCGATGCCGGTCATCCAGCGGCCGAAGTTCGATACCAGTCGCGCCAGCCACTTCCAGCCGGCCAGCCACAGGGCATGGGCCAGACGGTGCAGCCAGATGGCATGCAGACCGGGGTAGCAGGTGAGCACCTCGAAGGCATTGCGCGCAGCCGGGTCACGGTGGAATACGCTCTGAATGTCTTCTCGCATGCGTTCGAACATCACTTCTCTCTCCGCTTCTGGATCTCTCCACGCGCCGCTTTCTGGGTTTCCGTCAGAATGCCGCGCAGGATATTCATCTCGAGCTTGCTGATCGCACTGCGCCCATAAAGGCGGCGCAGCCGTGACATCAGGTGGCGCGGCCGTTCAGGATCGAGAAAGCCGATTTCCACCAGGGTCCGTTCGAGGTGGCCGAAGAACAACTCCAGCTCATCCACCGTCACCGGCTGGAGATTTTCCTCGGCGGTCAGCTCGACCTTCTCCATCTTGGTCGGCTTGCCCTGTACGGCGAGCCACGCCATGCGCGCCTCGTAGGTCAGCACTTGGACGGCAGCCGCCAGGTTCAACGAACCGAACGCGGGGTCGGAGGGGATATGGACATGGAACTGGCAGCGCTGCAGCTCTTCGTTGGTCAGGCCGGCGTATTCGCGACCGAATACCAGCGCCACCTCGGAGCCGCCCTCGATCTGCTCGACGCAGCTCACCCCGCACTCCCGGGGGTCGAGCAACGGCCAGGGGATATGACGATCACGCGCACTGGTGCCATAGACCATGCTGCAGCCGATCAACGCCTCTTCCAGGGTCGCGACGACGTGCGCGGATTCGAGGATGTCGTCGGCACCGGAGGCGCGCGCCCAGGCTTCCTGATGCGGGAATTGCTCGGGCGCGACCAGTACCAGGCGCGACAACCCCATGTTCTTCATGGCACGCGCCGCCCCACCGATATTGCCGGGGTGGCTGGTGCCGACCAGGACCACGCGAATGTTTTGCAGCAAGGCGCTGGCTCCAAACCTAGACTTCAGGGCGTGAAATCTTACAGAAGCACTCGGTCAAACGCCATGAAACCGCCGGCCTGCACTTCATGAGCCACGCTTTTCTGATAGTATGTCCGGCTTTCTTTAACGACCCAGGTGACTCCCCCATGCAGCCTATGCTGAATATCGCCCTGCGCGCCGCTCGCAGCGCCGGTGAATTGATCTTCCGCTCCATCGAGCGCCTGGACGTGATTTCGGTGAACGAGAAGGACGCCAAGGACTACGTCACCGAGGTCGACCGCGCCGCCGAAGAAACCATCGTCCAGGCCCTGCGCAAGGCCTACCCGACCCACAGCATCCTCGGCGAAGAAGGCGGCTCCATCGCCGGCACCGGCGAAGGCGCCGACTACCAGTGGATCATCGACCCGCTGGACGGCACCACCAACTTCATCCGCGGCGTACCGCACTTCGCGGTGAGCATCGCCTGCAAATACAAGGGTCGCCTGGAACACGCCGTGGTACTCGATCCGGTCCGCCAGGAAGAGTTCACCGCCAGCCGCGGCCGTGGCGCCGCTCTCAACGGCCGCCGACTGCGCGTCAGCCCGCGCAAGAGCCTGGAAGGCGCCCTCCTGGGCACCGGCTTCCCCTTCCGCGACAGCCAGCTGGATAACCTCGACAACTACCTGAACATGTTCCGCAGCCTGGTCGGCCAGACCGCCGGCATCCGCCGCGCCGGCTCCGCCAGCCTGGACCTGGCCTATGTCGCCGCTGGCCGCTTCGATGCCTTCTGGGAATTCGGCCTGTCCGAGTGGGACATGGCCGCTGGCGCCCTGCTGGTACAGGAAGCGGGCGGCCTGGTGAGCGACTTCACCGGTGCCCACGACTTCCTCGAGAAAGGCCACATTGTCGCGGGCAACACCAAGTGCTTCAAGGCCGTGCTAACTGCCATCCAGCCGCACCTGCCGCCGTCGCTGAAGCGCTGATACGCTCGCGTTACGAAGAACCCGGCCTGGCGCCGGGTTTTTCATGCCCAAGAAAAAGGCGCCCGGAGGCGCCTTCTTCATTTCATCCGGCAATCACTGCTGGATGCCGGCCTGCCGCTGGGTCAGTACCAGACGACCTTCCTTGGTAACCGGAATCTGCGCACCCGGGTCATGATCCATGCGCACCTGGTTCACCTTGCCATCCAACTGGTATTGCACGTCGTAGGCGACGACCTTCTCGTTGGTCTCCTGGACGGTGTTGCAACGGGTTTCGGTGGTGGTGTAGGTGTCGCTGTTCTGCATGTGCTCCTGCACCTTGTTGCCGGCATAACCACCGCCCACGGCGCCTGCGACCGTAGCGATCTTCTTGCCGTTGCCACCACCGATCTGGTTGCCCAGCAGACCACCCGCCACCGCACCCAGCACGGTACCGGCGATCTGGTGCTGGTCCTGGACAGGCTTCTGCCGGGTCACGGCGACGTCCTTGCAGACCTCACGCGGGGTCTTGAAGGTTTCCTTGACCGGCTGCACCGCGAGCACCTCGGCATATTCGGGGCCATTACCCACAAGGCTGTAGGTAGCGACAGCGCCACCGGCGGTTACACCGACCGCACCCAAAACGGCGCCGACGAGCATCGACTTGTTCACATGGACCTCCTGGTTCATCAACCGGCGCATCTGCGCCCTACTCCCTGCCTTGGAGTACAGCTTTTTTCCCGAGTTCCCGTAGGACCTATCCCACGCCATCGACTGGGACAACCATCACACCGCGCCCCTGCGAGATGAACACCGCCCCAAACAAAAAGGGCCTGCAGATGCAGGCCCTTCTGGCAGCACACTCAAACTCAGGGACGCTCGTCCACCTCGGTGGCCACGGCCGGAGGAATCAGATCCTCCGAACTCAGGCCCAGCCAGATCAGCACCGGGGCGCTGATGTAGATCGAGGAATAGGTACCCACGACCACACCCACCAGCAGCGCGACCGCGAAGCCGTGCAGGCTGTCGCCACCGAACACCAGCAGCGCGACCAGAGCCAGCGCGGTGGAAGTGGAGGTGGCGATGGTACGCAACAGGGTCTGGGTGCACGAGACGTCGATGTTCTCGATCAGGTCGGCCTTGCGCAGTACGCGGAAGTTCTCGCGGATACGGTCGAAGATGATGATGGTGTCGTTCAGCGAATAACCGATCATCGCCAGCACAGCCGCCAGCACGGTCAGGTCGAACGGCAACTGGAAGAACGCGAGGATGCCGAGGGTGACGATCACGTCGTGCACCAGGGAAGCGACCGCACCGACGCCGAACTTCCACTGGAAGCGGAATGCCAGATACAGCAGGACACCGCCCAGCGCGAGCAGCATGGCGAGGCCACCCTGGTCACGCAGCTCTTCGCCCACCTGCGGACCGACGAACTCGACGCGCTTGACCACGAACTTGCTCTCGGCGTCGATCTTGCGCAGGGACGCGGCAACCTGGTTACCCAACTGGGGGTCTTCACCCGCCAGGCGTACCAGCACATCGGTGCTGGCACCGAAGCTCTGCACAACGGCATCGCGGTAGCCGGCCTGGCCCAGCTCTTCCTTGATCAGCTCGAGGTTGGCGGGCTTCTCGTACGCCAGCTCGATCAGGGTGCCGCCGGTGAAGTCCAGGCCGAAGTTAAGGCCCTTCATGAACAGCGCACCGATACCGATCAGGCTGATGACGACGGTGACGGCGAACGCGAAATTGCGGATCGCCATGAAGCGGATTGTTGACTTGATCATGGCTGCCTCAGATCCACAGTTTCTTGAAGTTACGGCCACCGAAGATCAGGTTGACCAGACCACGGGTGAACATGATCGCAGTGAACATCGAGGTGACGATACCCAGCGACATGGTGACGGCGAAGCCCTTGATCGGGCCAGTACCCAGCGCGAAGAGAATGCCGCCCACCAGCAGGGTGGTCAGGTTGGAGTCGACGATCGCCGCATAGGCGCGGTCGAAACCTTCATGAATGGCACGCTGCACGGACATGCCATTGGCAAGCTCCTCGCGTATCCGCGAGAAGATCAGCACGTTGGCGTCCACCGCCATGCCCAGGGTCAGCACGATACCCGCGATGCCCGGCAGGGTGAGGGTCGCACCGATCGCGGACATCAGCCCTACCAGCAGCGCCAGGTTGAAGGCCAGAGCAACGGTCGCCAGCACACCGAAGAAACGGTAGATGGCGATGATGAACAGCGACACGAAGATCATCGCCCACTCGGTGGATTCGATGCCCTTGATGATGTTCTCGGCACCCAGGCTCGGACCGATGGTGCGTTCCTCGGCGAAGTACATCGGTGCGGCCAGGCCACCGGCGCGCAGCAGCAGAGCCAGCTCGGAGGACTCGCCCTGGCCGTTCAGGCCGGTGATGCGGAACTGGCTGCCCAGCGGCGACTGGATGGTCGCCAGGCTGATGATCTTCTTCTCTTCCTTGAAGCTCTGGATCGCAACTTCCTGCTCGACGCCGTCGACCACCTGCTTGACGTAGCGGGTCAACGGGCGCTGCTCGATGAAGATCACCGCCATGCTGCGACCGACGTTGTTGCGGGTGGCACGGTTCATCAGCTCGCCACCGTGGCCATCCAGACGGATGTTCACCTGCGGGCGGCCGTTCTCGTCATAGCTGGCCTGGGCATCGGTGACCTGGTCACCGGTGATGATCAGGCTGCGCTCCAGCGGCACGGGCGGGCGCCCCGGCTCACGGAATTCGAAGGATTCGGTGCTGGCCTTGCTGGCATCGGGTGCAGCGGCGAGGCGGAATTCGAGGTTGGCGGTCTTGCCCAGGATGCGCTTGGCTTCGGCGGTGTCCTGCACACCTGGCAGCTCGACCACGATGCGGTTGGCGCCCTGGCGCTGCACCAGCGGCTCGGAGACGCCCAACTCGTTCACACGGTTGCGGACGGTGGTCAGGTTCTGCTTGATCGAGTATTCGCGGATCTCGGTCAGCTTGGCCTGGGTCAGGGTCAGGCTCATCACCTGCTGGTCGCCACGCTCGGCGGTCTTCAGATCGAAGTCGGTGAAGGATTTGCGGATCAGCGACTGGGCTTTTTCCAGCGACTCCTGGTCGCTGAAGCCGAGCTGGAAGCCATTGTCGATGCCCGGCAGGCTGCGGTAACGCACGCGCTCCTTGCGCAGCAGGGTGCGGACTTCGCCTTCGTAGATCTTCACGCGGGCGGATACGGCTTTCTCCATGTCCACTTCCAGCAGGAAGTGCACGCCGCCGGAGAGGTCGAGGCCGAGCTTCATCGGCGTCGCATGCACGCTGCGCAGCCAGTCAGGAGTGGTCGGTGCCAGGTTGAGCGCGACCACGTAGTCGTCCCCCAGGACCTTGCGCACGACATCCTTGGCCGGCAGCTGATCGCCCAGCTTCGTCAGGCGCAGCAAGCCACCGCGCTCGCTGACGCTAGCACTTTTCACTTCGATCCCGGCCTGCTTGAGAGCCGCCACGGAGCGATCGAGATCGCCCTGCTGGATCTTCAGCGCCGTGCTGTTGCCGGATACCTGGATGGCCGGGTCATCGGGGTAGAGGTTGGGAGCGGAATAAACCAGGCCGAGGGCGAGAACCGCCAGGATCAGCAGATATTTCCACAGAGGGTATTTGTTGAGCATGACACCGCCCGTTATGACGCGGGGCGCCTTAGGCGCCCCGTGAATGGTGAAGAACGAATCGTTAGATGGCTTTCAGCGTGCCTTTCGGCAGCGTGGCCGCGATGGCGACCTTCTGGATCTTCAGCTCGACGGTATCGGAAACCTCGATGACCACGAAGTCATCGGAAACCTTGACCACCTTGCCAGCGATACCGCCGGAGGTGACCACTTCGTCGCCCTTCTGCAGGTTGCCCAGCAGGTTCTTGTGTTCCTTGGCGCGCTTGGACTGGGGACGCCAGATCATCAGGTAGAAGATGACCAGGAAACCGATCAGGAAAACCCACTCAAAGCCGGTGCCGGCGGGACCAGCGGCGGCTGCCGGGGCAGCGGCGTCGGCATAGGCGGCGGGAATCAGAAAGCTCATGTAGCACTCCTGTTGCGAAAATACGAAGAATGTTCAGCTCTATATATGCGGCGTTATCAGTCCAGGGGCGGTGTCGGTAGTCCGCGCCGGGCATAGAAGGCATCGACAAAGGCGGCCAATTTACCCTGTTGGATTGCCTCGCGCAAACCAGCCATAAGGCGCTGGTAATGCCGCAAGTTGTGGATTGTATTCAACATGCTGCCGAGCATTTCGCCGCATTTGTCCAGATGGTGCAGATAGGCCCTGGAGAAATGTTTGCAGGTGTAACAGTCGCAGCTCGGATCCAGCGGCGAATCATCGTGCTTGTGCACCGAGTTGCGGATCTTCAGCACCCCGGTCTCGACGAAAAGGTGGCCGTTGCGCGCGTTGCGGGTGGGCATCACGCAGTCGAACATATCGACGCCGCGCCGTACGCCCTCCACAAGATCCTCCGGCTTGCCGACACCCATCAGGTAGCGCGGCTTGTCGGCCGGCATCTGCGCCGGCAGGTAGTCGAGCACGCGGATCATCTCTTCCTTGGGCTCCCCCACCGACAGCCCACCGATGGCCAGACCATCGAAGCCGATCCGGTCCAGCCCTTCGAGCGAACGCATGCGCAGCTCTTCATGCATGCCGCCCTGGACGATGCCGAACAGCGCAGCGGTGCTTTCGCCGTGGGCGGCCTTGGAACGGCCGGCCCAACGCAGCGACAGTTCCATGGAGCGCCTGGCCACGTCGAAATCCGCCGGATAGGGCGTGCACTCGTCGAAGATCATCACGATGTCCGAGCCGAGGTCGCGCTGGACCTGCATCGACTCCTCGGGCCCCATGAATACCTTGGCGCCGTCGACTGGGGAGGCGAAGGTCACGCCCTCCTCCTTGATCTTGCGCATCGCGCCCAGGCTGAACACCTGGAAGCCCCCCGAGTCGGTGAGGATCGGTCCCTGCCATTGCATGAAGTCGTGCAGGTCGCCGTGACGCTTGATCACCTCCATGCCCGGGCGCAGCCAGAGGTGGAAGGTGTTGCCGAGGATGATCTGCGCGCCGATGGCCTCGATGTCGCGCGGCAGCATGCCCTTCACCGTCCCATAGGTGCCGACCGGCATGAAGGCCGGCGTCTCGACCACGCCACGGGGGAAGGTCAGGCGGCCACGACGGGCCTTGCCTTCGGTGGCCAGCAGTTCGAAGGTCATGCGGCAGGTGCGTGTCATGCTTGGTCCTCGGGCCCGCGCGGTGCGGGGTTGCGGGTGATGAACATGGCATCACCGTAACTGAAGAAGCGATAGCCCTGCTCGACCGCCGCCGCATAGGCAGCCATGGTCTCCGGGTAGCCGGCGAAGGCCGACACCAGCATCAGCAGGGTGGATTCGGGAAGATGGAAATTGGTCACCAGGGCATCCACCACATGGAACGGCTTGCCCGGATAGATGAAGATGTCGGTATCGCCACTGAAGGGCTTGAGCGTACCGTCCCGCGCGGCGCTTTCCAGCGAACGCACGCTGGTAGTTCCTACGGCGATCACCCGCCCCCCTCGCGCACGGCAGGCGGCGACCGCATCCACGACCTCCTGGTCGACCTGGAGCCACTCGCGGTGCATGTGGTGCTCCTCGATACGCTCGACACGAACCGGCTGGAAGGTGCCAGCCCCGACGTGCAGGGTGACGAAGGCCGTCTCGACGCCCTTGGCCGCGATGGATTCCAGCAGCGCCTCGTCGAAATGCAGCCCGGCCGTGGGCGCCGCGACGGCACCGGCATGGCGTGCATAGACAGTCTGGTAGCGCTCGCGATCGGCATCCTCGTCCGGCCTGTCTATATAAGGAGGCAATGGCATGTGCCCGAGGCGATCAAGCAAGGGCAGCACCTCTTCGGCGAAGCCCAGCTCGAACAGCGCATCGTGCCGCGCAAGCATGGTCGCCTCGGCGCCACCGTCGATGAGGATGGTCGAACCCGGCTTGGGCGACTTGCTCGAACGCACATGGGCGAGCACGCGGTGGCTGTCCAGCACGCGCTCCACGAGGATTTCCAGCTTGCCGCCAGAGGCTTTCTGGCCGAACAGGCGCGCCGGGATGACCCGGGTGTTGTTGAACACCATCAGGTCTCCGGGGCGCAGGTAGCCCAGCAGGTCGGCGAAACCCTTGTGGGCCAGTTCGCCGGTGGGGCCGTCCAGCACCAGCAGGCGGCTGGCGCGGCGCTCGCTCAGGGGATGGCGGGCGATGAGGTGCTCGGGGAGCTCGAAGTGGAAGTCGGCAACGCGCATGGTGGGGTCGTCTCGCAGGGGCGCGAATATTAACGGAAATGCGGAAATCTGACCACGCGGGCGGATTGACCCGCCTCGGTCGCCTCCCTATACTGCGCCGCCATCGTGCCCCGGTGGCGGAATCGGTAGACGCGGCGGATTCAAAATCCGTTTCTGGCGACAGAGTGAGAGTTCGAGTCTCTCCCGGGGCACCACGACTCCAGCAAGCCTTCGTCCTAGACGGACTTGCAGCCCTCCGCAACGGCTTTTCATCCTCCTGTTGCGTCCTTTTTCCAGATGCAGTGCATCAGCATTGGAAATCTTCCCAAACCCCGCCTAGCATTGAGCTTTCGGGGGGTTGGCAATTCAAAGAAAGTTAGCGTAGAGTGTGCGCACTGTGTTTGCATGGGTCGCTGTTGAATCGTGACCTGGTGCAGTAGATCCTACAGATCCGCTACATCCCGCTCGACTTCTCTTACTCTCTGCAACCAGTTCCAGCCCTCTATGCTTTAAGAAAAGCAAGAGGCTGTCATCAACTCTAGTTTCAAGGAAATAAGACATGTCGAATCGTCAAAACGGCACCGTTAAGTGGTTCAACGACGAGAAGGGTTTTGGTTTCATCACCCCCGAAAGCGGTCCGGATCTGTTCGTGCACTTCCGCGCAATCGAAGGTAACGGCTTCAAGAGCCTGAAAGAAGGCCAGAAAGTCAGCTTCGTCGCTGTGCAAGGTCAAAAAGGCATGCAGGCCGACCAGGTTCAAGTCCTGGGCTAAGCCTCCTGCTTGAAAGAACCCCCGATGGAAACATCGGGGGTTTTTTTATGCCCGTGATTCCATAGGGCCCAGCCTTTAGAATGTCGCAACCCCACGCTTGCAAGGGCTTTCCATGCCGAACCCGAAACTGCGCCCCGAAGGCGACTTCCCCGTCGCCGGGCCGATCCGTCGCTTCGCCGCGATCTTCTATGACTTCCTCCTCTGCGTGGCCCTGATGATGGTGGTCACCCTCTTCTACCAGCAGGTGATACTGCGCGCGATCTTCGGTGGCGAACGCCTGCGGCAGATGGCCGAGCAAGGTGCGCTGATCGGCGACCCCATACTCTCCAGCCTGCTGTTCCTCAGCCTGTTCGCCTTCTTCAGCAAGTTCTGGATGCGCGGCGGCCAGACCCTCGGCATGCAGGTCTGGGGCGTGCGCATCCAGAACCGCGACGGCTCGGCCATCAGCCTGTGGCAGGCCCTGCTGCGCTTCGTGGTCGCCATCGGCTCCTGGCTCTGCTTCGGCCTCGGCTTCCTGTGGATGATATTCGACAAGCAGAAACGCAGCTGGCACGACATGTACTCCGACAGCCAGGTGGTGCAGCTGCCGAAGAACATCCACAAGAAGTAGCGCCGCCGAATCGCACCCAAGAAAAAGCCGGCTCGCAGCCGGCTTTTTTTTGCCCGGGAGAACTACCCCGCGCGCCTCAGCAGCAGCACGCCAGCCAGCGCGCAGATTCCCGCCGGGATCAGCACCGCCAGCAGCGGCGAGAACCCGAACACCAGGCTGGATGGCCCGAGCAGGTCCTGGCTGATGCGCACCACGAAGCCGATCACCACGCCGGTGAACACGCGCTGCCCCAGCGTCACCGATCGCAGCGGACCGAAGATGAAGGAAATCGCCATCAGCACCAGCGCACCGGTGACCAGTGGCTGCAGCACCTTGGTCCAGAACGCCAGCCAGTAGCGGCCATTGTTCAGCCCCTGGTCCGCCAGGTAGTGGGTGTAGCGCCACAGCCCGGTGATCGACAGCGCTTCGGGCTCCATCGCCACGGTGCCCAGCAGTTGCGGGCTCAGCTCGATGTCCCAGCGCTCGTTCGGCGACTCGATCACTTCGGTGTGGTCGCCACGGAAGTAGGTCGTGGAAACGTCTTCCAGCTGCCAGTGATCGGTCTGGTACATGGCACGGCGGGCGAAGCTCGCCGACTGCATGCGTCGCTCGCCATCGAAGTCGTAGCGGGTCACGCCATAGAGCACGCCATTGGGCTGCACGGCGTTGATGTGCACGTACTGGTTGCCCTGGCGATGCCACTGGCCGCGCTTCGCGCTCTGCGCCTCGCCACCGCCCTGCGCAAGCGCACGGTTGCCCTGGGCCAGGTTCTCGCTCCAGGGCGCGACGTATTCACCGATCAGCACGCCCACCAGCATCAACACCAGCAGCGGCTTCATCACCGCCCAGACGATGCGCCCGATGGACACACCCGCCGCCCGCATGATGGTCAGCTCGCTGCTGCTGGCCAGGCCGCCGAGGCCGATCAGGCTGCCGATCAGCGCGGCCATCGGCAGCATCTCGTAGATGCGCCGCGGCGTGGTCATGAGTACATAGACGGCCGCTTCCATGACGCCGTAGGAGCCGTCGACGTCGCCCAGTTCATCGATGAAGGCGAACAGCAGCGCCAGCCCGACTATCACCCCCAGCACCGCGAGGATGCCGAAGAACACGCTGGTGCCGATATAACGATCCAACCTAACCATGGGCCACCTCACGGGCATCACGACGAGCTGCCCACTTCAGCCGCAACGGCTCCCAGTAAAGCAATGACAGGCCGACCACCAGGAACATCCCGTGCACCCACCAGAGGCCGAGCGCCATGGGGATCTTGCCCTTGTCCAGCTGGCCGCGCGCAGCGATCAGCAGGGACAGGTAGGCCATATAAAGGAGGATCGCCGGCAGCAGCTTGAGGAAGCGGCCCTGGCGCGGATTGACCCGCGACAGCGGCACCGCCAGCAGGGTCACCACGAACACCAGCAGCGGGATGGAAATCCGCCACTGCAGCTCCGCCTGGTAACGCGGGTTGTCGCTGCCGATCAGCTCGGACGTCGGGATCGCCTCGCGCTCGCCGATCTCGCTGCTGATCTCCGGCTTGGGCAGGAGGATGCCGTAGGTCTCGTACTTGATCGCGCGATAGTCGGCCTTGCCCGGGTTGCCGTCGTAGCGGTAGCCGTTCTCCAGGATCAGGTAGCGGCTGCCATCCTCGTGGATGACCTGGCGGCCCTTCTCCGCCACCAGCACCCCGATGCCACGTTCCTTGTTGTCCTGCGACAGGCGCTTCTCGGAGATGAACACTCCACCCAGCTCGCCGCGATCAGCCGAGAGGCTCTCGGTGTAGGTCACCCGCGTGCCGTTCTTCATGGTCTGAAAGCGGCCGGGCACCAGCGTGTCGAACTCGGTCAGCGCGTCCTGCTCATTGAGGATGCGTGCCACCTGCGCCACGCCCTGCGGGGCCAGGCCCAGGCTCAGCCAGGCAACCAGCAGCGCCACCAGGGTCGCCGGCGCCAGGCTGTAGGCCATCAGGCGCTGCTGGCTCATGCCGGTGGCGGCGAGCACGGTCATCTCGCTGTCCAGGTAGAGCCGGCCATAGGCCAGGAGGAAACCGAGGAACAGGCCCAGCGGCAGGATCAGCTCGAGGAAGCCCGGCAGGCGAAAGCCCATGATCAGGAACAGCACGCCCGGGTCGAGGACGCCTTGCGCGGCCTGGGCCAGGTACTTGATGAAGCGACCACTCATGATGATCACCAGCAGCACCGCACTCACGGCGCTGAGGGTGACCAGGACTTCACGGGACAGATAACGGAAGACAATCAAACCAGACACTCCAGGGTTGTCAGGCTCAGGCGGCTACGCTCAAACTAGCCGCTTTGTGGCCAGCCCGCCGAACCGGCGGACCACTGAAAAATGGCCGGCATTATATCCTGCAATCCCGACTCTTTGTCTTGGGGACATACGTCATGGAATTCCTCGTCAAAAGCGCTCGCCCGGAAACCCTGAAAACCGCCACCCTGGTCGTCGCCGTCAGCGAAGGCCGCAAACTGGGCACCGCCGCCAGCGCACTGGATGGCGCCACCGGTGGCGCCATCGCCGCCCTGCTCAAGCGTGGCGATATCGCCGGCAAGGTCGGCCAGACCCTGCTGCTGCACAGCCTGCCCAACCTCAAGGCCGAACGCGTGCTGCTGGTGGGCGTGGGCAAGGAGCGCGAACTCGGCGACCGCCAGTTCCGCAAGGTGGTCGCCGCCGTCAACGGCGTGCTCAAGGGCCTCGGCGGCAGCGATGCGGTACTGGCCCTGGGCGAACTCGCCGTGAAGGGCCGCGACGCCTACGGCAAGGCGCGCCTGCTGGTGGAGACCCTGGCCGACGGCACCTACCGTTTCGATCGCTTCAAGAGCACCAAGGCCGATGCCCCGGCCCTGAAGAAGATCACCCTGCTGGCCGAGAAGGCCGAGCTCGCCGATGTCGAGCGTGGCAGCGCCCATGCCCGGGCCATCGCCACCGGCATGGCCTTCACCAAGGACCTCGGCAACCTGCCGCCGAACCTCTGCCACCCCAGTTTCCTCGCCGAGGAAGCCAAGGCCCTGGCCAAGGCCCACAAGAACCTCAAGGTCGAAGTACTGGACGAGAAGAAGCTCAAGGAGCTCGGCGCCGGTGCCTTCCTCGCGGTCGCCCAGGGCAGCGACCAGCCACCGCGGATGATCGTGCTCCACTACCAGGGCGGCAAGAAGGACGACAAACCCTTCGCCCTGGTCGGCAAGGGCATCACCTTCGACACCGGCGGCATCAGCATCAAGCCCGCCGCCGGCATGGACGAGATGAAGTACGACATGTGCGGTGCCGCTAGCGTGCTCGGCACCTTCCGCGCCCTGGTCGAGCTGCAGCTGCCGATCAACGTCGTCGGCCTGCTGGCCTGCGCCGAGAACATGCCTAGCGGCGGCGCCACCCGCCCCGGCGACATCGTCACCACCATGAGCGGCCAGACCGTCGAGATCCTCAACACCGACGCCGAAGGCCGCCTGGTGCTGTGCGATACCCTCACCTACGCCGAGCGCTTCAAGCCCCAGGCGGTGATCGACGTCGCCACCCTCACCGGCGCCTGCATCGTCGCCCTGGGCAGCAACGTCTCCGGCCTCATGGGCAACAACGAGGCCCTGGTGAAGCAGCTCCTCAAGGCGGGCGAATACGCCGACGACCGCGCCTGGCAACTGCCGCTGTTCGACGAATACCAGGAGCAGCTCGACAGCCCCTTCGCCGACATCGCCAACATCGGCGGCCCCAAGGCCGGCACCATCACCGCCGGCTGCTTCCTGTCGCGCTTCGCCAAGAAATTCCACTGGGCCCACCTCGACATCGCCGGCACCGCCTGGGTCAGCGGCGGCAAGGACAAGGGCGCCACCGGTCGTCCGGTGCCCCTGCTCACCCAGTACCTGCTGGACCGCGTGTAAACTGCCGCACCGCCCGGCGGCTCAGGCCGCCGGGCACCCGCCCCACCTCAGGAACACCCAGCCATGACCCGCGTCGAGTTCTACGTCCTTTCCTCCAGCAGTCCGGCGGACCGCCTGCGCGCCGCCTGCCAGCTGGCGAGCAAGGCCTGGCGCCATGGCCTGCCGGTGTTCGTGCGCTGCGCCGACAAGGCCCAGGGCGCCGAGCTGGACGAACTGCTGTGGCGCTTCAAGGCCGAGACCTTCATCCCCCACGGCCTGCACGAAGACGACCCGCAGGCGCCGGTGGTGATCGGCGGCGACGAGCAGCCCGAGGCCGCCCAAGGCCTGCTGATCAACCTCGACGCCAGCCTCTCGCCGCATCTCGAACGCTTCAGCCGCATCATCGAGATCGTCAACCAGGAACCGGCCCTGCTGGCCGCCTGCCGCGAGAATTTCCGTACCTACCGCCAGCGCGGCTATGATCCAAAGCGAGTCGAACTCTAAGCACGCCCCATGGACAACTCCAGACCGCCGCAAAAGCCCGCACACCTGCTGGACGACCTCGAATCGATCCGTGCCCTGCTCGACGAACACACCAGCAGCGAGCCGCCCCTGCTCACCGAGTCCGTCGACCCGGACAGCATCCCCCTGCTCTCCGAGATCGTCGAAGCGCCGCCCTTCGAGCTGGCTCCCCGGGGTGCCGAGCCCATCGCACCCAGCCCGGCCCCGGCACCCAGCCTGCAGCCCGCCCCCCCGCCGCGTGCCGAGCAGCCGGCGCAGACGCCCCTGCAGGGCGCCCTGCAACGCAGCGCCGAAGCCGCCAGCGCCCAGGAGTTCAGCCGCCTGGACACCGAGCTGCGCGCCGCCGCGCAACTCATCCTGCAAGACGTCATCGACGACTTCGTCCCGCAGATCGAGGCCGAGCTCAAGCGCCGCCTCAGCGCCCGCCTGACCCGCCTCCTGCCCCAGCCGCCCCGCCGCGGCTGAGTCGCACGCCCCCTCGCCCACGCCCCGATGCCCGCGCTTGGGGCTTGTAGCCGCAGCCGCTATACTCGGCGGCTTTCCGATCAGTTGCCGACACGGTCCCGCCGCACCATGGACAAGACCTACCAGCCCCACGCTATCGAAACCTCCTGGTACCAGACCTGGGAGAAGAACAACTACTTCGCCCCGCAAGGTTCCGGCGAGCCCTACACCATCATGATCCCGCCGCCGAACGTCACCGGCAGCCTGCACATGGGTCATGGCTTCAACAACGCCATCATGGACGCGCTGATCCGCTTCCGCCGCATGCAGGGTCGCAACACCCTGTGGCAGCCGGGCACCGACCACGCCGGCATCGCCACCCAGATGGTGGTGGAGCGCCAGCTGGCCGCCCAGGGCGTCGACCGCCACGACCTCGGCCGCGAGAAGTTCCTCGAGAAGGTCTGGGAGTGGAAGGAACAATCCGGCGGCACCATCACCCGCCAGATCCGTCGCCTCGGCTCTTCCGTCGACTGGTCGCGCGAGCGCTTCACCATGGACGACGGCCTCTCCGAAGCGGTCAAGGAAGCCTTCGTGCGCCTGCACGACGACGGCCTGATCTACCGCGGCAAGCGCCTGGTCAACTGGGACACCAAGTTCCACACCGCCATCTCCGACCTCGAAGTGGAAAGCCACGACGAGAAGGGCCACCTGTGGAACCTGCGCTACCCACTGGCCGACGGCCTGAAGACCGCCGACGGCAAGGACCACCTGGTGGTCGCCACCACCCGCCCGGAAACCCTTCTGGGCGACAGCGCCGTCGCCGTGCACCCGGAAGACGAGCGCTACAAGGCCCTGATCGGCCAGTTCGTCGTCCTGCCCCTGGTCGGCCGCCGCATCCCCATCGTCGCCGACGACTACTGCGACCCCGAGTTCGGCACCGGCTGCGTGAAGATCACCCCGGCCCACGACTTCAACGACTACGAAGTCGGCAAGCGCCACGACCTGCCGCTGATCAACATCTTCGACAAGAACGCCGCCGTGCTCGCCACCGCCCAGGTGTTCCACCTCGACGGCAGCGTCAACGACGCCTTCGACGGCAGCCTGCCCGCGGCCTACGCCGGCCTCGACCGCTTCGAGGCGCGCAAGCGCATCGTCGCCGACATCGAAGCCCTCGGCCTGCTGGAGAAGATCGACGACCACGCCCTCAAGGTGCCCAAGGGCGACCGTTCCGGCACCGTCATCGAACCCTGGCTGACCGACCAGTGGTACGTCTCCACCAAGCCGCTGGCCGAGAAGGCCATCGCCGTGGTCGAGAGCGGCGAGATCCAGTTCGTGCCCAAGCAGTACGAGAACATGTACTTCTCCTGGATGCGCGACATCCAGGACTGGTGCATCAGCCGCCAGCTCTGGTGGGGCCATCGCATCCCCGCCTGGTACGACGAAGCCGGCAACGTCTACGTCGGCCGCGACGAGGCCGAGGTACGCGCCAAGCACGACCTGGGCGATACCGCCCTGCGTCAGGACGATGACGTCCTCGACACCTGGTTCAGCTCGGGCCTGTGGACCTTCTCCACCCTCGGCTGGCCGGAACAGACCGACTTCCTCAAGACCTTCCACCCCACCGACGTGCTGGTCACCGGCTTCGACATCATCTTCTTCTGGGTCGCCCGGATGATCATGCTGTCCACCCACCTGACCGGGCAGATCCCGTTCAAGACCGTGTACGTCCACGGCCTGGTACGCGACGGCCAGGGCCAGAAGATGTCCAAGTCCAAGGGCAACGTCCTCGACCCGCTGGACATCGTCGACGGCATCACCCTCGACGCCCTGCTGGAGAAACGCACCAGCGGCATGATGCAGCCCAAGCTGGCCGAGAAGATCGCCAAGCAGACCCGCGCCGAGTTCCCCGAAGGCATCAACAGCTTCGGCACCGACGCCCTGCGCTTCACCTTCTGCTCGCTGGCCTCCACCGGCCGCGACATCAAGTTCGACATGGGCCGCGTCGAGGGCTACCGCAACTTCTGCAACAAGCTGTGGAACGCCGCCAACTTCGTCACCGAGAACACCGATGGCCAGGACACCGGCGTCAACGGTGAAGCCGTCGAGCTGTCCTCGGTAGACCGCTGGATCATCTCCCAGCTGCAGCGCACCGAAGCCGAAGTCACCCGCCACCTCGACGCCTTCCGCTTCGACCTGGCCACCCAGGCCCTCTACGAGTTTGTCTGGGACGAGTACTGCTCCTGGTACCTCGAGCTGGTCAAGCCGGTGCTGTGGGACGAGAACGCCCCGATCGAGCGCCAGCGTGGCACCCGCCGCACCCTGGTGCGCGTGCTGGAGGTCATCCTGCGCCTGGCCCACCCGTTCATGCCCTTCATCACCGAAGAGATCTGGCAGCGCATCAAGGGCCAGGCCGGCGTCAGCGGCGACACCCTGATGCTGCAGCCCTGGCCGGTGGCCAACGAGACCCGCATCGACGCCGCCGCCGAAGGCGACATCGAGTGGGTCAAGACCCTGATGCTCGGCGTGCGCCAGATCCGTGGCGAGATGAAGATCTCCATGGCCAAGCGCATCGACGTGGTCCTGGCCAACGCCGGCGCCGAAGACCTGCGCCGCCTCGCCGACAATGGCCCGCTGCTGAACAAGCTGGCCAAGTTCGAGTCGGTCCGCGTGCTGGCAGCCGGCGAAGAAGCGCCCATGTCCGCCACCGCCCTGGTGGGTGACATGCAGGTGCTGGTGCCCATGGCCGGCCTGATCGACAAGGAGGCCGAACTGGCTCGCCTGGACAAGGAAATCCAGCGCCTGGACGGCGAGGTGAAGCGCGTCGGTGGCAAGCTCGCCAACGAAGGCTTCGTCGCCAAGGCCCCGGCCGAAGTGCTCGACAAGGAGCGCGCCAAACTGGCCGAAGCCGAACAGGCCCTGGCCAAGCTGGCCGAGCAGCGCGAGAAGATCGCCAACCTGTAAGCCCACGAGGCCCGCCACCCGGCGGGCCTTGCTCTTTCATAGGGACGTGGAAGACATGCCCATCGAACTGCGCTTCGAATCCACCCTCGCGGTCAGCCCCGGCCAGGCCTGGAGCTGGATCACCGACGTCGACCGCCTGCGCGAGGAAATGCGCCCCTGGCTGCGCATGACCGTACCCGCCGGCATCCGCAACCTCGAAGACCTCGCCGTCCAGCCCGGCGAACCCCTGTTCACCAGCCACCTCTGGCTGTTCGGCGTGCTGCCGCTGGGCACCTCGCGACTGACCCTGCGCGAACTCACCCCCGGCGTCGGCTTCGTCGAAGAATCCCCCATGACCGGCATGCGCCTGTGGCGCCACGAACGCCGCCTGGAACACAGCGCCAGCGGCACCCGGGTCATCGACCAGCTCACCGTCGCCCCCCTGTTCGGCACCCCGCTGGTCCGGCTGTTCCTGCGCCTGTTCTTCGCCAACCGCCACCGCGTCCTGCGCCGTCGCGCGCCCTGATCCCGGAGCCCCCATGGAAACCAGCAAGACCAAGACCAGCTACTACCGCCGTCTCTACGTCGCCTGGCTGATCGACAGCGGCACCGCCGCCAGCGTCCCCGCCCTGATGGACGCCACCGGCATGCCCCGCCGCACCGCCCAGGACACCCTCGCCGCCCTCGCCGACCTGGACATCGACTGCCAGTTCCAGCAGGACGCAGGCGCCCGCAACAACGCCGGCCACTACGCAATCCGCGACTGGGGCGCCATCGACAAGACCTGGATCGCCGCCAACCTGCAGCAGATCAAGGCCACCCTCGGCTACCCCTGACAGAATCCCGCCGTAAACGGTCGTAGCCCGGGCTTCAGCCCAGGAACCCCCTCCGGTTGAAGTCAGGGCTACGGTGCAACGGCCATCCCCCATCCAGGAGCCCCGCCATGACCCCGCAACTCCTCTGGGTACTCGGCCTGCTGCTGGTGGTCGTCATCCTCTTCGTGCGCAACCGCCCGCGCATGGACGCCGTCGCCCTGCTGGCCCTGGTCGCCCTGGCGCTGAGCGGCGTGCTCAGCACCGAAGAGGCCCTGGCCGGCTTCAGCGACCCCAGCGTCGTGTTGATCGCCGCGCTGTTCATCATCGGCGACGGCCTGGTGCGCACCGGCATCGCCTACCGCCTGGGCGACGTTCTGGTGGCCCGCGCCGGCAGCAGCGAGACCCGCCTGCTGGTGCTGCTCATGCTCAGCGTCGCCGGGCTCGGCTCGGTGATGAGCTCCACCGGTGTGGTCGCCATCTTCATCCCGGTCGTGCTCGGCGTCGCCGCGCGGCTGAAGATCCCACCGGCGCGGCTGATGATGCCGCTGGCCTTCGCCGGCCTGATCAGCGGCATGCTTACCCTGGTGGCCACGCCGCCGAACATGGTGGTGCACAGCGAACTGCGCCGCGCCGGCTTCGACGGCTTCGGCTTCTTCGGCCCCACACCCATCGGCCTCGCCGTGCTGGTCCTGGGCGTGCTCTACATGCTCGCCGCCAGCCGCTGGCTCGGCCGCACAGGCGGTGACGACACCAGCACGGCGCCGCGCCTGACCCTCGCCGACCTGGCCGGCGCCTACCACCTCAGCGAGCGCGAACGGCGCCTGCGGGTGCGCGCCGACTCGCCCCTCGCGCGCCAGGCCCTCAACGAGCTGGAGCTGCGCCGCGAATACGGCATCAACGTCATCGCCGTCGAGCGCCAGCGCAAGTTCCGCACCCTGCTGCTGATGGCCACCGGCAACACCCAGCTGGAGCCCGGCGACGTGCTGCTGGTGGACCTCGCCAGCCCGGCCATCGGCCTGCTCGGCGCCTACCGCGCGCTGGGCCTGGAGCCCATGCCGCTCAACGCCTCCTACTACAGCCTGCACGCCCACCAGCTGGGCCTGGCCGAAGTCGCCCTGCCGCCGGAGTCGGAACTGCCGGGCAAGACCATCCAGGAGCTGGGCTTCCGCAGCCGCCACCGCCTCAATGTCGTCGGCCTGCGTCGCCACGGCCGTCCCCTCGAAGGCGTACTGGTGGACGAGAAGCTCAAGGGCTCCGACACCCTGCTGGTGGCGGGCGAATGGAAGGACATCCACCGCCTGCAGGCCCAGGGTCGCGACTTCCTGGTGCTCAGCCTGCCCGCCGAGGTGGACGAAGTGGCCCCCACCGCGCACAAGGCGCCCCACGCCCTGCTCAGCCTGGCGGTGATGGTGATCCTGATGGTCAGCGGCCTGGTGCCCAACGTCATGGCCGCGCTGGTGGGCTGCCTGCTGATGGGCGCCTTCCGCTGCATCGACCTGGACAGCGCCTACCGCGCCATCCACTGGCCCACCCTGATCCTCATCGTCGGCATGCTGCCCTTCGCCCACGCCCTGCAGCAGACCGGCGGCATCGACCTCGCCGTGCAGGGCCTGGTGGCGCTGCTGGGCGATGCCACGCCGCGCCTGGTGATCGCCGCGCTGTTCGTGCTCACCGCGGTGATCGGCCTGTTCATCTCCAACACCGCCACCGCCGTGCTCATGGCCCCGGTGGCCATCGCCACCGCCCAGCAGCTCGGCGTCTCGCCGCAGCCCTTCGCCATGACCGTGGCCCTGGCCGCCTCGGCCGCCTTCATGACCCCCATCTCCTCGCCGGTCAACACCCTGGTGCTCGGCCCCGGCCAGTACCGCTTCGGCGACTTCGTCAAGGTCGGCGTGCCCTTCACCCTGCTGGTGATGGCCGTCACCGTGCTGCTGGTGCCCTGGCTCCTGCCCTTCTGACCGGCCGCCCGACGGCGGCTGGCCAAACCCGGCCGGTTGTGAATAATGCGCGCCTGCCCTTCGTTCCCGGACCTCGCCATGCCCAGCAAACCGCCCAGCAAGACCGCACCGGCCAAGCCGTCCGACGGGGGCAAGGCGCCGCTGCACCCGCGCAACCGCCACCAGGGCCGCTACGATTTTCCCGCCCTGATCGCGGGCAGCCCCGAGCTGGGTGCGTTCGTCATCACCAACCCCTACGGCAAGCCGAGCATCGACTTCGCCAACCCCGAGGCGGTCAAGGTCTTCAACCGCGCGCTGCTGCAGCAGTTCTACGGCATCCGCCAGTGGGACATCCCCGCCGGCTACCTGTGCCCGCCCATCCCCGGGCGCGCCGACTACCTGCACCACCTGGCCGACCTGCTGGGCGCCGCCCATGACGGTGCGATCCCCAGGGGTCCCGGCCTGCGCGGGCTGGACATCGGCGTCGGCGCCAACTGCATCTACCCGCTGATCGGCCACCACGACTACGGCTGGCGCTTCGTCGGTGCCGACATCGACCCGCAGTCCCTGGAATCCGCCGCCGCCATCCTCGCCGCCAACCCGCAGTACGAGGGCGCCATCGAACTGCGCCGCCAGGAACACCCGCAGCACATCTTCCAGGGCCTGGTGCAGGCCGACGAGCGCTTCGACTTCACCCTGTGCAACCCGCCCTTCCACGCCTCCCTCGACGAAGCCCGCAGCGGCAGCACACGCAAGTGGAAGAACCTCGGCAAGCAGGACCCCAGCCGCACGCTGCCGGTGCTCAACTTCGGCGGCCAGTCCAACGAGCTGCATTGCGAAGGCGGTGAAGCCGCCTTCATCGCGCGCATGGCCGACGAAAGCGCCGCCTTCGGCCAGCAGGTGTTCTGGTTCAGCACCCTGGTGTCCAAGGTCGGCAACGTCACGCCGCTGCAAGAGCGCCTCAAGGCCCTCGGTGCCACCGACATCCGCGTCGTGCACATGGCCCAGGGCCAGAAGCGAAGCCGCTTCGTCGCCTGGACCTACCTGGAAAAGAACCAGCGCCGCGCCTGGCGCAAGGAACGCTGGCCCGCCTGATCCGCTCCTTCCCTGTGGGAGCGAATTCATTCGCGATGCTCTTGTAGGCGTTACCGGCCACACCGACGGTGGACCGATGAAGCGTGGTCCACCCTACGCACGGCTACGCCTCACAAGGCACCTCTCCCAACGCCTCCGGCTCATGGGTGCGCACCCTGCCCAGCAGCGCGAACACCAGCACCGCCGTCAACCCGGTCACCGCGGCCAACACCTGCAGCAGCGTGCGGAACGCCGCGTCATAGCCCGGCAGCAACGCCGCCCGGTCCACCCCCAGCATCGCCGCAGCCTGGGCCAGGTCGCCCAGGGCCGCATGGCTGGCGGCGGCGACCAGTTGCGACGGCGCCACCGCTGAAGCCGGCAGGGCCACCAGCATCAGTGCGGCCAGCAACGCGCCGACCAGGGCGATGGCCACGCCGTCGCCGGACACCCGCACGGTGTTGAAGATGCCGGTGGCCATGCCCGCCCGCTCCTTCTCCACCACGCTCACCGCCAGCCCGTCCATCAAGCCCCAGGGCAAGCCGATGCCCACGCCCACCAGCAGCATCGGCAGCACCAGGGCCTGCGGCCCGGCCACCAGCGCCTCGCTCATCCACAACAGCCCCAGCGCGTTCAGCGCCAGGCCCAGGGCCGACAGCACACCGGCGGTGAACCAGCGCGACAGCCACGCCGCCAGCATCGGCACCACCAGCAACGGCGCCGACAAGGCGATCATCAGTTGCCCGGTCTGCACGGCGCTGAGGCCATCCACACCGATGAAACGCCCCGGCAGCAGCACGATCAGCACCACGAAGGCGAAGGCGGGCGACGCCCCCAGCAACTGCACACCGGCGAACTGCGCACGACGGAACAGGCCCAGCTCCAGCATCGGCCGTGGGCTGCGCCGTTCGATCAGCACGAAGGCCACCAGCAACGCCAGGCTGCCCCACAGCGAGCCCTGCACCAGCGGGTGCGACCAGCCGTGCTCCGGCGCCAGCAGCGTGCCGCAGGTGAACAGTGTGAGCATCGCGGTAAAGCTGATCGCCCCCGGCCAATCCAGCCCCTGGGCATTGGGGTCGCGGCTCTCACGGGCACAAACGGCCACCAGCAGCGCGCCGGCGATGCCGAACAGCGCCGGCAGCAAGAACACCATGCGCCAGCCCAGGCAATCGCTCAGCAGGCCGGCCAGCAACGGGCCGAACGCCAGCCCCAGGCCGAAGGTGGTGCCCAGCACGCTGAACACCCGGGTGCGGATCGGGCCATGGAACTCCTGGGCCAGCGCCGCCATGGCCCCGGCGAAGGCGGCGGAACCCCCCAGCCCCTGGAGCACCCGCAACAGGTCGAACCACAGCACCGTGGGTGCGAAGGGAATCACCGGGGTCACCGCCGCGAACAGCGCCAGGCCCACCAGCCACACGCGCTTGCGCCCGTGGATGTCGGCCAGGCTGCCGGCGGCCATCATCGCGCTGCCGTAGGCGAGGATGTAGCCGTTGGTGATCCAGCCGAGCTCCACCGCCGAGCCGCCCAGGGCCTGGCTGATGGCCGGCAGCACCACCGCCGGGCCGGTGAAGCACAGCGGGATCAGCACCGCCGTCAGGCAGGCGGCCAGCAGCAGCCAACGGCGAGCGCCGGCGGGAAGGGATGAATCGGTCATGTCGAAGGCTCCGCAAGGAAAGTCGGAGCAGGTTATGGCGGCGGTAATTGCGGAAAAACAGGCTAGTATTCCGCACTTAACGGAAGCTTGAGTCCGCAATCGGAAGCGCCATGGAAAGCCTCAACCGCCTCGCCCTCTTCGTCCAGGTCACCGAAAGCCAGAGCTTCGTCGCCGCCGGTCGCGTGCTGGGCATCTCCGCCTCGGCGGTGGGCAAGGGCATCGCCCGCCTGGAACAGCACCTGGGCGTGCGCCTGTTCCACCGCAACACCCGCAGCATCAACCTCACGGTGGAAGGCACGCTGTTCCTCGAACGCTGCCGGCGCATCCTCGGTGAGCTGGAGGCGGCCGAGCACGAGCTGTCGCAGAACACCCAGGAGCCCAGCGGCCGCCTGCGGGTCAGCCTGCCTCTGGTGCTGGGCCTGTTCCCGGTGGTGCTGCCGGCGTTCATGCGCCGCTACCCCGGCATCGAGCTGGACCTGGATTTCAGCGACCGCCTGGTGGACGTGATCGAGGAAGGCTTCGACGTGGTGGTGCGCAGCGGCATCCCCGAGGACTCGCGCCTGCGTGCCCGCCAGCTCGGTGCCTTCCACCTGCAGCTGGTGGGCTCGCCCGAGTACTTCGCCACCCGTGGCACGCCGCGGGTGCCGGCCGACCTGGAGCAACACGCCTGCCTGCACTACAAGTTCCCCAGCACCGGCAAGCTGCAGAAATGGCCCCTGCTGCTCTCACCCGGCGAAAGCGAACCGCAGTTGCCCACCACCCTGGTGTGCAACCACGCCGACACCCTGATCCGCGTTGCCAGCGAAGGCATGGGCATCACCTGCCTGCCCGACTTCGCCATACGCGACGCCCTGGCCAGCGGCCAGTTGCAGACGGTGCTCGAAGACCGCAACCAGCACGCCGGCCACTTCCGCGCCCTCTGGCCCTGCTACAAGCAGATGCCCGCCAAGCTGCGGGTGTTCGTCGACTTCCTCGCCGAGCACCTGTTCCTCGACCAGGGCCACACCTGAACAATGCACCCACGTAGCCCGGGCTTCAGCCCGGGAAATCCCCCTCACACATCCCCGGGCTACACGGCGAAGCGTGCCTCCAGGCGGCTGTAACCCATGCCCACGCCCTTGTGCACCTTGAGCTGCACCGGGATGCGCTCCTTGAGCGCTTCGACGTGGCTGATCACGCCGATCATCTTGCCGCTGGCATTGAGCGCATCCAGGGCGTCGAGGGCCACTTCCAGGGTTTCGCCATCGAGGGTGCCGAAGCCCTCGTCGAGGAACAGCGAATCGATGCTGGTCTTGTGGCTGACCAGGTCGGAGAGCGCCAGGGCCAGGGCCAGGCTCACCAGGAAGCTCTCGCCGCCGGACAGGGTGCGGCAGTCCCGGGCGACATCGGCCTGCCAGGTGTCCACCACCTCCAGCTCCAGCTCGCCCTGGGCACGTCGGCGCAGCTGGTAGCGGCCGTGCAGGCGCTCCAGCTGCTGGTTGGCCAGGTGGATCAGGTGATCCAGGGTCAGCCCCTGGGCGAAGCGGCGGTACTTGGCGCCGTCGGCCGAGCCGATCAGGCCATTGAGCCGTTGCCAGAGGTCGCAGGCGCCTTCCTGGGCGGCGATCTCGGCGAACAGCGCCTGCTGGTTCTGCCGGCGCTGCTCGTCGCCGCTCAGTTGCCCGCGCACCTCGCCCTGGCGCTGGGCCAGTTCGCGCAACTGCAGTTGCAGCGCTTGCAGGCGTTCGTCCAGCTCGGCCAGGGCCAGCTCGGTGCGTGGCGCCGCCTGCAATTGCGCCAGGCTCTGCCGGGCCGAGGCTTCCAGGGCCTGGGCTTCGGTCCAGGCCTTTTCCAGGCGCGCCTTGAGGGCCAGTAGCTGGCTGCGCGCGTCCTCGTCCAGCAGCGCGGCCAGGTACTGCGCCTCGTCGGCGAAGGGGCTCTGCGCCAACGCCTGCTCCCAGGCACCACGCTGGGCGTCGAGCGAGGCGTGTGCGGCCTCCAGTTGCTCGACCAGGGTGTGCTCGCGCCCACCCAGCGCCTGGCTGCGCTCCTGGGCCTGCGCCAGCCGCTGCTCGGCCTGCTCCAGGGCAGTGGCGGGGTTATCCACAGCGGCCAGGGCTTCGCCATCGGGCTGCGCCAGCTCGCCCCAGCGCTGCTGCCAGCGCGTGGCGGCGCCTTCGGCGGTTTGCAGCTCGGCCAGCAGCAGGTGCTCGTCGCGCTCCAGGCGCTGCTGCAGGGCCTGGGCGTCACGCCAGGTGCGCCACTCGGCGTCGCGCTCGTCCAGCCAGCGCTCGTTGTCCTCCGGCAAGGCGTAGCCGAGCTCGCCCAGGGCCGCGCCCAACTCCGACTCCTGGCGCACCTGCTGCGCCTGGAGCTGGCCCAGTTGCTCCGCGTTCTCCGCTTCGCGGCGGCGCAAGGTGTCCTGTTCCTGCAAGGCCAGGGCATGCCCCTGGGCGGCTTCCAGTTGCAGGCGCTGCGCCTGCTCGCGCTGGACACGGGCGCCTTCGAGGGCCTGCTTGAGGCCATCCAGCTCACCCAGGCTGCGTTGCAGGGCGGCGAGCTCCGCCTGTTGCTGCGCCTGGGCCTCTGCCACCGCCGGGCCATCGACCAGGGGCCGGCCCAATGCCGCGCAGTGCTGCTGCCACTGCGCCTGCACCTGGTGCAATTCGTCCTGCAGGCGTTGCGCCTCCTGCTGCCGCTGGCGCAGTTGCGCCTCCAGCGCGGCCAGTTCGTCACGCAGGGCTTCGCCGCGCTCGCGCACCAGGTCCTGCTCGGCACGCTTGGCCTGCAACGCAGCCTGGGTGTCGGAGACATCCAGCGCTCGGTAGGCATCGATCGCCGGGTGTTCGTGGGAGCCACACAGCGGGCAGGCCTCCCCCGGCTGCAGGGCGGCGCGGTGGGCTTCCAGCTTGAGGATGCGCTGCTCCTGCTCCAGCAGCTTTTCCTTGTCCTGGATCTGTTGCTTGAGGTCGGTGAACTGCAGGCGCAGGGCATCCCGCGCCGCCACCTTCTCCGCCTGCGCGCGGCTGTCGGTTTCGATGCTGCCCCGTGCCTCGGCCAGTTGCCGCTCCAGGCGCGTGCGGGTGTCTGCCAGTTGCTGCAAGCGGGCCAACTGGTGGCCCTGGTCGCTGAGGCGCTGCCAGCGCTCACGCAGGGCGGCTTCGGATTGGCCGGCCAGCAGCGCATCGAGGGCGGCCTGGCGTTGCGCTTCGCCTTCGCGGGCGCGCTCCAGGCGTTGCTCGCTTTCGCCCAGCGCGGCTTGCAGGCTGGCGATGCGTTGCGCCAGGTGCTCCGCGTCCTGTCGTGCCTGCTGCTGGCGGGCCTGCGACTGGGCGATGGCCTGCGCCAGGTTGCGGCGCGCGCCGAGCTGCTCGCGCCAGGCGCCCAGGCGCTCGCCCAGCAGGCCGTGTTGCGGAGTGGCCGCCAGTTGCACCTCCACCTGCCGGCGCTGATCGGCCAAGGCATCGCGCCGTTCGGCAAGGGCCGTCGCCCGCTGCTGGCTGTAGCCACGCGCCTGCCACAGGCCGTCGGCCACCTCGCGCGCGGCCTGGGCCTTGTGTTCGCGCATCTGGGCCAGGGCCGTGGTGGCCTCCATGACCGCCTGCCCGGCCCGTTGCCAATCGCGGTGCTGCGGGCGCAGGCGCTCGGCCGGTTCGCTCTCGGCCAGGCGCTGCAGCTGCGGGCCGGCCTGCTCCAGCGCCTGCCGGGCGTCCTGGCCCTGCTGCGCGGCGGCGAGCTGGCGCGCCTCGGCGCCGGCCAGGGCTTCACGCCACTGGCGCTGGCGCTGCAGGCTGTCCTGCTGGCCGAGCAGTATCGCTTCACGAGCGGTGAGCTCGGCGAGTTCCTCCTGCAGCTGCAGGCGTTGCTCCTCGCCCAGCAGCTCCACCCCCTCGGCCCGCGCGCGCAGCTGGCCCAGGGCCGCTTCGGCTTCCCTGGTGCGCTGGTAGACGCGCTCGGAGACCAGCCCGTAGACCTCGGTGCCGGTCAGCTCCTCCAGCAGCTCGGCGCGCTGGTTGGCACTGGCTTCGAGGAAGGCGGCGAACCCGCCCTGGGCCAGCAGCATGGACTTGGTGAAGCGCTCGAAATCCAGCCCGGTGAGGCTTTCGGTCTGGCGCAGCTTGTCATTGATCTTGTCGGTGAGGATCTCGCCATCGGCGATGCGCGCCAGCTCCACCTTCGGCGCCTGCAGCCCGCCATCGACCTTGTCGCGGGCACGGCGCTGGCTCCAGAACGCGCGGTAGCCCACGCCCTTCACCTCGAACTCCACCTCGGCCAGGCAGTCGGCGGTGTGGCGGGTCATCAGCTCGTTGACCGTGGCCGAGACGCTGCTCATGCGCGGGGTGCGGTGATAGAGCGCCAGGCAGATGGCGTCCAGCAGCGTGGTCTTGCCGGCACCGGTGGGGCCGGTGATGGCGAACAGGCCATTGCCGGCGAAGGGCTCGCCGGTGAAGTCGATCTTCCACTCGCCCTTGAGGGAGTTGAGGTTCTTCAGGCGCAGGCTGAGGATTTTCATGCAGGAGCCGCCAGGGGATGGGAGCGGCATTCTGGCATTCTCCGCCCGCCCTTGCAGGCCTGGCGGCGATAGCGGCGATCTGCCCCGGCCTCAGCTGCGCTCGCTGCGGACCTCTTCCAGCACGCCACGGTGCAGGTCCTGCAGGCGCCGGGCCTGGTCCTCGTCCAGTTGCTCCAGCTCCAGGCGGCGTACGAACACGTCCTCGGCGCTGAGTTCGTCCAGCGTCTCGCGTGCGACGCCCAGCAGGGCCGGGGCCAGGCCGGCACGCTCGCGGCGCAGGCGCAGCACCTCCACCGGCAGGCCTTCGCACAGCGCAGCGACGCGGCCTTGCAGGTCGCTCAGGTAGTCGTCCGTGCCCACCTGCACCTCCAGCCAGACGGGGCGCTCGGGCGTGCCCCGACGGGCCTGCTCGGCGATGGCGCCGGCCAGCTCGCCCAGGGAACCGCGCACGCTGGCCAGGGGCTGGAAACAGGGCACCGGCAAGGGCGTGACGCTGCGCAAGCCTTCCGCACCCAGTTCCACCAGCAGCACTTCCTTGGCCTGCCCGACCTCGTCGAAGGACAGCGGGATGGGCGAGCCGCTGTAGCGGATGTGCTCCAGGCCGCCGACCTTCTGCGGCCTGTGGATATGCCCCAGGGCGATGTAGGCGGCGGGCGGGAAGGCGCTGGTGGGGAAGGCTTCCAGCGCGCCGACGTAGATTTCCCGCACCGACTCGCTGGCGCTGGCGCCGACGGTGGTCAGGTGGCCGGTGGCGAGGATCGGCAGGTGGCCGCCCAGTTCGTCGCGGCGCCGCTCGGCCAGTTCGAACAGCTGTGCGTAGTGGGCCTGGATGGCCTGCTGCAGGGACAGCTGCTTGTCCGCCGCGCTCTGCCCGGCCTGGCTCTGCAGCACGTCGCGGGCGCGCACGAAGGGAATGGCGCAGAGCACCGCGCCCGGCTCGCCGTCACGGCCGCGCAGCACCAGCACCTGGTCCTGCGGGTCGGCGGCGACGCCCGGCACCACGCGGGTGCCCAGGGCCGCCAGCAGGCCCTGGCTCTCGCCGAGCATGGCGGGCGAGTCATGGTTGCCCCCCAGCACCACCAGTTGCGCCCCGGCATCGCGCAGCTCGATGACGAAGCGGTTGTACTGCTCGCGGGCATAGCTGGGCGGCGCGCCGGTGTCGAACACATCGCCCGCCACCAGCACCGCATCCACCCGGTGCGCGTGCACCTGCTCCAGCAGCCAGGTGCAGAAGGCCTGGTGCTCGGCCTGGCGGGTCTTGCCCATGAAATGCTGGCCGAGATGCCAGTCGGAGCTGTGCAGGATGCGCATCGGGTCTGTCACTTGTCGCGGGGAACGGGAAGGCGGCCACCTTGTCACTTACCGGCACCGGGAGGCAACCGCCGCTGCGCCAGTGGCTATCCTTCCCCTCAATTCCCCGCTCCAAGGACTCCCATGCCAAGGTTCCTGAAAGACCTGAAGATCATGCTGCTGGCCAACCTCTGGACCGTGCCCGTAGTGGCCGCGCTGGTGGGCGCGGTGTTCTATTTCGTCGCCCCGCCGCCCCCCATGCATGCGACCCTGGCCACCGGCGGCGCCAACGGCGGCTACGCGCTGTTCGCCGAGAAGCTCAAGGAGGAACTGGCGCACCAGGGCTTCACCCTGGAGCTGGTGCCCAGCGGCGGCTCCCTGGACAACCTCGGCAAGCTGCAGCGCGGCGAGGTGCAGATGGCCCTGGTGCAGAGCGGCCAGGAACTGACCCTGCCGGCACGCGAGCGCGAACGCCTGCACGGCCTCGGGGTGATGTACCAGGAGCCGCTGTGGCTGTTCAAACGCAAGGACGTGGACATCGACGCCATGGGCGACCTGCTGCAGCTGCGGGTCGCCATCGGCACGCCCAACAGCGGCACCCGCGCCATCGCCGCGGCGCTGCTGCAAGCCAACCGGATCGAGCCGGAGGGCTACCCGCAGACCTGGCAGGCGTTCAGTGGCACCCGCGCCGCCGACGCGCTGATCGCCGGCGAACTGGACGCGGCCTTCTTCGTCGGCCCGGCGGAGAACGCCGTGGTGCAGCGCCTGGCCGCACGCAGCGAACTGGACCTGGTGAGCCTGCGCCGCAGCGCCGCCTACCGCGCGCGCCTGCCCTACCTGACGAAACTGGAAGTGGGCGAAGGCCTGCTCAACCTCGCCAGCAACAGCCCCTCGCGGGACATCCTCACCCTGGGCCCGGTGGCGACCCTGGTGGCCAACGACGAATTCCACCCCTCGCTGACACCGCTGATCCTCGAAGCCGCTCGCGAAGTGATGAAGAACGGCAGCCTGCTCGACCCCGCCGGCCGCTATCCCGCCGCCCAGCCGATGACCCTCTCGACGCTGGACGAGGCGACCTACTACTACAAGAACGGCCTGCCGATCCTGCAACGCTACCTGCCCTTCCGCATCGCCTCCCTGGCCGACCGCTACATCATCCTGCTGATCCCGCTGCTGGTGGTGATGTTCCCGCTGTTCAAGGCCGTGGGCCCGGTGTACCGCTGGCGCATCCGCGCACGCATCTACCGCTGGTACAAGTACCTGCGCGAGATCGACCGCAAGCTGGACGCCGGCACCCTGCGCGAGGAACTGGACGGCGAGATCGGCAGGCTGGAAGAGCTGGAGGACCAACTGGCCAAGGTGGACGTGCCGCTCTCCTACTCCAACGAGCTGTACGACCTGCACGTGCACCTGCGCTACGTGATCGAGCGGCTCCAGGCACTGAAGGCCAGGAGCCGCGATAGCGGGGCCTGAGCGGGGCCTCAGAAACGCAGTTGCAGGTAGCGCAGCGGCGCCAGCCAGACCGGCGTCGCCGGGCCGAAGGCCAGGGCTTTGGCCAGGTGCCGGCGCAGGCGCCAGTAGGAACCGTGCTCGCTGCCCTTGGCCACCGCGCGGGCGGTGCGGAAGTGCGCCACGGCAACGCCGCTGCCGCCATCCCGCGAGGCGGCGGTGAAGCCTTCCAGCAGGTGCTGCATGCAGCGGAAGAAGGGCCGTGGCTGCGCCCCCTGCAAGCGCGCCAGCCAGCCTTCCACGGCCTCCAGGTCGCCGGCCATGGCCGCATCGAAGCCCAGCCAGACCATGGCGTCGTGGTTCTGCCGGTCACGCTCCAGGGACAACCGCGACACCGCTGCCGCACGCGCATCCAGCTTGCGTGCACGCAGGCCCAGCGCCAGGTTGTCCAGGCCCCAGGCCGGTGCCTGCGGGTTCTGCTGCCAATCCGAGAGCCAGTCGAACATCAGCTCGTAGCGCCCCTGGTTGACCATCGCGTAACTGGCCATGCCCCAGATCACCCCGTCGCTGCGGATCGCCTCGCGGCTGGCCTCAAGTGCGTCCACCAGCAGCCGGTTGGCGTTCTTGCGGTTGGCCAGCAGCTCCAGCATGGCGTGCTTGCCGGCGTGCTGCGGATCGTTTTCCAGCAGGCGCAGGAAGCCCTTCCACAGCGAGCCGGGCATCCAGCGGCCGTCCTCGCGTCGCAGCCAGTACAAGGCGGCGGCGTAATGCAGGGAGCCATCGGCGACACCCGCCTCGAGGTTTTCCCACAGCAGCTTGTCCTTGTCCGGCTGGCCGAGGATCTTCAGCACGTCCGACCAGGCCTCGACCACGCCGCCGTCACGGCACAGCGGCTGCAGCACGCGACGCTTGAGCGCCTCGTCGCCCCGGGGCACGGCGAAGCGCAGGGCGCGGATCAGCACGGAGGCTTGGCTGGACGCCTCCAGCAGCCGCTCCAGCACCTCCCGCGTGGCGTCGACCGTGCCGTGCTCGAGCAGCAGGTCGAACGCGTGCAGGCCGGCGAAGGTGTAGCAGGCATCCAGTTCGTAGGCACGGAGGAAGGACGGCAGCGCCTCCTCGCCCCGGCCATCGAGCCACAGGGCGTGGCCGAGGAAGCCATGGGCGATGGCCTGCCGGGGTTCCAGGCGCACCATCTCGCGGGCCGACTCCACGTAGGCGGCATAGTCGCCGGCATCGTCCTGCCAGTCGGCCAGGGTGCGCCAGCCCTCGAAGAAGGCCGGCTGGCGCTCCAGCAGCTGGCGCAGCTCGGCCAGGGCGCTGGGCAGGTCCTGTTCTTCGCGCGTGGCGCGGGGGCCGAACAGCGCCAGTTCGGGTGGTGTCGCACCGCCCCAGCAGGGCGCCTCCAGCAGTTGGCGCAGTTCCTCGAAGCGCCCCGCGGCCAGCAACCCCTCGGCCAGCTGGGTGTTGGCGCTGCGGTGGCGCGGGCTCAACTCCAGGGCCTGGCGCAATGCCGGCTCCCTGGCCTCGAAGCCCTCTTCCTGCTCGGCCAGCGCCAGCCAGGCGTCGGCGTCGCCGGCGCGCAGGCGCGTCAGTTCGCGGGCCAGTTCCAGGGGCCGCCCGGGCGTCTCCAGGGCAGCGCTGTAGCGGCGCAGCTGGTTCCACACCCAGCCATTGCCGGGTTCCTCGCGCAGCACCCTCTCCGCCTCGATGGCACCTTCGGCCGGGTTGTCGCGCTCGCCCAGCACGTAGCCCAGGTAGGCACGCAGCTCGGTGTTGTCGGGGGTGCGGGCGAGCACGCTGCGCAGCAACTGCTCGGCCTCCTCCAGGTCGGCGCCCTCGTCCAGCAGGCTCTCGACGTAGAGGCGCACGCTGCGGGTCCACAGCGGGTTGATGCGGAAGCTCTCGCGCAGGGTCTGGCGGCACTCGGCGTACTGCTTCTGGCTGCTTTGCAGCTGGGCGCGCTCCAGGGCCAGGCGCGGCATCAGCGGGAAGCGCTCGATGGCCGATTGCAGCAGGTTCTCGGCCTGCTCCGGATGGCCCATCTCGGCCTGCTGGGCGGCGACCACCACCCACAGTTGCCAGAGGTCGGCACGCTGCCGCAGGGCCTCGCTCAACTGCTCCAGCAGCACCTGCGGCTCCAGCAGCCTGCGCGCCTGCTCCGGGTAGGCCAGCCAACCGTCGCCGAAGGTCACCTGCGCCACCAGCTGGCGGTGGATGAAGTCGAGATCGTCCAGGGCCTCGCCCTGGGTGGTGCAGGTTTCCAGCAGCATGTTGCTGGCGTAGTCGTTGTCGGCGGACCGCTCCAGCGCCTCGCGGAAGGCGGCGCGGGCGGCCTCGCGCTGGCCAGCCTGGAGCTGCACGAAGCCTCGGGTGGAATAGCTGCTGGAGCTGCGCGGGTCGGTGCGCCGGGCCTGCTCGCAGTATTCCAGGGCCTCTTCGTGGCGGCCCAGGCGCGCCAGGGTCACGGCCAGTTCGCGGATCGCCCAGGCGTACTCCGGGTGGCTGGCCAGCAGGCGCCGCAGGGCGACCTCGGCGTCTTCCAGGGAACGGCGCTGGGCACGCTCCACCGCCAGCTCGGCGATGCCGCAGTGGTGGGGAAAGCGTTCGGCCAGCGCGGTGACGTACTCGTCCACCGCCTCTTCGCCGGCGCTCTGGCGCAGCAGCTGCACCTGCATGCGGTGCAGGCTCATGTTCAGCGGGTCCAGCTCCACCGCCTCGCGGCACCAGGCCAGGGCACGCTGGGTGTCGCCATCGCTGCGCTGGCTGTGCAGCACGGCGGCGCGCAGCCAGGTGCCCCGGCGGCTCACCGGCTCGGCGCGGCGCAGCATGGCCTCGTTCAGCTCCAGCTCGCCGTGGCGACCGTAGAAGTCGGCCAGGTTGAGCAGCAGCGCCGGGTCCTGGGGCCGGCGCTCCAGGGCCTGTTCGAGGATCTGCCGGCATTGCAGCGGATCGGACAGCTCCTCGATGAATTCGCAGAGGGTCAGGGTCGGGCCGGCGGCCAGGGCGCCGAGGCGCGCCTGGCGCTGGCGCAGGAACTCCAGGCCCGCTTCGGTGCGGCCCAGGCAGCGCAGGGCGCGGAAGTACTGGCTGCTGTAGCCCTCGTTGGTGTCGTGCAGGCAGGCGGCGATGCGGTACAGCTCGCAGGCCTGCTCGCGGCTGCCTTCGTTCCAGCGCAGGCTGGCCAGCTCGTTCCAGGCCTGGGCATGCCCCGGCGCCTGGCGCAGGGCGCGGCCCAGCAGGTGGCGTGCGGTGTCCAGCTGGCTGCCGTCCTCCACCAGGAGGCTGGTGTAGCGCACCAGGATGCCGGCGTCGCTCCAGCGCGCCTGGCAATGGCCGGCCAGCCAGTCCAGCTGCTGTTCGCGGGCATGCAGGTGGGCCAGGGAGGTGGACTTGGAAAGGATCAGGTTGGCATCGTCGGGGAAGCGCTCCAGCAGTGCTTCGGTGGCCTCCAGCACCTGCGCCTCGCGGCCGTCGTACCAGCCCAGGGTGCGCTGGCCCTGGAGGGTCAGGCGGTGCCCGGGCGCCTGCTCGCGCAGGGCCTCGAAGGCGGCCAGAGCCTCTTCGCGGTCATGCACCTCCAGGGCGCTGACCAGGCGGTAGTAGAGGTCCCAGGTCGCATGCTCGGGCAGCTCCAGGCCATCCAGCCGATGGGCTTCCTCGGGGGGCAGCAGGAGCAGGCCGCGCGGCCCGGACGCGCGCTGGGTCTGGTACAGGCCTTCGGCGATGCTCTCGCCGAACTGCGCCTGGCCGGGGTCGCGGATCAGCACGGTGCCACGGGGCTCGTCGTAGCCGACCACCGCCTGCAGGTGGCCGCTGCCGGTGTACTGCAGGGACAGGGTGAAGGGCAGGCCGCGGTCGATCAGCGCGCGGCTGGTGGCCCAGTCGACGGTGAATTCGCGCACCAGCCAGCCGTTGCGCTCGGCCCAGGCGCGCTCGGCCTGGTAGGAGGTGCCGTCGTAGCAGATCTCCTCGGCCACCTCCAGGTGCGCCACGGGGCGCCCCCAGTAGGTGGAGAGCGCGGTCAGGGTGGCGGGGACGCAGGTCATGTGGTGCTGGCGGACGAAGGTGACCGGCAGCAGGACGCGACCGCCCTTCGGTTCCGCCAGGCGCTCGGCGACCATCGTGTAGAAGGGGCTCTGCGCCTCCAGGGCCAGGGCCCGGCCCTGCTCGTGGTCACCGCGCAGGCAGGCGATGTCGCAACGACGGCCGGCGTACCAGCCACGCATGCCCTTCTCCAGCAGCAGCGCCAGCTCCAGGGAGCGCTCGATCAGGCGCTCGGCCTCGTCCAGTTCCTCGCGCTCGATCAGCAGGTCGATCAGCTGCGCACAGAGCCCGGCGCTCTCCATCCGCCGGGTGGCCTCCAGCAGGCGGGTACGGGCGGCCTCCTCGCGCCCCAGCTGCAGTTCGAGCTGGGCGGCCTGCAGGGTCGCGGAGCGGAAGCCGGGGAGCATCGCCAGGGCGCCCTCGCAAAGCTCCAGCGCCTCGGCGTAGCGGTCTTCCTGTTCCAGGCTGTAGGAGCGCTCCACCAGCAGCCAGGGGTCGGCGGTGCCCAGTTGCATGGCCGCGTCGTGCAGCTCGGCGCTGCGGCCGAAGTCGCGCAGCAGCGCCCGCAGGTAGCCCTGGAACGACAGCCATTCGGCGCGCAGGCCGGGCTCCTCCGGCAGCCAGTCGGAAAAGCGCTGGAGGAATTCCCAGGCACGGTACTGGCCACGACGGGCGAGCAGGAAGCGGGCATAGCGCAGGCGCGACTCGGCGGCCTCCGGGTAGCGGCGGTGGCCGAGCCAGGCCAGGGCGTCCCCCAGGCGCGGGGCTCCCAGTTGCCCGGCGAGGCGCGAGGCCAGCACCATGGCGGCGGCACCGCGCCAGTGGCGGTAGTCGCCGAACTCGGAAGCCCGAGCATGGGCCTGGAGGAACAGGCCGCGGTCGGCCAGCGCTTCGAGGGCGCGGATGGACTCGGCGTCGACTGTGAGCAGGGGCGTATCGAGGGTCAGGCTGGACATCGGAACCATCCTTGGTCATTGCAGCGGAAATGCCGTCACTTTAGGGAGGCTCGGGCCCGGCAACAAGCGATCGGGTCACAAGGCCCCTCATCCCCTGCGAGGCTGAGGTAAACTCTGCGGCCTGCCGGGCGAGCCACCCGCGCGCCCTTATCCACAGCTTCACAGGTACGCCCATGCCGATCCGTCACTGCATCGTCCACCTCATCGACAAGAAGCCCGATGGCAGCGCCGCCGTGCTCCATGCACGCGACAGCGAGCTGGGCGAATCCAAGGCCATCGAGAACCTGCTGGCCGATCTCAACGAAAGCTACAACGCCAAGCAGGGCAAGGCCTGGGGGCTGTTCCACGAGGAGTCCGGCGCCTACCCCTTCAGTGGCTGGCTCAAGGACTACATGGAGGGCGGTCGCGATTTCACCGCCTTCAGCCGCGAGGCGGTGGCGCACCTGCAGAAGCTGATGGAGGAGTCCAACCTCTCCACCGGCGGCCACGTGCTCTTCGCCCACTACCAGCAGGGCATGACCGACTACCTGGCCATCGCCCTGCTGCACCACAACGAAGGCGTCACCGTCACCGACGCGCTGGACCTGGCGCCGGCCCGCCACCTGGACCTGGGCCAGCTGCACCTGGCGGCGCGCATCAACCTCTCCGAGTGGCGCAACAACGCGCAGTCGAAGCAGTACATCTCCTTCATCAAGGGCAAGAACGGCAAGAAGGTCTCGGACTACTTCCGCGACTTCATCGGCTGCCAGGAAGGCGTCGACGCGCCGAGCGAGACCCGCACCCTGCTCAAGGCCTTCAGCGACTTCGTCGAGCACGAGGACTTCGCCGAGGAGCAGGCCCGCGAGAAGACCAAGACCCTGGTGGACTACGCCAGCACCCAGGCCAAGCTGGGCGAGCCGATCACCTTGCAGGAGCTGTCCGGGCTGATCGACGAGGACCGCCCGCGCGCCTTCTACGAGCACATCCGCAACAAGGATTACGGCCTGTCGCCGGAAATCCCGCCGGACAAGCGCACCCTCAGCCAGTTCCAGCGCTTCACCGGCCGCGCCGAGGGCCTGTCCATCAGCTTCGAGGCCCACCTGCTGGGCTCGAAGATCGAGTACGACGAGGGCCGCGACATGCTGATCATCCGCCAGGTCCCGACCCAGCTGAAGGACCAGCTCAAGCGCCGCAAGGACTGAAGTCCGCCGTAGGAAAAAAGCCCGGCTCGATGCCGGGCTTTTTTGTGCGCCTGCGGATCAGCGCGCTTCGATGCGGAAGCCCACACGCGGGAAGTGCACGTGCACCACGCCGGCACGCTCGTCCTCGCGACGCAGGATCAGCTCCTCGCGGCCGGCGAACACCAGCTCGCCCTCCACCGGGTCGACGCCATAGTCGGTGGCGGCGATGGCCACCTTCTGCCCGGCGGTGAAGCCGTTGACGTCGAAGAAGGGCTCGTCCGGCAGCGCTGCCGGCTCTGCGGCGCGGGCGATCTCGATGGCCTCGGCGGCGCTCAGCTCGCTGGAGGCGCCATGGCCGAAGCCGAGCACGCGGCCCAGCCAGGCGGCGACCGCCGGGTAGTCGTCCACCAGCGGGGCAGTGACCGGGGTGGCCTTGAGGAACCAGAGGCAGTGGGCCAGGGAGAAGTCGGCCATGCTCGGCTCGCCGAAGAGGAAGTCACCTTCCTCGCGACCCAGTTGCTGTTCCAGGCGCGCCATGAAGGTCGGCCAGTTGTGCTTGGCCACCTCGGCGGGCAGCCGCGTGGTGGTGCCGCCGCTGAACAGCCCGGCGCGGTCGGCGATGAAGGCCTTGATGGCTTCAGGCGGCAGCTTGCCGAAACGCACGGCGATGGATTCGGGCTGGAACACCAGGCTCACCGCGTGCTGGAAGATCACCGAATCCACCCAGTGGCAGAAGCTCGCCACGTTGAATTCCAGGCCCGCCGGGATCAGCGCCGGCACGGCCTTCTCCGCCTCCAGGCGGCGGGCGATCAGCGCGGTGTCGCAGTAGATGTCGGCGCCGACCTGCAGCACCGGGGTCTTGCGGTAGCCGCCGGTGAGCGGCATCAGGTCCGGCTTGGGCATCAGCGGCGGAATGTGCACCGAACGCCAGGACAGCTGCTTGAAGCCCAGCAGCAGGCGGGCCTTCTCGGCGAAGGGGGACGTCGGGTAGTGGTGCAGGATCAACTCGTGCATGTCGGGCTCCTTATCGTTCTTGTCAGGGTGGGCAGCTTAGCCGCCCTCGGGTTCAGGGCCTATCCGCTGGCGCTGATGGCATGCCATCAGCCGCGGCTATGTACGCCTTGGCCAGCGCTTCCTTGGCGGCCTTGCGCAGGTTCTTGATGGCGCGTTCGCGGCGCAGGGCATCGCCCTTGCCCGGGCATTCCTCGATATAGACCAGCGCCTGGGCCGGGCTGGAATGGAAGAAACGCGCGCCCTTGCCGCTCTGGTGCTGGGCGAAACGACGCTGCGGGTCGTCGCTGATGCCGCAGTAGAGCGCACCGTTGGCGGCACGCACCAGGTAGACGAACCAGGGACGCGGTGGAGCCTCGCTCATGCCCAGGCCACCGTGCGCATGCGCTGGCAGTAATCGACCAGGCGCGGGTACTCGCGGGCCAGGCGGTTGAGCGGGGTTTCCAGGGTGCACTGCACCAGGTTGGCCAGCAGCCCGTAGGCCGAGGCGTCGGCGCTGCAGGGACGCGTACCGCCGAAGAAGGTGTCGTCGCCGAGCAGGTCGGTGAGGCCTTGCAGGTCCTCGCGGGCGAACACCAGCAGCTCTTCGCGATCATGCCGGCCGAGGCCCTGGGCCAACAGGTCGCGGCGGACCTTGCGACGCACCAGCGGCGGCACCAGGCGCCCGGCCAGCGGGCCGAGATTGCCGAAAAAGGCCTGGCGGGTCTGCGCCCAGCCCTCGTCCTCCAGCCAGCGGAAGTACACCAGCAACCAGTAGAGGTGCTCGTCGCAGAGGCGGGTGACGGCCAGGGCGCGACCACGGCCGGCGTCGTCGAGGTGCTCGTCCAGCTGCAGGTGCAGGCGCTCGGTGAGCACCCGCTGGATGATCGCGGTATCGGCGATCAGCTCGCCGTCGAAGTCGATGTAGGGCAGCTTGCCCTTGGGGCCGCGCCGGGGGTCCATCAAGGCCTGCGCCTGGTACTGCACCCGCGTAAGGCGCAGGAAGGTCTCCAGCTTGAGGCAGAAGGGGCTGGCATTGGGCACGTCGAACCCGGCGGGGAACTGGAACAGCCTGATCATGATGGGCACCGGCGAGAGAGTCGCCGGCGAGCTTAGGCAATATTGCGCGGCGCAGCCACCAGCCAATGGCCGGCAGCGGATTCAGCGTTGTGCGCGAAATGCCGCCAGGCCTCGGGCCGCCTGCTGGCGGATGGCGTTCTGCACCGGCGGCAGCCAGCCCAGCAGCAGGCCCTTGGCGCCCAGCGCCTGGCGGGCCCAGCGCCACAGGTCGAAGCTGTCGCGGTGCTCGACGATCAGGCCGTCCTCGAAACGGAAGCGCGCCTCGATGCGGTTGACCACGGTGCGCCCGGTCTGGCTGAACAGGTAGGTGGCGACCCAGCGCGCACGGCCCTCGTGGTCATCGGCCTCGACACCGTCGAACGTCAGCGAGAAGGCCTGGGCGCGGCTGGCCAGCATGCGCCACATGTCGGCGGCCTCGCTGCCGCGCAGGTCGGTGAACACCGGGTCGGCGAAGCGCACGTCGGCGGCGTAGCAGGCGGCCATGGTCTCGGCGTCCAGGACCTGGAAGGCGCGGTAGAAGCGTTCGATGAGGGCGGCGTTGGGATGGCTCATGGCGAGGCTCGTGGCGATTGGGATGAGGAGAGTATCGACGGCTTTCCGCCGGGCGGCGATTGGCTGCATCGCCAACTTTGTGGCAATAATCGCCACCCTTTACGGAGACCCACCCGATGATCCGCATCGCTTTGCTGGTCTGCCCCCAGACGGTCTGCTCCAGCCTGGCCATGGCCGACGACGCCTTCCGCCTGGCCAATACCCTGGCCGGTGAGGCGCTGTTCGAGGTGCTGCGGGTCAGCCGCGATGGCCAGCCGGTGGACCTGGGCATGGCCAGCATCCGCGTCGACGGCGACCTGGCCCTGGCCGCCGGGGCCCGCCTGGTGATGCTGCCCGCCACCGGCAGCGCGGTGGACCGCAGCATCGCGGGCAACACGGAACTGCTGGCCTGGCTGGCGCAGCGCCCGGCCACCCAGCAGGTGGCCAGCCTGTGCAGCAGCGCCTTCCTGCTCGGCGCCGCCGGCCTGCTCGACGGCCGCCGTGCCACCACCCACTGGGCGCTGGCCGGCGCCTTCCGCCAACGCTTCCCCCAGGTGCGCCTGCAACCCGATGAGCTGCTCACCGAGGACGGCAACCTGTTCTGCTCCGGCGGCGCCCAGGCCGGGCTCGACCTGTGCCTGCACCTGATCGCCTGGCACGGCGGCGACTGGCTGGCACAACGGGTAGCCGGTGCGCTGGTGTTCGACCGCGAGCGCGGCCGCCAGTCACGCTTCACCCCGCTGCTGCCGGACGTGCCGGGAGACGCCCAGCTCGGCCCGCTGCTGGCCTGGCTGCAACGCCACCACGCCGAGCCCATCGACCTCAAGGGCCTGGCCGAACGCGCGCACTGCTCGACCCGCACCCTGCTGCGGCGCTTCCGCACCGCCACCGGCCTGACGCCCAACGACTACGTGCAACGCCTGCGCATCGCCGCCGCCCAGTCCGCCCTGCGCAACCCTTCGCGCTCGCTGGAGCAGGTGGCGCAACAGGTGGGCTACGCCGACCGCGCCACCTTCGCCAAGCTGTTCAAGCAGCTCTGCGGCGAGACGCCGGGAGCCTTCCGCCGGCGCCTGCGGGAACAGGCATGATCCGCGTGATGCCCCTGTAGCCTCCACCGCGTGGGTTTCGCCAAGCTCTACCCACCCTACGAAAGCCGCCTCCACCTGCGTGCTGGGTCAGTGCCCACATCAAGGTGAGGATTCTTGGAAAAGGGACTCGCCCGGGAGGGCGAAACCAGACGCATCACCAGAACTCGGCAATCAGCTGGACTCACATCCTCTAGTCGCTGAAATCGCCCCCGTAGGGAAAATGAAAAGGGGCCCGAAGGCCCCTTTCCATATAGCGCTGGCAATCAGTGCAGGATCTGCCCGAGGAACAGCTTGGTGCGCTCGTTCTGCGGGTTGTCGAAGAACGCATTGGGCTCGTTCTGTTCGACGATCTCGCCCTTGTCCATGAAGATCACCCGGTCCGCCACGGTACGGGCGAAGCCCATCTCGTGGGTCACGCAGAGCATGGTCATGCCGTCCTGGGCGAGGCCGACCATGGTGTCGAGCACTTCCTTCACCATCTCGGGGTCGAGGGCGGAGGTGGGTTCGTCGAACAGCATGATCTTCGGCTTCATGCACAGGGCGCGGGCGATGGCCACGCGCTGCTGCTGGCCGCCGGAGAGCTGGCCGGGGAACTTGTTGGCCTGCTCGGGGATACGCACGCGCTCCAGGTAGTGCATGGCGATTTCCTCGGCCTTGCGCTTGGGCAGCTTGCGCACCCACATCGGTGCCAGGGTGCAGTTCTGCAGCACGGTGAGGTGCGGGAACAGGTTGAAGTGCTGGAACACCATGCCCACTTCGCGGCGGATCGCCTCGATCTGCTTGAGATCGTTGGTCAGCTCGGTGCCGTCGACGATGATCCGCCCCTGCTGGTGTTCTTCCAGGCGGTTGATGCAGCGGATGGTGGTCGACTTGCCGGAGCCGGACGGACCGCAGAGGACGATGCGCTCGCCCTGCTTGACGTTCAGGTTGATGTCCTTGAGCACATGGAACTGCCCGTACCACTTGTTCACGCCCTGCAGCTGGATGATCGGCGCAGCGGCGTCTTTCTGGATGGCTTCACTCATTCGAATCTCTCTCCTAACGCTTGTGCCCGGTGTTCAGCTTCTGTTCGAGGCGCATGGAATAGCGCGACATGCTGAAGCAGAAGATCCAGTAGACCAGGGCGGCGAATACGTAGCCTTCGGTGGACATGCCCAGCCATTTCGGGTCGGTGGTCGCCTGCTTGATGCTGTTGAGCAGGTCGAACAGGCCGATGATGATCACCAGGCTGGTGTCCTTGAACAGGGCGATGAAGGTGTTGACGATGCCGGGGATGACCATCTTCAGGGCCTGCGGCAGGATCACCAGCGCGGTGCTGCGCCAGTAGCCCAGGCCGAGGCCGGCGGCGGCTTCGTACTGGCCCTTGGGGATGGCCTGCAGGCCTCCGCGGACCACCTCGGCGATATAGGCCGCCTCGAAGAAGATCACCATCACCAGGGCGCGCAGCAGCTTGTCGAGGTTCATGCCCTCGGGCAGGAACAGCGGCAGCATCACCGAGGACATGAACAGCACGGTGATCAGCGGCACGCCGCGCCAGAACTCGATGAAGGTCACGCAGATGACCTTGATCGCCGGCAGCTTCGACCGCCGTCCCAGCGCCAGCAGGATGCCCAGCGGCAATGCACCGGCGATGCCCACGTAGGCGATCACCAGGGTCAGCATCAGGCCGCCCCAGCGGCTGGTCGACACCTCCTGCAGACCCAGGCCGCCGTGCAGCAGCCAGAAGGCCACCAGCGGATAGATCACCAGGAAACCGATGCCGTAGAAGGCCTTGTGCGGGGTGCGTTTGATGAACAGCGGCGCCACGCCGATGATCGCCAGCCACACGGTGACATCCACGCGCCAGCGCAGCTCGCTGGGGTAGAAGCCGTACATGAACTGGCCGAAGCGCTGCTGGATGAACACCCAGCAGGCGCCCTCGCCGGTGCAGTCGGCACGGGTGGTGCCGGTCCAGGTGGCGTGGATGAAGGCCCAGTTGAGGATGGGCGGGACGATCAGCCACAGCAGGTACAGCGACAGTGCGGTGAGCACCACGTGCAGCGGGCTGGCGAACAGGTTGTGACGCAGCCAGGCGACCGGGCCCACCACGGTGCTGGGTGGCGGCTGGTCGGGCTTGAAGGTATGCGATGTCATGTCAGTGCCCTCACCGCTCGATCAGCGCGATGCGCTTGTTGTACCAGTTCATCAGCAGGGAAATGCTGATGCTGATGGCCAGGTAGACGCTCATGGTGATCGCCATGACCTCGATGGCCTGGCCGGTCTGGTTGAGCGTGGTACCGGCGAACAGCGAGACCATGTCCGGGTAGCCGATGCCGGCGGCCAGGGACGAGTTCTTCGCCAGGTTCAGGTACTGGCTGGTGAGCGGCGGGATGATCACCCGCAGGGCCTGCGGCACGATGACCAGGCGCAGCGTCTGCCCGGGGCGGATGCCCAGGGAATGCGCCGCTTCGGTCTGGCCATGGCTGACCGACTGGATGCCCGCGCGCACCGTCTCGCCGATGAAGGCGGCGGTGTAGATCGACAGCGCCAGCATCAGGGCGATCAGTTCGGGGATCACCACCCAGCCACCGCGGAAGTTGAAACCGGTCAATTGCGGCACTTCCCAGTGGAAGGGGCTGCCCAGCACCAGGGCCGAGAGGCCGGGCACCAGCACCAGGATGGCGATCGCGCTCAGCAGCACGGGGAAGCGCTGGCCGGTCTCGTGGCGGCGCGCACGGGCCCAGCGCCACAGCACGCCGATGGCCACCACCGACAGCGCGACGGCGATCACGAAGGGCCAGAAGCCCTCGGCCATGTTCGGCGACGGCATGTACAGGCCGCGGTTGTTGATGAAGAAGGTGTCGCCGAAGTTCATGCTCTGCCGCGGGCCCGGCATGGGCAGCATCACGGCGAAGTACCAGAAGAAGATCTGCAGCAGCGGCGGGATGTTGCGGAAGGTCTCGATGTAGACCGTCGCCAGCTTGCGGATCAGCCAGTTGGGCGACAGCCGCGCGACACCGAGGATGAAGCCGAGGATGGTCGCCAGGATGATGCCGACCACGGTCACCAGCAGCGTGTTGAGCAGGCCGATGAAGAAGACGCGACCGTAGGTGTCGCTTTCCTTGTAGTCGATCAGGTGCTGGGAGATGCCGAAGCCGGCGCTCTGGTCGAGGAAGCCGAAGCCGGAGATGATCCCGCGCTTCTCGAGGTTGACCTGGGTGTTGTGGAAGAGGAACCAGCCGAACGCCACGACGGCGACTACGGCGATGATCTGGAATAGCCACGCGCGCGTCTGTGGGTCGGTCAGCACCGATCCACGGACACGCGGGGCTTGGGAAGTGTTCTGCATGACAGCCCTCGTCGGTTGGAACTGGACGCTACCGCCCGCATCCGCGGGCGGCAGCGTGGTGGGTCAGCGCACCGGCGGTGCGTACTGCAGACCACCCTTGTTCCACAGGGCGTTGAGACCGCGTTCGATCTTCAGCTCGCTGCCGGCACCGACGTTGCGATCGAAGATCTCGGCATAGTTGCCGACCTGCTTGACGATCTGCACGGCCCAGTCTTTGGGCAGCTTCAGATCCTTGCCGAAGTCGCCTTCAGCACCCAGCAGGCGGGCCACGTCCGGGTTCTTGGTGGACTTGGCGGTTTCCACGACGTTCTTCGAGTCGACGCCGAGCTCTTCAGCGTTCAACTGGGCGAACAGGCTCCAGCGCACGATGTCGAACCACTCCTCGTCACCCTGGCGAACGGCTGGGCCGAGGGGTTCCTTGGAGATGACTTCCGGCAGCACCACGTACTCGTCCGGCGCGGCCAGCTTGATGCGCTGGGCGTACAGCTGCGACTGGTCGGAGGTCAGCACGTCGCAACGGCCCGATTCCAGCGACTTGGCGCTCTCGTCGGAGGTGTCATAGGTGATGGGGGTGTACTTCAGGCCGTTGGCGCGGAAGTAGTCGGCCAGGTTCAGCTCGGTGGTGGTGCCGGCCTGGATGCAGACGGTGGCGCCATCGAGTTCCTTGGCGCTGGAGACGCCGAGCTTCTTGTTCACCAAAAAGCCCTGGCCGTCGTAGTAGGTCACGCCGGTGAAGTTCAGGCCCATCGCCGCGTCGCGGGAGCTGGTCCAGGTGGTGTTGCGGGAGAGGATGTCCACTTCGCCGGACTGCAGCGCGGTGAAACGCTCCTTGGCGGTGAGCGGGCTGAACTTGACCTTGCTCGCATCACCGAACACGGCTGCCGCTACGGCGCGGCAGATGTCGACGTCGATACCTTTGTATTCGCCCTTGGAGTCGGCGTAGGAAAAGCCCGGGAGGCCGTCACTGATGCCGCACTGCACGTAGCCTTTCTTCTTGACCGCATCCAGGGTGGCGCCCGCCTGAGCGAAGCCGCTGACACCGAGAACAGCTGCCGCAGTCAGCACAGCCAGGGTGGATTTCACCATCTTCATCAAAACCTCCAGTTGCTTTTTTTTGTGTTGGAGTCTCGGTCCTACCGCCGTACCCTCGTGAGGCAGGTTCAACCGCGCGAAACGACGGTCAACCGGGGAATCGGACCTAAGGAGGAAGTCTAGTTGGCGCTGCTCCGCGCGCCACCGGCCTCCCTCCTCGCCCATTGGTCGAATGGGCTGGAGACGGATTTTCGACCACCGCCACGTGGGGAACGTGCCAGCGGTCGTTTGCAAGGCGCCGACCTGGATCGACGCCCAACCCGTTGAACGCCCCGCGAAGTGTTACCGCTGCGCAGGCCGCCTGTTAAGTCTGCTGCTGTTTAGCAATCCCCGTACCAGCACAGTGCCTGTACGACGCTTCCGACAGGTCAATAGGGAAAGTTTTGTTGGTGCGACATATTTTTCACTGATAGACCCCATCACCGCCCGGCGCCAGCACCGTTTTGGTGCAGGCGCCCCGAATTGGAGCCGAACATGAGTAATCCGTTGATTCTGGAGCCCACACAAGCAGCCGATGCGTGCGTCATCTGGTTGCACGGCCTGGGGGCGGACCGCTATGACTTCCTGCCGGTGGCCGAGGTGCTGCAGGAACGCCTGGCCACCACCCGCTTCATCATGCCCCAGGCCCCCACCCGCGCCGTGACCATCAATGGCGGCTACGCCATGCCCTCCTGGTACGACATCCTCGCCATGAGCCCCGCGCGGGCCATCGACCAGGCGCAGCTGGAGGAATCGGCGCAACGCGTGATCGCCCTGATCGAAGCCCAGCGCGACGCCGGCATCGATCCGGCACGCATCGTCCTCGCCGGCTTCTCCCAGGGTGGCGCGGTGGTGCTGCACACCGGCCTGCTGCGCTGGGAAGGCCCCCTCGGCGGGGTGCTGGCGCTGTCCACCTATGCGCCGACCTTCGGCGACACCCTGGCGCTGTCGGATACAAAACTACAACTGCCGGTTTTCAGCCTGCATGGCACCTTCGACGACGTGGTGCCGCTGGCCATGGGCCGTGCCGCACACGACAAGCTCGCCGCCGCCGGCGTCCCGGTGCAGTGGCAGGACTACCCGATGGGCCACGAAGTGCTGCCGGAGGAAATCCGCGATATCGGCGCCTGGCTGAGCGCACGACTGGCCCGTTGATCCGTCAACCCACAACAAGAATTGGCCATGACCCAGACTCCCGTACCGCCCATCACCTCCCTGCGCGACATCGAGCTGATCGAGCAGGTTTCGCTACAGCAACGCGGCATGCCGGACAGCACCTACGAGCTGATCCGCCAGAGCGCCCGGCGCGCCCCGGACGCCATCGCCATGACCTTCCTCATGCAGGGCACGGCCGACGAGGCGCCCTGGCAGCTGAGCTACGGCGAGCTGCTGGCGCAGGTCACCCGCACCGCCAACGCCTTCCACCGCCTGGGCGTGCGCCCGGGCAAGGCGGTGTCCTTCCTGCTGCCCAACCTGCCGCACACCCACTTCACCCTGTGGGGCGGCGAGGCGGCGGGCATCGTCAACGCCATCAACCCGCTGCTCGACCCCGAGCACATCGCCGAACTGGTGCGCGCCGCCGATTCCGAGGTGCTGGTGACCCTGGCGCCCTTCCCCGGCACCGACCTGTGGGACAAGGTCGCCGGCCTGCGCGATGAACTGCCGGGCCTCAAGGCCATCGTCACGGTCGATTTGGCCAACTACCTGCCCGAGCCCCAGCGCAGCGGCCTCAAGGCCCAGCGCGGCGCCCTGCCGGAAGGCGTGCTGGACTTCGACGAACTGATCGCCGGCTGCCCCGCCGACCACCTGGAAAGCGGCCGTGTCATCGCCCCCGACGACATCGCCTCGTATTTCCACACCGGCGGCACCACCGGCACGCCGAAGCTGGCGCCGCACAGCCACCGCAACGAGGTGGCGATGGCGATGATCCTCGCCTACACCATCAACCTCGGCCCGGACGACGTGACCCTCTGCGGCCTGCCGCTGTTCCACGTCAACGGCGTGATGGTCACCGGCCTCGCCCCCTTCTTCAGTGGCGCGCAGGTCCTGCTGGCCACGCCCCAGGGCTACCGCAACACCGCGCTGATCCAGAACTTCTGGACGATCATCGAGCGCTACAGGGTGAGCTTCTTCAGCGGCGTGCCCACCATCTATGCCGGGCTGTTGCAGGTGCCCAGCGAGGGCCACGACCTCTCCAGCCTGCGCTACGCCCTGTGCGGCGCGGCGCCGATGCCGGTGGAGCTGATCCGCCAGTTCGAGGCCAAGACCGGCCTCACCCTGATCGAGGGCTACGGCCTCACCGAGGGCACCTGCGGCAGCTGCGGCAACCCCAGCGCGGGCGAACGCCGGCCGGGCTCCATCGGCCTGCGCATGCCCTACTGCGAAGTGGCGATCAAGGTGCTCGACGAACAGGGCGCCTTCCTCCGCGACGCACGGGCCAACGAGATCGGCAACGTCTGCCTGCGCGGCATCACCGTGTTCAAGGGCTACCTGCAGGCCGGCAAGAACGCCGGCATCTGGGTGGATGGCGACTGGTTCAACACCGGTGACCTGGGCCGCATGGACGCCGACGGTTACATCTGGCTCACCGGCCGCAGCAAGGACCTGATCATCCGTGGCGGCCACAACATCGACCCGCAGATGATCGAGGAAGCCCTGCACGGCCACCCCGCCGTGGCCATGGCCGCCGCCGTCGGCAAGCCCGACGAGAAGGCCGGCGAACTGCCGGTGGTCTACGTCCAGCTCAAGCCCGGCCAGCAGGCCAGCGAGGCCGAGCTGCTGGCCCACGCCGCGGACCACGTGCCGGAACGCGCGGCGGTGCCCAAGGACGTGTGGATCATCGACGCGCTGCCGGTCACGGCGGTGGGCAAGACCTTCAAGCCGACCCTGCGCCACGACGCCATCCGCCGGGTCTTCGAGCAGGTGCTGGCGCCGCTGGCACCCGGTCTCAGCGTCGAGGTGCGTGCCGACGACCGCCACGGCCAGCTCGCCCACATCCGCGTGCCCGACCTGCACGACCAGCGCCGCCGCGCCCTGGAGCAACGGCTGGCCGGCTTCGCCGTGCGCTACGAGCTGCACCAGGAAGCCTGAAGCCTCACGCCCCCGGTGCACAGCCGGGGGCGGAATCCCCCGCAAGGCCCGTCCCAGGGCCTCTGCCGCCCCGCTCGAACGAGACCACTTCCGCATAAATGCACATTGTCCGACACGATTGCCCGGGAATGTGACGCTGCTACTGTTTCCAAACCACTGGTCGGCCTACCTTCCGCCAAGCATTGAAAGCCGTTGGGGGCGGGCATAAGGTCGATAACGGTTTTCAACGCAAAGACAGGGAGTGTTTTGCGATGCCAGCTCACCACGTTGCTACCCCAGGTCAGATGTAGCCCATGAAGAATGCGCACTGGCAGGCCGATCCACAGCTGCTCGGACGTCAGCGACTGTTCCAGAACGTCGCCGCCAACAACCTGCAGCAGATCCTGCAGGAGTTCGCTGCCTGCGACCTGGAAAAGGGCGAGGTCCTGCTCTCCCCCTTCAACCGCAACCAGTACCTGTACCTGCTGCTCGATGGCCAGTTGCAGGTCTACCTGGGTTCGCTCGACAACCAGCCGATGTCCACCCTGGAAGCCGGTGATTGCGCGGGCGAGATCAGCTTCATCGACAACGACCACCCTTCCGCCTACGTGGTCGCCACGCGCCCCAGCACCGTCCTGCGCCTGCACCGCGAGGCACTGTCGAAGCTGTTCCAGCAGTCGCCGCAGATGATGCAGAACCTCCTGGAGCTGCTCTGCGAGCGCGTGCGCACCGGCAACCGGATCATTCTCGACACCGAGCAGAACGCCAACGTCGACACCCTCACCGGCCTCTACAACCGGCGCTGGCTGGAACACATCTACGAGCGCGAGAGCACCCGCTGCGCCTTCAATGGCCATCCCATGTGCCTGCTGATGCTCGATGTCGACCATTTCAAGGCCTACAACGACCGCCACGGCCACCTGGCCGGCGACTACGCCCTGTGCCTGGTGGCCCACACCCTGCGCAACCAGCTGCGGCCCAAGGACAGCATGGCCCGCTTCGGCGGCGAGGAATTCGTCATCCTGCTGCCCGAGATCGCCGTGGAGGAAGCGCGCAACATCGGCGAAAGGCTGCGCATGAGCCTGGAGCAGGTGCCCTCCTTCTATTCACCGGTGGGGATACTGCCCGGCGTCACGGTTTCCATCGGCCTGACCCAGATGCAGCCCAAGGACGACCTGCAGGACCTCATCGCCCGCGCCGACGCCGCCCTCTATAAGGCCAAGTTGCAGGGACGTAACTGCCTTAACGGCTAAGCCCTGCTGCAGCGCGGCGAGGGCCTTGCTAGAGTTCCGGGCCACTACAACAACGAAGCCCGGAAGCTCCCTCAATGCGCAAACTCCTGATCCTGCTGGCACTGGTCGTGATCGGCCTGGCGGTGTTCTTCACCTTGCCCAGCGTGCTCGACCGGCGGATGAACAGCGTCGAGTCCCCTGCCCCCTACCCGGCCAGCGAGGCCGCCAACGCACTGCACGAGAAACTGTTCATCGCCGACCTGCACGACGATGCCCTGCTCTGGCAACGCGACCTGCTGGAGCGCCACGACTTCGGCCACAGCGACCTGCCGCGCCTGCTCGAAGGCAAGGTCGCGCTGCAGGTGTTCTCCACCGTGACCAAGACCCCGCGCGGCATCAACTACGACAGGAACGACGCCGACAGCGACAACATCACCGTGCTCGCCATGGCCCAACGCTGGCCGCCACGTACCTGGCGCAGCCTGCTGGAGCGCGCGCTGTACCAGGGCGAAAAACTCGCCGCAGCCGCCAAGGGCAGCGAAGGCAAGCTGGTGCAGGTGCGCACCCGCGCCGACTTCGAAGCCTTCATCGCCGCCTGGAAGAAGGACCCGAACCGCGTCGCCGCGATCCTCGCCACCGAGGGCCTGCACCCGCTGGAAGGCAAGCTCGAGAACGTCGACCGCCTGTATGACGCGGGCTTCCGCATCACCGGGCTGACCCACTTCTTCGACAATGAGATCGGCGGCTCCGCCCACGGCATGGAGAAAGGCGGCCTGACCCGCTTCGGCCGCCGCGTGGTCGCCCGCCTGGAAGAGAAGAAGATGATCATCGACCTGGCCCACGCCTCGCGCGCGCTGATCGACGACGTGCTGGAGATGGCCGAGCGCCCGGTACTGGTTTCCCACGGCGGTGTCGAAGGCACCTGCCCCGGCCCGCGCAACCTCAGCGACGACCACGTCAGGCGCATCGCCGCCACCGGCGGGGTGATCGGCATCGGCTACTGGGAAACCGCCGTCTGCGACACCTCGGTCAAGGCCATCGTCAAGGCCATCCGCTACACCAGCGACCTGGTGGGCGTCGACCACGTCGCCCTGGGTTCTGACTTCGACGGCACCATCCATGCGCCCTTCGACACCACCGGCCTGCCCCAGCTGACCCAGGGCCTGCAGGAAGCCGGCTACAGCGAGGGCGATATCGCCAAGATCATGGGCGGCAACGTCCAGCGCCTGCTCCTGGCGAGCCTGCCCACCGAGTGACGTTCAACGCGCCGCCCCCCGGGGGCGGCGACTCCCCGTAGCACCGAAAGGCCCGGAACAGAGCGGCTGCCCACGACAATCCGCCAGGGCACTTCGCCGCGATGACATCTTGCTTTACACTGGCGCCCGTTCATTCCTTAACCAATCGACGAGATGACCGTGCTCAAAGCACTCAAAAAAATCTTTGGCAAGGGCGAAGAGCCCGTCTCCGGCGTCGCCCCGACCGCCCCGGCCACCCAGGCCCCGACTCGCACCGAGAGCGAGAAACGCCCCGCCCAGCCCAAGAAGGCGCCGCGCGCCCCGGCTGAAAAACCCGCCACCCCCGCCGCTGCCGAGCCGGCCCCCCGCGCCGAGAAGAAGCCCCGCAGCGACAAGCCCAGGACAGACAAGCCGCGCCGCGAGCGCCCGGCCAAACCGGTGGACACCTGGAAGCTGGAAGACTTCGTGGTGGAGCCGATGGAAGGCAAGACCCGCTTCCACGACTTCAAGCTGGCACCGACCCTGATGCACGCCATCCACGACCTGGGCTTCCCCTACTGCACGCCGATCCAGGCGGGCGTACTGGGCTTCACCCTCAAGGGCCAGGATGCCATCGGCCGCGCCCAGACCGGCACCGGCAAGACCGCCGCCTTCCTGATCTCGATCATCACCCAGCTGCTGCAGACCCCGCCGCCGAAAGAGCGCTACATGGGCGAGCCCCGTGCGCTGATCATCGCGCCGACCCGCGAGCTGGTGGTGCAGATCGCCAAGGACGCCCAGGCCCTGACCAAGTACACCGGCCTGAACGTCATGAGCTTCGTCGGCGGCATGGACTTCGACAAGCAGCTCAAGCAGCTGGAGTCGCGCTTCTGCGACATCCTCGTGGCCACCCCCGGCCGCCTGCTGGACTTCAACCAGCGCGGCGACGTGCACCTGGACATGGTCGAGGTGATGGTGCTGGACGAAGCCGACCGCATGCTCGACATGGGCTTCATCCCGCAGGTCCGCCAGATCATCCGCCAGACCCCGCCCAAGGGCGAGCGCCAGACCCTGCTGTTCTCCGCCACCTTCACCGATGACGTGATGAACCTGGCCAAGCAGTGGACCGTCGAACCGGCCATCGTCGAGATCGAGCCGGAGAACGTCGCCAGCGACACCGTCGAGCAGCACGTCTATGCCGTCGCCGGCAGCGACAAGTACAAGCTGCTCTACAACCTGGTCGCCCAGAACAACTGGGAGCGGGTGATGGTCTTCGCCAACCGCAAGGACGAGGTGCGCCGCATCGAGGAACGCCTGACCAAGGACGGCATCAGCGCCGCCCAGATGTCCGGCGACGTGCCCCAGCACAAGCGCATCAAGACCCTGGAAGGCTTCCGCGAAGGCAAGATCCGCGTACTGGTCGCCACCGACGTCGCCGGCCGCGGCATCCACGTCGACGCCATCAGCCACGTGATCAACTTCACCCTGCCGGAAGACCCGGACGACTACGTGCACCGCATCGGTCGTACCGGCCGCGCCGGCACCAGCGGCACCTCCATCAGCTTCGCCGGCGAGGACGATGCCTTCGCCCTGCCGCCGATCGAGGAACTGCTGGGTCGCAAGATCAACTGCGAAACCCCGCCCGCCGAGCTGCTCAAGCCGGTGCCGCGCAAGCACTGATCGCAGCGGTCGCGCACAGAAAAGGCGAAGCCCCCGGGCTTCGCCTTTTTCATTTCCGCTCCCTTGGAGCGGTAGTAGGGTGGGCTTCAGCCCACCGTTTCTCCTTTCCCCCAAGCCACTCTCCCCCACAGAAAGAATGTTCACCCAGGCGCCATTTCCTTGCGCCCCGTCGCCCGCCCCTTGCCGACCAAGACAATAAATTCCAATATGGACAAATTGTTTATATCGGAGCCCCGCCATGTCCAGCGTCCTTCCCCTGGTCGTCCCTTCTTCCGAAGCCGAACGCCTGCTGCAACGCATCGACGTGCAGGACGCCTTGCGCCGCATGTTCCTCGACCTCGCCGCCGGTGACGCGGTGCAGCCGGCGCAGCAGCTGGTGGAATTCCCCGGCGGTGGCGACTTCATCAACTACCTCGGCGTGCTGGCCAGCGAGCAGGTCTACGGGGTCAAGACCTCGCCCTACCTGCCGCGCCCGGATGGCGCCGTGGTCACCGCCTGGACCCTGCTGATGTCCATGACCAGCGGCCAGCCGCTGATGCTCTGCGACGCCGCACTCCTGACCACAGAGCGCACCGCCGCCACCACCGCCGTGGCGGTCGATGCCCTGGCGCCGGAAGCGGTCACGCAGCTGGCGGTGATCGGCAGCGGCGCCGTGGCCCGCGCGCACATCCGTCATTGCCTGGCCCTGCGCCCCTGGCAGCGCGTGCGTGTGTACTCGCCACGCCTGCAGCCCGGCAGCGAGCGTGCCGACGCCCTGCGCGCCCTCGACCCGCGCGTGGAGGTCTGCGCCACCCAGGAAACCGCCCTGGCCGACGCAGAGGTGATCCTGCTGTGCACCTCATCCGCCGCCCCGGTGCTGGACCCGCGCCAGCTCGGCCGCGCCACGCTGGTCACCTCCATCAGCACCAACGCCCCGCGCGCCCATGAAGTGCCGCCCCAGGCCCTGGCGGAAATGGACGTCTATTGCGACTACCGCGCCACCACGCCCGGCAGCGCCGGCGAGATGCGCATCGCCGCCCAACAGCACGGCTGGGACGTCGACGCACTGCGCGGCGACCTGCCCGAATTGCTCACCGACCGTGCACCGCGCCCCGACTACAGGCGTCCGGTATTCTTCCGCTCCATCGGCCTCGGCCTCGAAGACGTCGCCCTGGCCAACGCGCTCTATCACCTCAAGTGCGAGGAGTCGGCATGAACCAGGTGGACTTCATCATCATCGGTGCGGGCATCGCCGGCGCCTCCACCGGCTACTGGCTGTCCCGCCAGGGCAAGGTCGCCGTGCTGGAGCGCGAGGAGCACCCCGGCTACCACTCCACCGGCCGCTCCGCCGCGCTCTACACCGTCGCCTACGGTACGCCCCAGGTGCGCGCCCTGACCGGCGCCAGCCGGGCCTTCTTCGACAACCCGCCGCAAGGCTTCAGCGAGCACCCGATCCTCACGCCCCGGGGCGAGATGGTGGTGGATTTCAGCGACGACCCGGACGAGCTGCGCCGCCAGTTCGACAGCGCCCGCGAAAGCGTTCCCGAGGTGCAGCTGCTGGACGCCGACCAGGCCTGCGCCCTGGTGCCGGTGCTGCGCCGGGAAAAGGTCTTCGGCGCCATGCTCGACCCCAGCGCCGCCGACATCGACACCGACGCCCTGCACCAGGGCTACCTGCGTGGCATCCGCCGCAACGGCGGCAGCGTGCACACCGGCCATGAGGTGCGGACCATCACCCGTGAGGCCGACCTGTGGCGCGTCACCACCGGCCAGGGCGAGTTCACCGCGCCCGTGCTGGTCAACGCAGCCGGCGCCTGGTGCGACGGCCTCGCCACCCTCGCCGGCGTACGCCCGCTGGGCCTGCAACCGAAACGCCGCGCGGCCTTCATCTTCGCCGCGCCGGAAGGCATCGACAGCCATGCCTGGCCGGCACTGGTGAGCCTGGACGAATCCTTCTACTTCAAGCCCGACGCCGGCATGCTGCTGGGCTCACCCGCCAACGCCGACCCGGTGGACGCCCACGACGTGCAGCCCGAGGAGCTGGACATCGCCCTGGGCATCTACCAGATCGAGGAGCACACCCACATGAGCATCCGCCGCCCCGCCCGTACCTGGGCCGGGCTGCGCTCGTTCTTCGCCGACGGCGACCTGGTGGCCGGCTACGACGACCAGGCGCCGGGCTTCTTCTGGGTCGCCGGCCAGGGCGGCTACGGTATCCAGACCTCGGCAGCCATGGGCGAAGCCAGTGCCAGCCTGATCCTGCGCCAGCCGCTGCCGGAACACCTGGGCCGCTTCGGCCTGAATGCGGCGATGCTCTCCCCGGCCCGCCTCAGGTGACGCCCGGCGCGCTTTGCGCCACACTCGCCCGGCCGCGCCAAGGGGGCGCGGCCAAGCCTTTGCGGAGCCTTCCATGACGCCTCGTCCCGATCCGGCATTCGACAACTTCCGGGCCATAGCCGACGGCATCGCCACCCTGTTCTTCCCCCATGCCGAGGTGGTGGTGCACGACCTGCGCACGCAGAAGGTCGCCTACATCGCCAACAACATCTCCAAGCGCAGCATCGGCGACGACGCGGCCCTGGAAGACATGCTCGAGGATGGCGGCGAGGAGCGGAACATCGGCCCCTACGAGAAGCTCAACTGGGACGGGCAGAAGATCCGCTCCGTCAGCACCGTGCTGCAGGACGCCAAGGGCAAGCCGCTGGCAGTGCTGTGCATCAACCTCAACATCTCGCTGTTCGAGAGCGCCAAGGCGGCCCTGGACCTGTTCCTCGCGCCGGGCAAGCTGATCCCCCAGCCCGACGCACTGTTCCGCGACGACTGGCAGGAGCGCATCAACACCTTCCTGCACAACTGGATGCGCCAGCGCCAGCTCGGCCTCAACCTGCTCAGCCGCGAGCACAAGCGCGAGCTGGTCCTGGCCCTGCACGCCGAAGGCGCCTTCAAGGGCAAGAGCGCGGCCAACTATGTCGCCAACGTCCTCAACATGGGCCGCGCCACCGTCTACAAGCACCTGCGCGAACTCAAGGAAGAACCCGAAAACGAGATGTAGGGGCGAATTCATTGGCCCACACCCACACACCGGGGCCCCGTAGGATGGCGTAGAGCGCAGCGAAACCCATGCTGCCAATCGCCAACCCCACCTCCGCATGGAGGAGGTAAAAAGCGACCTCCACCCTACGCACCGACCCACCCCGTAGCCCCCCGTAGGAGCACATTCATTCGCGATCGGGCCCACCGGCAAACGTTGGGCCTCGCTACGCTCGGCGCCAACCTACGGACGTTCCTCACGCCGGAACCGGGGCGGGGCGGCGCATCGCACCGCCCCGCTCCACCTCAATCCCCGTAGATGTCGAAGTCGAAGTACTTCGCCTGGATCTTCTGGTAGGTGCCGTTGGCGCGCAGGGCGGTGATGGCCGCGTCCAGCTTGTCGCGCAGCTCGGCATCGCCCTTGCGCACGGCGATCCCGGCGCCTTCGCCGAAGTAGTGCGGGTCCTTCAGCACCGGGCCGACGAACTCGTAGTCCTTGCCGTTGGCCGTCTTGAGGAAGCCCTCGTTGAGCGGGAAGGCGTCCGCCAGCACCGCATCCAGGCGCCCGGAGAGCAGGTCCAGGTAGATCTCGTTCTGGGTGCTGTAGCGCACCACCTTCACGCCCTTGGGCTCGAGCACCTCGGTGGCGAAGCGATCAGTGGTGGTGGAGCGCTGGGTGCCGACGGTCTTGCCCACCAGCTGGGCGAAGTCCTCGCTCACCGCACTGCCCTTCTTCATCGCCAGGCGCGCGGGGCTGTAATAGTACTTGTGGGTGAAATCCACCGACTTGCGACGCTCGTCGGTGATGGTCATGGACGACAGGATCGCATCCACCTTCTTCACCTTCAGCGAGGGGATCAGGCCATCGAACTCCTGTTCGATCCACTGGCACTTGACCTTCATCTCCTCGCACAGCGCATTGCCGATGTCGTAGTCGAACCCCTCGATCTGCCCTGCCGGGGTCTTGTAGGCGAACGGCGGGTAGGCCGCCTCGATCCCCAGGCGCAGGGGCTTGTCGGCGGCGAACAGGCTGGATGCCACGAGGCTCAGGGCGATACCGCCGAGCAATACGATTTTCTTCATGGTGCGACTCCCGCGATGCATAGCTGGGCCCGCCAGGACGGTGGGCCGGTTCGTGTGGGCGTTGATGGAGGGCAGAGAAGCGCAGCCGGAAGGACTCCAGCCGCCGAGTGGACCGCGATCGAGAAAGGTAGCGTGCATGGCGCGGCCCCGTTTTGTACTTATTTGTCCACTCTGGACTTATCCGTACAAATCGTCAATCGCCGTCCAGCTCATTCCCACGCCCCGATAGTCGCGCCGATCCAATGGAAATGACCCGGGTCAGCATGCGGGCGGGCAGCGGCGACTAGTCTGGAACCTGGCCCCGGACGCAATTGGAGAACGGCATGGACTACGTGCACATCATGATCGGCCTGCTTGTCGCAGGCTTTCTCATGCTCGGCATCGGCTTCAGCAACCGCGAGAGGGAATGGGGGGTCTGGTTGACAGGCCTGGGCACGGCCTCGATGTTCGCGCCCATCCTGTTGAAGATGTACATCGAACTGGGCTGAGCCGCAGGCTCAGTCGCGCTTGTCGCCTTCCCAGCGCCGCGCCGCCGCCTGGTCGCTGCAGCGCCCTTCGACCCAGCGCGGGCCTTCGGCGGTGTCTTCCTTCTTCCAGAAGGGGGCTCGGGTCTTGAGGTAGTCCATGATGAAGTTGCAGGCATCGAACGCCGCCTGGCGGTGGGCACTGGCGGTGCCGACGAAGACGATCGGCTCGCCCGGTTCCAGGCGGCCGATGCGGTGGAGGATGTCGACCTTGAGCAGCGGCCAGCGCTGCCGGGCTTCCTCGGCGATCTTCTCCAGGGCCTTCTCGGTCATGCCCGGGTAGTGTTCGAGGAACATCCCGGAAACATCCTGGCCCTCGTTGAAATCGCGCACGTAGCCGACGAAGCCGACCACCGCGCCGACGCCGACGTTGGCCGCATGCAGGGCGTTCAGCTCGGTGCCGGGGTCGAAGGCCGCAGCCTGTACGCGAATGCCCATGCTCAGCCCCCGGTCACGGTGGGGAAGAAGGCGACCTCGTCGCCATCGGCCAGCGCCTCGTCGAGGCTGCACAGCTCCTGGTTGCGGGCGCACATCAGGTTCTGCTCGTCGAGCACGTCCCACACGCCGCCACGGGCCAGCAGGTGGCGACGCAGGTCATCCAGCTTCGCGAACGCCGGGTCCCAGGCGAGCTGCTCGCCATCGAGGCCGAGCGCTTCACGGTAACGGGCGAAATACTGCACGCGAATCATCTTCACTCCCCGGCCTGGTAATGGCCGCTCTTGCCGCCGAGCTTTTCCAGCAGGCGGACGCTTTCGATGGTCATGCCGCGATCCACCGCCTTGCACATGTCGTAAAGGGTCAGGGCGGCGACGCTGGCGGCGGTCAGCGCTTCCATTTCCACCCCGGTCTGCCCGGCCAGCTTGCAGCGGGCGACGATGCGCACCGCGTCGTCGCCCTCGGCGGCGAGCTCGACCTTGACGCTGGTGAGCATCAGCGGGTGGCACAGGGGGATCAGGTCCGAGGTCTTCTTCGCCGCCTGGATGCCGGCGATGCGCGCCACGGCGAACACGTCGCCCTTGGGGTGGCCGCCGGACTGGATCATGGCGAGGGTTTCCGGGCGCATGCGCACCCGCGCTTCGGCCGTCGCCTCACGGGCGGTCACCGCTTTTTCGGTGACGTCGACCATGCTGGCGCGGCCTTGGGAATCGAGATGGGTCAACACGGCTTGGCTCCTCTGGCGGGCACCGTGAAAGGGCCCGCAGGAAGCGGATTGTATACAAATCCCAGAATTATCGAAGGCCTTTCGCCGGGCGGATCGCTCCGCCCGGCGGCCGTTCGTCACATGTGGGTTTCGGCGTATTCCGCCAGCACCGAGCGGGGCACGCCCTGCAGGGTGATGTGCACGCCATGGGGGAAGTCCTTGAAGCGCTCGGTGAGGTAGGTCAGGCCGGAGCTGGGTGCGGACAGGTAGGGGGTGTCGATCTGCGCCAGGTTGCCCAGGCAGATCACCTTCGAACCGGTGCCGGCACGGGTGATGATGGTCTTCATCTGGTGCGGCGTCAGGTTCTGGCACTCGTCGATCAGGATCAGGCTCTGCTGGAAGCTGCGCCCACGTATGTAGTTGAGGGATTTGAACTGCAGCGGCACCTTGCTGAGGATGTAGTCGACGCTGCCGTGGGTACTCTCGTCATCCATGTGCAGGGCTTCGAGGTTGTCGGTGATGGCGCCCAGCCAGGGCTCCATCTTCTCGGCCTCGGTGCCGGGCAGGAAGCCGATCTCCTGGTCCAGCCCCTGCACGCTGCGGGTGGCGATGATGCGCCGGTAGCGCTTGCTGACCATGGTCTGCTCGATGGCCGCCGCCAGCGCCAGGATGGTCTTGCCGGAGCCCGCCGCACCCGAGAGGTTGACCAGGTGGATGTCCGGGTCGAGCAGGGCGAACAGCGCCAGGGCCTGGTAGATGTCACGCGGGCGCAGGCCCCAGGCTTCCTGATGCAGCAAGGGCTCCTGGTGCAGGTCGAGGATCAGCAGCTCATCGGCCTTGATGCCCTTGATCCAGCCGACGAAGCCCTGCTCGTCGACGATGAACTCGTTGACGTGGACCGCCGGCAGGTTGTCGGTGAGTTGCACCCGGTGCCAGGTGCGGCCGTGGTCCTGGCGGGTCTCCACCTTGCTCACGCGCTCCCAGAACGAGCCGGCCATGGTGTGGTAGCCACGGGAAAGCAGCGAGACGTCGTCGACCAGCTGGTCGGTGTGGTAGTCCTCCGAGTCGATGCCGCAGGCGCGCGCCTTCAGGCGCATGTTGATGTCCTTGGTCACCAGCACCACGGCCATGCCCGGGCGGCGGGTCTTCAATTCCACCAGTTGGTTGATGATCTTGTTGTCGTTCAGGTCTTCGGGCAGCCAGGTGATGGGGGCTGCGCTCTTGCTCATGAGTATCGAGAGGAAGCCGCAGGGGCCGCTCTTTTCCCGCTGGATAGGTACGCCGTGCTCCACTTGCTCGGGCGAGGCCTCGCCCAGGATCTTGTCGATCAGCCGGATGGCCTGGCGGCATTCGGCGGCTACGCCTTGCTTGCCCGTCTTCAGCTTGTCGAGTTCCTCCAGCACGGTCATGGGGATGGCCACGTGGTGTTCTTCGAAGTTGAGGATGGCGTTGGGATCGTGGATCAGAACGTTGGTATCGAGGGCGTAGAGGGTTGGAGCGGTGGGGCGGGCGCGTCCGTGATCATCCATACTCGGTCACCTTCTTGTCGGTCCGGGCGACGGAATGCCATGACGGCTCTCCGCCGAGGAAGGACCACCGTCCCCATCTGGCCGGGTCATGCCGGTCGCCAAGGGAGCCCGAGAAGCAGAGGTGAGGGCCTGGGGCCGCCACCTGTCTTCAGGATTCGGCGGTCTGATTCGTTAATAACCCAATACGGATGACAGAAAAAAGTAATTTTTCACCGCCGGCCGGTTTTTTTTCCAGGCGACGAAAAACCCTTGGCGCCATCCCTGGCCGTCGCTAAAGTCGAAAGTCCTGTCACCGCTCTTCCCGCGTTCCGACCGCCCCGGTCACCCCTCCCTACCGATACGCCCGGCAATCTTCCCAGGTCAGCCCCGCCGCGCCCGTTTGCGCATGCAGCCAGGGCACCGCCGTCTGCGCCTTGGCGTGGATATCGTGGAAGAGGATCACGCCACGCCGCCACAGCAGCATCAGGCTGAGCACGCGCTGGCCGGCCACGTCGCCGCTGACGCGGGCGTTCCAGTCCTGGGAATCGATGTTCCACAGCGCCACGCGCAGCCCCTGCCCGGCGAAGAAGGCGCCGCTGTCGGCCTGGCGCTGGCCATAGGGTGGGCGGAACAGCGGAACGGCCTTGTCCGGCAACGTCTCGCCCAGCAGCGCCTGCACGCGGGTCACCGAGTCCTGCCACTGATCCCAGCTGGCATGGGACTTGTGCTCCCAGCCGTGGGAGGCGACGCACTGGCCGGCATAGAGCGCGTTCAGCGCCTCGGGCGAGGTCTTCCGCAGGCGCGCCTGCAGGCTCTGGCCGAGGACGAAGAAGGTGCCGTTGACGCCGTTCTCCCGCAGCCAGGCGGTGAGGCGGTCGCTGTGGCCACCCACCGGCGCCGGGCCATCGTCGAAGGTCAGCAGGAAGTGCCGGTCCGCCAGCTCCTCGCCGTTGCGCTCCTGCGCGGAGAACAGGCCGATCTCGCTGCTGATCCGGGGGAACAGCGCGGCCAGGCGCATCTCCTCGTCGAGGTAGACCTGGTGGAAGCGGCGGCTGGCCTCGGCCCAGGCGAAGAAGGACGAATCCGGCGCCACATCGAAGCGCTTCGCCTGCTCGCGCAGCGCGGCCTCGTCGCTCGCCGGCGGGCAGAAGGGGCTGGCCGCCGTGCAGCCCTGGCTGGCCAGCCGGTAGTTATCCACAAGGCGCGCCCAGAAATGCCTGCGCACGGTGTCGATCCCGTCGAGGTTGACCGCCTTCAGGTCCAGGCGCCGCTGCCAGGCGCCGGCATCCAGCGTCTCGCTCTGCAACAGGGCCTGGGCGAACACCAGGATCTCCGCCCGCGAGGCATCGTCGAAGGCCGCCGGGCTGTCGAGCGCGGCGGGCCAGGTACTGCGATCGAGGGTGGCGACCGCCCGAGGGCCGGCGGCCTGGGCCACGCCGGCGCCGAGGGCCAGGACGAGCCCCAGGGAAATGACTCTGAACATGAACCTGCACTCCAATGAAAAACGCGCCCCGAAGGGCGCGCTGGTGTCGGGGAAGACGATCAGTGGCGATCCTGGACCCGCTGGATCGCCTTGTCGTACACCGGGTTCGCCTTCTGCTCCTTGGCCAGGTGGTAATGGCGCAGGGCGTCGTCGAATTGCTCGGCCGCCTCGTAGATGCGCGCGATGTTGTAGTAGGAGCTCGCACGCACGGTGGCCGCGCTGGGACCGCTGGCCAGGGCGATGGCCTTGCGGTTGGCCCAGATGGCCTCGGCGGTGCGGCCGGCCTTCTGGTAGGCCAGGCCCAGGTTGCTGTAGGCCTGGCCGAAGTTGGCATTGAGCTCGATGGCCTGGCGATAGAGGTCGATGGCCTGGTCCAGCTTGCCGTCGTGGTAGGCGGCTTCGCCCTGCTTGTTCAGCGCCTTGGCGTCGCCCTGGGCGGCCTGGGTCACGGCCTGGGCAGCCACGTCCTGGCCATTGCCCAGCAGCGGCTCGATGTCGCCGAGCACGTAGTTGGCGTCCTGGGCCTTGCTGCCTTCGAGGGTGTTGATGTCCTGGAAGTCGCCGTTGCCGGACAGGCGGAACACCTTCCACAGGTTGCCGCGCTGGTCCTTCGGCACATAGTAGGTGCGCACCAGGGACTGGCCGACATAGACGAAGACCTTGGCCTGGCTGGCCGACAGTGCCTTGGAAGACGGGTTGTTGATATTGGTGAAGTCATGCACTGCGTACACGTACGTCTCGCCGAAGCGCTTCTTGTGCAGGGTGATGGTTTCCGGGCCGAAGCTGTCGGTGTCATCCACGTCCAGGTCGGCGTCGGTGCCTTCCTTGGCGTCGAAGTAGATGTGGTTGCCGGGGAAGGCGATGTGCGAATCGAGGTCCGCCGGGGTCTCGCCCCAGCTCAGCACGATGCGCATGCCGTCCAGGTCCTGCATCACCGGGCTCACCGCGTAGGTCATGCCCTTGCACGGGCACTTGGCGACGAGGTTGGAATAGCCGGGTTTCTTGATGATCAGCAGGCTGTCGGCGTCGTCGGCGAAGGCGCTGTCCAGCGTCACCTGGCCCTGGGCGTCGGTCTTGCCGCTGGCGGTCTGCGCGCCATTCTTCTGCACCAGCACCTCGGCGCCTTCGATCTTCTGGTCCTTGACCACGGCGCTGAGCACTTCGATGGGCAACTGCTCGGCCTGGGCCATGACGGCACCGGAACCCAGCAGCAGGGATAGGGCGATTCTCGAGAGGGTCTTCACTGCGACCTCCTTGTCAAAGTGGATGAGAGGGGGCCGGCGCACGTGCCGGGCGCCGCACTATAGCGCAACGCCCCGGACGCCGAATGTGATGCGTGGCAACCGGGCGAGGGAAATGGCTCGGACAGCGGCGGGCTGAAGCCCACCCCGCGGCAGAGCCACGCAGCCATGCCGCGTGTCCCTATAGAAGGCCTGCGCGCAGCGAGACGGCGGCCCTCGCGGGAGCACTGGCAGCGTCAATCGTCCCCATAGGTGGAGCCCACCGCCGCAAATCCCTAGAATCGCCGCATTCCCGAAGGAGACGATTCGATGCTGCTGGTGATTTCCCCCGCCAAGACCCTGGACTACGAAACCCCGCCGGTGACCCCGCGCCACACCCTGCCCCAGCACCTGGACCACGCCCAGGAGCTGATCCAGCAACTGCGCACCCTGGCCCCGAGCGACATCGCCGAGCTCATGCACCTGTCCGACAAGCTCGCCGGCCTCAACGCCGCGCGCTATGGCAGCTGGCACCCGGAATTCACCCCCGAGAACGCCAAGCAGGCGCTGCTGGCCTTCAAGGGCGACGTCTATACCGGGCTCGACGCCGAGAGCTTCGCCGAGGCCGACTTCGACTTCGCCCAGCGCCACCTGCGCATGCTCTCCGGCCTCTACGGCCTGCTGCGCCCGCTGGACCTGATGCAGCCCTACCGCCTGGAGATGGGCACCAAGCTGGCCAACGCCCGGGGCAAGGACCTCTACGCCTTCTGGGGCGATCGCATCAGCACCTGGCTCAACCAGGCGCTGGCCGAACAGGGCGACGACATCCTGCTCAACCTCGCCTCCAACGAATACTTCAGCTCGGTGAAGCGCAAGGCCCTCGATGCCCGCATCATCGACACCGAGTTCAAGGACCTGAAGAACGGCCAGTACAAGATCATCAGCTTCTACGCCAAGAAGGCCCGCGGCCTCATGGCCCGCTACGTGATCAAGGAGCGCCTGACCGACCCGCAAGGCCTGAAGGACTTCGACTACCAGGGCTACCGCTACAGCGCCGAAGCCTCTTCGCCGGACAAGCTGGTATTTCTCCGCGACACCCCGCAGGACTGATTTCCCCGCCTCGTTTCCCCCCACAACCTGCCATTGGTTGGGCGGCTCCGCTGGGAGTCGTCCAATCGGCGAAGTTCCCTCCTCCCGCCACTTCTGCGCGCCGGCCCGGTGCGATCACCTTTAATCGCCGCTGGAACTAACGTACCGCCTGCCTCACAACTGGCCAGGGAACTTCCGCGCCGTTGCGTAAACAGCGCGCAGGCTCTAGCACGGGCGATAGCGAACTACCGCTGCGCTTGCACGGATTAAATAGAGGGAACTTTTACGGCGCGTTGAAACACCCGAAGTTTGCCATCAAGGTGCAATTACAAATGGCCGTAGTCGATGAATTGCAACAAATCAAATTGATGACGAACGGTAGGAACTATCCGAAAACCCTAACACTCATAACCCCGACGCTTAATTCTTCACGCAATATTTCAGCGTGATTCCAAACTGCCCCCATGTATCGGAATGCTCCGAGGGGGAAGTTGTGCGCCAGAAACGAAACAGGCGAACTAAGAGGAGAAGTTGGACACAGGATCGACTGACAAGAACCAGGGACAAGAGCCAGTAAGGTAATCAGTCCAGGAAACCTTGGAGCCAGCGAATTCACAGGCTCCGCTTCAGGTACCCGCAGTTTCGGTGCCAGGTGTTTGTCATGCCTGCACGCAGCTGAAAGTTACGAATTGAATGTAACGGCTGCAAAACGGAAGTGGCGATTATGCCACCAATTAACAGCGTGCTAAATGGATGAGGTGAATGCGATGCGTATCAGCATCTTTGGTTTGGGCTATGTCGGTGCAGTATGTGCCGGTTGCCTGTCGGCTCGTGGTCATGAAGTTGTCGGTGTAGACGTCTCCACCACCAAGATCGACCTGATCAACAACGGGAAGTCCCCCATCGTCGAACCCGGGCTCGAAGAGCTCCTGCAGCAAGGCCGCAAGACCGGCCGCCTGCGCGGCACCACCGATGTCGCCGCCGCGGTCCGCGACACCGAAGTCTCCTTCATCTGCGTCGGCACCCCGAGCAAGAAGAACGGCGACCTGGAACTGGACTACATCGAAGGCGTCTGCCGCGAGATCGGCTTCGCCCTGCGCGACAAGTCCGAGCGCCACACCGTCGTCGTCCGCAGCACCGTGCTGCCGGGCACCGTGATGAACGTGGTCATCCCGATCATCGAAGACTGCTCCGGCAAGAAGGCCGGCGAAGACTTCGGCGTCGCGGTGAACCCCGAGTTCCTGCGCGAAAGCACCGCGATCAAGGACTACGACTTCCCGCCCATGACCGTCATCGGCGAACTGGACAAGGCCTCCGGCGACCTGCTGGAAACCCTGTACCGCGAACTCGACGCACCGATCATCCGCAAGGAAGTCCAGGTCGCCGAGATGATCAAGTACACCTGCAACGTCTGGCACGCGGCCAAGGTCACCTTCGCCAACGAGATCGGCAACATCGCCAAGGCGGTGGGTGTCGACGGCCGCGAAGTGATGGACGTGATCTGCCAGGACCACAAGCTCAACCTCTCCAAGTACTACATGCGCCCCGGCTTCGCCTTCGGCGGCTCCTGCCTGCCCAAGGACGTGCGCGCCCTCAACTACCGCGCCAGCTCCCTGGACGTCGAGGCCCCGCTGATCGGCTCGCTGATGCGCAGCAACGCCTACCAGGTGCAGAAGGCCTTCGACATCATCGCCGCCCAGGACAAGCGCAAGGTCGCCCTGCTCGGCCTGTCCTTCAAGGCCGGCACCGACGACCTGCGCGAGAGCCCCCTGGTCGAACTGGCCGAGATGCTCATCGGCAAGGGCTTCGACCTGCGCATCTACGACCGCAACGTCGAGTACGCACGCGTGCACGGCGCCAACAAGGACTACATCGAATCGAAGATTCCCCATGTGTCCTCCCTGCTCGACAGCGACTTCGACGGCGTGGTCGGCGATGCCGACATCATCGTCCTCGGCAACCGCGACGAGCTCTTCGCTCCGCTGGCGCAACGGGCGCCCGAAGGCAAGCGCGTGATCGACCTGGTGGGCTTCATGCCCAAGGCGACCAACGCACAGGCCGAAGGCATCTGCTGGTAACCCCGGACACCAGCTTCTAAGCGCAACGCAAGTGATGAACCTCGGGTCGGCGAACAACAAGAAGCCGCGCCCACGCCCGAGGTTTGTCCGGCGCCAACGACGGAATGGATAAACGTATGGACAAGCTCAAGCTAAGCCTCAACGAGGCGGCGGGTTGGCTTTTCTACCTGACGGGCCTGGGGCTGCTCGCACTGGCCCTGCCCAAGTCGGTCTTCGACCCCGACTCCAAGCATTTCCTGCTGCTGATCGGCCTGGTCGGCATCTGGCGCTACTCCATGGGCGGCCTGCATTTCATCCGCGGCATGCTGTTCCTCTATGTGGTCTACCCGCACTACCGGCGCAAGGTCCGCCAGCTGGGCGAGGCAGCGGACCCGTCCCACGTGTTCCTGCTGGTGACCAGCTTCCGCATCGACGCGCTGACCACCGCCATGGTCTACCGCTCGGTGATCCAGGAAGCGATCGACTGCGGCTACCCCACCACCGTGGTGTGCTCGATCGTCGAGCTGTCCGATGAACTCCTGGTCAAGGGCCTGTGGGCGAAGATGAACCCGCCCCAGCACGTCACCCTCGACTTCGTGCGCATCCCCGGCACCGGCAAGCGCGACGGCCTGGCCTATGGCTTCCGCGCCATCTCCCGGCGGCTGCCGGACGAGAACGCCGTGGTCGCCGTGGTCGATGGCGACACCGTGCTCGCCGAAGGCGTGGTGAAGAAGACCGTGCCCTGGTTCAAGCTCTTCCCCAATGTCGGCGGCCTCACCACCAACGAGTTCTGCGAGGTGCGTGGCAGCTACATCATGTCCGAGTGGCACAAGCTGCGCTTCGCCCAGCGCCACATCAACATGTGCTCCATGGCGCTCTCCAAGCGGGTGCTGACCATGACCGGGCGCATGTCGGTATTCCGCGCCAAGGTCGTGACCGACCCGGACTTCATCGCCGACGTGGAAAGCGACCACCTGGACCACTGGCGCCTCGGCCGCTTCCAGTTCCTCACCGGTGACGACAAGTCCAGCTGGTACAGCCTGATGCGCCTGGGCTACGACACCTTCTACGTGCCGGACGCGGCGATCAACACCGTCGAGCACCCGCCGGAGAAGAGCTTCATCAAGGCCAGCCGCAAGCTGATGTTCCGCTGGTACGGCAACAACCTGCGGCAGAACTCCCGGGCCCTGCGCCTGGGGCCGAGCCGCCTGGGCTGGTTCACCACCCTGGTGCTCAGCGACCAGCGCGTATCGATGTGGACCTGCCTGCTGGGCCTGGCCGTCGCGGTCATCGCCAGCATCAAGTACAGCATCGCCTACCTGCTCGTGTACCTGCTGTGGATCGGCCTCACCCGCTTCATCCTCACCCTGCTGCTGAGCGTTTCAGGGCACCACATAGGGCCGGCCTACCCGCTGATCCTCTATTACAACCAGATCGTCGGCGCCCTGGTGAAGATCTACGTCTTCTTCCGCCTGGACCAGCAGTCCTGGACGCGCCAGAACACCAAGCTCAACCGTGATCTCGCCAGCTTCACGCGCTGGTTCAACACCTGGTCCTCACGCGCCATGACCTTCACCGCAACCAGCGTATTCGTCGCCACGCTGATGGCGTTCGTGTGACAGAACTTGAATAGGAAATCCAAGCCATGAATACAGCCGTCAACGTCAATGTGGTGCACGAATCCGAAGCCCAGCGCCAGCACGCCCGGGTCAAGATACCGGCCAAGATCCGCTACCTGGCCAACAACGAACGGGTCGAGCACCGCCTGCTCGACCTCTCCGCCGGTGGCTTCTCCTTCCAGACCGGGCCCAAGCACCGCGCCCAGGTCGGCGACTACCACCAGGGCCGCATGCTGTTCCAGCTCGACAGCCTGACCCTGGGCCTGGACGTCGAATTCCAGGTGCGCACCGTGGACCTGGACAGCGGCCGCGCCGGCTGCCAGTTCCACAGCCTCAAGCCGCGCGACATCGCCACCCTGCGCTACCTGATCAGCGCCCACCTGTCCGGTGAGGTGATCAGCGCCGGCGACATGCTCAACACCCTGCAGCGCGAGAACTTCACCAAGCCGCGCAAGAACGGTGGCAATGGTGGCGGCATGGGCGTGTTCGGCCGCCTCAAGGCGGTGACCTTCAGCGCCGGCCTGTTCATCGTGGGCCTGGCCGCCTTCGGCTTCATCTTCAAGTCCCTGTACGGCCTGTACTTCGTGACCCACGCCGAGTCCGGCATGGTCGCCGTGCCCAGCATGCAGGTCACCATGCCCCGCGAAGGCACCGTGCAGAGCCTGATCGGCGGCGAAGGCACCACCGTGGACAAGGGCGCGCCCATCGCCTCCTTCTCCGCCACCATGCTGGAGATGCTCAAGGGCCACCTGACCGACGACCAGCTCACCCCGGCCAACGTCGAGGAACTGTTCGGCAAGCAGATGAAAGGCACCCTGACCAGCCCCTGCAACTGCAAGGTCGCGCGCCAGCTGGTCGCCGACGGCCAGTTCGCCGGTAAGGGCGACGTCATCTTCGAACTGGTGCCCCAGGACTTCGAAGCCACCGTCAGCGCCCGCTTCCCCTACCGCAACTTCGCCCAGGCCAAGCCCGGCGCCAGCGTCACCTTCCAGGTGGCCGGCGAAGACAGCCCGCGCCACGGCAAGATCATCAGCAGCAGCCTGATCGACAGCGGCCTGTCCTCCGACATCCGCGTGGTGATCCAGCCCGACCAGACCCTGGACAGCAAACTCGCCGGCCAGCCGGTGGAAGTCAGCATCGACCTTGGCCCGTCCTTCGACTGGATGATCGACCGCGCCCTGGCGGCCGGTTTCTGAGGAGGGACCCGCAGTGGCGACATTCCCATCCCGTTACCTGATGCTCGGCGCCGCGGTCGCGCTGGCCGGCTGTGCCGGCCTGCCCGACCAACGCCTGGCCAACGAAGCGCTCAAGCGTGGCGACACCGCCACCGCCGAGCGCAACTACCGCCAGCTGGCGGACCTGGGCTACGTCAGTGCCCAGGTCGGCCTCGCCGACCTGCAGGTCAACAGCGGTGACCCGGAGCAGATGCGCCAGGCCGAGCAGATCTACCGCCAGGCCATGGACGAGTCCCCCCGCGCCAAGGCCCGCCTCGGCAAGCTGCTGGCGCGCAAGCCCGACGCCACCCCGGCCGAGCGCCAGGAAGCGGCCAAGCTGCTGGACGAAGCCTTCAAGGCCGGCGAGCCGAGCAGCCTGCTGCCCCTGGTGATGCTCTACCTGACCTTCCCGCAGGACTTCCCCGGCGTGAACGTGCAGCAGCGCATCGCCCAGTGGCGCGCCGACGGCCAGCCCCAGGCCGAGCTGGCGCAGATCCTCTTCTATCGGAGCCAGGGCACCTACGACCAGCACCTGGGCGAGATCGAGGACATCTGCAAGCGCACCCTGGCCCAGGCCGACGTCTGCTACGTCGAGCTCGCCACCGTGTACCAGAAGCAGGGCAAGGCCGAGGAACAGCAGGCCCTGGTCGCCCAGTTGATGAACGGCTACCACGCGGGCGTCATTCCCGCCCAGCGCGTGGACTCGGTCGCCCAGGTGCTGGCCGACGCCGAGCTCGGCGGCAAACCCGACGAAGGCAAGGCCCAGGAAATGCTCGAAGAGATCGCCCCGGCCTACCCCGCCGCCTGGGTCAGCCTCGCCAAGCTGCTCTACGAGTACCCGGGCCTGGGCGACATCGACAAGATGATGGAGTACCTCGACCACGGCCGCGAAGCGGCACTGCCGCGCGCCGAGCTGCTGCTGGGCCGCCTCTACTACGAAGGCAAGCTGCTGCCGCAGGACCCACGCAAGGCCGAGGAACACCTGATGAAGGCCGCGCCCACCGAGCCGGCCGCCAACTACCTGCTGGGGCAGATCTACATCCGCGGCTACCTCGGCGACATCTACCCGGACAAGGCGCTGGACTACCTGCTGAGCGCTGCCCGCAGCGGCCAGATCAACGCCGACTTCGCCCTCGGCCAGATGTTCGCCCAGGGCAAGGGCATCCAGCCCAACCTGGTCAACGCCTACGTCTTCAGCCAGCTCGCGCTGCCCAAGAACACCCCCCAGGCCACCGAACTGGCCCAGGCGGTGGAACAACAACTGCAGCCTGCGGAACGTGCCCGGGCCGAGCAGCTGCTGCGCGACGAGCGCCAGCTGAGAGGCGCCGCGTTGCAAGACGCCGCGCAGATGCAAGCCATGCAGACCCCTTGAAGGAACCGCTATGAAATTCAATCTCTGGACGAATGCCAGCCTGGGCCTGGGCATCACGCTGATCACCGCGAGCAGCGCCTTCGCCGTGCAGATGAGCGACAAGAACTTCGGCCTCGACATCAAGATCACCGCGCAGTCCGAAGACGACCGCGACCTCGGCACCCAGAAAGGCGGCGACGTCAACGGCATCGGCCTCGACCTGCGTCCCTGGGTCTACGGCCAGCGCGGCGAGTGGAGCGCCTTCGCCATGGGCCAGGCGGTGACCGCGACCGACATCGTCGAGACCGACACCCTCGAATCCAGCGACATCGACAGCGAATCCAGCCAGAACAGCGACGGCCGCGAACCGGACAAGAGCTACCTCGCCCTGCGCGAATTCTGGGTCGACTACGCCGGCCTCACCGCCTACCCGGGCGAGCACCTGCGCTTCGGCCGCCAGCGCGTACGCAGCGACGAAGGCACCTGGTGGGACACCAACATCGAAGCCCTGCGCTGGACCTTCGACACCACCCTGCTGAGCGCTAACGTCGGCGTCGCCGAACGCTTCAGCGAGTACCGCACCGACATCGACGAACTGGCCCCCGAGGACAAGGACCGCCAGCACCTCTTCGGCGACGTCGCCACCCAGTGGATGCCCAACCACTGGGTCGGCCTCAAGCTCCACCACAGCCGCGACAACGGCAGCCTGCCCGACAACGGCGAGGTGGTGGACCCGCTGGACAAGCGCTACACCGGCGACCTCACCTGGCTCGGCATCAACGCCGACAACGGCTTCTTCGACCGCCGCTCGCCCGAGACCCTCAACTACTGGGCCCAGGCCACCTGGCTCACCGGCGACATCGACGAACTGAACCAGACCGTGGTCGGCAACGACCGCCTGGCCAACGGCTCGCGCAACGTCGACGTCGACGCCTGGGCGCTGGACCTCGGCCTGCGCTGGAATATCGACGACCAGTGGAAGGTCGGTGGCGCCTACGCCCGTGGCAGCGGCGGTGGCGACGAGGACAGCTCCGAGCAGTTCCGCCAGACCGGCATGGAGAGCAACCGCTCCAACTTCACCGGCACCAACTCGCGCATGCACCGCTTCGGCGAAGCCTTCCGCGGCGAGCTGAGCAACCTCCAGGTGGGCACCGCCTTCGCCTCCTGGCAGCTGCGCGAGGACTACGACGCCAGCGTCGTCTACCACCGCTTCTGGCGTATCGACGACAACCAGGACATCGGCCAGGCCGGGATCATCGCCCCGCTGGAGGACGGCGAGAAGGACGTCGGCCAGGAGCTCGACTTCGTCGTCACCAAGTACTTCAAGCAGGGCCTGCTGCCGGCCTCGATGGCCGAGCACATGGACGACGCCTCCGCCCTGGTGCGCTTGCGTGGTGGCGTGTTCAAACCGGGCGATGCCTATGGCAGCGGCACCGACTCGCTGATGCATCGCGCCTTCGTCGACTTCATCTGGCGCTTCTGAGGCCGCCATGCGCGAAGGGAGAACAGCCATGAGAAACCCCATCGGAACCCCCCTGCCGCTCAGCGGCGTGGTGCTTGGCGCGCTGCTCATCGCCGCGCCCTGGGTCCAGGCCGCCGAGCCGACCAAGGAACTCAAGGAAACCAAGAACTACACCGTCACCAGCGCGCCGGTGGACCAGTTGCACCTGGACGCGCCCACCCTGCCCGACCTCTCCGGCTACACCGCCCAGGCGGTGGACGCCAAGATCGACCGCTCGAAACAGGGCAAGGTCGTGGTGCGGCGCATGCTGCAGCAGGACGCCCTGAAGGACTTCATCGGCGGCAACGAACGCATGCGCGAATGGGTCACCCGCCAGCGCGGCATGCCCCAGGCGATCTTCATCGAGGGTGGCCACGTCACCCCCGCCGACATCGCCAAGGCCCTGCCCGACACCCAGTTCAGCGAGACCGAGCCGGGCGTGTACCTGGCCCGCCTGCCCGTGGTGGTGGCCCAGGACGCGAACCTCGAGATCGGCAAGGACACCAAGGACTTCCGCCTCTCCCAGGAGCGCGGCGCGTTCCTGGTCAACGACGGCAAGCTGTTCATCACCGGCACCAAGCTCACCGCCTGGCGCGAGCAGGACAAGGGCCCGGCCACCTTCCGCACGCCCGATGAATTCCGCCCCTTCCTGGTCTCCTGGGGCGGCAGCGAGCTGTACATCGTCGGCAGCACCGTCACCAGCCTCGGCTACAACAACTCCAAGTCCTACGGCGTCTCCATCACCCAGTACACCCCCGGCATGCACGCGCGCCTCAAGCGCCCGGAGCCCACCGGCTGGCTGGTGGATTCGGAGTTCGTCGACCACTGGTACGGCTTCTACTGCTACGAAGCGCGCGACGTGGTGATCAAGGGCAACACCTACCGCGACAACATCGTCTACGGCATCGACCCGCACGACCGTTCCCACGGCCTGATCATCGCCGAGAACACCGTGTTCGGGACCAAGAAGAAGCACGGGATCATCATCTCCCGCGAGGTGGACGACAGCTGGATCATCAACAACAAGACCTACGACAACAAACTCTCGGGCATCGTCATCGACCGTAACTCGGTGAACAACCTGGTGGCCTACAACGAGGTCTACCAGAACCATGCCGACGGTATCACCCTGTACGAGAGCTCCAACAACCTGTTGTGGGGCAACAAGATCGTCAACAACCAGCGCCACGGCATCCGCCTGCGCAACAGCGTGAACATCCGCCTGTACGAGAACCTCGCCATCGCCAACGGGCTGACCGGCGTGTACGGGCACATCAAGGACCTGTCCAACACCGACCGCGACATCGAGCTCGACCCCTTCGACACCAAGGTCTCGATGATCGTGGTCGGCGGCAAGCTCGCCGGTAACGGCTCCAGCCCGCTGTCCATCGACTCGCCGCTCTCCGTGGAGCTCTACCGCGTGGAGATGCTCGCCCCGAGCAAGTCCACCGGCATCAGCTTCGCCGGCGTGCTGGGCGAGAAACAGGAAGAAATCCTCGACCTCATGGTGCGCCGCAAGAAAGCGGTGCTCATCGACCCCGTCGAAAGCCAGGCCGAACTCCAGGATTGAGGCAACAGATCATGCACAACAACAGCACCCGTTGGTTCGCCCCCTCCGCACTGGCCGCCGCCCTGCTGGCCGGCGCCCACACCGCCCAGGCGGCCGAACCGCAGTACAGCGTGCAGCGCACCGGTCCGCTGTGCGCCGCGGCGCAGAACCCGAACACCTACAACACCAAGTACCTGAGCTTCTTCACCGCGCTGGTGCAGGCCAAGGACGACTGGCTGTTCCGCTCCCGCAACGACCTGCGCACCGACTTCGGCACCACCCCCTACGGCTATAGCGAGTTCAAGCGCCTGCGCGACGCGCTCAAGGCCAAGGGCATCGAGCTGATGGTGGTCTACCAGCCCACCCGCGGGCTGATCAACCGCGAGAAGCTGACCGAGCAGGAGAAGGCCCGCTTCGACTTCGAGCTGGCGAAGAAGAACTACCTCAAGACGGTGGCGGACTTCCGCAAGACCGGCATCTGGGTCACCGACCTCTCGCCGCTGTTCGACGAGCAGGGCGTGGACACCGACTACTACTTCAAGGCCGACCACCACTGGACCCCGGCCGGCGCCGACCGCACCGCCAAGCTGGTGGCCGAGACGCTGAAGGAGATACCCGGCTTCGCCGACATCCCCAAGAAGGAATTCTCCAGCAAGGTCGTCGGCCTGCTGCCCAAAGCCGGCACCCTGCACAAGACCGCCGGCCAGCTGTGCGGCACCACCTACGCCACCCAGTACGTCGAGCGCTACGAGACCGAAGCCTCGGGCGAGGCGGGCGGCGACAGCCTGTTCGGCGACGAGTCGAACCCGCAGATCGTCCTGGTGGGCACCAGCAACAGCGGCCCGGCGTACAACTTCGGCGGTTTCCTGCAACAGCACAGCGGTGCCGAAGTGCTCAACATGGCGGTCAGCGGCGGCGGCTTCGACAGCGCCCTGCTGCAGTACATGACCAGCAAGGAATTCCACGAGAACCCGCCGAAGATCATCGTCTGGGAGTTCGCCACCCACTACGACATGGCGCAGAAGAGCTTCTACCGCCAGGCCGTGCCGCTGGTGAACAACGGCTGCGAAGGCCGGAAGGCGGTGATGCACAACAAGGTGAAGATGAAGCCCGGTGCCAACGAGGTCTTCGTCAACGGCCAGAACGGCGCGGTCAAGGACATCCGCAGCGGCGACTACCAGGTCGACCTGACCTTCAGCGACCCGTCCGTGCACGAATCCAAGGCCACCATCTGGTACCTCAACGGCCGCCGCGAGAACTTCAAGATCGAACAGAGCGACCGCGTCGACACCGGTGGTCGCTATGTCTTCGAACTGCGCGACGACCCCGACTGGCGGGACCTGAACGTCCTCGCCCTGGAAATCCACAGCCCCGAAGAAATGCCGGAAAACCTCAGCGTCGACGTGACCCTGTGCAAGCGACCCGGCAACGGTGGCGACACCCTCACGGCCAAGGCCGAGTGAGGAAGGAGGTCCCCATGAAGCATCCACTCAGCCTGCTCGCACCCTGCCTGCTCGGCGGCTTCCTGCTCGTCGGCCAGGCCAGTGCCGCCGACCTGGTACCGCCACGCGGCTACTACGCGCCGGTGGATATCGACGACAAGAAGCCCGAGGCCTGCAAGGCGCCGCCGCAGCCCTACACGGCCAAGCTCGACTTCCGCAGCAAGTACGAAGGCTCCGGCAAGGCCCGCGCGACCCTCAACCCGGATGCCGAGAAGGCCTTCCGCGAGAAGACCGCCGACATCACCGAGATGGAGCGCGGCGTCAACAAGATGGTCATGGTCTACATGCGCGAAGGGCAGCGTCCGCAGCTCGAATGCGCCCTGCAGTGGATGACCAGCTGGGCCCAGGCCAACGCCCTGCTCAGCACCGAGTACAACCACACCGGCAAGTCGATCCGCAAATGGGCGCTGGGCAGCCTGTCCTCCGCCTACCTGCGGCTGAAGTTCTCCGACAGCCACCCGCTGGACGCCTACAAGGGCCAGACCCAGGTCATCGAATCCTGGTTCTCGCGCCTGGCCGACCAGACGGTGCACGACTGGAGCGGCCTGCCGCTGAAGAAGATCAACAACCACTCCTACTGGGCCGCCTGGTCGGTGATGGCCACGGCCGTGGCCACCAACCGCCGCGACCTGTTCGACTGGTCGGTGGACCAGTTCCGCGTCGCCGCCAGCCAGGTCGACAAGGACGGCTTCCTGCCCAACGAACTCAAGCGCGAACAGCGCGCCCTCGCCTACCACAACTACAGCCTGCCGCCGCTGGCGATGATCGCCGCGTTCGCCCAGGCCAACGGCGTGGACCTGCGCGAGGAGAACAACGGTGCGCTGCGTCGCCTCGGCGAGAGGGTCATCGCCGGCGTCGACGACCAGGAGCCCTTCGACGACAGGACCGGCAAGGACCAGGACATGGACGAGTTGGAGAAACACGCCAAGTTCGCCTGGCTCGAGCCCTGGTGCGCCCTCTACGGCTGCAAGCCCGACACGGTCGAGTGGAAGGACTCCATGGGCCCCTACAAGACCTTCCGCCTGGGCGGCGACGTCACCCAGGTCTTCCACCCGAAGAAGGAGGGCGGCAGCGGTAGCTGATGCAGCGCCCTCCCCTCGGGGAGGCGCCTGGAGGAATCAACCGACCGCGCAGCAGACGCGGCGGCGCAAGGATTTGAACGCCACACCCTGGGGAGGGAATGGCGGGTCGCACACCGGGCTGGAACGTCCGGCGGCGGCCCAGAAAGTTGACGTACAAGTGGAGAGACTCGGATGGTCTTTTCTTCAAACGTGTTCCTGTTCCTGTTCCTGCCGATCTTCCTCGGCTTGTACTACCTGGTCGGGACGCGCTATCGAAACCTGCTGCTGCTCGTCGCCAGCTACGTGTTCTACGCCTGGTGGCGGATCGACTTCCTCGCGCTGTTCGCGGCGGTCACGGTGTTCAACTACTGGATCGGCCTGCGCATAGGCGCCGCCGGGGTCCGCACGAAGACGGCGCAGAAATGGCTGATCCTCGGCGTGGTGGTGGACCTGTGCGTGCTGGGCTACTTCAAGTACGCCAACTTCGGCGTCGACAGCCTCAACGCCATCGTCACCTCGTTCGGCATGGAGCCCTTCGTCCTCACCCACATCCTGCTGCCGATCGGTATCTCGTTCTACATCTTCGAGTCCATCAGCTACATCATCGACGTGTACCGTGGCGACACCCCGGCGACCCACAACCTGATCGACTTCGCCGCCTTCGTGGCGATCTTCCCGCACCTGATCGCCGGCCCCGTGCTGCGCTTCCGCGACCTGGTCGACCAGTTCAACCACCGCACCCACACCGTCGACAAGTTCGCCGAGGGCTGCACCCGGTTCATGCAGGGCTTCATCAAGAAGGTCTTCATCGCCGACAGCATCGCGCCCATCGCCGACCACTGCTTCGCCCTCTCCGACCCGACCACGGGGGATGCCTGGCTCGGTGCGCTGGCCTACACCGCGCAGCTGTACTTCGACTTCTCCGGCTACAGCGACATGGCCATCGGCCTCGGCCTGATGATGGGCTTCCGCTTCATGGAGAACTTCAACCAGCCCTACATCAGCCAGTCCATCACCGAGTTCTGGCGGCGCTGGCACATCAGCCTCTCCACCTGGCTGCGCGACTACCTGTACATCAGCCTGGGCGGCAACCGCGGCACCACCTTCCAGACCTACCGCAACCTGTTCCTGACCATGTTGCTGGGCGGCCTGTGGCACGGCGCCAACTTCACCTACATCATCTGGGGCGCCTGGCACGGCATGTGGCTGGCGATCGAACGCGCCCTGGGCGTGGACGCCGCGCCGCGCGTGCTCAACCCGCTGCGCTGGGCCTTCACCTTCCTGCTGGTGGTGATCGGCTGGGTGATCTTCCGCGCCGAGAACCTCGACGTCGCCTGGCGCATGTACGCCGCGATGTTCAGCTTCGGCGAACTGGGCCTCTCCGAGCTCAACCGCGCCCAGCTGACCAGCCTGCAGATCGCCACCCTGGTACTGGCCTACGTGGTGCTGGCCATCTTCGGCATCCGCCAGTTCTACACCAAGCCCCTGGCCGGTGCGCCCAAGGCCCGCGCCGAGGAACACATCGACGCCGACGGCCCGGCCACCGCCCAGCCGCGCACCCAGCAGGGCGGCGCCAATGACCCGGCGGCCATCGCCTACTCGCCGAGCGGCGGCCTGGTGTGGCAGCAGGCCTGGATGACCCAGCTGCCGATGCTGGCGACCCGCATCGCCCTGCTGGTGCTGTTCGCCGCCTCGATCCTGAAGCTCTCGGCGCAGAGCTTCTCCCCCTTCCTCTACTTCCAGTTCTGAGGAGCGCGACCATGAGCAGAACTGCAAACACCCTCTACATCGTCGTCTTCGCCGGCATGCTGCTGGCCCTGAGCCTGTGGTCCATGCGCGGCATCGTCGGCTTCAGCGTGGCCAAGGAGACCACCGTGCTCAACGGCAAGCTGGCCCATGCCTTCGAGAAGCACTACGACGACCAATTCCCGATCAAGCAGATCGGCACCAACCTCTGGGCGCTGGTGGACTTCGGCCTGTTCGGCGAAGGCCGCCAGGGCGTGGTCATCGGCAAGGACGGCTGGCTGTTCTCCGACGAGGAATTCGACCCCGTCGCCGATGGCAGCCGCCACCTGCAGGAGAACCTGGCGATGATCCAGGGCGTGCGCGACGAGCTGGCCAACCGGGGCGTGACCCTGGTGCTGGCCATCGTGCCGTCCAAATCGCGCCTGTACCCCGAGTACACGGGCGATGCCCGCCCCACCGCCCTGCGCCAGGACCTCTACGCCCAGTTCCGCGGCGCCGCGCGCAAGGCCGGGATCATCGCCCCGGACCTGCTCGGTACCCTGGAGCAGGCCAAGAGCAACGGCCAGGTCTTCCTGCGCACCGACACCCACTGGACGCCCCTGGGCGCCGAGGTGGTGGCCAACGCCCTGGGCGAGGCCGTGCGCAGTGCGGCGCCGCTCTCGGGCGACGCCCAGGAGTACGTCACCGAGGCGGTTAAGAACGAGGACTACAAGGGCGACCTGACCCGCTTCCTGCCCCTGGACCCGATGTTCGAGAACCTGATGCCGGCCCCGGACAAATTGCAGAAACGCGAGACCCGCGCCGCGGTCGAAGGTGAGGCCAGCGGCGACTCCCTGTTCGCCGACAGTACCGTCCCGGTGGTGCTGGTGGGCACCAGCTACAGCGCCAACCAGAACTGGAACTTCGCCGGTGCGCTGCGCCAGTCGCTGCAACGCGACCTGGTCAACCACGCCGAGGACGGCCACGGCCCGATCCTGCCGATGCTCAAGTACCTCAAGAGCGACGAGCTGAAGGACGCCGCTCCGCAACTGGTGATCTGGGAATTTCCCGAGCGCTACCTGCCCATGCCCAACGACCTCAGCGAATTCGACCCGCAGTGGATCGCCGAGCTGCGCAAGGGCGGCAACCCCGGCGAGCGCCTCGCGGCCGCCGCCGCCAACTAGAAACCCAGCAGTGAGGGCCCGCCCCGCGAGCCCTCGACGACTGTGGCCCCACCGGGCCATTCCAAGAAAGAAAGATGGAGGAACACCATGAACCGACAGAAGAAACGTAACTGGACGTCGTACGCCTGCGCCATCGCCCTGGGCCTCGCCGCCGTGCATGCACAGGCCGACGAGGGCGGGCTCTACGGGCCCCAGGCACCCAAGGGATCGGCCTTCGTCCGCGCCTACAACGCCGGCAGCAGCGAACTCAGCGTCAACGTCGGCAACACCGCGCTGAACGATGTCGCCCCGCTCGGCTCCAGCGACTTCAAGTTCCTGCCCGCGGGCAACTACAGCGCCCAGGTCGGTGCCACCAACCTGCCGGTGAAACTGGAATCCGACCGCTACTACACCCTGGTCAACCAGCCGGGTGCCGAACCCAAGCTGGTGGAAGAGCCGCCCTTCAAGAACAAGCAGAAGGCCCTGCTGCGGGTGCAGAACCTCTCCGACGCCAAGCTCACCGTCAAGACCGCCGACGGCAAGACCGCCGTGGTCGAGGACGTGGCCGCCCAGGGCCGTGGCGAACGCGAGATCAACCCGGTGAAGGTCAACCTCGCCCTGTTCGACGGCACCCGCAAGGTCAGTGACCTCAAGCCCGTCTCGCTGCAACGCGGCGAAGTCGTCTGTCTCTACATCACCGGCAGCGGCGGCAAGCTCTCCCCGGTCTGGGTCAAGCGCCCGGCCGAATCCTGATGTACCCGGCCCGGGGCTCGCGCCCCGGGCGAACGCTTCGTACCCGCCGCACGAGACAGTGGGACTACAAGACAGAAATCAGTGATCGATGTGATGAGAAACCTATCCACAAACGATGAACGATTCTAGGAGATACACCCATGATTCCTGTGATCCTCTCTGGCGGTAGCGGCTCCCGACTCTGGCCCCTTTCGCGCAAGCAGTACCCCAAGCAGTTCCTGGCCCTGACCGGTGACCACACCCTGTTCCAGCAGACCCTGGAGCGCCTGAACTTCGAAGGCATGCAGGCCCCGGTGCTGGTGGCCAACAAGGATCACCGCTTCATCGTCCAGGAGCAGCTGGACGCCATCGGCATCACCCCGCAGGCCATGCTGCTCGAACCCTTCGGCCGCAACACCGCGCCCGCCGTCGCCATCGCCGCCATGCAGCTGCTGGCCGAAGGCCGCGACGAGCTGATGCTGGTGATGCCGGCCGACCACGTGCTGGAAGACCAGCGCGCCTTCCAGCAGGCCCTGGCCCTGGCCACCATCGCCGCCGAGAAGGGCGAGATGGTGCTGTTCGGCGTGCCCGCCCTGCGCCCCGAGACCGGCTACGGCTACATCCGTGGCAAGGATTCGGCCGGCAGCCTGCCGGACGGCATCAGCCGCGTCGCCCAGTTCGTCGAGAAGCCCGACGCCGAGCGTGCCCAGCAGTACGTGGATTCCGGCGACTACTTCTGGAACAGCGGCATGTTCCTGTTCCGCGCCAGCCGCTTCCTCGACGAGCTCAAGCACCACGACGTGGACATCTACGACACCTGCCTGCTGGCCCTGGAACGCAGCCAGCGCGACGGCACCACGGTGACCATCGACGCCGCCACCTTCGCCTGCTGCCCGGACAACTCCATCGACTACGCGGTGATGGAGAAGACCCAGCGTGCCTGCGTGGTGCCGCTCTCCGCCGGCTGGAACGACGTCGGCAGCTGGAGCTCGATCTGGGAAGTGCACGACAAGGACAAGGACGGCAACGTCACCAAGGGCGACGTGGTGGTGCACGACAGCCACAACTGCCTGGTGCACGGCAACGGCAAGCTGGTGTCGGTGATCGGCCTGGAGGACATCGTCGTCGTCGAGACCAAGGACGCCATGATGATCGCCCACCGCGACCGCGTGCAGGACGTCAAGAAGCTGGTCAACGAACTGGACGCCCAGGGCCGCAGCGAGACCCAGAACCACTGCGCCGTGTACCGCCCCTGGGGCTCGTACGACTCGGTGGACATGGGCGGCCGCTTCCAGGTCAAGCACATCACCGTCAAGCCCGGCGCGCAGCTCTCGCTGCAGATGCACCACCACCGCGCCGAGCACTGGATCGTGGTCTCCGGCACCGCCGAGGTGACCTGTGACGACAAGACCTTCCTGCTCACCGAGAACCAGTCGACCTACATCCCCATGACCGCGGTGCACCGCCTGACCAACCCCGGCAAGATCCCCCTGGAGATCATCGAGGTGCAGTCCGGCAGCTACCTGGGCGAGGACGACATCGAGCGCCTGGAAGACGTCTACGGCCGCAGCGACTCCGTCTCCGTGAGCCATGTGACAGCACGCTGAGCCTCCTTCCCCCATCGGGAGGCCCATTCCCCCTGTGCCAGCAGGGGGGATGGCGTGCGCCAACCCAAGGGGGCCCCGCCGGGCCCCCGCGCCCGGCACCACCATCCACCCGCATCGCCCCGGCGTAATGCGCTAGCATTGAGCCCCTCCAATCCCCACGGGCGTCCCCATGCTGATCGGTGCGATCCTCACCCTGACCTGGCTGATCCTGGTCATCCGCCAACCCGCCAAGGCCCTGCCCATCTCGCTGGTCGCCGTGCTCGGCATCGGCCTGGTCGCCGCCTGGGTGCTCTGGGAAGAGCGCGTGGTGGACCGCCAGCTGGCCCTGCTCGACGTCCGCGTCACCTACGCCCCCGACGCGTGCCCCGCCGACCGCCCGCTGCAGATCCGCGTGCACAACGGCAGCAGCACCACCCTGCTGGACCTCGCCTGGGTGATCCAGGCCTACCGTCCGGGCGACGCCATCAACCTCACCCAGTCGGCCTTCGATGCCGAACGCTCCCTCGGCCCGCCGCGCCTGCAGGCCGGCGCCGACTGGAGCCACTGCCTGCCCGTGCCGCCCCTGCGCAGCGGCTACCGTCCGCAGACCCTGGAGTTCCGCGCCGAGCGATTACATGGCAGATTCGCCGACTGATGCGCGAACCGCCGCCCCGCCTCCCTCACAACAAGACCAACAAGGAACCCAGCAATGAGCCAACCCGTCGCCCTCATCACCGGCTGCTCCAGTGGCATCGGCCGCGCCCTGGCCGATGCCTTCAAGCAGGCCGGCTACAGCGTCTGGGCCTGCGCGCGCAAGGCCAATGACGTCGACGCCCTGAACGTCGCCGGCTTCACCGGCGTGCAGCTGGACGTCAACGACGAGGCCGCGGTGGCGCAGCTGGGCGAGCGCCTGCAACGGGAGATCGGCCGCCTCGACGTGCTGGTCAACAACGCCGGCTACGGCGCCATGGGCCCGCTGCTGGACGGCGGCACCGACGCCCTGCGCCGGCAGTTCGAGACCAATGTCTTCTCCCTGATCGGCCTGACCCGCGCCTGCTTCCCCGTGCTGCGCGCCAGCCGTGGCCTGGTGGTCAACATCGGCAGCGTCTCCGGCGTGCTGGTCACCCCCTTCGCCGGCGCCTACTGCGCCTCCAAGGCCGCCGTGCACGCCCTCTCCGACGCCCTGCGCCTGGAACTCGCCCCCTTCGGCATCGACGTGATGGAAGTGCAGCCCGGCGCCATCGCCTCCAGCTTCGGTGCCAACGCCAGCCGCGAAGCCGAGGCGGTGATCGCCGAGGGTTCGCCCTGGTGGCCGATCCGCGACGGCATCCGCGCCCGCGCCAAGGCCTCCCAGGACAACCCCACCCCCGCCACAGAATTCGCCCGCGACCTGCTCGCCGCCGCCCAGCGCCACCCGCGCCCGCGACTGCTGCGCCTGGGCAATGGCAGCCGCGCCCTGCCGCTGCTCGCCGCGCTGCTGCCCAAGGGCCTGCTGGAATCGGTGCTGAAGAAACGCTTCGGCCTCGACGTGGCCCTGGAGCGCCCGTGAACGATCCGCGCCCCACCTTCCCGATGCGCTACGCCATCGGCGGCGTCGTGCTGGCGATGGTGCTCAACCTCGCCCTGCGCAGCCTGGTCAAGGTCGGCGGCCTGCTCGCCACCCTGATCATCGCCGGCGCCGTCGCCCTGCTGCTCGCCGGGGCCTTCCGCCTCATCCAGCGCCGCGCCCCGACCCGGGGCGAGGCCTGGCGCATCCTCGTCGGCTACGGCGCCCTGCTCGGCGTCCTCTACCTCGGCCTGCTCGGCATGATGACCCTGCAGGACCAACCCAGCCCCATGGCCGTCTTCCTGTTCTTCCTGCACTACCTCTGCTACCCCGTCCTCGCCTGGTTAACCCTCCTCCCCCGCCGCTGACCCCGCACCGTCGGGCCTCGCTGCGCTCGGCGCCAACCTACATCGCCGTCGCGCCCGGGCTTCACCGCTGCGTAGGGTGGATGCCGCTCTTCGCATCCACCAGCAGACTCTTCCCGAGCATCACGGCCTCAGGCTATAAACGCGACCTGCTGGCACGCCCGTCGGTGGACAAGGAGCGGCAAAATGCAGGGAAGACTGACAGCACTGGCGCTGGTAGCGGCAACACTCGCGGGGTGCGATGCCATTGTCACGGTGGAAGGCACCATCGAACCCCGGCTGTTCGCGCGCTCCAAATGCGAGTCGTTCATTCGAAACTCGACGGGGAAGTCATCCTCGTCAGAAATCCGCGAGGCCGCCTTTTACGACGGCATGATGGTGTCGCCATTCGGCGACGATCTGTACACCGTCCGCGTCGACTGCAAGGCCCCCGACGGCACGCTGCTGGCCAGCCGCCAGGAAATCGTGACCCTCGGCGACGAGGCCTCGACCCTCTACATGGGCCTGATCAGCACGGAGCCACGCAAGGGACGGAGCCACGAGCCCGAGTGGGTCATCGCCGAGAAGGCACCGCCACCACCGCCCGACCCCACCTGCCCTCGCCGTGAGTCACCGAGCGCCTACACCCAGGCATTCGCAGCCATCGAGCAACGCCTCGCCGAGGATGGCCAGCAGAAGGTCGCGATGAAGCGCCTGAACAGGCTGGCCCACCGCAATGGCTGGCTGCTGGTGGAGGCCGAATACGAGCGCCTTGGCCCCATGAGCTTCCTCCTCGCGCCTGCCGGCCAGGGCTACTCGGTGGCGAGCTATTACGTTGGCACCACCCCGAAAGGCCAGCGCTACGCGCTGATCCATGAGCTGTTCCTGCGCGAAGCCCCCCAGGTGCCGCCCGACCTGCTCGCCTGCCTGCTGGACTGAGCTCTCCTCCAAGGCACGCCCCGTAGGTTGGCCAGGGCGGCGCTCCGCTGAGGCACGAAACCCAACGCAGCGATCCCGCCCCCCGCACCGTTGGGCCTCGCTGCGCTCGGCGCCAACCTACGCCCATCCCCACACGGGCTTCACCGGTGTGTAGGGTGGATGCCGCTCTTTGCATCCACCATGCGATGCCCGGTCAAGCACCGCTGGTGAGCCGACCCCAGTAGAATCCTCCCTCTCACCAAAGGAACGGACACCATGCACCTGCGCCCCCTCGAACTGCCCCGCGACGCCGAAGCCCTGAGCGCCTTCGAGGCCGGCTACGACACCTCTCTCATCTACCGCGTGGAGCGGCAGGGCCTGGCCTTTGCGCTGGTCGAGGAACGCCGCGCGGCGCCCTTCCGCAAGCGCTACGACGCCGAGGGGTTCGCCGAGGATGTCGAGGACGCGGACTTCACCGTCGCCGCCGAAGCCGAGGACGGCAGCCTGGCCGGGTTCGCCTGCGTGCGCCTGGATGAGTGGAACCGCAGCGCCGAGTTGAGCGCGCTGTTCGTCGCGCCGGCCTGCAAGGGCCAGGGGCTGGGCCGGCGGTTGCTGGACCAGGCAACGGCGTTCGCCCGCAGCTGCGGCGCGCGCTGCCTGTGGCTGGAAACCCAGAGCAGCAACCACCCTGCCATCGGCTTCTACCTGAAATCCGGCTTCGCCTTCAGCGGCCTGGACACCGCGCTCTACGACCCGCGCGAGACCGCGCCCGAGGAAGTCGCGCTGTTCTTCAACCAGCCCCTGGAGACCTGAAAAACGTTGGAACCGTTGCCCTCCCCGCCTCACTAAAAAGAGAACAAGGGGGGATCCGATGGACTATCTCGACCTGCTGCAATGGCCGGCCATGCTGGTCACCGTGGCCGCCGCCTGGCTGATCGGCTCGAAGACACCCGCCCGGCGCCACATCGGCTTCTGGGTGTTCCTGGCCAGCAACGCCCTGTGGATCGCCTGGGGCCTGCACGCCCACGCCTGGGCGCTGATCGTGCTGCAACTGTGCCTCGCGGCAATGAACCTGCGCGGGGCGAAGAAGGCCGACGAGGCGAGCTAGACGCTGCCCTCGCGCTCCACCACCAGGATGCGCGCCGCCCCACGGGGGTGGGCCACGTGCTCGCAACCGGGGCCGGCGTGGAACAGGTCGCCCACGCCCAGCAGCACCGCGTGCTCCTCGCCGCCCTCGCGGTAGCGCATCTCCACCTCGCCATCGAGCACCACGAAGACTTCGCTGCCGTCGTTGACGTGCCAGATGTATGGCTGGTCGGTCCAGTGCAGGCGCACCGTGGTGCCGTCGAGGTTGGCGATGTCCAGCGCGCCCCAGGCACGCTCGGCGGTGAAGTCGCGGCTGCGGACCACGCGCTGGCTCATGCGCGGCTCCCCAGGGGCGCGGTGGCCACCGGCGCTTTCGGCTTGCGGAACACCAGCAGGTTGCCGGCCATCACCAGCACCAGGCCGAGCAGCGCCGGGGCGGTCCAGGTGTAGCCTTCGGCGAAGGCCGAGATGTTCAGCGCCACCACCGGGAACAGCACCGTGCAGTAGGCCGCGCGCTCCGGCCCCATGCGCCCCACCAGGGTCAGGTAGGCGGTGAAGCCGATCACCGAGCCGGGGATCGCCAGGTACAGCAGCGAGCCGAGGTAGCGGGTGTTCCATTCCATGGCAAAGGGCGTGCCGCTGGCCAGGCACCACAGGGCCAGCAGCGAGGCGCCGTAGAACATGCCCCAGGCGTTGGTGGTCAGCGGCCGGTAGCCGGCCTTCTGCTGCAGGCTGGAGAGCATGTTGCCGGCGGAGAAGCACAGCGTGCCCAACAGCGCCAGGCCGAGGCCCAGCAGGGTTTCGCGGCTGGCCTGGTGGCCGGCCAGCTCGGGCCAGAACAGCAGCGCCAGCCCGGCCAGGCCGAGCCCGCCGCCAGCCAGCACGTTGGCGGCGATGCGCTGGCCGAAGAACACCCGTGCATTCAGCGCGTTCCACAGGGTGGCGGTGGAGAACACCACGGCGATCAGCCCGCTGGGGATCCACTGGCTGGCGGTGTAGAAGCACATGAAGTTGACGCAGAACAGGCACAGCCCCTGGGCCAGGCAGATCATCTGCGCGCGGCCGTCGAGCTTCTGCAGGCGGCGGCCGAGCAGCAGGATGGCGAACAGCACCACGGCGGCCAGGGCGAAGCGGTAGGCAATGGACACGGGGATCGCCACCTCGCCCATCTGCAGCTTGATGGCAATCCAGGTGGTGCCCCAGATCAGGACGGTGAGCAGGTACAGCGAGAGATTCATGGCGGTCATCCGGGTGGTGCGTCGTGTGCCCAGTCTCCCGCGCAGCCCGTCGGCGCGCTTGCAAAAACTTGCGCTTATCTGCGCCGCCCCGCTGCGTCGCGCGGGCGCCCGCGCTAGCATGAACACCCAAGCCCCGCGGTTGCCCCGAGCATGTCGTCACTCCTGCAGAACCAGGTCTTCCAGTCCCTCGCCAGCTCGCCCCATGCCCGCCTGGAGCATGCCGCCGAGCTGGGCGATGGCATGGGCGCGGCGCTGTGGAGCAACCACCACGACGCCCGCGACTACCAGGGCACCCGCCTGCACACGCTGTCGTGCTACCTGGCCGGCGGCACCGGCACCTTCCGCCGCGAGCGCCCGGACACCAAGGGCGCCCCGGACAAGCTGTGCATCCTCCCCGCCGGGCACGAGTCCTCCTGGGTGATCAACGGCGAGATCCGCCTGGCGCACCTGTACATCGCCCCGGCGCAATTCGCCCACGCCGCCGTCACCCTGCTGGACCGTGAACCGCGCGAGCTGGAAATGCGCGAAGCGACCTTCCTCGACGACGCCGAGCAAGCCGCACGCTTTCACCGCCTGATCCGCCTGGACTGGAACGAACCCGGCGAGCGCATGCTCACCAGCAGCCTCGCCCACGAGATGCTCGGCCACACCCTGCTGACCCAGGTCGGCCTGCGCCAGGGCCCGCAACTCAAGGGTGGCCTCGCCCCCGCGGTGCGCAAGCGGCTGATGGACTACATCGACGAACACCTGGCCGAGCCGCTGAGCCTGGGCGAGCTGGCGGCCTTCTCGGCACTCTCGGAATACCACTTCGCGCGGATGTTCCGCGAAAGCTTCGGCCTGCCGCCGCACCAGTACGTCCTCGCCCGCCGCCTGGCCCACGCCCGCCACCTGCTGGCCCGCACCGCCCTGCCCCTGGGCGAGGTCGCCCTGGCCTGCGGCTTCGCCAGCGCCAGCCACTTCAGCAACCGCTTCCGCAGCGCGGTCGGCGGCACGCCGGGGGACTATCGGGCCGCGATGGGGTAAGCGACGGGCCTCCTGGGGGCGCCGACGTGATGGGTTTCGCGGAGCTCTACCCATCCTACGGGTGCCACGTAATGCGGCGCGCCTATCGGAAAAGACGATCAGGAGAACGTCGTCCCATCCGCTGAGCGATGAAGGTGGCGCCGCTGGGCGAATGAATTCGCCCCTACAGGGAAATCATTGCCCCCCGCACGCTGGCACGGCTTCACAACGGCCGCCGGCCTTGGCTGCGTCACCGAGGGGTGCGGCCATGCGCGTGTCGTCCGGGGCCAGCTGGCGGGCGCAGGCGCGGGCCTGTTCGGCCTGACCCGGGCAGCCGCGTTCGGCCAGCAGCTCGGAGAGGTTGAACCAGCCCAGGGCATAGTCCGGCTTGCGGGTGATGCTCTGGCGCAGGGCCTTCTCCGCGCCCTCGCGGTCGCCCTCGGAGTAGCGCGCATTGGCCAGGGCGAACAACGGCAGCGGCTCGCGGTACCAGTGCCCGGAAGCCGTGAGGTAGGCCCGTTCGGCGCGTTCGCGCTGGCCGGTCTGTTCCAGGTCGCTGGCACCCTGCATCCAGGCTTCCAGGCGCGGCTCGGCCGGCAGTTGCTCGGGGGGCAGGGTCACCACCGCCCAGCGCTCGGCGCGCGCCCAGGTGCGATCGAAACTGCGCAGGTCGGTGACCCAGCGCCGTGTGGTGGCCGAACGCAGCACCAGCTCGTCCTTCGCACGGTCATAGCCGACCACCACCGCGAAGTGCCATTGCGGGTACCAGTCGAGCCCGAGGTTCTGCATCACCAGCACCGGGTTGCCCTCCGCCACCTGGGCCAGCAGGGCATCCAGGCTGGGTTGCAGCGGGTAGACCAGCATGCCGCTCTGCCGCGCCGCCGCCACCAGTTCCAGCTTGAGGCTGCCGCGCCGCTCGGGCAGGTAGACCTTGGGCACCAGCGCCTCCGGCGAGGTGGCCACGCCGCGGTGCACCAGCACCGTGGCCAGCGCCGCCGGGCCGCACTGGTAGTCCTCCTGCGGGTAGAAGGGCACGTCCACCAGCTCGATGCGCTCGGGCAGCCGCCCGCTCTGCGGGGGCAGCAGCGGGCCGCTGGCGCAACCGCCGAGCAGCACGGTCAGGGCGAGGAGCCCCGGCCGCAGCACACGCATCAACGGATGCACTTGATGAAGCTGAAGATATCCGTGGCGCAGAGCATGTCGGTGATGATGAAGATCACCAGGAACAGCACGATGATGCCGACCACGCCGGCACCGGCGGGCTCCTGCTGCAGCTGCTGGTTGAACTGCGCCAGCTCGGCCGGGGTGAGGCTGTTGATGCGCGCCTCCACCTGCTCGCGGGGCACCCCGTACTCCTGCAACTTCTTCTGCACGTCCTGGTTGTCGAGCATGCCGCGCAGCTGCGCGCGGTCGACCTGCTGCTGCTGTTCCTGCAGCGCCTGGGGCGTACCGATCATGGCGGCCTGGGCCAGCGGCACCTGGGCGAAGAAGGTGAGTTGGCTGGCGACCAGCACGGCGGCGAGTCGGCGGTTGATGGCGGGATTGAGCATGGTGGTTCTCCTGGATTCTGTTGTTGTGATCGATTGACCCGCGCCTCGCTTCCCGGGTTCCACCGTCCGATCGCCCGGTGTTCACCGCCGCATTGCGCAATGGCCACGGCACAAATAGAATGCGAAGCATTCCTATTTGATCCATTGCCGAATCCCCCTTCCGGAGCCCTCCTTGACCCACAGCCCGGCAGCCCCCGAGCAGGCGTTGCACAAGCTCTACAGCGACCACAACGGCTGGCTCCGCCACTGGCTGCAGCGCAAGCTCGGCTGCCCGCAGAGTGCTGCCGACCTGGCCCAGGACACCTTCCTCAAGGTGCTGCTGGGGCGCGAGGCGCACCGCATCCTCGAACCCCGGGCGTTCCTCACCACCCTCGCCAAGCGCGTGCTGGCCAACCATTACCGCCGCCAGGACATCGAGCGCGCCTACCTGCTGGCCCTCGCCGCGCTGCCGGAGGACGAGGCCCCCAGCGAGGAGGCCCGCGCCATCATCCTGGAGACCCTGGTGGAGCTGGACCGCCTGCTGGACGGCCTGCCGCCCCAAGCCAAGAAGGTCTTCCTGCTGGCCCAGGTGGACGGTTGCACCTACGCCGAGATCGCCGAACAGCTCGGCCTCTCCCTCTCCAGCGTCAAGCGCTACATGGCCAAGGCCGCCGAGCGCTGCTACTTCGCGGAGTGCCTCTGATGGCCCTGCGCAAGAGCGGCGAGCACCGCATCGCCCCCGCCGTCGCCGCCCAGGCCGTGCAGTGGCTGGTGGAGCTGCAGGACGGCACGCCGTCGCGCCAGCGCGAGGAGGACTGGCAACGCTGGCGCGCCGCCGACCCGGAGCACGAGCGCGCCTGGCAGCGTATCGAGTCGGTCAACCAGGGCCTGCGCGGGTTGAACACGCCCACTGCCCTTGCCGCCCTGGATGCCCCCACCTCGCGCGGCCGTCGCGACGCCCTGAAGCTGCTCACCCTGCTGGTGATCGCCGGTGGCGGCGCCCTGGCGGTGCGGGACAGCGAGCCGCTGCTGGCCCTGCGCGCCGACCAGAGCACCGCCGTGGGCGAGCGGCGCAACCTGACCCTGGACGATGGCTCGACCCTGTCGCTGAACACCGACAGCGCGCTGGACATCCGCTTCGACGCCCGCCAGCGCCTGCTGCACCTGCGCCAGGGCGAGATGCTGGTGGACGCGGTGGACGAGGCTCGCCCGCTGCGGGTGGAAACGCCCCAGGGGCTGGTCCTGCTCAACGGCGGTCGCCTCGCCGTGCGCCTGCAGGACAGCCGCAGCCAGGTCAGCCTGTTCGCCGGCGATGCCCAGGTGTTCAGCCATGGCCAGCGCCTGGCCTTGCACCCCGGCCAGCGCCTGGACCTCGACGCCCGTGGCAGTGGGGCGGCCCAGGCGGTGGACGAGAACAGCGTGGCCTGGATCAACGGCATGCTGGTGGCCAGTGCCATGCGCCTGGGCGACTTCCTCGCCGAACTCGGCCGCTATCGCCACGGGCGCATCGGCTGCGACCCGGCCATCGCCGACCTGCGCCTGTCCGGCACCTACCCGCTGGACCACACCGACCGCATCCTCGCCCTGCTGCCGCGCACCCTGCCGGTGGAGGTGCGCAGCGTCACCCGCTACTGGATCAGCGTGCATCCCAGGGCCGCCTCCTGAGCCGCGCATCGGCCCTGTGAAAAAAATTTCCACCGACCTGAACCTTTTTCCCGGCCTCGCGTGACAGGGAAGGCAGAACCCCCTTTCCCTCTCTCGACGAGTGCCGCCATGAACGCCGACCCGACCCTCCGCCGCTTCACCCGCACGCCCCTGGCCCGCGCCCTGCAACCACTGCTGCTGGGCCTGAGCCTGGCCGCCACCGGGCTGCCCACCGTCGCCTACGCCCAGGATGCGGTGATCGGAGCCGACCAGCGTCAGGCCTTCGACATCCCGGCTGGCGCCCTGGAGCCCGCGCTCAACCGCTTCGGCCGCGAAGCCGGCGTGCTGCTGGCCTTCAGCCCGGAGCTGACCCAGGGCCGCAGCACCCAGGGCCTGAAGGGCGAATTCGCCGTGGCCGAGGGCCTCGACCACCTGCTCGCCGGCAGCGGCCTGCGCGCCGAGGCCGCCGACGGTGGCTTCAGCCTGCACACCGCCTCCGAAGGCGCGGCGCTGGAGATCGACCGCCAGGTGGTGATCGGCTCCCGCGCGCCGGTGAGCATCAGCGAGCTGCCGGGTACCGTCTGGGTGATCGACAGCCAGCAGCTGCAGGAGCAGACCAAGGGCGGCGTGCCCCTCAAGGAAGCCCTCGGGCAACTGATCCCGGGCCTGGACATCGGCCCCCAGGGCCGCACCAACTACGGCCAGAACATGCGCGGCCGCAGCGCCCTGGTGATGATCGATGGCGTGTCGCTGAACAGCTCCCGGGGCATCAGCCGCCAGTTCGACTCCATCGACCCGTTCAACATCGAGCGCATCGAAGTGCTCTCCGGCGCCAGTGCCGTGTACGGCGGCGGCGCCACCGGCGGCATCATCAACATCGTCACCAAGCGCGCCGAGGCGGGCGAGGCGCGCTTCACCAGCGAAATCGGCGTGCGCAGCGGCTTCGAGACCCACCAGGACCACGACTGGCGCGTGGCCCAGTCGGTCAGCGGCGGCAGCGAGCAGGTCAAGGGCCGCGTCTCGGTGGCCTACCAGAAGAACGGCGCCGCCTACAACGGCAACGGCGACCAGGTGATGCTCGACATCACCCAGACCGACCTGCAGTACAACCAGGCGGTGGACGTGATGGGCAGCCTGGACTTCGCCTTCGCCAACGGCCAGACCCTGAACCTGGGCATGCAGTGGTACGACTCCGGCTACGACGGCGAGAAGGGCGTGAACCTGGGGCGCAACTTCCAGGGCCTGCGCGGCCAGACGCCCTTCGAAGTGGAAGGCGGCGCCAGCTTCGACCGCGAACCGCACACCGAGCGCCAGCAGTTCAACGCCACCTGGCACGTGCCGGAGGTGCTGGGCCACGACTTCTACCTGCAGGCCTACTACCGCAGCGAGGAGATGGCGTTCCAGCCCTACCCCTCCATCACCTTCGCCAGCGGCGCCATCGACACCAACCGCTCCTACTACTCCGCCTCGCAGCAGGACACCGACTACTTCGGCCTCAAGTCCGTGCTGGTCAAGGAATGGGACCGCGTCAGCCTGACCTATGGCGCCGACTTCGAGTGGGAGAGCTTCGACTCCGACCAGGCCCTGTTCAACCTCGATACCGCCGCCAACACCGGCGGGCTGGTGGCCGACGAGTACGCCCGCGTCGGCCGCTACCCAGGCATCGACACCGACAGCAAATCGCTGTTCGCCCAGGCCAGCTGGAAGGCCACCGACGACCTGACCCTGTCCGCCGGCGTGCGCCACCAGCGCATCGGCAACGACGTCGGCTCCTTCGTCGCCGCCGCCCAGCAGATCCAGATCAGCAAGGGCAACGGCACCAGCGCCGACGCCGTGCCCGGCGGTTCCAAGGACTACCAGGTGGACCTCTACAACGCCGGCGCCGTCTACAAGCTGAGCAAGGCACAACAGGTCTGGGCCAACTACTCCGAGGGCTTCGAGTTGCCCGACCCGGCCAAGTACTACGGCCAGGGCAGCTACACCCTGGTGGGCAACCACTGGAGCCTGGGCCGCCACGTCAACGTCGAGGACTCGGCCCTGGACGGCATCAAGACCAAGCAGGTGGAGCTCGGCTGGCGCCACTACGCCGATGGCCTGGATGCCCAGCTGGCGGCCTTTTACGCCTGGTCGGACAAGAGCATCACCTACAACCGCACCACCCTGCTGGTGGAGCAGCTGGACAACAAGAAGCGCAACTACGGCCTCGAAGGCCAGGCCACCTACTGGCTGGACGACAACTGGCAGATCGGCGCCAGCGCCCTGGCCATCCGCTCCCAGCAGAAGATCGCCCAGCGCTGGCAGAAGCAGGACGTCACCGCCGCCAGCCCGTCCAAGCTCACCGCCTTCGCCGGCTGGCAGAACGGCGAGACCAGCCTGCGCCTGCAGGCCGTGCGCAGCTTCAACCTCAGCGACGATGGCAACGTCCTGGCCAGCGGCACCTTCGACGGCAACGACCACAAGATCGACGGCTACACCACCTTCGACCTGCTGGGCAGCCAGGCGCTGCCGGTGGGCACCCTCAACTTCGGCATCCAGAACCTGCTGGACAAGGACTACACCACCGTCTGGGGCCAGCGCGCCCAGGTGTTCTACGGCACCAACGCCACCGCCGACCTGTTCGACTACCACGGCCGTGGCCGCACCTACAGCCTGAGCTACAGCGTCGAGTTCTGAGCCCCGCCCCATACAGGCCACGGGCTGAAGTCCGGGCTACATCGCCCCCTCGGTGCGTAGGGTGGACCACGCTTCATCGGTCCACCGTCGGTGTGATGGGTAAACGCCGCAGTGGGAGCGGATTCATCCGCGACGAAGGCCGAACGCATGCACCGTAGCCCGGGCCTCAGCCCGGGAGGGGCCTCCGCCAACCCCGGACTGAAGTCCGGGCTCCCCCCTCATCAGACTCCTGACCGAACGACACGGAATTGGCCGTTTGCAACAGGCGTCGTGAAACCGGTTTTCCGTTCGTCCAATGGGATCGAACTTTGCAGAGCCAGCCTCAGTCAATCGCTCCATGCGTCAACAACTCAGGTAGCTCGCCATGTACAACCCCTTTCAGATTCTGACCGACGCCTTCCAGGCCGATTACCGGGTCAACCTCAGCCTGGAGCGCCTGGACGGCAACATCATGCTCACCCTGGCCGATGAGACCGGCGTGGTCGCGCGGCGCATGATCAGCCCCGCGCAGCGCAACGATCCGAAGCGCCTGGAGCGGGTGATCGAAAGCATCCGTTTTGGCATCGCCATCGAAAAAGGGCACAACGTCGGGGAAATGCTCAGCGCCATGACGGGAGGCAAGGCCCTCCCCACGCTGGTCGAGCGCCAGCCCGGTCGGGTCACCGGCCCGCTCGCCGTCGGTATCTGAGCGCCCTCACGGGCGCTCGTGCTCAGGCGTCCCCTTCGCCACCGCGCGCCACCTGCAGGCGCCGCCTCGGGTTCAAGCTGTCACTGGCCTCCGAGGGGAATCGCGACGAGGCGAAGCGCACCACCAGGATCGACAGCGCCAGCAGCAGGATCGCACCGCAGACATACACGATGCTCTCGTCGGGGCGGTTATGGTGCGAAACGTCGGAGATCAACAGGCGCGTCAGCGCGGTGATCGCCACGTAGATCAGAAAGCGCACCGGCATGTGGTTGGTCTTGAAGTAGATCCCCACCATCGCGCCCAGCTCCAGGTAGATGAACAGCAGCAGGATGTCATCCACCGTGATGTGCCCCTTCTCCACCATGCCCAGGAACGCCACCACCGCCGCCCAGGCGGTGATCCCCCCGATGGCGAACAACGCCAGGTAGTGGAAGCTCTCCACCAGCAGGTTGCCCAGCGACTCGGCCAGCCCGTGCACATTGCCGCGCAGCTCTTCAGCCCATTTGATTTTCACGATCCAGCTCCTCGGTACGTCTTGGTGGCGATGGTGCATCACCGGGATGACGATCCGACCTTGCAGGATGAAGGCCAGCGGTCCCGGCCCAATGAGATGCGCGGGTGCGACCAGACGCCACGGGACAGGTTGTCGCAGGGGCCGACGAGCAGCAGGACGTAGCGGCTGGCATGGCCTATGAATGACATCTGTTGACGGAGAAATCCGACCCATATACTGTACACACATCCAGTATCTTACAGACCGATTTCAAAGGTGAGAGGTGATGAATGGCCGTCGAAGTGGTGTACCGCAGCAGCCGCGACCCGGAGCGCTTGTTCATGGATAAAGCCGAAGCCGACCGTTACGACAAGATGCTCGAACTGGCCGAGTCCCTGGCCACCGTCCTGCACAAGGCCGTGCCTTCGCTGAGCGAACAGCAGGTCGAGGACCTGGGCATCTACATGGCGCGCAACCGCGACATCTTCGCCCGCGCCTTCAAGAACCAGCCAGACGCCCTCGCCGAACTGGACGCCGTCCCCGCCGAGGAATGACCCCAACACCCCTCATTGCAGGCATGCCCGTCCTGCACCGAGCCCGCTGCCCCAGCGGGCTTTTTTTTGCCCGGCAAAAGTCCGCGCCGGCACCTTGCGCCGTTTGTTCAAGCCCCAGGCCACCGCCCGATCGCATGCTGCAAGCCCCTTATGAAGGAGCTTCGCCATGCGCCGTCTGTTCGCCTGCCTCTATGCCCCGGTCTTTCTCCTCGGCTTTCTCGCCCTGGCCCTGTGGATGACCGAGCACCTGCCCTTGCGCTGGTTGCTGTTGTTGCTGATCCCGGCCATCACCGCCTGCTTTCTCGCCGAAGCCTGGCTGCCCTATGAACGGGCCTGGAACCGAAACCACGGCGACCGCCTGCGCGACTCGCTGCACGCGCTGGTCAACGAAGGGCTCAACTGCCTGGGCATCCTGGTCATCCCGTTGAGTGCGGCGCTGCTGCCGGAGGCCGGGCTCTGGCCCCATCACTGGCCGCTGGCGTTGCAACTGCTGGCCGCCATCATCGTCGCGGACCTGGGCATCACCCTCATGCACTACGCCAGCCATCGGGTGGGTTTCCTCTGGCGCCTGCACGCCGTGCACCACAGCGTGAAGCGCATGTACGGCTTCAACGGCCTGATGAAGCACCCGCTGCACCTGGGCTGCGAAGCCCTGGCCGGCACCCTGCCGCTGTTGCTGCTGGGCATGCCGGAACGGGTCGCCGCCCTCCTCGCCCTGGCCATCACCCTGCAGCTGCTGCTCCAGCACAGCAACGTCGACATGCGCATCGGCGCGCTGCGCCACCTGTTCGCCTGGGCGCCGGTGCACCGCTTCCACCACATGAAATACGGCCGCGCGGGCGATGTGAACTTCGCCCTGTTCTTCAGCCTCTGGGACCGCCTGCTGGGCACCGCCTTCCACAGCGACTACCGCATGCGCGGCGACGACCTGGGCATCGGCAGCCGCCCCGACTACCCCGACGCCTACCTCGCGCAGCTGGCCGAACCCTTCCGCGAAAGCACGGGCGAACACCCCGCCCCGGAGATGCCACGGGGGTTGGTGCGTTCGTAGCCGCCGAATCCCGCGTAGCGGCGACTTCAGTCGCCAAGGGCAGCGCAGCGGCCCCAATGCCCAAAGCGGGCGAATGAATTCGCCCCTACACCAATGCAACCGGCAGCAATGGCTGCTCCGCGGTAGGGTGGGCTTCAGCCCACCAACGCAAGCACCGGTGGATGAGAAGAGCGTCATCCACCCTACATCCCGGTCAGCCCCGGGGGCTGAATCGAGCGCGAATGCCGCCCGCAAGCACGAACCGTAGGATGGGTTGAGCTCCGCGAAACCCATCACTGGCGACCCCAGGGTGCCCACGCTTAGCCGATCAAACGCAGTTGCAGGCTGCCGAGGTTGCGGTCGGCACGGATGCCGAAGGTGGCGCGCATGGTGCGGGAGAAGTGGGAGGCGTCGGCGAAGCCGGCGCCGTGGGCGGCCTGGGTGAGGGAGTGGCCTTCCAGAGCCAGGCGCACGGCGAGGCGCAGTCGGCGCCAGAGCACCAGCCGGCGGACCGACAGGCCGACCTGCTCGCCGAACAGCCGCTCCAGTTGGCTCAGGGACAGGCAGGCGCGGTTGGCCAGGGCCTGGGCGCTGACCTTGTCGGCCAGCAGCTCGTCCACCTCGTCCAGGGCCCGTTGCAGGCGAGCGTCCAGCGTCGGGCGCGGCGCGGCCAGCAGGCGTTCGGCCAGGGTCTGCAGACCCGTGCCGGCGTCGGCCACCAGCGCCAGCAAGGCCTGCGGAGCGAAGGCCAGGGGTTCGGCGTAGACGGCCAGCAGTGCCTGCCCAGGCAAGGCCAGCGCGTGCTCGCGCATGGATTCCACCAGCACCACCTGGTCGCCCACCGGCTCGCCTTCCACCCGCAGGTGAACCTGGGCCTCGCGGGCAATGAGCACCTGGTGGGCGTAATGGGCATGGGAGCCGGTGTCGCCATTGGCGCCGTCGATCAGGCAGAAGTCGTGGGCCAGCCAGAGGGCGCCTTGCCAGGGGGATTCGATCATCGGGGGACATGTTGTCGGTTGCGGGGCGGACAGCATTGGGGGGCGGAGGCCGATAGGGCAAGAGGAAGCTGCCGAGCCCAAGCCCATTGCAGTTCGAAGGTCGTCTGCCTAGGGTGCTGTCCTTGTCGATTTGCCTGGCGTTATGGCGGGTCGCGTGAGGAGACCTTCGGGTCTGCCGGTTCCCGTCTTGCCGGTTCGCTAACCTCACGCGCTCCGCCTCCTTTCATCGCCATCTTCTGACATGCAAACGGGACGATCTCCCCAGCAGTCCGATTGTTCGCTCAGTACCCCCTCCCTATCCTCCGGCGGTCGCGGTCAATCCCGCGACCGGGCGTTGACGGCCCGAAGAGATGGCGCATCGTGCCCACTGGCACATGTGGAGGGCGGCGCATGCCTTTTGCAGACGTGCCCGAGCCTGCAAACCTCCACATCGCTCAATGGCGGACTGCGCGGGGAGACCCTGAGGTCTGCCGGTCTACATCTCGCCGGTTCGTCAACCCCGCGTGGTCCGCCACCCTTACCTTGACGAAACAGAGTGGCGGCTCCTGTACCCAGAGATGGAGCTTCACCATGCACGATGCATTTATCCCCCTCTCCTTCTACCGCCACAACCGCCCGCTGCGCGCGCTGATGCTGGACAACCAGCCCTGGTTCGTCGCAGAGGATTTCGCCCGCATCCTGGGCATGCAGCATCCGCAGACCCTGCACCGTCGCCTTGGCAGCGACCATGCACGGCGCGTGTTCCTCGCCTGCGCCAGCGGCCTGGAGGAACCGGTGGATGTGATCAGCGAGGCCGGCCTGTACAAGGCGCTGGTGCGCTTCGGCCACCCCGAGAACCCGCACCTGGAGCGCTGGCTCAATCGCCAGGTGATTCCCACGCTGCGCGATGCCCATGCGTGTGACCGCCAGGTGCCGCGTCGCGTGTTGCTGGCCTGGCAGGGCACGCGGGTGGTGATGCTCGACTGGCAGGGGGAACTCTGGGTGCCGCTGGAGGACATGCCGAGCCTGGTGTACTCGGGCTAGGCAGGTCACTTTTGTGGGAGCGGTTTCAACCGCGAAGGTCCGTGCGCCGGGCCTGATCGCGAATGAATTCGCTCCCACGGGGAAGACCCGTGCCGCTCGGTATTCCCCGGGCTACGGGCATGCCGCCTGCTGCGGGAGCGGCCTGGAGCCCCTTGGCCTAGTCGTCGTGGAAGCGCCGGGCGATGTCCTGGAACTGGGGGTGGATGCGGGCGAAGGCGTCGGTGATGTCCGGGTCGAAGTGATTGCCCCGCCCCGCGAGGATGATCGGCACCACGTCCTCGTGAGGCATGGCGGCCTTGTAGCAGCGCTTGCTGATGAGCGCGTCGTACACGTCGGCCAGGGCCATCAGCCGCGCGGAGAGTGGGATCTCGTCACCGGCCAGCCCGGTCGGGTAGCCGCTGCCGTCCCATTTCTCATGGTGGTGACAGGCGATCTCCTTGGCCAGGCGCAGGAACTCCACTTCCACCCCCAGGGCCTCCTCGGCGTGGACGATGGCTTCCTTGCCCAGGATGGGGTGGTTCTTCATCTGGGCGAATTCCTCGGGCTCCAGCTTGCCGGGCTTGAGCAGGATCCGGTCCGGCACGCCGACCTTGCCGATGTCGTGCAGGGGGGCGGACTTGAACAGCAGGTCGATGGTCTTGGGCGTGAGTTCATCCTGGAAGCGCGGGTGGTCGCACAATTCCTCCGCCAGCAGCTTCACGTAGTGCTGGGTACGCAGGATGTGGTTGCCGGTCTCGTTGTCGCGGGTTTCGGCGAGGGACGCGAGGGAGTGGATGGTGATGTTCTGGATCAGCTCGTTCTCCCGGGTGCGCCGCTCCACCTCCTGTTCGAGGTAGGCGTTCTGGTTGTAGAGCAGGTCCCGCGCGGTCTTCAGTTCCAGGTGGTTGCGCACCCGGGCGAGGACGATGGCGGGGGTGATGGGCTTGTGGATGTAGTCCACGGCGCCGAGGGCCAACCCGTGGGCCTCGGCGCTCTCCTCCACCTGGGCGGTGAGGAAGATCACCGGCACGCCGCGCGCCTGGGGGATTTCCTGCAGCGCCTGCATCACCTGGTAGCCGTCCATGTGGGGCATCACCACGTCGAGGAGGATGAGATCCACCCGGGTGCCCGAGGTGAGGATGTCCAGGGCCCGCTGGCCATTGATGGCGACCTTGACCCGGTAGTGGGGCCCCAGCAGGGCGCTGAGCAGCGAGAGGTTCTCCGGCGTGTCGTCGACCACCAGCAGGGTGGGTTTGCTGTCGGGATCCATCAGGTTGAGCATCGAAGGTGACCTCACTCCATGTTGAACAGTTCGGGCCTGGCGGTCCGGAGTTCGTGCAGATGTGCCAGGGCATCGGTGAAGCGGAACTGCGTCATGGCCTCTGCCATGGCCGGCGCAGCGCCGCCCAGGGCATCGTCGAGCGATGGCCGGTGCTGCTGGAAGAGGGCCAGGGCATCGGCGTCGTCATCGGCCAGCAGGGCCATCAGGCGTGCCACCAGGCCGGGCATGTCGGGTGCCTCCTGCCCGGGCGGGGCGGCGTTCTCCGCCGGCAGCAGCGCTTGCAGGCCCTCGGCCAGGCGCTGCTGCAGCTGCACGCCTTCCTCGGCCAGGGCCAGGAGGCCGCCGAGGTCTTCCTGCCCGGACAGGGCGCCTTCGAGCCGGGCGGAGAGTTCCCGCAGCGACTCGGCGCCCAGGGTGGCGGCGATGCCCTTCAAGGTGTGGGCGTGACGGTGCGCTTCCTCCCGCTGGCCGGCCCGCAGGGCGGCGACCAGGTTCTGCATGGGCTGGCTGCCCTGGCGGGCGAAGCTGCGCAGCAGGTCCTCGTACCACTGCCAGTTGTGCATCAGGCGCTGCAACGCCGTCTCGGCGTTCAGGCCCAGTGCCTGCAGCGGCTCCAGCCCATGCTCCGGCGAGGCCGGTTGCGGGGCTGGCGGCTCGCTCGGCGCCTCGGCCTGGTGGGCGAAGGCGGGCAGCCAGCGCAGCAGGGCGGCATAGAGTTTCTCGGGGTCGATGGGCTTGGCGATGTGGTCGTCCATGCCGGCCTCCAGGCAGCGCTCGCGGTCGCCGGCCATAGCATTGGCCGTCATCGCCAGGATCGGGATGCGCGCCCCGCCCTGCTCGCGCTCGCGCAGGCAACGGGTCGCAGCCAGGCCGTCCATCACCGGCATCTGCATGTCCATGAGGATCAGGTCGACGGGCACCTGGGCGGCCATTTCCACCGCAATGGCGCCGTTCTCGGCCACCACCACCTCGGCGCCGACCAGCCGCAACAGCCCCTTGGCGACCTGCTGGTTCAGCTCGTTGTCCTCGGCCAGGAGAATCCTCGCGCCATCGAAGCGCTGGGGCACGGGCGGGCCGGCGCTGCGCTGGGGCAGGGAGGTCGCCTGCTGGCCGAACAGGCCGATGAGGGTGTCGAACAGCACGGAGGCGCACACCGGCTTGACCAGTACCCGGTCGAACCCGGCGCCTTCGGCCTCGCGGAACACCTGTTCGCGGCCGTAGCCGGTGACCATGATGCGGTGGGGCCGGCTGGTCATGCCGCGCGCGATGAGCCGGCGCCCGGTCTCGATGCCGTCGAGCCCCGGCATGTGCCAGTCCAGTAGCACCACGTCGTAGGGGTGCCCGTCCTGTTCGGCGTCAGCGATCATCTGCAACGCCTGCTGGCCCGATTCGGCCGTATCCACGGCAAAGGTCATGCTGGCGAGCAGGGTGGCGAGGATGTTGCGCGCGCTGGGACTGTCGTCAACCACCAGCATGCGCCGGCCGCGCAGGTCCAGGCTGGGCAGGTAGCGGGCGCGTCGCCGCCCCCGGCCGAGCCTCGCGGTGAACCAGAAGGTGCTGCCCTGGCCCGGCTCGCTGTGCACGCCCACCTCGCCCCCCATCAGTTCCGCCAGGCGCCGCGAGATGGCCAGGCCCAGCCCGGTGCCGCCGTACTTGCGGGTGGTGGAGGTGTCGGCCTGCTGGAAGGACTGGAACAGCCGCTGCTGCTGCTCCGGGCTCATGCCGATGCCGGTGTCCTGCACGGAGAAATGCAGCAGCACCTCCTCCGGCCAGGTCTCCAGGCAGTTGACCTTGACCAGGATCTCGCCCTGCTCGGTGAACTTGACCGCGTTGTTGGCGTAGTTGATCAGGATCTGGCCCAGGCGCAGCGGGTCGCCGAGCAGCAGCGTGTCCAGCCGGTGGTCGATCTCGAACAGCAGTTCGATGCCCTTGGCCTCGGCCTTCTCTCCCACCAGGGTGGCGAGGTTCTCCAGCACGTGGTCAAGGTCGAACTCGATCCGCTCCAGGTCCAGCTTGCCGGCCTCGATCTTCGAGAAGTCGAGGATGTCGTTGATGATCCCCAGCAGGTGCTGGGCCGAGCGCTGGATCTTGCTCAGGTAGTCGAACTGCTGCGGGTCGAGGGGGCTCTGCAGGGCGAGGTGGGCCATGCCGAGGATGGCGTTCATCGGCGTGCGGATCTCGTGGCTCATGTTGGCAAGGAAATCGCTCTTGGCCCGGGTGGCGCTTTCCGCCAGGACATAGGCCTGCTCCAGTTCCTGGTTCTTGGCCTGCATCAGGGCGAAGAGTTCCTCGCGGGAAGGCTCGGCGAACTGCTGGCGCATGCGCTGCTGCAACTCGGCATCGGGCCAGCGTGGCAGCCGGCAGGACAGGGCGAGCCCGCCCTCCGCCAGGACGAGCAGGCGGACGCCGCCCTGCAAGGCCCTGGGCAACTGGTGCTGCAGCGGCTGGTCCGCCGACAGGCCGAGCCCCAGCTCCTGGGTCCTGTCGTCCAGCCACAGCTGCAGGTGCAGGGCGGGCACGGTGGCCGCCAACTGGCGTACCAGCTCGGAGGTGGTGCTCGCCAGCGGCGCCATGAAGGCGGGGTGCGGATCGATGCAGGCGAGCACCTGCGCGACCTTGCGCCGGGCCACCAACGCGGAGGCCGGGCCATTGAGGGTGATGTCGCCGACCACGTGCCGCATCTAGCCGCCCTCGCCTGCCAGCACGCGCAGCACGATGCAGCTCGCATCGTCGGTGCTGCGCCCGCTGTGGGTGATGACCTGGCGGGCCAGTGACGCCGGATCGGCACCCAGGTCGAGCAGGCCGTCGCGCAGGTTCAGCGTTTCGCTGACCCCGTCGGAGTACAGCATCACAACATCCCCGGAATCGATCGGCTGGCGTTGCAGCAAGGGCGTTGGGTAGCGCTCGCCGAGCACGCCGTCGCGGGAGACGCCGCGCCAGGCCTCGCGGCCCCGCAGGCAGATGCGGGTGTTGCCGATGCCGGCGTAGCTCAGCTCGCCGCGCTCGCCGTTGACCAGCGCCACGCCGGCCGCCGCGCCACGGGTGCCGATGCAGTGCTGGTGCAGCAGCTGCAGCAGGCGGGTGGGCTCCTGCTCCGGGGTCTGCTGCAAAACCGCCTCGAGGGCACGGGCCAGCTGGTGGGCCGAGGCGCCATGGCCGCTGACGTCGATCAGCACCAGCGACACCCCGTCCGGCCCTGCCCGTGTGAAGGCCAGGTCACCGGAAACGCGCTCCGGGTGGCAGGGGCGGTTCTCGCTGGCCCATTCCAGTTGCAGGCCCCCCCGCCCCGCGCCCGGTTCCGGCAGGAAGAGACGCGCGGTATTGGGGGCCGGCCCCAGCCACTTGCGCGCCAGTACCTGCGTACCGCCCTCCGGCGGCAGGGTGATGGACAGCTCGGACATCATCCGGCGCACGCCTGGCAGCCCCAGCCCCAGGGTGCCGGAGGTGCTGTAGTGGTCCTGCACGGCCTTGTGCACGTCCTCGATGCCGGGGCCCTGGTCACGAGCGACGATGTCGATGCAGGGACGACCCTCGGCCTGGTTGAGGGCCAGCGTCACCTCGCCCTTCACGGCGTACTTGAGGATGTTGCTGCCAAGCTCCGACACCACGGTGGAGAGCATCGCGCGGTCCACCTCGGACAGGCCGGCAAGGAAGGGCAGCCGGCGCACCGACATCACCGCCAGGTGCAGGTCCACGTCGTGGCGCAACGGGTAGCGGGCCTCCCTGGCGTCCCGTTCCCCGGCCATGGCCTAGGCCGCTCCCTTGCAGCTGCGCGCGTGGGCCAGGGCGTCGTCCATGTCGATGAAGCAGCGCAACGGGCCGGGGTCGGCATCGGCCAATGCGAGGAAGGCAGCGATCCCGGGATTCAGGCCCACCAGCAGGCAGTTCGCGCCGAGCAGGCGGCACACGTCGGCCACCTTGCGCACTTGCTTGAACTCGTGGTGGTCGAGCAGCGTGACCGCCGAGAAATCCAGCAGCACGGCATGCTGGCGCCCCGAGAGCAGGCGTTGCGACAGCACCTGCATGAAGCGCTGCATGCCCTCGTCGCCCAGGTCCGGGCGCATGCTGACGACGATGCAATCGGCGACGTCGGCGATGCCCAGGTCGTTGCTTTCCAGCTCCATGACCGCCTCCTAGAGCGCGGACCCGACTCGCTTGAGGGCGATCTCGAAGGCGTCGCGCAGGGTGGCGGTGGTGCGGATGTCGCCCACCGAGACGCCCAGTTCCACCATGGTCCGGGCGATGGCCGGGGACACCCCGGAGATGATCGCCTCGCAGCCCATGAACTGGGTGGCCTTGGTGATCTTGATCAGCTGGTTGGCGACGCCGGTGTCCACCGTGGCGACGCCGGCGATGTCCAGCACGAAGACCCGGGCACGGGTCTCGGCGATCTTGGTCAGCGACTTGTTCATGACGTCGGCGGTGCGCATGGAGTCGATGATGCCCACCAGGGGCAGGAGGAGGATGCCGTCCCAGATGGGGGTGACCGGGGTGGACATCTCCTGCAGCGACTTGTGCAGCTCCTCGCGCACCCGGGCAGCCTCCTCGGCCTCCTCCATCGCCTGCTTGAGACGGCGGTTCTGCTCGACCTGGGCGGTGATGTCGGTGGCGAACTTGACGATCTTGCAGGGCTTGCGGTCCAGGTCCAGCACCGGGTTGTAGGAGCCCTGGATCCAGACCTCGTGCCCGTCCTTCGCCACCCGGCAGAACTCGCCGGCCAGGTACTCGCCGCGCCGCAGGGTGTCCCAGAAGGCGCGGTAGTCCGCCGACTGGGCGTAGTCCGGGTCCACCAGAAGGCGGTGGTGCTGGCCCTTCAACTCCTCCAGCTGGTAGCCCACGGTCTCCAGGAAGCGCGGGTTGGCGTCGAGGATGGTGCCGTCCAGGGCGAACTCCACCTTGCCCATGACCCGGCTCAGGGCATTGATCTGGCCTTCGAAGTTGGCGGTGGCCTGCTTCTTCTCGGTCAGGTCGATGGCGTACTCGAGGATGCGCTGGGTGCGGCCCTCGGCATCCTGCAACGGGCAACAGCCGCCCCGCAGCCAGACGTCCCGCCCCTGGCTGTCGCGGTAGTGGAGCTCCCCCTCCCAGGCCTGGCCGTTGCGCAGGTTTTCCCAGAGCGCCTCGTAGGCCGGGGAGCGGCTCTCCTCGGGAGGAAGCAGGATGCGATGGGACTGACCGCGAAGGTCGGCCAGGTCGTACCCCGTGACACGGAGCAAGCGTGGATTGGCGTCCAGTATCCGCCCGTCCGGGGAGACCTCCAAACGGGTCATCACCTGATCGACGGCGCCCAACTGGGCCTGAGCAAAGGCAAAAGCAGAAGCAGAGTCGAACTGATCAGAGGAGGCTTGAACGTCCATGGTCTCTCCGAGAGGAAGAGGTGTTGACTCAGGGCTACAGGAGTTATAGCCCAGCGGCACCGATTGCGAGGGGGCAGCGCCAAACACCCGACCGGCGCTTCGCCGGGGGCGATGGAACGGGCTATGGACTGGTGAGGCGCGAAGCTCGGTCGCCCCATCCCTGGGGCTCGATGGGTCAGGGTTGCTCCAGCGCCGCCACCAGCGCCTTGAGGAAGCGCGCGGCCTCGCCGCCGGTGACGGCACGGTGGTCGAAGGTCAGCGACAGCGGCAGGATCGGGTGCACCGCCGGCTTGCCCTCCCAGGCCACCACTTCGTCGCGGATGCCGCCGGCACCGATGATCGCCACCTGGGGCGGCACCACCACCGGGTTGGCGTAGCGGCCGAACAGGGTGCCGAAGTTGGACAGGGTGAGGGTCGCGCCCATCATTTCCTGCGGCGGGATGGAGCGCGCCTGGACGTCCGCGCGCAGCCGCGCCATGCCGGCCTTGAGGTCTTCGGCGCTGCGCCCGCCCACATCGCGCAGCACCGGGACGAACAGGCCGTCCGGCGTGTCGATGGCGATGCCGAGGTCGAGCTTGTCATGCCGGCGGATGGACAGCACGCGGCCATCGAACCAGCTGTTGAGGATGGGCTCCACCTGGCAGGCGGCGGCGATGGCCTTGCCGAGGCGGATCAGCGGATCACGCGCCCGTTCCCAGCGGTGCAGGTCGGCGTCGCCGTAGATCGTTACCGGCACCACCTCGGCGTGGGAACGCGCCATGTTGATCGCCATGCTGCGGCGCACCCCGCGCAGGCGCTCGCCACCGAAGCGGTCGCGGGCGCTCTGCGCGGCGGCCTCGACATCGGCGCGGGTGACCAGGCCTTCCGCGCCGCTGCCCTGCAGCCCGGCCAGCTCGACACCCAGCCGTTGCGCCAGCTGGCGCACCGCCGGGGTGGCACGGGGCGCGAGGTGTTCGCGGGTGGAGGGGGCGGCGCCGACGAAGAAGGCGTCGGCACGGGCATCGCCTCCGCCCTCCAGGCGGCCGACCACGGTGCCGGCGTCGCTGTCTTCGCCCTCGTAGGCCAGCAGCGGCTCGCCGACATGGAGGATGTCGCCCTCGCGGCCGAACAGCTTGGCCACCACGCCGTCGTGAGGCGCGGGGATGTCCACCAGGGCCTTGGCGGTTTCCACCGAGACCACCAGCTGGTCGGCGTGCACGCTGTCGCCGGCCTTGATGTGCCACTCGACGATCTCGGCCTCCTGCAGGCCTTCGCCAAGGTCGGGCAGTTTGAAATGCTTCATGGTCGTCTCCTCGGCTCGTCAGGCGTAGTCCAGCACCAGTTCGCAGGCCGCGAGGATGTCCTCGGGGCTGGGGATGTAGAGCTGCTCCAGGCGGTACAGGGGCGGCGGGATATCCGGCGCGGTGACGCGCTGGATCGGCGCCTGCAAATCGAGCAGTGCCCGTTCGTAGAGGCTGGCGGCGATCTCAGCGCCCACCCCGCAGGAGCGCGGCGCCTCGTGCACGATCACGCAGCGCCCGGTCTTGCGCACCGAGGCTTCGAGGGTGTCGAGGTCCAGGGGCTTGATGCAGGCGACGTCGATCACCTCGGCGCTGATGCCCTGCTCCTCCAGGCGCTGCGCGGCCTGCAGGGTCTCGTGGACGCTGGCGCCCCAGCTGACGAGGGTGATGTCGGCGCCCTCGCGCAGGGTGAAGCAGCTGTCCAGGGGCAGGCGCTGGCCGTCGTCCACCAGGGGTTGCGGATTCATCCGATACAGCCGCGTGGGCTCGAGGAAGACCACCGGGTCCGGGTCGTCGATGGCCGCCAGCAGCAGGCCGTAGGCGCGGGCCGGTGACGAGGGGATGACCACGCGCACGCCGGGGATCTGGGCGAAGATCGCCTCGGTGCTCTCGCTGTGGTGTTCCGGCGCACGGATGCCGGCGCCCATGGGGCTGCGCAGCACCATGGAGCAGCCGAGGCGGCCCCGGGTGCGGTTGCGCATGCGGCTGGCGTGGGACACCAGGTGCTCCATGGCGGCGTAGATGAAGCCGAGGAACTGGATTTCCATCACCGGCTTCAGGCCCTGGGCAGCCATGCCGACGCAGAGCCCGGCGATCATGGTTTCCGCCAGCGGCGTGTCGATCACCCGCTTGAAGCCGAAGGCCTCGCGCAGGCCGAGGGTGGCGCGGAACACGCCGCCGTTGACGCCGACGTCCTCGCCCAGCACGACGACGTTCTCGTCCTCTTGCATGGCGCGGTGCAGGGCCAGGTTGACGGCTTCCAGCAGGGCGCGCCTTTCCAGGGTCACAGGCTTATTCATGGCGGGTCACCTCGCGACGGGCAGCCCGCTCCAGGAGCATTTCGCGCTGCTCGGACAGGGGCGTCGGCCAGCGGGCATAGACATGGTCGATGACGGATTCCACCGGCTGGTTGCCGGCCGCCTCGAAGCGCTCCACCGCCGCCTGGACCTCTTTCTGGCACTCGGCGATGAGCGCCTGCTCGCGGCCCTCGTCCCACACCGCGCTGGCGGCGAGGTAGGCCTGCAGGCGCTTGATGGGTTCCTCCTGCCAGGCCTTCTTCACCTCGTCGGCGCTGCGGTAGCGGGTGGCGTCGTCGGCGGTGGTGTGATCGCCCAGGCGGTAGCTGATGCACTCCAGCAGCACCGGGCCCTTGCCGTGGCGGGCCCGGTCCAGCGCCGCGCGCATGCGGTCGTAGACGGCGAGCATGTCGTTGCCGTCCACCTGCTCGCCGGGGAAGCCGGCGCCGATGGCCTTCTGCGCCAGGGTGGCGGCGCCGCACTGGATGCTGCGCGGCACCGAGATGGCCCACTGGTTGTTGTTGACCACGAAGACCATGGGCAGCTGCCAGGCACCGGCGACGTTGAGCGCTTCGAGGAAGTCGCCCTTGCTGGTGGCGCCGTCGCCGCAGGTGGTGACGGCGACCCGGTGCTGGCCACGGATCTTGAACGCGGTGGCCACCCCGCAGGCGTGCAGGGCCTGGGTGGCGATGGGCACGCAGAGCGGGAAGTCCTGCGCCACGGCCGGGTCGGCGTAGGCGCTGCCGCGTTCGTCGCCGCCCCAGTAGAGGAGGATCTCCTCCATGCGCACGCCACGCATGAGCTGCACGGCAGTGTCGCGGTAGTAGGGCACCAGCACGTCCTCCTTGCGCATCAGGCTGCCGATGGCGACGCCGATCGCCTCCTGGCCGAGGGTCGGCGCGTAGGTGCCGATGCGGCCGGTGCGCTGCAGGGCCACGGCCTTCTGGTCGAACAGGCGGGTCAGGACCATCTGCCGGTAGAGCCGGGTCAGCAGGTTGAAGTCGTCGGCCCAGGCGGGCAATTCGCCGAGCAGGCGCCCTTCGGGGTCCAGGTGGCGCGTGTAGGGGATGTCGATCCGTGGGTTGTGCATGTCACTCCTCCTCACCTCATGGGTGCTTCAAGGGTGGCGGCGCTCGTGGCGCCGCATGGGGGACGGCGGGCCGGATCACGGCCCTGGTCCCGGCTCCCGCGACGGGCGCGGGAGGCCCCGCTCAACGGTTGAGCAGGCGCTCCGCCAGGGCATCGGCGACGCGCGCGGGTGAGCGCTTGTCGGCCTGGGCGTGGGCGTAGATTTCGGTCAGGCGCTGACCGATGCGCGACAGGTGCGCGGTGATGGCGGGCAGTTCGTCACCCTTGTGCCTGAGGGCGACGTAGATGAGCCCGCCGGAATTGATCACGTAGTCGGGGGCGTAGAGGATGCCGCGGGCCTCCAGCCCGTCGGCGCTGTCGGTGCTGGCCAGTTGGTTGTTCGCCGCGCCCGCCACCGCCGCGCAACGCAGCTGGGGGATGGTCTGCGGGTTGAGCACGCCGCCCAGGCCGCAGGGGGCGAGGATGTCGCAGGGCGTGGTGAGCAGCGCTTCGCTGGCCACCGGCTGGGCGCCGAGTTGCTCCACCGCCAGTTGCACGCGGCCGGGGTCGAGGTCACTGACCAGCAGCTCGGCGCCGGCCGCCACCAGTTGCTCGGCAAGGGCGAAGCCGACGTTGCCGAGCCCCTGGATGGCCACGCGCAGGCCTTCGAGGTCGTCGCTGCCGAGGCGCGCCCGGGCGCTGGCGCGGATGCCGGCGAACACGCCCATGGCGGTGTGCGGCGAGGGGTCGCCGGCGGAACTGGTGCTGGTGACGTGGCGGGTCTGCTGGGCGATGCAATCCATGTCGGCGCTGGAGGTGCCGCTGTCCACCGCGGTGATGTAGCGCCCGCCCAGGGACTCGATCATGCGGCCGAAGGCTTCGAACAGCGCGGCGCGGTCATCCACATGGGCGGGACGCATGATCACCGCCTTGCCACCGCCCTGCTCGAGGCCGGCGAGCGCGGCCTTGTAGCTCATGCCTTGGGCGAGGCGGATGGCGTCGCGGATGGCGCTTTCTTCATTGGGGTAGGCCAGGTATCGGCAGCCACCCAGCGCCGGGCCGAGCCGGGTGTCGTGGATGGCGATGACGGCGCGGAGCCCGGTGACCGGATCCTGGGCGAGGTGCAGCGCTTCGAGCCGCGCGGCCTCCATCATGCTGAACATGGCGAGCCCCTTGCTGACTTTAGGAGCCAGTATAGGCGTCAGCCGCCGCAGCGGGTCGCCGCCCGCCCACTGGACGAAAATCCAGGGGCCGGCTACAAACCTGAGGCGAACTGGAGATGCCTCATGACCCCCCGCCAACACTGCCTCGCCTGCCTTGAAGCCGACCCGCCCGCGACCCTGGAAGCGGCGTTCTGGATCGCTGCCGAGCATGAGCCAGCAGTGAACCCGGCGGCACTGATGCGTGATGTCGCCGGCCTCGCCCAGCAGGTGGCCGCCGGCCTGCCGCAACTGCCGGCGGTGGAGTTGGCGCAACCGCTGCTGCGCCGCCTCAGCGAGCTGGACTTCAACGAGGACGACGACCAGCCGCTGCGCCCCCGTGCCGCGCTGCTGGACCAGGTGTTGCTGCGCCGCCGCGGGCAGCCGTTGTCCCTCGCCCTGCTGGCCCTTGAGCTGGCCCGGCGCCTGGACGTGCCGCTGGTGGGGGTGAACTTTCCCGGGCACTTCCTGCTGCGGGTGCCCGGTGCCGATCACCTGCTCGACCCCTGCGGTGGGCGCCGCCTCTATACCCGCGACTGCCGCGAGCTGCTGCTGCGCAACCTCGGCCCCAAGGCCGAACTCCAGGCCGGCCACCTGCAACCCTGCACCCCCCGCGAGCAGCTGCAACGGCTGTCACGCAACCTGCGCCAGCTGCATCTGCAGGCGGAGAAGCCGCTGGAGGCGCTGAAGGACGCCGAGCGGGTGCTGGAGCTCGGCACCGCCAACCTGGTGGACCACCTCTCCCGCGCCGACATCTACAAGCAACTGGAATGCCCCCAGGCCGAACGCTTCGACCTGCAGCACGCCCTGTTGCTCTGCGAAGACCCGGCCCAGCGCCTGCTGCTGACCCAGCGCCTGGAGCAGCTGGGGCAGGCGGCGGCGCCGGCGTTGCACTGAGTGGGCCTGTCGCTCCGTGGTGATGGGTTTCGCGTCGCTCTACACCATCCTACGAACTGCAGGAACGCCCCCTAACCACGGAGTGAACGTGACCCCTGCGCAGGATGGGTAGAGCCCCACGAAACCCATCGTTGCACGGCCAGGAATTACACGCCCCCACCCAGCGACCACGCGTCCCTGGCCTACATCAAGCCCAGCGCCTTGGCGTGGGCGACCGCCTGGGTGCGGCGCTTGACGCCGAGCTTGCCGTTGATGCGCCGGGCATGGGTCTTGACGGTGTGCAGGGAGATGAACAGGCGCTCGGCGATTTCCTGGTTGGAGCTGCCCTGGGCGATCAGCCCGAGCACTTCCAGCTCGCGCTGGCTCAACGGGCCACCGGCGAGGCTGTCATCGGGCTCCTCGCCCGGGTCCATGTCCAGCGCCTTGAGCATGGCCGGTTGGCGCAGCTGCAGTTCGCGCAGGGGTTGTTGCAGGTTGAACTGTTCGGCCAGGGTCAGGCCGTCGCGCAGGGTGGCGGCGGCCTGGGCCAGGTCGCCACCGAGGTATTCCGCCTCGGCCAGGGCCAGGTGGATTTCCACTTCCAGGGCGTGCATGCCGTTCTCCCGGGCCTTGTGCAACTGGCCCAGCAGGCGCTGGCGGGCGTTGAAGGCCTCGCCTTCGTAGAGTTCGGCCAGGGCCAGCTGCCACTCGATGCGCGGGATCAGGTCGAGGGTCGCGGGCGGTGCCTGCACCGCATTCTCGCCACGGAAGTGCCGCAGCACCCGCAGCAGCGCGTGGCGGGCCTGGCCGGCCCGGCCCTGCATCAGCAGCAGGCTGCTGCTGACCTGCAGGAGCACGGCACGGTAGACCCGCTCGGGGATGTGGCGCATCTGCATCAGCCGCTCGGCTTCGCGCAGGCGGTCGAAGGCGCGGTCGAACTCGCGGCGGTTGGCGTCCAGCGTGGCCAGGCCGAGGTAGCCGAACAGGGCGCGGTAATCGCCGCAGTTGCGCGCTTCCTGCAGCCCGTACTGGTAGTGCTTGCGGGCCTCCTCGTCACGCCCCTGGCGCAGGGCCAGGCGCCCGCGACGCAAGGCCAGGCGGCCGAGCAGCGGGCTGGCGTTGCGGCCCTGCCCCATGAGGAATTCCTGGGCGCGCTCGAGTACCGCGTCGGCGCGCAGCAGGGCGCCGCGATGTTCCAGCAGCTGCGAGTGGTCCAGTTCGAGGAAGGCCTCCAGCAGCAGGCTGCCGTGGCTGCGCGCCAGTTGCAGGGCCTCGCGGCTCAGCTCCTGGGCGACATCCAGATCACCGGCCAGCAACGCCTGCTGGGTGAGGCCGGAATAGCAGATCAGCTTCTGTTCCCAGGCGTCGTCGCCCAGGGTCGCCAGCGCCTCGGCCAGGTGCAGGCGCGCGCCGGGGCCGTCGCCCTGGAGGTGGGCGAGCAGGCCGTACTGGGCCTGCCAGTAGGCCACCAGCTCGCGCTGCCGCTCGGCATCGGGCTGGGGCAGGAAGCGGCCCTGCTCGGCGATGCAGCGCGCGGCCTCATCGAGCTTGCCGGAGAACAGCAGCGCCCCTGCCAGCAGGCGCAGGGAATGCGGGGAGACCAGCAGCAGGCTTTCTTCCACTTCCTGGTGCAGGCGCAGCAACAGGGCGACGTTGCGTCCCTGGAACAGGTGCTGCACACCGAAGTGCTGCAGCAGGCTGACGGCGGCCTCGGGCTGCTCGGCTTCCAGGGCGTGTTCGGCAGCGGCCTGCCAGTCGCCTTCGGCGGCGAACCACTGGCAGGCGCGCAGGTGCCAGCCACGCCCGGAGTGGGCGTCGCGGTTGCGCATCTGCAGGGCAAGCGGGGCGAAGATGCGGAACCAGCCGGGGGCATCGCCCAGGGGTTCGATGAAGCTGCCCAGGGCGTCGAGGTCACGCAGCAGGCGGGCGCCATCACCGGGGCCGAAGAGGTGTTCGCACAGGGCGGCGTTGAAGCGCGGCAGGTGCGCGAGGGCGAGCCAGGCCTCGGCCTGCTCGGGACCGAGGCCGGCGAAGAGCTCGTGGTCGAGGTAGGCGGCCAGGGTGGCGGAATGGCCGCCGCGCTGCAGCGGGTCGGCAAAGCCCCAGTCCACCGGTTCCAGCAGCGCCATGCGCACGCCGGCGCACCAGCCGCCGGTGCTTTCCAGCAGGCGCGCCGGCGCATCGTTGGGCCAGCCGTGGCGCGACGGCTCCAGCAGCCGGGCCAGTTCCTCGGCGTTAAGCGCCAGGGCGGCGGCGTCCAGCTCCAGCAGCTCGCCGTCGATCAGCAGGCGCGGCAGGTTGCAGGCCGGGCGCCGCCGGCCGCTGATCCACCAGCGCAGCGCCGGGCTGCTGGTGGTCAGCAGGCGGTCGAGGCAGGCGTCGAGTTCGGGGTTGGGCTGGCGGCAATAGTCGTCGAGGATGATCCAGCCGGGCGTCGTCCACTGGGCCAGGGCGCGCTGCACGCAGGTCTCCTCCGACTCCTCCAGCCCCATGACCGCCGCGAGGCCGGCACACAAGCCCGCCGGCGAGAGGGCCACGCCTCCCAGCGGCAACCAGTGCACCGAATGATCGGCCGGGCAGCGTTGCACGCATTCCATCAGCAACACGCTCTTGCCACTGCCGGCCGGGGCGCAGAGCAGGCGCAGGCGCGCCGAGGAGGCGACCAGGGCGTCGCAGAGGCGCGGCCGCGGGACATGCAGCGCGGGCAGGCGCGGCAGGTAGGCGTGGGAATCGAAACGGGTCATGGCGGACATGCGGCACGCCTCAGTTGTTCTTGTTCGGGCTGCTCGGGGCGCCAGCCTAGGCCTCTGCGGCGCGCACCTTGAAGGATCATTCAGGGCACTGATCCACGCTCATAAAAAAGGCGGCCAAAGGCCGCCTCGCAAGGGAGCGTCACGACAACAAGACAGGGTCACGCACATCCCTGTGCGTGTGGGGCATCAGCGCACGCCGGCGTTGCGCAGGGCGGCCGGGGTGTAGTCGGCGGCCTTGCCGACGAAGCCGAACTCGAAGCTGTGCTTCTCTTCGTTCTTCATGCCCAGGGCCAGGTAGCGGCCGGCGATGATGTCGTACAGGGCTTCCAGGGTGTAGGCCGGCACCTGCTGGTTGTAATAGAACTGGGCGTGACCCTCGGCGACGCGCCACAGCTGGCCACGGCCGTCGTAGTGGTCGACCAGGGCCACCTGCCAGCTGTCTTCGTCGATGTACATGTGGCGCTTGGCGTAGATGTGGCGCTCGCCGCTCTTCACGGTGGCGACCACTTCCCAGACGCGATGCAGCTCGTAGCGGGTCAGGTCCTGGTTGATGTGGCCGGCCTTGATCACGTCGTCGTACTTGAGCGAGGGCGAGTCCAGCTTGTAGCTGTTGTAGGGGATGTACATCTCCTTCTTGCCCACCAGCTTCCAGTCGTAGCGATCCGGGGCGCCGGAGAACATGTCGAAGTTGTCGGAGGTGCGCAGGCCGTCGGAGGCGGTACCCGGGCCATCGTAGGCGACCTGGGGCGCACGGCGCACACGGCGCTGGCCGGCGTTGTAGATCCACGCCAGGCGCGGTTCCTTCACCTGGTCCAGGGTCTCGTGCACCAGCAGGACGTTACCGGCCAGGCGCGACGGCGCGGTCACCTGCTGCTTGAAGAACAGCAGCACGTTCTCGCCCTTGCCGGCCGGCAGGTCCGGCATTTCCTGGGGCACGGCCACTTCTTCCTCGAAGCGGATCGGCGTGTAGGAGCCATTCACCTGGGGCGTGGCCTGAGTGATGATCCGGCGCAGGTTGCCGCCACGGTAGCGGGTGATGTGGTTCCAGATCACTTCCACGCCGTTCTTCGGAATCGGGAAGGCGTAGTAGCGGCTGTCGGCGAAGTTGGCCAGGCCGTTGCCGTCGTTGATCGGCTGCACGGTGACGGCGCTTTTCTTCGCCGCCTCGTTGACCGCGGCGGGTACGGCGACGGTGCGGTGGGTCGGGTAGACCGGGATCTTGTAGGTCTCGGGGTAGCGCTTGAACATCGCCACCTGGCCGTCGGACAGCTTGTCCTTGTACTGGTCGACGTTGGCGGCGGTGATGGTGAACAGCGGTTTCTCGCTGGCGAAGGGGTCGGCGAGGAAGCCCTTGGCGTCCACCGCGCCGGCGTCCTTGCCGATGCCACCGGTCCATTCGGGAATGCTGCCGTCGGCGTTACCGGCCTTCTCCGCACCCAGCGGGGTGAGGCTGGTGCCGAGCTTGGCCGCTTCATCGGCGGACACGGCGGCCATCACGTTGGCGGCGAGCAGGCTGAGAACCAGGGCGGTGCTGTGCAGGATCGTCTTACGCATAGTCATGTTCTCTGTTCACTCAGAAGTTCATGCCGAAGCTGAGGGCGAGGAAGTCGCGGTCGACCAGGGTGTTGTACTTGCCACCGAAGAAGTCCGTGTAGCTGAGGCTGGCGGTGTAGGTGTTCTGGTAGTCGGCATCGACACCGATGCTGAGCGCCTTGGCACCCTCGTTGAACAGGCCGTTGGGGCCGTAGCCGTCGACGTCATGGGACCAGGCCAGGTTCGGCTTCAGGTTGATGCCGGCGACGACGTTGCTGTAGTCGAGGATGGCCCGGGTGCGGTAGCCCCAGGAGGTGCTGGTGACGAACCCGTGGGTGTCGCCGCCGAAGCCGTAGGCGCCATACACCGAGTCGCGGCCGTAGCGCAGCTCGCGGGCATTCTCCAGGCCGCCGACGTGCACCACGCCGACTTCGCCCACCAGGGTCAGGCGCTCGGCGCCCAGGACCTGGTCGATGAAGTGGGTCAGGGTGGTCTGGGCCTGGGTGATTTCCTTGCGCTTGTAGCCGGTGTTGTCGGCGCCCGGCGCCGTGGCGATCGGCGAGGCGGTGCCGCCGGCGATCGGGTTGACCAGGGCCAGGGTCACGTCGTTGGTGTTGAGCTGGATCGGCGCGTTCGGGCGGTAGCTGATCTCGCCGCTCCAGGCCGTGCCGGTGGGCAGGGTGGTGGAGAAGCTCAGGCCGTAGAGCTGGATGTCCTCGGGGTATTCCAGGTAGTAGCGGCCATTGCCGAGCATGGTGCTCTGCGCGAGGCCCGCACCGGAGCCGGGGACGATGCCGTTGGCGGTGCCGATGATGCCGGGCAGTGCGGCGAGGGTCGCGGCGCCAGCCGTCTTGGTGCCCACGAACGGGGTGCGGCTGTGGTAGTTCATGAAGTACAGGCCGTACTCGGTCTCGTCGCCCAGCCAGCGCAGGGCTGCGCCGAACTGGCCGCCGTCACGGGCGTCACGGTCGCCGGCGCGGGGCAGGATCACGCCCTCGGAGGTGACGTCGAAGCCCTGGCCGAAGGCGGCCGCGACGGGCTGCAGCGGGGCGATGGCGGGCGAACCCACGGTGTAGCCGGTCTCGCAGCCGTCGGAGGCCACGTCGCCGCCGAAGAAGGTGCCGCAGTTGTCGAGGACGGTCTGGTCCCATTCGAGCTGGTAGAAGGCCTCGACGCTGAGCTGGTCGGTCAGGGTCTGGGACAGGTAGAACATGTTGACCGGGATCAGGCCCTCCTTGATCTCCGCGCCGGGGCGGCGGAAGGCGGAGACGTCGACCGGGTTGATCGAGTTGATGCTGTTGCCGATGAAGGTGCTCTCGCCCCAGCTCACCACCTGCTTGCCCACGCGCACGTTACCCGGCAGGTCGGCGATGCTGTAGTTGTGGTAGACGAAGGCGTCGAGCAGTTGGGCGCCGGCGGACTTGGAGCCTTCCTTGCGGTTGTGGTCGCTGATGTCCTTGAACTGGCGGTTCTCGTCCTTCAGCTCGAAGTCGTACCAGTACTTGCCACGGACGAAGACGCCGGTGTCGCCGTACTTCAGCTCCAGGTCGTGGATGCCCTTGAAGATCTTCGAGAAGGTCTCGCCCTTCTTGAAGTTGAGGCGGCCGTCGTCACCGGTGGACGACTGGCCCTTGCCGCCGTTCACGGTGCTGACCAGATCCGGGTCGGCGCCGCGCATGGACCAGCTGGCACCCACCGACAGCGAGGAGTCGAACTGCCCTTCGATCTCGCCGATGTTGAAGTTGACGGCGTGGGCCTGGGTGGCAAATCCCATGGCTACGGCGGCGGCCAGCGCGTGCGGCCGGAAAACTGCGCGCATTGTTGTTTTTGTCATGCGGCTTTCCTGGTTGGTGAAGGAGGAGCACACCCTAACCAGTCACCCGCACAGGCGATAAGCGCACCAAGGAGGGATTCATCCTGTAGCTCGAAAGAGTGAATCCATGCTCTGGAACACTCCTTGCCGGGCCATTATCCGGCGGCGCTATGGCGCACCATCGAGAGCATGGATGGAACTTCAGCCGCCCCCTACCCTCGCGGCCAGCGCTTTGGCATCCTGAGCCACTTGCCGATTCCCGAACGACCATGACCGAGCACGATCACGAAACTGCCGCCACCCGCGAAGTGGTGATGCGTTACCACCTCAGCTGGAAGGACCGCGACATCGACGCGGTGCTGGCGCTCTACCACCCCGACGTGGAATACAACGACTACTTCCAGAACCGCTGCCTGCACCTGGCGGAGCTCGGCGACTATGTACGCGCCACCATGCCCAGCGGGCCGGACGAGTTCCTGGTGCACAGCGACCGCATCCGTGTCGACGGCGATACCGCGTTCATCCAGTACAGCCTGCGCCTGGGCCACAGCGGTACCTTTCGTACCAGCGAGGCCATTACCGTGCGTGACGGCCTGATCTGGCGGATCAACGAATACGCCCTGCTGATCCAGGCCAAGGCCGAGCCCGGCGACCGCGTGCAACGTCCCGCCGCCAGCCGCCTGGGCCTCTCGGCCCGCCAACTGAGCCTGCTGGCGCGGGACCTGGAGGACTATTTCCAGCGCAGCCAGCCCTACCTCGACCCGGCGCTGGACCTGCATCAGGTCGCCGCCGCCACCGGCTACACGCGCAACCAGATCTCCTACCTGCTCAACCAGATGCTCGGCCAGAGCTTCTACCAGTACGTCAACCAGGCACGCCTGCAGCATCTGCTGGCGCAGCTGAAGCAGGGGCCGGCCTCGCCGCGCATCGACGAGATGGCCTTCGCCGCCGGCTTCAACTCGCTGTCGGCCTTCTACCGCTGCTTCCGCCAGCACACGGGGCTGTCGCCGAAGGCCTACCTCAAGCAGCTGCGCCAGGACGGCTAGGCGTCGGCTCGCCGCACCGTGCGCAGCCCGCCTGCGCATCGAGTCCCGGCGTGCACGCACGCACGACAACGCCCGCGCCAGCTTCTAGTCTTGCCGCCATCCGAACCTTTCCAACTGGGAGCCCCGCTATGCCGGCCTGGCAATCGATCAGCCTGTGGATGGACCAGCTCGATGAGCCGCTCACCCCACGCCCCGCCCTGGGCGGCAGCCTGGAGGTGGATGTCGCCATCATTGGCGCCGGCTACACCGGCCTGTGGACCGCCTACTACCTCAAGCGCCAGGCCCCCGAGCTGCGCATCGCCATACTCGAGGCCGAGATCGCCGGTTTCGGTGCCAGCGGGCGCAACGGCGGCTGGCTGATGGGCAACCTGCTGGGCGAGGACCGCGCCCTGGCGAAGCTCTCCCGCGAGGAGCGCCGCACCTCCTTCGACCTGCTCCACGGCATCCCCGACGAAGTGGCCGAGGTGCTGCAGCGCGAAGGCATCGACTGCGACTACCGCAAGGGCGGCGTGCTCTATTGCGCGGCCCGCTACCCCGAGCAGGAAGTGCGCCTGCGCCAGCAACTGCGCGACCTGCACGCCGAAGGCCTGGGCGAGGACGACTACCGCTGGCTGACGCCGCCCGAACTGGGCCGGCAGATCCGCGTGGCCGGCGCCCTGGGCGGCATCTTCACGCCCCACTGCGCGACCATCCAGCCGGCACGCCTGGTGCGCGGCCTGGCCCGTACCGTCGAGCGCATGGGCGTGCAACTGTTCGAGCAGAGCCGCGTCACCGACTGGCAGCCCGGGCGCATCACCACCCTGCAGGGCGAGGTGAAGGCCCACTGGGTGGTGCCCGCCATCGAAGGCTATGCCGCCGCCCTGCCCCCGCTCGGCCGCTACCAGTTGCCGGTGCAGAGCCTGCTGGTGGGCACCGAGCCGTTGCCGGAATCCACCTGGGCCGAGATCGGCCTGGAACAGGGCCAGGCCTTCAGCGAGAACAGCCGCCAGGTCACCTACGGCCAGCGCACCGCCGACAACCGCCTGGTCTTCGGTGCCCGCGGCGGCTACCGCTTCGGCGGCAAGCTGCGGGAGAACTTCCAGCTCGACGACGACGAGATCGCCCTGCGCCGCTACCTGTTCGGCGAACTGTTCCCGATGCTGCGCAACGTGCGCCTGACCCACAGCTGGGGCGGCAACCTGGGTATGGCCCGGCGCTTCCAGCCGCACATGCTGGTGGACCGCGCCAGCGGCATCGCCCTCTCCGGCGGCTACGGCGGCGAAGGCGTGGGGGCGACCAACCTCGGCGGCCGCACCCTGGCCGACCTGATCCTCGGCCGCGAGACCCTGCTCACCCGCCAGCCCTGGGTGCTGGGCGACGGGCCGCTGAACCGACTCTCCGCCTGGGAGCCGGAGCCCTGCCGCTGGCTTGGCTACAACGCCATCATCCGCAGCTTCGTCCACGAGGACCGGGTGCTGGCCAACCCCCAGAGCGCCCCCTGGCGCCGCGCCCTGGCCAGCCGCCTGGCCGGGTTCATGGAAAGCCTGATGCGCTGAGCCGGCAATGCCGGCCCCCGCGCACCGACACGACCACCAGACTGGAAGCCCTTGCATGAAAGCCACCCTGCTGAAGAACACCCACGACCTGCAACTCTCTGCGCCGGCGCCGGTGCCCGTGCCGGTCGGCGAGCCCGTGCCGCATACCCGCGTGCACTCGGTGGAGCGCACCGACGGCGTGGAAACCGGCGTCTGGGAATGCAGCCCCGGCAAGTTCCGCCGGCAGATCCTCGAGCAGGAGTTCTGCCACTTCACCCACGGCAGCTGCACCTTCACCCCGGACGGCGGCGAGCCCATCGAGATCAAGGCCGGCGACGCCCTGCTGCTGCCCGCCAACAGCCTGGGCATCTGGGATGTGAAGGAAACCCTGCGCAAGACCTACGTGATCATCAGCCGCTGACTCTGGCGGTACAGCCCGGGAGCGCAACTCCTGGGCGGATGCCAGGGTGGAGGTAGCTTTTTACCTCCACCAAACGAACGCCATCGGTCGCACCGAGCCTGCCCATTCGCGAATGAATTGGCTCTGTCGGCGTTAGCTGTTGTGGTTTTAATGCAAGCGCTCAAGCACGATTATTTTCGGGCACCCAAGGGGTCGCGCGCCCCACCGCATGGGTTTCGCTCCGCTCTACACCATCCTACGAAAGCCCGTGCGCACCACGTGGCGATGCGCTGGACGAAGAAGTTGGAGCAGCCGCCAACGCCCCTCCAGGAGGCCGAACGCAGTTGTTGCGCCGGGGGACGAGCGGCATGGATGCCGCGAGAGGCGCGCCAGGCCATGGATGGCCCATCGCGCCGGCCCCCAGACGACGCTTGCGGCGAACGCACTTCAGTGCGGCCCGAAGGGCGAGCGTAGCGAGTAACGGCGATGGAGTGAGGGAACCCGACGCAGTCGGGCCGGATGATGGGGCAAGTTTTTTGGTTCCTTTTCACCGGGCTGGCGTTCCAGCGATTGGAAAAGGGACTCGCCCGGGGGGGCGAAACCAGAAACATCACCAGAGCTCGGCAATCAGCTGGACTCAAATCATCTAGCAACACTTAACGCAGACAGAGCCAATGAATTCGCCCCCGGGAAGGGCCGGGGCGGATGCCAGGCGTAGGGTGGAGGTCGCTTTTTACCTCCACCAAACGAACGCCATCGGTCGCACCAAGCCTGCCCATTCGCGAATGAATTCGCTCCCACGGACGGGGTTCGGCGGATGACGGCCCGCCGTCAGGAAAACTGCCCGTGACGGCCTTTCCCGGCGCTGAACGCCTGGGCGCCAGCGCGGGTCTCGCCGCTGTGGATAACCTCGAGCCCGCCCTCGAATTCGTTGGCGATGGCCGCCTCGAACGGCAGCTGCCACTGGGCGTAGGCGCTGGCGCGGTCGGCGAGCATGCAGCGCTGCGGAAAGGCGGCGATCTCAAGGGCCAGGGCTTGCGCCGCCTCCAGTGCCGAGCCGGGCGGCACCACGCGGTTGGCCAGGCCCATGGCGAGTGCTTCGTCGGCCTGCACCGGGCGGCCGGTGAGGATCAGGTCCAGCGCCCGCCCCTGGCCGACGATGCGCGGCAGGCGCACGGTGCCGCCATCGATCAGCGGTACGCCGAAGCGCCGGCAGAACACGCCGAGCACCGCGTCCTCGGCCACCACCCGCAGGTCCGCCAGCAGCGCCAGCTCCAGGCCGCCAGCCACGGCATGGCCCTCGATGGCGGCGATCAGCGGCTTGGCGAGTTGCATGCGGCTCGGCCCCATGGGCCCGTCGCCGTCCACCTCCAGGCGGTTGCGCCGCTCGCCATCCTCGGCCACCGCCGCCAGGTCCGCCCCCGCACAGAAGGTGCCGCCCGCACCGGTGAGCACTGCCACACGCGCCTCGTCGTCCGCCTCGAAGGCACGCAGGGCATCGGCCAGCCCCTCGGCGGTGGGCCGGTCGACGGCGTTGCGCACCTGCGGGCGGTCGATGGTCAGGGTGGTGACGGGGCCGTTCTTCTCGACTCGGATGCTCATCGGGACTCCTCGGGTTGAAACACGGGCATGAAAAAGGCCGGCAAGGTTGACGGCCTTCAACATAGTGCGTCCCCGGGGAGATGTTCAGCCCGCTGGCGGAACTCCCTAGGAGTCTGGCGGGATCAACCCACGTATTTCTGCAGGTTGGCCATCATTTCCTTCAGCGCCTCGACGTTGTCCGCCGGGTGGGCGGCGCCTTCGAAGTCGCAGATCTGCTTCCAGCTGGCGGCCACGTCCTCGACGCTGAAGCCTTCGCGCGGATCGAAGCCGGCGCCCAGGCTGCGTTCCCAGCGCACCTTGCCGATCCAGCCGCCGCCCACTTCGAACAGGCCGGAGGTTTCCTGGCACTGCTCGCTGCCGAGGTAGACCACCAGCGGGCTGACCAGCTCGGGCTTGAGCTGCTCGAACACCTGCGGCGGGATCAGGCCTTCGGTCATGCGGGTGCCGCCGGTGGGGGCGATGGCGTTGACCAGGATGTTGTTCTTGCGGCCCTCGATCGCCAGGGTGCGGGTCAGGCCGTAGAGGCCGAGCTTGGCCATGCCGTAGTTGGACTGGCCGAAGTTGCCGTAGATGCCGGAAGTGGAGGAGGTGAAGATCACCCGGCCGAAGCCCTGCTCACGCAGGTGCGGCCAGGCGGCGCGGGTCACCTTGTAGGCGCCTTCGACGTGGACCTTGTAGACCAGGTCCCAGTCGGCGTCGTCCATCTTGTGGAAGGTCTTGTCACGCAGGATGCCGGCGTTGTTCACCACCACGTCGATGCGGCCGAAGCTGTCGAGGGCGGTCTGCACGATCTTGTCGCCGTCGGTGACCGAGTCATGGTTGGCCACGGCGGTGCCGCCCGCTTCGCGGATCTCGGCCACCACGCGGTCGGCCGCCGAGGCGTTGGCGCCCTCGCCATGGGTGCTGCCGCCCAGGTCGTTCACCACCACCTTGGCACCGTGCTTGGCGAACAGCAGGGCATGGGCGCGGCCAAGGCCACCACCGGCGCCGGTGACTATGACCACTTTGTCTTCGAAACGGATCGACTCGCTCATGCAATGGACTCCAGGGCAGTTTTTGGTATCGGCCGAGTTTCCTGCAGCCCGGGCCCGCCTCACAAGTAAGGCAGCGGGCATGAATGGTGGCTGATAACGCCAGGGGATGACTCCGGGGCCGTCACTCGAAGGGCATGAAGATCCGCCCCCGCGGCCGCAGCTTGAACAGCCACCAGCCATGGAAGGTGCAAAGCAGCGTCAGCGCCAGGCAACTTGCGAAAGCACCTGCCGCGGACCACCAGATGCGCGGGCTGCTCTCGTAATAGCAGCCGTAGACCACCAGGCCGATGCTGCCCAGCAGGAGAAGAAACGCGAGGGGCCGCCCCGGCCCCTGGACGAAGGGGTGCAGCAACACCAGCAGCTTGTAGAGCATTGCGATCTCCAGGCGCCGGGCGAGGGCCCGGCGAATCGTCGTTGAGTGGAGTCGCGATGCTAGGAAACCCGGCCAGCCACGGCTGCCGGGGGATTCCGACAGGGGCTGACGGATGCCTCGGAAAATCGACCGCCCTACGCCGATCGGATCAGGTTCAGGTGGTCGTAGAGATGCATCACATGGGCTCGGGCGTAATCCGCAGGGTCCAGCGCACCGTAGGCGAAGTGCGGCTTGAGCTCGCCCCGGTAACTGGCGAAATCGGCGAAGGCCCGTTGCAGCCGGGCCAGCGCCTGGGCCTGGGATGCGGGCTGGTCGAGGGGCTGGGCCCCCGGAATGGCCTCGTCCAACGCGTGACGCATGGCGCCGCGCGTGGCGAACACGCCGAAGGCCAGGGGCCCGACGCTGCCACGGAACCAGGCCGGCTTGAGTACGGGGTAGCCGCTCATGGAGTACTCGATGCTCTGCGCGCAGTGGTTGAACACCTCGGCCGGGCTCCAGCCGCGCACGCTCACCAGCGCCCTGTCGGCCAGGCCCGCCAATACCCGCTGGGCGTCGGCAAGGTCCGTGACACCGGGCTGCGGCCCCCGGGGCAGCGCCCAGAAGCCGGCTCCGGCGCCGGCCACGCCGGCGACAGCGGTCAGTTTCAGCAGTTGCCGACGGTTCACGGGCGCACCTCCAGCCCCTGGCGGAAGGCCAGGTAGTGCTCCAGCACCGCTTCGGGCGCCTCGGTCTGCGGGTAGTGGCCGATGCCGTCGAGCAGCACGGTGTCCGGCTGCGGGATCAGCTCGCGGTAACGCGCCACCATGTGCGCCCCGGAGATCGGGTCCACCGCGCCATCGATCACCCGCAGCGGCAAAGCGCCCTTCTGCATGGCGGCCACCCAGCGGTCGCGCTGCTCGCGGCGTTCGGGGATGTAGCGGATCAGCCGGTGCATGACGCGCGGCCCCTGCTGCTGGGCGATCAAGCTCCAGAAGTCGTCGAGCTCCGCCTCCGACGGCTGGGTCGCGGGGCCGAACACCTTGCCGAAGTTGGCCCCCAGCTTGGCGCGGGAGAACCCCCGGCCGATCAGCGGCCCCAGCGGGCTGAGCAACAGCTTCTGCACCAGCACCGGGCGGTGCGTCTCGGGGAACAGGCCGCCGTTGAGGAACACGCAACTGCCGAGCACGCAGCGCCCCTCGTGGTGCCGCGCCAGCAGCTCCTGGGCGACGCTGTCGCCATAGTCATGGGCCAGCAGGTGCACCGGCCCGGAGATGCCCAGGTGGCGCAGCAGCGCCAGTTGCAGGTCGGCCTGCTCCAGCAGCCGGTAGTCGTGGCCACGGGGCTTGTCGGAATCGCCGAAGCCGAGCATGTCGCAGGCGATCACCCGGTAGCGCTCGGCCAGCGGCCCCCAGATGTAGTGCCAGTCCCAGGAGGCGGTGGGGAAGCCGTGGATGAGCAGCAGCGGCTCGCCCTGCCCGGCTTCCCAGTAGCGGATGCGGTGGCGGTGGAACAGCAGGTCGCGTCCCTGGGCGCGCCAGTCGCCCAGGGGGATGCCCGGCAGGGCCATCAGTCGGCGTATCCCGGGTTCTGCAGGTCCAGCTTGCGCAGCAATGCCGGCCAAGGCAGCGCGCCCCCCATGCCGGAGGAGGTCTTCATCACGCCGGCGATCATCGCCCGGGCGCCGTCGAGGATCTGCTGCGGGATGTGGATGAGCTCGGCGCCGCCGCTCTGGGCCATGACCTGGATCTCGCAGGCGCGCTGCAGGGTGAACATGCCGAGGAAGGCGTCGGCGATGCTGCCGAAGGCGGTGAGCAGGCCGTGATTGGGCAGGATCAGGAAGTTGGCGTTGCCCAGGTCGGCCTGCAGGCGGGCCTTCTCCTCGTGGTTCAGCGCCACGCCCTCGTACTGGTGGTAAGCCAGGCTGGCGAGCACGAACAGCGACTGCTGGGACAAGGGCAGCAGGCCCTGCTTCTGTGCCGAGACGGCGATGCCGGCCGGGGTGTGGATGTGCAGCACGCAGGCGGCGTCGTGGCGCACCTCGTGCACGGCGCTGTGGATGGTGTAGCCGGCCGGGTTGATGTCGTAGGGGCTGTCCATCAGCTTGTTGCCGGCCAGGTCCACCTTCACCAGGCTGGAGGCGGTGATCTCGTGGAACATCAGCCCATAGGGGTTGATGAGGAAGTCTTCGGTGCCGGGCACCTTGGCGGAGATGTGGGTGAAGATCAGGTCGTCCCAGCCGTACAGGGCGATGAGCCGGTAGCAGGCGGCGAGGTCGACGCGGGTCTGCCACTCGGCAGCGGAAACCTGGTCCTTGACGGAGTTCGGGTGCAGGGGTTGGGCAGCGGTCACGGCGATCACCTCGGTTCTTGTTGTGTGCAATGACCCAGGAGTCTAGCGAGGGCGCGGCGATCCGATAGTCGCCTTGGCAGCCATCCGAATGACCGCAGGAGTCACAACAGGACAGCCACCAGGGGCGCGGCGAAGAGGTTGAGCAGGCCCATCAGCACCATCACCAGGCCGGCCACGGTGCCTTCCTCGCCCCCCACCTCCCGGGCCCGGCTGACGCCCGCGCCGTGGGCGCCGACGCCCAACAGCGCGCCCCGCGCGAGGCTGCTGCGCAGGGGCAGCCAGCGGATCAGCAGGCTGCCGGCCAGGGCGCCGAAGACGCCGGTGACCATCACGAACACCGCGGTGAGCTCGGGCACGCCACCCAGCCCCTGGGCCAGCGGCATGGCGAAGGGCGTGGTGATCGAGCGCGGCACCAGCGACAGGCTCACCGAGGCTTCCAGGGCCAGCGCGTGGGCCAGCCACCAGGAACTGGCGATGGCGACGCTGCTGCCCATGAGCATGCCCAGGGACAACGCCGGCCAGTGCCGCACCAGCAAGGCGCGCTGCTGCCAGATGGGCACGGCGAAGGCCACGGTGGCCGGGCCGAGCAGCAGCATCAGCCAGTGGGTGGCGCCGGAGTACTCGGCGTAGCCGGTGTGCAGCGGCACCGCCACGGCCAGCAGCAGCGCCGGCACCAGGATCAGCGGCGACAGCAGGTAGCGCCCGCTGCGCCGGTACAGCCAGCGGCTGAACAGGTAGCCGCCCAGGGTCAGCGCCAGCCAGAACCAGGACATGGGCTCAATGTTCATGACGGTCGCTCCAGCGGCAGACGAACTCGACGGTCAGCGCGGTGGCGAGCATCACCATCAGGGTGCTGGCGCCGATCACCAGGAGGATGCGCCAGCCCTCGCTGCGCAGCAGGGCGCCGTAGTCCAGCAGGCTCATCAGGGCGGGGATGAAGAACAGCAGCATCTCCGCCATCAGCAGGCCGGCGCCCAGTTGCAGCGCGGCCGGTTGTACCCGGCCGCTGGCGAAGGCGGCGAGCAGCAGGCCGAGGCCGATCACCCCGCCCGGAATCGGCCAGGCGAGCCAGGTGGCGATCTGGCAGCCGAGCAGGTAGAGGCCGATGAGCACGGCGAGCTGCAGGCAAAGACGGGAAAGGTGCATGAGACGGGGCATGGCGGGTGACTCCGGGACTGGTCACCAGCTTAGGGCGACGCCTATCATCCCAAAAGCGAATTGTTCGACTTGCCGCCATTCGAAACTGGAATACCTCAATGGAATTCAACCAGCTCCGCAGCTTCGTCGAGGTCGTCCGCCAGGGCGGCTTCACCCAGGCCGGGCGCGCCCTGCACGCCACCCAGTCGACCATCAGCAAACAGGTCGCGCAGCTGGAGCAGCGCCTCGACGTGCAACTGCTCGAGCGCAACGGCCCGCACCTGCGCCTGACCGAGGCCGGCGCGCTGGTGCTGCGCCGCGCCGAGGAGATGCTGCGCCTGCGCCAGGACCTGCACAGCGAGCTCCACGACCTCAGCCAGCTCAAGCGCGGCGAGTTGCGCCTGGGCCTGCCGCTGCTGGGGGGCGAGGTGCTGTTCGCCGAGCTGTTCAGCGAATACCGGCGGCGCTACCCGAACATCAACGTGCACCTCGCCGAGGGCGGCAGCAAGCTGCTGGAGCAGGCCATCCTGCAGGGCGAACTGGAACTCAGCGGGAGCCTCACGCCCACCGACCCGGCGTTCGACCACCAGCCGTTCTGCAACGAGCCGCTGGACGTGCTGCTGCCGGCCGACCATCCCCTGCACGACCAGCAAAGCCTGGCCCTGGCGCAGCTCGCCGACTCGGCCTTCCTGCTCTACCAGCAGAGCTTCACCCTCAACGACCGCCTGCTGCAGGCCTGCAAGCAGGCCGGCTTCACCCCGCGCGAGGCCGGGCGCAGCGGCCAGGCAGACTTCCTCGCCGCGCTGGTGGCGGCCGGCCAGGGGGTGGTGCTGCTGCCGCGCATCGTCGCCCGCCAGCTGGAACGGCCGGGGATCATCCGGCTGCCCCTGCGCGAACCGGACCTGCGCTGGGACATCGCCTTCGTCTGGCGACGCGGCGGCTACCTGTCGAAGGCGGCGCAGGCCTGGCTGGCGTTGTTGCGGGAGAAGGGACCGCTGGCCCGGCTCTGACCGGGCCGCGATCAGGGCGGGATCAGGCGCCGCGCAGGGCCTGGATGAGCCCGGCGATCCAGGGCTCGGCGTCGACTTCGGGGGTCACGGTCTCACTGGAGTCCACGCGCAGCATTTCCACGACTTCACGGATGCCCAGCTCGGCGTAGAGCTCGCGCACCTGCTCGCCTCCCCCGCAGAACTGGTCGTAGCTGGAGTCGCCCAGGGCCAGCACGGCGCCGGGGCGGCCACGCCAGTCGGGGAGCTGGTCGCGGATGCTGTGGTAGAGCGGCAGCAGGTTGTCCGGCAGTTCGCCCATGCCGGTGGTCGAGGTCACGGTGAGGAAGGCGTCCGGGGCAAAGGCCTTGAGCTCGTCGAGCCCCATGTGGGCCTTGTGCCAGGCCTCGAAACCGGCGGCCTTGAGCAGGCGCTCGGCATGGCGGGCAACTTCTTCGGCGGTGCCGTAGACCGACCCGGAGAGAATGGCGACTTTCATGACAACTCCTGAAACGTTGGCAAACGGCGCGCATTATGCCGCAAGTGGAAAGCCTGGGCCGATGTCTTAGAATCTCGGAGCCACCGAACCGAGAGCCTCTACATGATCAACGCCAAGCTGCTGCAACTGGTGATCGACGCGTCCAACGACGGCATCGTCGTCGCCGAGCAGGAGGGCGAGGACAACATCCTCATCTACGCCAACCGCGCCTTCGAGCAACTCACCGGCTACGCCCGCGACGACATCCTCTACCAGGACTGCCGTTTCCTGCAGGGCGAGGACCGCGACCAGATCGGCCTCGCCGCCATCCGCCAGGCGATCCGCAAGGGCGAACCGTGCCGGCAGATCCTGCGCAACTACCGCAAGGACGGCAGCCCCTTCTGGAACGAGCTGTCGATCACCCCCGTGTTCAACGAGGGTGACCAGTTGACCTATTTCATCGGCATCCAGAAGAACGTCACGCCCGAGATCGAGGCCCGGCAGCGGGTCCGCGAGCTGGAGGCGGAAGTGGCGGCCTTGAAGGCGGAGCTGGCGGCCAAGGGCTGAGCGGCGGAAACGAGACAGGACGCCCCGCGCGAGGCGAGGCGTCCTGTGGGAATAAAAGACCGGCGGCCGAAGAGGAACAAGGAGGGGGACGCGTTGGCGGCCGGTTGCGCAGTTGGAAGGTTCACTGACGATTCTTGTACATAAAACAGATTTGTACAGGGATCGCATCGAAAAAACTTCAAACCCGAGCCGACTCAGGTGTCCAGGTGCCCCGCAAGGAACTGCGCCAGGCGCCGCTGCATCGAACGGCCGTCATTGCCCAGGCAGGCGACGGGCGAACCATCGAGGCTGTCACCCAGGAGGTCCGCCGCCTCACCGGCCAGGGCCAGGGGGCAATCGAGGGTCAGGGCGAGACGGGACAGGCGGCTGGCCGCATCGTCCTGCGGCGGGTGGTTGGAGAACAGCACCAGCGCCTGGGGCCGCATCTTCTCGCAGACCAGCGCCAGCTCCTGGAGGGGTTGCTCGAGCCCCAGGACGCTGACCGCCACCTCATCGCTGCCCATCAACAGGCCGGCCACCAGCAGCTCCAGTTCGCGGCATTCGCCGGGAATGGGTGCCAACAGCACGCGGTCATCCGCAAGGTTGCGCGCCAATTGCAGGCGCTGCAGCACCCGCGCGCGCAGGAAGGCGTCGAGGAAGGCCCATTCGCTGGCTGCGCCGTATTCGTCCTGGCGCAGCAGCAGGTCGCGCCACACCGGCATCAGGACATCCTGGAACGCCACCGGGACCGGGTAGGTGGAGAACACCTGGCCGTAGAGACGCTCCACGCCCGCTTCGTCGAAGCTCGCCAGGACCCGGCGCAGCTGCGCCTGGAGCTCGACCCACTCGGCGCTCGCCACACCCTGGTAGGCCGGCACCGCCGGTGCCTTGGCCTGGGCGCTGCGGGCCAGGATGGTGCCCACCTTGCTCACCGCCACGCCGCGATCCATCCAGGCGAGGATGTTGCGCACCGCCTCGATGTCGGCGAAGGAATAGAGGCGATGGCCGCTGTCGGTGCGGGTCGGCTTGATCAGGCCATAGCGCCGCTCCCACGCACGCAGGGTGACCGGGTTGACGCCAGTGAGGCGGGAAACCTCGCGGATGGGGAACAGTTCTTCCTGCTGCATGGCGATATCGGCCTGAGGGGCGGCGGCGGGTTCGATCATGATCGGCTGCGGTGGATGGACGATGCGCCTGAGTTTAACCCAGCACGGGCCTCGCGCTCGAATGCATCTCTGACGGGCGGGCTGCACCAGCCCGGTGCAGCGCATGCCACCCCGCGCGACGCCAGCGACCGGCTGTCTGCCTGCACCCCGCAAGGAGACGTACCCCTGGCGATTTTTCGCGAATCCGGAATAATCCTTGCCTCTTCGAATACGCAGCCCATCACCCCGGGCTGCGTTTCGCGCCCCGCCTACCCGGCCGGGTGCCCGTTCAGTGGAGATACACGATGTCTGCCGATCCCGTCACCCTCATGGTGGCGCGCCGCGTTTCCCGCGAGCGCTACTCCGCTTTCATGGCCTGGCTGCGCGAAGGCGAGCAACTGGCTGCCGACTTCCCCGGCTACCTCGGCTCCGGCGTGCTCGCGCCGCCTCCTGAAGACGACGAATTCCAGATGATCTTCCGCTTTGCCGACGAGTCGACCCTGTCGGCCTGGGAGCACTCCGCTTCGCGCCGCGCCTGGCTGGAGCGCGGCACCGGCCTCTTCGAGCAGCCCCATGAACACCGCGCCCTGGGCCTGGACGCGTGGTTCGGCAGTGCCGATCGCCGCCCGCCACGCTGGAAGCAGAGCGTGGCCATCTGGCTGGCGTTCTTCCCAGTGTCGCTGGGTTTCAACCTGTGCTTCGGTCCCTGGCTGACCGACCTGCCGCTGGTGGTGCGCGTCCTGATCAGCACCCTGGCGCTGACGCCGCTGATGACCTACTGGTTCATCCCGTTGTCCACCCGCCTGCTGGCCTTCTGGCTCAACGCACCCGCCTCCCGCACCCGCCGCCCAGGCGCCACCGCTCCCTCGCGATAACGTCACAAAGGTTGTACAGGCGCCACACCTGTACAACCAAAAAAAAGCGCTCAGCTCTTCTATAACCCCACATAAATCAAGGCCTTGGCTGAAATCACAGTCGGAATCCGTATTTTTGCGGCGCCAACAATTGTACAAATACGGGCTTCTGGTATAAGTTTTCAGCATTCCGCCCCTCCCCGGGCATCGTCCTGCCTCGAGGCCCCTCATGAGCCCTTCGGCCGCTCCCATCCTGATCACCGGCGCCAGCCAGCGCGTGGGCCTGCATTGCGCCGAGCGCCTGCTGGACGACGGCCAGCCGGTGATCATCAGCTACCGCACCGAGCGCGATGGCGTGCACCGCCTGCGTGAGCGCGGTGCCTGCGTGATCGCGGCGGACTTCTCGGATGAAGCCGGGATCCTCGCCTTCATCGAACGTCTCAAGGCCGCCACCCCGCACCTGCGGGCCATCGTGCACAACGCCTCCGACTGGCTCACCGAAGCCCCCGGCCACGAAGCCGAGGCCTTCCAGCGGATGTTCAGCGTGCACATGCTGGCGCCCTACCTGATCAACCTGCATGCCGAAGCGCTGCTGCGCCACGGCGGCCCGGCCGACATCGTCCACATCAGCGACGACGTGGCGCGCAAGGGCAGCGAGAAGCGCATCGCCTACTGCGCCAGCAAGGCCGGGCTGGACAACCTCACCCTCTCCTTCGCCGCGCGCTACGCCCCGGCCATCAAGGTCAACGGCATCGCGCCGGCGCTGGTGATGTTCAACGACAACGACGACGCGGCGTACCGCGAGAAGACCCTGGCCAAATCCGCGCTGGGCATCGAGCCGGGCGCCGAGGTGGTCTACCAGGGCCTGCGCTACCTGCTGGACACCCCCTACGTCACCGGAACCACCCTGACACTGAACGGTGGCCGCCACCTCAAGTGAGGCGGCCGCGAGGAAACCATCGATGAGCGAACAACTGCCCCACCATTACCGGGAAATCCTTCTCGGCCTGGGCGAGGACCCGCAGCGCGAAGGCCTGCTGGACACCCCCAAGCGCGCCGCCAAGGCCATGCGCTACCTGTGCCACGGCTATGAACAATCGCTGGACGAGATCGTCAACGGCGCGCTGTTCGCGTCCGACAACGACGAGATGGTCATCGTGCGGGACATCGAGCTCTATTCCCTCTGCGAGCACCACCTGCTGCCCTTCATCGGCAAGGCCCATGTGGCGTACATTCCCACCGGCAAGGTGCTGGGGCTGTCCAAGGTGGCGCGCATCGTCGACATGTTCGCGCGCCGGCTGCAGATCCAGGAGAACCTGACCCGGCAGATCGCCGAGGCGATCCGAAGCGTGACCGGCGCGGCCGGAGTGGCCGTGGTCATCGAGGCCCAGCACATGTGCATGATGATGCGTGGCGTGGAGAAGCAGAATTCGCAGATGCTCACCTCGGTGATGCTCGGCGCGTTCCGCGAGAGCTCGACGACCCGTCACGAATTCCTGCAACTGATTGGACGGAGCAAGTAACAATGCCGCGACTGGAGCCCGGAATGGCGCGAATCCGCGTCAAGGACCTGCGCCTGCGTACCTTCATCGGGATCAAGGAAGAAGAGATCCTCAACAAGCAGGACGTGCTGATCAACCTGACCATCCTCTACCCCGCCGTGGAGGCCGTTGAAGGCAACGACATCGAGCACGCACTCAACTACCGCACCATCACCAAGGCGATCATCCGCCATGTCGAGGAGAACCGCTTCGCCCTGCTGGAGCGCCTGACCCAGGAGATCCTCGACCTGGTCATGGCCAACCCCAGCGTGCGCTACGCCGAAGTGGAAGTGGACAAGCCCCACGCCCTGCGTTTCGCCGAGTCGGTGTCCATCACCCTCGCCGGCCACCGCTGACGAAACCCCGTGATGCCCGGGCGCTCTCCGGGCATTGCCGCCGCCGCGGGCCACTCTTATCATCCCGGCGCACCCGCCACCCGAGCCCAGGAGTACTGCGATGAACGAGCAAGAACGCCTCGAACTCGAAGCCGCCGCCTTCCGCCAACTAATCCAGCACCTGCGCAGCCGCCCGGACGTGCAGAACATCGACCTGATGAACCTCGCCGGCTTCTGCCGCAACTGCCTGTCCAAGTGGTACAAGGCCGCCGCCGACGACCTCGGCGTCGAGGTCACTCCCGACCAGGCCCGCGAAGAGGTCTACGGCATGCCTTATGCCGACTGGAAGGCCAAGTACCAGAAAGAAGCCAGTGCCGAGCAGCAAGCGGCCTTCAACAAAGCGAACAAAGAATGACCCTGATCGATTTCCGCGCCCGCCTGCGCAGCGGCCAGCACGCCTTCGCCGACACCCTGGCGTTCATCGCCGCCGGCTACGACTACCAACCCACCGCCTTCGCCAACGGCAAGGTGGAAAACGCCGCCGGGCAGAACGAGGGCTCCTGCAAGACCCTCGGCCTGGCCCTGCTCGAAGGCCTGGGCCTGGACGAGGCGCTGCTGGCCTTCGGCGAGCACTACCGCGCCGTGCTGGCCACGCCGCAGGGCAGCGACCACGGCAACATCCGCGCCCTCATGGAAACCGGCCTGGCCGGTGTTCGCTTCGACGGCGAGCCGCTCAAGCGCAAGGCCTGAGGCGGTGCCGGGCAGCGCTCCGGGCGCTGCTCATCTGTCAGAGAAAGCTGACAGACGTCACAAAGGGAACAACGTATTCTGCGCGACGTATCGGGAACACCAGGGACGGTGTCCTACGCATATACGCCCGTTGTGCGTTCCCCTTCCCGTGCAGTTTCGGAGTCGCATGGATGCAACAGACCCTCGTGTGGAAACCCTGGACCAACCCCGGCATCGAGAACCTGCGCCTGCATGTCGACAGCGCCGGCATCCACGCCAGCAGCCACCTCATGCTCAGTGCCGGCGGGCAGAGCTTCGCCGCCACCTACGTGCTCGACTACGACCCCTGCTGGCGCTTTCGCAGCCTGTGGATAAAGGTCGACAACCACGGCCAGGCCAGCCTGCGCCTGCAGCGCGACATCCGTGGCCAGTGGCGCCTGGACGGCCAGCCGCGCGGCGACCTCGACGCCTGCCAGCAGGTGATGCTCTCCGCCAGCCCCTTCACCCACACGCCGATCCTGCAGCGCAGCGCCCTCGAATGCGGCCAGAGCGAGGAGATGCAGATCGTCTTCATCGACCTGCCCAGCCTCGCCGTGCAGGCTCGCAGCCAGCGCTACCAATGCCTGCGCCGGCAAGCGGAACAGACCCTCTACCGTTGCGAACCCCAGGGCCGACGCAGCACAGAACTTGCCCTCGACCCCAACGGCCTGGTGCTCAAGGCCAGCGACCAGTTCCTGCGCATCAGCGCCCGCACCCTGAGCCTGGACGAATTGCCCATCAGCACCCTGGTGTGAATCGCGCGCCATGAAAAAGCCCCGCCGAAGCGGGGCCTTTTGTTCACGAGGATGACGTGCACCGCAGGTTGGCGCCGAGCGCAGCGAGGCCCAACACCTGGACAGTCACACTCCTCAGACCTCGTCGAGGTAGCGCTCCGCATCCAGTGCCGCCATGCACCCGGCACCGGCCGAGGTGATGGCCTGGCGGTAGACGTGATCGGCCACGTCGCCCGCCGCGAACACGCCGGGGATGTTGGTGGCGGTGGCATTGCCGTCGCGGCCGCCGTTGACCACCAGGTAGCCGTCGCGCAGGGCCAGCTGACCCTCGAACAGCGAGGTGTTAGGCGTATGGCCGATGGCGACGAACAGGCCATCCACCTTGAGCTCGTCGGCACTGCCGTCGTTGTGGCGCAGGCGCACGCCGGTGACGCCCATGTCATCGCCCAGCACTTCTTCCACCTGGGCGTTGAGCTTGAGCACGATGCGGCCTTCGGCGATGCGCGCCGTGAGCTTGTCCTGCAGGATCTTCTCGGCACGGAAGGTCTCGCGGCGATGCACCAGGGTCACCTTGCTGGCGATGTTGGCCAGGTACAGCGCCTCCTCCACGGCGGTATTGCCACCGCCCACCACCGCCACTTCGCGGTTGCGGTAGAAGAAGCCGTCGCAGGTGGCACAGGCGGACACGCCCTTGCCCATGAAGCGCTCCTCCGACGACAGCCCCAGGTAGCGGGCGCTGGCACCGGTGGCGATGATCAGCGCGTCACAGGTGTAGGTGCCGCTGTCACCGCGCAGGGTGAAGGGCTTGCCGGCCAGGTCCACGGCATTGATGTGGTCGAAGACGATCTCGGTCTCGAAACGCTCGGCGTGCGCCTGCATGCGCTGCATCAGCGCCGGGCCGGTGAGGCCGTGGGGGTCGCCGGGCCAGTTGTCGACTTCGGTGGTGGTGGTCAGCTGGCCGCCGGCCTGCATGCCGGTGATCAGCAGCGGCCTGAGGTTGGCACGCGCGGCATAGACGGCCGCGCTGTAACCGGCGGGGCCGGAGCCGAGGATGATGACCCGGGAATGGCGCGTGGCGGACATGGCTGACACCTCGTGAAATAAAAGGAGATCGCTGCGGGCACTTGGGGAAGGCTTTCAGGAATGCAGCGATCTCGCGAACCGGTGGGGCGGGCCTGGCGACTGCCGGAGCCCCGAAATTGCTGGCAAGGCTACCGAGCGCCCCCGGGGCCGGGAAATGTGTATTCCTTATCCCGACCATAGGGCCGTCCTATCGCTCGGTGGGAAGCGCGACGCAGCCGCTTTTACCGGTCACGCAAAGCCGGTAAGGTCGCGCCATGTCCACCCTCTGGAGCCCTCGATGCCCGCCCCCGCCCTGTCCGGCCCGCAATACCTCGGCGAAGGCCTGAAACTCATCCTCAGCCCAGGCCTGCGCCTGTTCGTACTGCTGCCGCTGACGCTCAACCTGGTCCTGTTCATCGCCCTGATCGGCTTCGCCATGCAGCAGTTCAGCGGCTGGGTCGATGCCTTCATGCCCAGCCTGCCGAGTTGGGCGAGCTTCCTCGAATACCTGATCTGGCCGCTGTTCGTGATCCTGGTACTGCTGATGGTGTTCTTCAGCTTCACCATGATCGCCAACATCATCGCCGCGCCGTTCAACGGCTTCCTCGCCGAGAAGGTGGAAGTGGTGGTGCGCGGCCAGGATGATTTCCCCCCCTTCAGCTGGGCCGAACTCACCGCCATGGTGCCGCGCACCGTGGGCCGCGAACTGCGCAAGCTGGGCTACTTCCTGCCACGGGCCATCGGCCTGCTGATCCTCAGCTTCATTCCCGGGGTGAACCTGGTGGCGACGCCGCTGTGGTTCCTCTTCGGCGTGTGGATGATGGCCGTGCAGTACATCGACTACCCGGCGGACAACCACAAGCTGGGCTGGAACGAGATGCTCGCCTGGCTGCGCGAGAAGCGCTGGCAGAGCCTGGGCTTCGGCGGCTCGGTGTACCTGGCGCTGCTGATCCCCTTCGTCAACATCGTGATGATGCCCGCCGCCGTCGCCGGGGCCACGCTTTTCTGGGTCCGTGAAGGCGGCGAGAAGGCCCTGCCGCAGGCCTGAACCACCCTGCCCCGGCCGCTCGCGCCGGGGCTGTCACCCAGCCGTCATACAAATTTCACACTGGCTACATGGCGCTGATCGACACTGCATCCATGAGCCTGCTGCCCCTGAACATCTCGCTGATCAGCGAAACCTTCCTGCCGGAGATCAACGGCGTCGCCAACACCCTGGCGCGCCTGTGCGACGGCTTGCGCGCCCGTGGCCACCGCCTGCAACTGGTGCGCCCGCGCCAGGCCTGCGACCAGGGGGTCAAGAGCAGCGACGAGCTGCTGCTGGTGCGCGGCTGGCCGCTGCCCGGCTACCCCGGCCTGCAATGGGGCCAGTCGAGCCTGCACAAGCTGGTCGCGCGCTGGAAGCGCAAGCGCCCGGACGTGCTCTACATCGCCACCGAAGGCCCGCTCGGCCTCTCCGCCCTGCGCGCCGCGCGGCGCCTGGGCATCCCGGCGATCAGCGGCTTCCACACCAACTTCCAGCAGTACACCGGGCACTACGGCGTCGGCCTGCTGACCCGCCTGATGACCAACTACCTGCGCTGGTTCCACAACGCCTCGCAACTGACCCTGGTGCCCAGCGCCAGCCAGAGCGAAGAACTGCGGCGTCGCGGCTTCGAGCGCCTGGCGCTGCTCTCGCGCGGCGTCGACGGCCAGTTGTTCAACCCGGCCCGGCGCTGCGCCGCGCTGCGTGAATCCTGGGGCCTGGGACCGGACGACATCGCCGTGCTGCACGTCGGCCGCCTGGCGCCGGAGAAGAACCTCAAGCTGCTCGGCCCGACTTTCCGCGCCCTGCAGCAGGCTTATCCACAGAAGACCATGAAGCTGATACTGGTGGGCGACGGGCCGCAGCGCGCGCAACTCCAGGCGGAACTGCCGGACGCCCTGTTCCGTGGCCTGCAACGGGGCGAGGAGCTGGCCAGGCATTACGCCTCCAGCGACCTGTTCCTGTTCCCCAGCCTCTCCGAGACCTTCGGCAACGTGGTGCTCGAGGCCCTCGCCTCGGGGCTCGGCGTGGTGGCCTTCGACCAGGCCGCGGCGGCGCAGCACATCCGCCACGGGCACAACGGCGCACTGGCGATGCCGGACGTGCCGGTGACCTTCAGCGATGCCGCCTGCTGGCTGCTGGAAGACAGCGAGACCCTGCGCCGGGTGCGCCTGAACGCACGCCAGCATGCGGGCCGCCAGGGCTGGGAGGCGATCATCCAGCAGTTTGAACAGCACCTGCACAGCGTCCACCAGGCACTGCCCGAGCCCCAGCCGGCGCCGGGGCTGGACCGCCTGCAGCGCTGATCAGCCGAAGGGCCGGGGTGGGGCGGCGAAGGCCAGGCTCAGGGCGCCCTTGCCCAGGTTGATGGCCCCGGTGGGGCTGAGCATCGCCACCTGCAGGTTCACCTCGCGCTGGGCGCAGGTCGCCTCCAGCTGGGCGAACCCCGGCAGGTCGCGCACCACCGACAAATCCCCCGCGTAACTCAGGCACAGCTGCGGCGCCAGCAGCTCGCCCGCCAACACCTGGGCGGTAGCGTGGGCCAGCAGCTTCTCCGCCGCGCGCTCGAAGCTGGGTGCCAGGGACACCGGCTTGTCCTCGCCCTGCTGCACGCTGATCACCGGTTTCACATCCAGCAGCGAGCCCAGCCCCAGGGCCGCGCCGCGCATGCGGTCGAGCAGGCCGCCGCGCTCGCCCTTCTGGAAGCCGCGCCGACGCAGGTGGCCGAGGTCGTCGGCGATGAGGAAGGTGCAGACGCTTTCCGACAACTGTTCCAGGCGCGCACGCACGGCGCTCGGGTGGGCGCCGCCGGCGATCAGCCGGGCCGCCTCTGCTGCGAGCACGGCGCTGCCGGCGAACATGCTGCGGCCATCCACCACGCGCATGGCGAAGGGGCTGTTGAGGCCGGCCTCGGCACGGCGCTCGCGGTAATGCTGGAGCAGGCCGAAGGAGGCCTGGGTGGCGTGCTCGAAGATCGGGCTGCGCAGGCTGGAGATGGTCAGGCAGATGACATGGTCGTAGGCGGTCACCAGCTCTTCGAGGAACCACTGCTGCATCTCCGCCACCGACAGCGCGTCGCTGTGGTCCCCGGGGGCGACGCCGGCCAGCTGCTCGGCATAGAACTGCCGCGTGGCTTCCGGCACGCGACGGTCCACCAGGGCCTCGCGCCCCAGGTGGATACGGATCGGCAGCACACGGATGCCGTGGGCGGCGAGGAACTCCTGAGGCAGGTCACAAGTGGCATCCACTACCAGTCCAGTGCGCATGACGACTACTCCTTCGGCCGGTGAACCGGCGCTTGTTGTGATGTTCGCGACCATGCGCCTTCCACCCGGCCAAGTCAGCCCAACCGATTGAGGGTTCGACGGCATATCGCGAGGCATAAAAAAGCCCCGCACGAGACGGGGCTGGAAATGGGTGCGCCGGCCAGGCCGGCGCACCGGGGGTCATGCTCAGACCAGGCTGGTCAGGGCGTCGCGGCTGAACGGCAGGATGTCCTGCATGCGGCCTTCGCGGACCTTGGTCGCCCAGTCCGGGTCCACCAGCAGGGCGCGGCCCACGGCCACCAGGTCGAACTCCTCCTTGTTCAGGCGTTCCAGCAGGCCTTCGATGTTGGCCGGCTGGGCGACCTTGTCGGTCTTGACCATGAACTGCAGGAACTCGCCATCCAGGCCGACGCTGCCGACGGTGATGGTGGGCTTGCCGGTGAGCTTGCGGGTCCAGCCGGCCAGGTTGAGGTCGGAGCCGTCGAATTCCGGCTCCCAGAAGCGGCGGGTGGAGCAGTGGAAGATGTCCACGCCGGCCTCGGACAGCGGCTTGAGGAAGCCTTCCAGCTCCTCGGCGGTCTGCACCAGGCGGGCGGTGTAGTCCTGCTGCTTCCACTGGGAGAAGCGGAAGATGATCGGGTAGTCGGGGCCGACGGCCTCGCGCACGGCCTTGATCACCTCGATGGCGAAGCGCGAGCGGTTGGCCAGGCTGCCGCCGTAGCCGTCGGTGCGCTGGTTGGTGCCTTCCCAGAAGAACTGGTCGATCAGGTAGCCGTGGGCGCCGTGCAGTTCCACGCCGTCCATGCCGATGGCCTTGGCGTCACGGGCGGCCTGGGCGTAGGCGGCGACGACGTCATCGATGTCCTGCTGGGTCATGCCGTGGACCACCACCTGGCCGTCCTTGAGCTTCTCGCTGGGGCCGTAGCCGGGGACGCTGGCGTCCGGCTCGGTGCCCAGGCGGCGCACGTTGCCCACGTGCCACAGCTGCGGGACGATCTTGCCGCCTTCGGCGTGCACGGCATCGACCACCTGCTTCCAGCCGGCCAGGGCGTCCTCGCCGTAGAAACGCGGCACGTGGGGGTAACCATTGGCGGCCTGGTGGCCGATGGTGGTGCCTTCGGTGACGATCAGGCCGACGCCGGCCGCGGCACGGCGGCGGTAGTACTCGACCACCTGCTCGGTGGGCACGCCGCCCGGGGAGAAGGAGCGGGTCATGGGCGCCATCACCACGCGGGTCGGCAGCTCCAGGGCGCCGAGGCGGAAGGGGGCGAACAGGGCGTCTACGGATGCGGTCATCGGGGTCTCCTGATTCCGGCCAAGTGACCGGTCGTCTCGTTTAAGGGCTTTTTAGGGGGTCACACCCGCAGCAGGCGCTGCAGGCGGGTCATGAAATCGAACAGCGGCCGGGCACCGGCGCCGACCTTGAGGCGGGTGAGCACGCCCTGCCAGGCGTTGGCGATGAAGCCGGCGAGGTTGGCGCAGTCCTCGTCCTCCGGCAGCTCGCCGGCACGCTGCGCCTCTTCCAGGCAGGCCTGGAGGATGTCCGCCGAGCGCTGCAGGATGGCGTCCACCTGGGCGCCGATGGCCGGCGACAGTTCGGCCATCTCGAAGCTCAGGCTGCCGATGAAGCAGTGGTATTCCAGCTTCTCGTGGCGGGTGAAGTGGCTGACCAGTTCACCGTAGTAGTCGAGCACTCGCTGGCACGGGCTCTTCGCCGGATCGGACAGGGCCTGGGCATAGCGCTCCAGGCGCGGCGAGTAGAGGTAGTCCAGTGCCTGCAGGGCGAAATCTTCCTTGCTGGCGAAGTAATGGTAGAAGGACCCCTTGGGAATCCCCGCCGCCTGGACGATCTCCTGCACACCGGTGCCGTGATAGCCCGAGCGGGTCATCACGCCGGTGCCCTTGGCCAGGATCAGGTCACGCTTGTCGAGTCGGATGCTGTTCATGGCGCCGAGCATATGACCGGTCGTCTCGCTCGGCACAGCACTATTGATCAGGGTGATTTTGGGTCAGAAAGCAGGCGCGCCTTACCCAGCGGTAATGGCCTGTGGTGAAGGTAAGGGCTGTGTGGGCGTCGTAGGTTGGCGCCGAGGGCAGCGAGGCCCAACGCAGCGATGTTCGGCCCCGCTGCGAGCCCCCTGTGGGAGTGGCTTCAGCCGCGAAAGCCCCGTCGCCGGCACCTGGCTGCGAGCGACTGGGGGCTCCATCGCGAATGAATTGGCTCTGTCTGCGTTAGCTGTTGTGGCTTTAATGCAAGCCCTCAAGCACGGCTCTTTCCGGGCACCCAAGGGTTCGTGCCACCGCCACCGCATGGGTTTCGCTTCGCTCTACACCATCCTACGAAAGCCCGTGCGCACCACATGGAGATGCGCTGGACGAAGAAGTTGGAGCAGCCGCCAACGCCCCTCCAGGAGGCCGAACGCAGTCGTTGCGCCGGGGGACGAGCGGCATGGATGTCGCGAGAGGCGCGCCAGGCCATGGATGGCCCATCGCGCCGGCCCCCAGACGACGCTTGCGGCGAACGCACTTCAGTGCGGCCCGAAGGGCGAGCGTAGCGAGTAACGGCGATGGAGTGAGGGAACCCCGGCGAAGCCGGGGCCGGATGATGGGGCAAGCCCTTTTGGTTTCTTTTGGGTGGTTCGGCACCCCGACGACTGCCAAAAGAGACTCGCCCGGGGGGGCGAAACCAGAAACATCATCAGAGCTCGGCAATCAGCTGGGCTCAAATCTTCTAGCAACACTTAACGCAGACAGAGCCAATGAATTCGCTCCCACGGAATGTGCCTCCCAATCACGACTCATGTAGGGGCGACTTCAGGCCGTAGGGCGGGTGAAACCCGCGAAGGGTGGGTGCGGCGTTGTCGGGTTGCACCCGACCAACAATCCCCACCACGGCCCATGTAGGGGCGACTTCAGTCGCCAGGCAGGCCGCAGGGCTGCCACCACGGGGCTTCCCGGTGGCCTCGCCTGGTGGATGAAAAAGCGCCATCCACCCTACACCGGTACCGCCGTCGAGCAGGGGGAACGACTCAGCCCAGCGCCTTCTCGATGGCCAGCACCAGCGCGGGATCATCCGGGGCGGTACGCGGAGAGAAGCGTGCCAGCACGCGGCCGTCCTGCCCGACGAGGAACTTCTCGAAGTTCCAGGTGATGTCGCCGGGGAACTCGGCGCCCTCTCCCGCCAGCAGGCGATACAGCGGATGACGTCCCGGCCCGTTGACCTCCAGCTTGCTGCCCAGCGGGAAGCTGACGCCGTAGTTGAGGCTGCAGAACTCGCGGATCTCGTCCTCGCTGCCCGGCTCCTGGCCGGCGAACTGGTTGCAGGGCAGGCCGAGCACGGTGAAGCCCTTGTCGCGGTACTGCTGCTGGAGCTTTTCCAGCCCGGCGTATTGCGGTGTCAGCCCGCACTTGGAGGCTACGTTGACCACCAGAACCACTTGCCCCTTGTAGGGCGCCAGAGGCAGCTCCTGACCGTCGAGGGCGCGCAGGTTGAGGTCGTGGAATGCACTCATGACAAACTCCTGGATCGTCGCAAGGGGAACAACGCAGCGGGACAAAAAAGGCGCCCGTAGGCGCCTTTTCGGTTGATCAGAGCTTAGCAGCCCAATGGCGACAGAGCGTTGCCGCAAGTCGCCTGGCCGCTCGCCGATCAGTGGTGGTGACCACCTTCGCCATGGATGTGGCCGTGGGCGATCTCTTCGGCGTTGGCTTCACGCACGTTGACCACTTTCACGTCGAAGTTCAGGCGCTGGCCGGCCAGCGGGTGGTTGCCGTCCACGGTCACGTCGTCGCCGTCGATGTCGCGGATGGTGACGATCTGCATGCCGCCGTCCGGGCCGGAGGCGTGGAACTGCATGCCGACTTCCAGTTGATCGACGCCTTCGAACATGGCGCGGCTGAGGGTGGCGACCAGCTCGGCGCTGTATTCGCCGTAGGCTTCCTCGGGCTCGATGGCGACCTTGATCGCATCACCGGCCTGCTTGCCTTCCAGGGCCTTTTCCAGGCCGACGATGATGTTGCCGGAACCGTGCAGGTACACCAGCGGCGCGCCGCCAGCGGAGCTGTCGATGACCTCACCGGCGTCGTTGGTGAGCGTATAGTCGATGGAGACAGCCTTGTTGGCGGCGATCAGCATGGTGCGAGACCTTTTGGAGAAGATTGAAGAACGTGCAAGTCTAACTGCCAAGTCGGCCGATTGCGACCCGAAGGATGACGGACGGATCGTACGCTTGCTTGACTTCCGCCAGGATGACGACGGCCATTGGGTGGCAGTCTTGTCCTGCGGCCACACCCAGCACCTGCGCCACCAGCCGCCCTGGCAATCACGTGCCTGGGTGCTGGACCCGGCACAGCGCGAAGCACGGCGCGGCCAGCCTTTTTCCTGTGGCTGGTGCGCCCGTGGCGCGGCCCCCGAAACTACCAAGGAGCAATGATGCCCTCACGCAACATTCTGGTGATCAACTGTGGCAGCTCGTCGATCAAGTTCGCCCTGGTCAGCGAGGCCCATTCGCAATTCCCCCTGTTCGGCATCGCCGAGCGCCTGGGCAGCCGCGACGCCGAACTGCGCTGGCAGCGCGGCGGCGACAAGGACAGCCTGATGATTCCCAACGGGGACTACCGCGTCGCCCTCTCGCAGTTGCTCCCCCTGGTGCAGGCGGCCACCGGCGGCAAGCTGCACGGCATCGGCCACCGCGTGGTGCACGGCGGCGAACGCTTCACCTCGGCGCACCGCCTGGACCAGGAGGTGATCGCCGCGATCCGCGCCATCGCCCCCCTCGCCCCGCTGCACAACCCGGCGGCGCTGCAGGGCATAGAGGCGGCCATGAGCGTCTACCCGCAATTGCCCCAGGTGGCGGTGTTCGACACGTCCTTCCATCAAAGCCTGCCCGAGCACGCCTACCGCTACGCCGTGCCGGAGCACCTCTACCGCGACCACGGCGTGCGCCGCTACGGTTTCCATGGCACCAGCCACCGCTACGTCAGCCACCGCGCGGCGGAGATCGCCGGGCTGTCCATCGGCGACAGCAGCTGGCTCTCGGCGCACCTGGGCAACGGCTGCTCCACCTGCGCCATCGTCGACGGCCAGAGCCGCGACACCAGCATGGGCCTGACGCCCCTCGAAGGCCTGGCGATGGGCACCCGCAGCGGCGACATCGACCCCAACCTGCACAGCCACCTGGCCAGCACCCTGGGCTGGAGCCTCGAAGAGATCACCCGCGTGCTCAACAGCGAGAGCGGCCTCAAGGGGCTGTCCGGGCTCTCCAACGACATGCGTGCCCTGGAACAGGCCCGCGAGCAGGGCCACCCCGGCGCCACCCTGGCCATCGAGGTGTTCTGCTACCGCCTGGCCAAGAGCCTCGCGGCCATGAGCTGCGCCCTGCCCCAGCTGGACGGTCTGATCTTCACCGGCGGCATCGGCGAGAACTCGCCGCTGATCCGCAGCAAGACGGTGACGCACCTGAAGCTCTTCGACCTGGCCATCGACAAGGAAGCCAACGCCCGCTGCATCCGTGGCATCGCCGGCCCGATCCACAAATACGGTCATACGCGCATCCTCGTGGTCCCGACCAACGAGGAGCGGCAGATCGCCCTCGACACCCTCGCCCTGCTCAACTAAGGCGGCTCCATGCATACATTCTTCATCGCCCCCACCGGTTTCGGCGTCGGCCTCACCTCCATCAGCCTGGGCCTGGTGCGTGCCCTGGAACTGGCCGGCCTCAAGGTCGGCTTCTACAAACCCATCGCCCAGCCCCACCCGGTCGATCGCGGGCCCGAGCGCTCCAGCGAGCTGATCGCCCGCACCCACGGCCTCACCCCGCCCAAGGCGCTGGAGCTGTCCCAGGTCGAGCGCATGCTCGGCGACGGCCAGCTCGACGAACTGCTGGAAGAGATCGTCAGCCGCTACCAGCAGGCCGCCGAGGGCAAGGACGTGGTGATAGTCGAGGGCATGGTGCCCACCCGCCACGCCAGCTACGCCGCACGGGTCAACTTCCACCTGGCCAAGAGCCTCGACGCCGAGGTGATCCTGGTTTCCGCGCCGGAGAACGAGACCATCACCGAGCTCTCCGACCGCATCGAGATCCAGGCCCAGCTGTTCGGCGGGCCGCGTGATCCGAAGGTGCTCGGGGTGATCCTCAACAAGGTGCGCGAGGCCGACTTCGCCGAGCAGATCCGCGAGAACTCCTCGCTCCTGCGCAGCGACGACTTCCGCCTGCTCGGCTGCATCCCCTGGGAAGACGAACTGAACGCTGCACGCACCCGCGATGTGGCCGACCTGCTCGGCGCCCGGGTGATCAACGCCGGCGACTACGACCAGCGCCGCGTGCAGACCATCGTCCTCTGCGCCCGCGCCGTGCCCAACACCGTGCCGCTGCTCAAGCCCGGCGTGCTGGTGGTGACCCCGGGGGACCGCGACGACATCATCCTCGCCGCCAGCCTCGCCGCCATGAACGGCGTGCCCCTGGCCGGCCTGTTGCTGTGCAGCGACTTCCCGCCGGACCCGCGCATCATGGAGCTGTGCCGTGGCGCCCTGCAGGGCGGCCTGCCGGTGCTGGCCGTGGCCACCGGCTCCTACGACACCGCCACCAACCTCAACCGCATGAACAAGGAAATCCCGGTGGACGACCGCGAGCGCGCCGAGAAGGTCACCGCCTTCGTCGCCCGCTTCCTCGACCAGGACTGGCTGCGCGACCGCTGCGGCACCCCGCGCGAGCTGCGCCTCTCGCCCCCGGCCTTCCGCCACCAGTTGGTCAAGCGCGCGCAGCTGGCCGACAAGCGCATCGTCCTGCCCGAGGGCGCCGAACCTCGCACCGTGCAGGCCGCCGCCATCTGCCAGGCCCGGGGCATCGCCCGTTGCGTGCTGCTGGCCAAACCCGAGGACGTGCAGGCGGTCGCCGTCGCCCAGGGCATCGTCCTGCCCGAGGGGCTGGAGATCCTCGATCCCGACCTGATCCGCCCGCGCTACGTCGAGCCCATGGTCGAGCTGCGCCAGGGCAAGGGCCTCAATGCGCCCATGGCCGCCGCACAGCTGGAGGACAGCGTGGTGCTGGGCACCATGATGCTGGCCCTGGACGAGGTCGACGGCCTGGTCTCCGGCGCCGTGCACACCACCGCCAACACCATCCGCCCGGCCCTGCAGCTGATCAAGACCGCGCCCGGCTACAAGCTGGTGTCCTCGGTGTTCTTCATGCTCCTGCCGGAGCAGGTGGTGGTCTACGGCGACTGCGCGGTGAACCCCGACCCGAGTGCCGCCGAGCTGGCCGAGATCGCCCTGCAGAGCGCCGACTCGGCCGCGGCCTTCGGCATCGAGCCCAAGGTGGCGATGATCAGCTACTCCACCGGCGACTCCGGCAGCGGCGAGGAAGTGGAGAAGGTCCGCGAAGCGACCCGCCTGGCCCGTGCCGCGCGCCCCGACCTGCTGATCGACGGCCCGCTGCAGTACGACGCCGCCGCCATCGACAGCGTCGGCCGGCAGAAGGCGCCAAACAGCCCGGTGGCCGGCCACGCCACGGTCTTCGTGTTCCCCGACCTGAACACCGGCAACACCACCTACAAGGCGGTGCAGCGCAGCGCCCAGGTGATCAGCGTCGGGCCGATGCTGCAGGGCCTGCGCAAACCGGTGAACGACCTCTCCCGTGGCGCCCTGGTGGACGACATCGTCTACACCATCGCCCTGACCGCCATCCAGGCGGCGACCCGCGGCTGAGCACCGCGCCCGGCGGGTGGCCACGCTGCCCGACCGGGTGGTCACCCTTGCCGCTTGCAGTTCAGTGAACAGGCGTTAACCTGTGCCACCACTGGCCCCGCCGCGTGCGCGGCATCCCCTCAACAGGGCGGCACAGACCGCCCGGAAACGAGGTCCCGACCTTCATGCTGAGCTTTCTTCCCGCCTTCGTTCGCGGCGTACTCGCCTCCCTGCTGCTGGCGCTCAACACCCTGTTCTGGTGCTGGCCGCTGTTCGCCGTCACCCTGCTCAAGCTGATCCTGCCGTTGCGCCCGGCGCGCCTGGCGCTGAACTGGGTGGTGAACTTCATCCACGAAGCCTGGGTGACCTGCAACAAGGGCTGGATGAACCTGGTGCGCGATACCCGCTGGAAGGTGGAGGGCCTCGACGGCCTCGACTACCAGCATTCCTACCTGGTCACCAGCAACCACCAGAGCTGGGTGGACATCCTGGTGTTGCAGTACGTGCTCAACCGCCGCATCCGCCCGCTGAAGTTCTTCCTCAAGCAGGAGTTGATCTGGGTCCCGGTGATCGGCCTGTGCTGGTGGGCGCTGGAATTCCCCTTCATGAAGCGCTACTCCAAGGCCTACCTGGCCAAGCACCCGGAGAAGAAGGGCAAGGACCTGGAAACCACCCGGCGCACCTGCGACAAGTTCCGCGACAACCCGGTGGGCATCTTCAACTTCCTCGAAGGCACGCGCTTCACCGAGGGCAAGCACCGCGAACAGGCCTCGCCCTTCAAGTACCTGCTCAAGCCCAAGGCGGGCGGCATCGCCTTCGTCCTCGACGCCATGGGCGAACAGATGCAGGCGCTGCTCAACGTCACCATCCACTACCCGGAAGGCAACCCCAGCTTCTGGACGCTGATGGCCGGCGACATCCCCGAGGTGATCGTGCGCATCCAGGCGATGCCGATTCCCCAGGAATTCATCGGCCGCAGCTACGACCAGGACGAGAACTACCGCAAGACCTTCCAGCTCTGGGTCAACCAGCTGTGGGAAACCAAGGACGCCGAGCTGGAGCAGCTGCACCGGCAGTTCCCGCCGAGCCGCTGAGGCATCGCCCCGGAATGAGAAAGCCCGCCTATCGGCGGGCTTTCTCGTCGTGGATACGTCTGTTCGATGGTCTCCGCGTTTGCGGGAGTGGCTGGCCATGCGGAGCATCCCGCAACGCCGTCATCCCCGCGCACGCGGGGCCCCACTAAAAGCCCCGCGCGGCGGACCGAGCCCGGCACCGTTGGGCCTCGCTGCGCTCGGCGCCAACCTACGGTGTTCCCTTTCAGCCCGACAACACCTCGTCCACCTGCAGCAGCGGGGCGATGTTGGTGTAGCGCGGGATGTCCTCGTTGATCGCCTGGCCGTTCTTGCGCAGCGTCGCCTGCAGGCTGTCGATGGACCTGATCCAGATGTTGGCCATGCACAGGAAGGGCGCGGCCGAGCCATCGCCGGAAGCGAGCCCCTTGCGCACTTCGACCCTGACCAGGTTGTCCCCCAGCATCTCGCTCACCATGGGGATGTGCGTCTTGAGGTAGTAGTCGAAATCGAAGGTGCCGCCCTCGTTGTTCGGATAGGCCACAAACAGGCAATACATGGGAAAACTCCTTGGGTTGGCCGGCTGCACGGGCGCGCCGTGGGGCAAGTGTAGGACGCTCCCTGAGGGGCGCTTGCCATCATGGGGTCGTCGTCGCGGATGGGCATGTGAGCGGCGCCCGCGCCGGGCGCCGCCCCTCGGTTTCAGCCCTGCGGCTTGAGGCTCGCCCAGTCCACCTGCAGCGGGAAGTTCTCCGCCTTGGCCACCGGCAGCCCGGGGGAGACCAAAAAGCCCTGCATGATCGAGCAGCCATGGTCGATCAGCCAGTCGCGCTGGGCCAGGGTCTCCACCCCTTCGGCGATGACCTCCAGGCCCAGGTGGCTGCCCAGGTCGATGATGGTGCTGACCACGGCGGCATCGCGCGGCGACTCCAGCATGTTGGAGATGAACAGCCGGTCGATCTTCAGCGTGTCCAGCTCGAAGTGGCGCAGGTAGGCGAGCGACGAATAGCCCGTGCCGAAGTCGTCGATGGCGATGCGCACGCCCAGCTCGCGCAGCTGGCGCAACTGCTCGCGGGTGTTGTCCAGGTCCTGCATCAGCGCGCTCTCGGTGACCTCCACCTCGATCTGCGACGGCTTCAGCCCGTGCGTCGCCAGCACCTCGCGCAGGGCGTCCACCAGGGTCGGCATGCCGAACTGCACCGGGCTGAAGTTGATGCTGATCACCAGGTCCTCGCCGAAACGCTCGCGCCACTGGGTGCACTGGTTGACCCCCTGCTCGAGGATCCAGTCGCCCAGACGGTTGATCAGCCGGGTCTCCTCCAGCAGCGGGATGAACACGTTCGGCGCGACCGTCCCGGCGACCCGGTGCTCCCAGCGCAGCAGCGCCTCGAAGCCGCGCAGGCGGCCGCTGTCGAGGTAGATCTGCGGCTGGTAGACGAGCACGAAATCATCCTGCTCGATGGCGTTGCGCAGGCTTTCCTCCAGCATCAGCCGCGAACGGGCGCGGCCATTCATCTCCGGGGAGAAGAAGCGGTACTGCTGGCGCCCGGCGCGCTTGGCCTCGTACATGGCGATGTCCGCGGCGCGCAGCAGGCCGTCCACTGTCTGCCCGCACTCGGGGAAGCAGGCGATGCCGACGCTGGCGCCGAGGGTGATGTCGATGCCGTCGATGCGGTAGCGCACCGAGACCAGCTCGATCAGCTTCTCGGCCACCCGCGCAGCGTCCTCCGGGTGCTCCAGGGAGTCGATCAGCGCGGTGAATTCGTCGCCCCCCATGCGCGCGAGGATGTCGTAGGGCCGCAGGCAGGTCTTGAGCTGCTCGGAGACGCGCCGCAGCACCTGGTCGCCGGCATCGTGGCCGAGGGAGTCGTTGATGCGCTTGAAGCCGTCGAGGTCCAGATAGAGCACCGCCATGCGCTTGCCACTGCGCTCGATGCGCGCCAGGGCGGCGTCCAGTGCCTGGTGGAAACCGCGCCGGTTGAGCAGGCCGGTGAGCGCGTCGGTGATGGCCTGGGATTCCAGCTGCGCGTGCAGCTGGCGCACGGTGGACATGTCCAGGCTGATCACCACCATCGAGCGCTGCGCCCGTGGCAGCGGCGCGCAGGACAGCGCCACCGGCAAGGTGCTGCCATTGAGGGTGTTGAGCACCGCGTCGTGCAGGCGATAGGGCTCGCCACGCTTCCAGTGGCGATAGAACTCGGAGAGGCGCCAGTCGCCGACGATCTCGGGGCTGGCGATCAACGAGAGGAAGCTGCCGCCCTCCAGGTCGGTGACCGAGCCCTGCAGCATCAGCGCCATGGCCGGGTTGGCGAAGTTGACGATACCGTCCTCGCCGACCACGAGGATGCCTTCGGCGGCGTTCTCCAGCACGGAGGCGTTGAAGGCGCGCGCGCTGTCCAGCTGCTGGGTCAGCTGCAGCAGGTCGCGGCGGTTGCGCTCGTGCTCCAGCAGGGACTGCACCTTGTGCCGCAGCACCTGCGGGTCGAAGGGCTTGAGGATGAAGTCCACCGCGCCGCTGGCGTAGCCGCGCAGCACGGCCTCCTGGGTGTGGGCGATGGCGGAGATGAAGATGATCGGGGTGTAGCGCGTGTGCGGGCTGCCGCGCATCAGCCGGGCGACCTCGAAGCCGTCCATCTTCGGCATCTGCACGTCGAGCAGCACCAGCCCCACCTGCTCCTCCAGCAGCACCTGCAGGGCCGCCTCGCCGGAATCGACGGTGCGCACGTCCCAGGTGGAGTCTTCCAGCACCGCTTCCATGGCGGCCAGGTTCTCGTGGCGGTCGTCGACCACCAGGAGGATGTTCTCGGGCCCCTTGAGCTTAGGCAGTGGCTGCGTCATTGCCGCCTCCGGATACGTCCAGCCAGCGATGGAGCAGGTCGATCAGTTCCTGGCGGCTCACTGGCTTGGCCAGGTAGTCGTCGGCGCCTGCGGTAATGCATTTTTCCCGGTCACCCTTCATCGCATGGGCCGTGAGCGCGATGATCGGGATGTTGCAGCCGTGCTCGTCCTTGAGCAGGCGGGTTGCGGTATATCCGTCCATGTTGGGCATCGCCATATCCATCAGAATCAGGTCGAAGGGTTCACGCTGGTAACACTCGATGGCCTCCAGGCCATCCCGCGCGGCGCTGACTTCGAGGCCGACCTCGTCCAGCAGCGCACTGAGCGCATAGATATTGCGTACGTCGTCATCCACCAGCAGCACCCGCAGGCCTTGCAGCGAAGTGCGCCCCGCGCTGCCCGGCGCCTCACCGGCCAGGGCACGCACGCTGCCGAGGAATCCCTGGACCGCCGAACCGAGCTCCTGGAGGTCGTCACCCGACTTGCGCACCACCACCGCCGAATAGCGGCGCAGGCGCTGCAGGCTCTGCAGGGTGACGTCCACCCCAGTGTTGATCACCACACGCGAGTCGGCCAGCGGACGCTGTCGATCGAGGCTGTCGAGCAGGTCGAAACCGTCCTGGTCGGGCAGGTTCAGGTCCACCACCAGCGCGGAGAAATGCCCGTCCGCATAGGCTTGGCGCGCCCCCTCGGCGCTGCTGGTGGCGGTCACGGAGAAGCCCAGCTCCTCCAGGTGGTCGCGGTAGTGATCACGTTCGATGGCGACGTCCTCCACCAGCAGCAGGCGATGTGGGTCCGGCGGCGCGCTGGCCTCCAGGTCGTCGAAGACCCGCTCCAGGTCCTCGCGTCCGATGGGTTTGACCAGGTAACGGGTGGAATCGTCCAACCAATCGGTCGGCTGCGGTACGCAGGAGATGATGTGCACCGGCGTGGTGCGGTGCAGAGGCTGGCTACGCAGGCGGCGGAAGATCTGCCAGCCGCTGACATCGGGCAGGAGGATGTCGAGGATCACCGCCGCGAAGCGCTCCTGCTGCAACAGGGTGACGGCCTGGCGACCGCTGCCGCAGAGCACCGTGGCGTAGCCGTGCCCCTGGGCGGCCTCGGCGATGACGCTGGCGAAGCCGTCGTCGTCCTCGACGATGAGCACCGCCGGCCCCTCGCCGGCGCGCACCGGCCCGTGCTCGCCGGGGGCGTCCTTCTCCACCTCGATGGCGACCGCCACCGGCAGCTCGACGATGAAGCTTGAGCCCTGCCCCGGCTGGCTGACGATGCGGATCTCGCCATCGAGTGCGAGCACCAGCTGGCGGGTGATGGCCAGGCCCAGGCCGGTGCCGCCGAAGCGCCGGCTGGTGGAACCGTCGATCTGCTGGAAAGCCTGGAAGATGCGTTCGTGCTGTTCGGGCGGGATGCCGATACCGGTGTCGCGCACCGTGAAGCGGATGATCTCGCGGCCATCGCCGTCCGTCCTGTCGACCAGGCCGATGCTGAGTTCGACCTCGCCCTGCTCGGTGAACTTGAGGGCGTTGGACAGCAGGTTGCGCAGGATCTGGTGCAGGCGCACCCGGTCGCTGTGGATGACCCGCGGCACGCCCGCCTCCACCTGGGTGATCAGGCGCAGGGCCTTGATCTCGGCCATCGGCCGCAGGCTGGCGTCCAGCTCCACCAGCATGTCCTGGACGTTGAGCGGCTCCAGCTTGAGCTGCATGCGCCCGGCCTCGACCTTGGCCAGGTCGAGCACGTCGTTGATCAGTTGCAGCAGGTCGCTGCCGGCGCGGTGGACGATATCGGCGTGGCGGGATTGTTTTTCGGTGAGGTTGCCGGCGGCGTTCTGGCGCAACTGGTCGCTGAGGATGAGGATGCTGTTGAGCGGCGTGCGCAGCTCGTGGGACATGTTGGCGAGGAACTCGGACTTGTAGCGGTTGGCCAGTATCAGTTGCTCCGCCTGGTCACGCAGGCGCTGCTCGGCGGCCTTGCGCTCGCTGATGTCGATGACCACCGCCTGCACCCAGGTCTCGCGGCCACTGCGGATCGGCGACAGGCCGACCTCCAGGGGGATCATGCGGCCGTCGCGGTGCTGGCCGAACAGCTCGCGGTTGTTGCCCATGCGGCGTGGCTCGGGGTTGCGCTGGAAGCCTTCGCGCAGCCCTACGTGGGCCTCGCGCAGGGCCTCGGGCAGCAGGCGTTCGACGGTGGCACCGAGCAGCTCCTGGCGGCTGTAGCCGAACATGTGCTCGGCCTGGCGGTTGACCATGACGATGCTGCCGCGCAGGTCCACCAGGATGATGGCGTTGGGCGAGGCCTCCACCACCAGGCGGAAACGCTCCTCGGCGGTGCGGCGCGCCTGCAGGTCCACCAGGTTGATCAGGTAGCGCGTGCCGTCGCGCTGCTGCAGCGAGGTCAGGCTCAGGGCCACCAGCCCCTGGCTGCCATCGTCGCGCTGGGTGACGAACTCGGCGGCACCATCGCCATCGCCCTCTCCCCGCAGGCGCTCATCGTCGAGCGTCTCCAGGCGCGGCAGGAAGCGACGCACGCGCTGCCCGGACAGCAGCTCCGACTCGCAGCCGAGCAGTTCGCCGGCGCTGCGGTTGGCCATTTCGATACGCCCCTGCATGTCGCACAGCAGGGTCGCCACCGGCAGGCGCTCCACCAGGATGCGCAAGCGCTCCTCCCGCTCGCGCAGGAGTCCCGACGCCTGGTCGCTGGCGCTCAGCTCACGCTCGCGCAGGTAGAGATAGCCCCCCACCAGCAGGGACAGCAGCATCACGGCGGCGAGCCCCGTCCACAGGCTGTAGCTGAGCCGGCCGTCGACCAGCAGCGCCTCGTATTCGGGAGTGCTGCTCAGGGTCATCATCCAGGTGCGGCCGAACAACCGGAGCTGGCGCCGTTCCTCGAAACGCGGTGGCGGGCCGCGGTCGTCGGCCGCCGCGAGCAGGGGAACCTGGGCCTCGAGGTCGCTGAGGCCGACGCGATACAGGCGTCCCCGGCTCCCGAGGATGCCTTCCATCAGGTCGTGCAGGCGGAAGGCACCGGCCACCGCGCCGATGAAGGCTTCACGCCGCTCCTCGACCGTGGTGGCCGGCGCATCGGGACGGTACACCGGCATGTAGAGCAATACGCCGCTCTGCTGGTCCTGTTCGGTTTCCTGCTTCAGCCGCAGCGGGCCGCTGAGGCGCGCCTCGCCACTCTCCCGGGCCGACTGGATGGCCTGGGCACGCACCGGCTCGCTGAGCATGTCGAAGCCCAGGGTGCGGCGGTTGCGCCAGTCCAGCGGGCTGGTGTAGTCGACGATCAGGTACTCCTCGCGCGGGCCGGGCGGGAAGACGCGGAAGTCGCGGCGGCCATCGGCCTGGGTGGAGCCGACGTAGTCATTGAGCTCGTCGCGCCTGAGGAAGCGACTCCAGGCCAGGGCCTGGATGCCGGGGTAGCGGTCCTGGAGGTGCAGCTGGTCGGCCGCCTTGGCCCACTCGTCCGGTTGGACGTCGGAGCTGCCCACCAGCAGGCCGGACATCCCCCGCAGCACCATTTCGTAGGCGCTCATGCGGGTCGCGAGGCGCTCGGCGATCTCTTCGCTTTCCAGGCTGAAACGCCGCTGGTACTCCGCCTGGTGGCTGCTTTCGAGGGACAGCCATTGCCACAGCACCAGGCCCCCGAGCCCCACCAGCAACGCCAGGGCCACAGCCAGGGGCAGCCAGGGTTTCCTCGCGGCGGTGCCGGTTCGCTCGTCCATGCATGCTCCTGTCCGTTCCTTCTCCGGAGGCGCACTTTTCCAGAGCCTCCGACCGGCCAAACGGGGCGCGTGAGGCGCCCTGTTTCGGCAGTCTAGTCAGGAATCTGCAGCATGGCCTTGCGCCAGCAGGGATACGACGGACGGCAAGAAACGACAAGGCCCCCGAACGGGGGCCCTGCACGCGAGCGGTGGATCAGTAGCCCTGTTGCTGGGGCACCTGGGCGTTGGGCAGCGGGGTCAGCTTGATTTCCACGCGGCGGTTCTGCGAACGGCCGGCCTCGGTGGCGTTGCTCGCCACCGGCTGGTCCGGTCCCATGCCGCGCGAGCTCAGCCGCGCACCGTTGACGCCCTGGGCCATCAGGTAGTTGGCCACACTCTGCGCGCGCAACTGCGAGAGGTTGACGTTGTACTGGTGGCTACCGGTGCTGTCGGTGTGGCCGACGATCTCGATGCTGTTCTGGTCGTACTGCTTGAAGGAGTTGGCCAGGTTGTTCAGCGGGGTATAGAAGTTGCTGGCGATGTCCGCCGAGTTGGTGGCGAAGGTGATGTTGCCGGGCATCACCAGGTTGATGTTGTCGCCCTGGCGCTGCACCTGCACGCCGGTGCCTTCCATGCTGCGGCGCAGCTCCGCTTCCTGCCGGTCGACATAGTAGCCGTAGCCCGCACCGGCGGCGCCGGCCACGGCCGCACCGATCAGCGCACCCTTGCCACGCTTGTCATGGTTGATCGCGGCGCCGGCGACGGCGCCGGCCAACGCGCCCAGGCCGCCGTAGGTGGCTGTCTTGCTCATGCCCTGACGGGGCGCCTGGCTCTGGTTCTCGTAGGGGTTCTGCGAAGCACAGCCTGACAGCAAGGCGACGGCGGTAGCGGCGATGATCAGGCGACGCGTGGTGAACATGGACTTTCTACTCCTGAATGCTCGTCAGTCCCGGTGGACTGACGAGGATTAGAGCATGGCCCATTGTGGAAATTCCGTGGCCTCAGGCACGGATGAACGGGTTTTCGCGCATCTCGTCGCCCAGGCGGGTATCGGGGCCATGGCCGGTGACCACCGTGGCCTCCTCGTCCAGGCTGTACAGCCGCTGGCGGATGGAACGTTCGATGGTGGCGTAGTCGCCGCCCCACAGGTCGGTGCGGCCGATGCCACGGCGGAACAGGGTGTCGCCGGCGATCAGCAGGCGCGCCTCGGGGAACCAGAAGCTCATCGAGCCCGGCGTGTGCCCGGGGGTGTGCAGGGCGACGCCGCAGCCGCAGGCCAGCTCCTCGTCGTCGGCCAGCCACTGGTCGGGGGCCGGCACCGGCTTGTAGGGGACGCCGAACATGCGGCACTGCATCTCCAGGTTGTCCCAGAGGAACTGGTCTTCCTTGTGCAGGTGCAGGGTGGCGCCGGTGGCCTTCTTCAGCTCGCCGGAGGCGAGGAAGTGATCCAGGTGCGCGTGGGTGTGGATGATGCTGACCAGCTTCAGGCCGTGGGCCTCCAGCCGCGCGATGATCTGCTCGTGGTTGCCGCCCGGGTCGACCACGATGGCCTTCTTGCTGATGGGGTCGCCGATCAGCGTGCAGTTGCACTGCAACGGGCCGACGGGGAAGGTCTCGCGGATCAGGGTGGGTTGCGCTGCGGTCATTGCCGGTCCTCCAGGCCAGGTCGCCGGCCTCTGTGCGGGCCGGTCGGATCAGGGGTCAGCACGATAATCGCTGGGCAGCTTGCCCGTCCATTTCTTGAAGGCACGGCGGAAGTTGGAGGGGTCGCTGAAGCCCAGCAGGCTGGCGATCTCGAACAGCGGCAGGTGGGTGGTGGTGAGGTACTGCAGGGCCAGGCCCTTGCGCACCTCGTCCTGCACCTGCTGGTAGCTGGTGCCCATGGACGCCAGGTGGCGGCGCAGGCTGCGCCCGCTGGTGTGCAGCGAGCGCGCGGCGCTGTCGAGGTCGGGGAAGTCGCCGGGGCGGGCCAGCAGCAGGCGGCGTACGCGGGTCAGCAGGGCGTCCTGCACGTCGAGGGTGGCCAGCAGCGCCTCGCACTGCTGCTCGCACATCTGCACCGTCGCCGGGTTGGCCAGGGCCATGGGGCGGTCGAGGTAGTGCTTGGGCAGGGTCATCCAGTGGTACGGCTGCTCGAACTCCACCGGGGCGCCGAACACCTCGACATAGCGGGCGGCGTAGGCCGGCGCCGGGTGCGCGAAGCCCACGCGCAGGCCGTGCAGTTCCTCGCCCAGGAGAAAGCGGGCGATGGTGCAGAAACTGGTCATCAGCCCCTCCCCGGCGAAACGCCCGAGGGGCCCCATGGGGAAGGATTCGACGGCACGCATCTGCAGGTCGTCGCCCTGCTCCACCAGCTCCAGTTCGTAGGCCAGGCCCAGCACCCGGTAGTACTTCATGGCGAACTGCAGGGCACGCCCCAGGTTGGCGCTGGAGAGCACCGCGTAGCCGAGGATGCCGTGGGTGGAGACATTCAGCCGCTGGCCGAGCACCAGCCCCAGCGCCGGCTCGTCGCACAGCACCAGGGCGGCGCTGGCCAGGAGGTTGAAGTCGATGAAGGACAGGCGGCCATTGGGGCTCTGGAGGAGTTCCGGTCGCACCCGAGCCTGGGCGAGCAGGGTTTCGCGGGCTACGCCCAGCTCTTCGGCGAGGGCCAGCAGCGCCTCGGCATAGGCGACGGGCACCAGTTCGGCAGAGAAGGTCAGCGGTTGCTTCATGAGTATTCTTGTTGTCGGCCGTGGCCAGATATGACCCGATGATTGGCAGAAGATAACCTTGTCCGACAAAACCCGGCAAGCCAAAGTTGGAGCGTGGTTTCTGCATAGACTCAGGGAGTCCCCATGACCAGCACGACCCCAGAAGGATTGGTAATCCGACCGCGACACATGGATTTCGACCTACCCAATCCGCTGCCGCGCCACTGGCACAGTGGCAATGCCTTCAAGACCCACCTGTTCGACGCCATGTCGGTGCTCTTCCCCGATGGCGAGCGCTTCTTCATCGACTCGGTGCGCAACTTCCGCGAGGAGATCACCGACCCGGTGCTCAAGGAGCAGATCCGCGGCTTCATCGGCCAGGAAGGCCACCACAGCCGCGAGCACCTGGAATACAGCAACCGCCTGCGCGACCTCGGCTACGACATCGGCCGCATTGAGCGCCGCGCCCAGGCGCGCATCCGCTACACCCAGAAGAAGTTCTCCAAGCGCCGCCAGCTGGCCGCTACCGCCGCCCTGGAGCACATCACCGCGATCATGGCCGACGGCCTGCTGAAGAACCCCGAGCACATCGCCGGCGCTCACCCGACCCTGGCCCGCCTGTGGCGCTGGCACGCGCTGGAGGAAACCGAGCACAAGGCGGTGGCCTTCGACGTCTACAACCAGGTCTGCGGCAGCCGCAAACTGCTGCGCCGGGCGATGATCATGGGCACTTTCTTCTTCATGCTCGACACCCACCGCGGCCTCATCCACATGCTCAAGCGCGACGGCCTGCTGTGGAACTGGCGCGTCTGGCGCGACGGCCTGAGCTGGATGTGGGGCAAGAACGGCATGTTCCGCCAGTTGATCCCGGCGTACATGGACTTCTTCAAGAAAGGCTTCCACCCCTGGCAGCACGACAACCTCGAACTGCTGCACAAGACCCGCGAGGAGTTCGACGGCGTGCCTGCGGCGGCGTGATTCCTCGGTGTTAACGCAACGGCCCTTCGGGGCCGTTGTCGTTTCTGGAGTGGAAGGGGATCGTAGGGTGGGCTTCAGCCCACCGCTCTTTTTGCGGTTCGTTCGAAGGGCTTCGCGAGCGGAGCTCGCTCCTATGGGTAGGTCGTGCCTACAAAGAGCTCGAAGCCCCGTCGTAGGGTGTGCTGCGCGCACCGGGAAATTGGAGCGCACACTTATCCAGAACCAGGCGAAGAAGTTGGAGCAGAGAGAGAACGGTGGGCTGAAGCCCACCCTACGCCCACCCACGCCCACCCCACACCATACTGCGATTCTTCGCCCACGCAGAAACGCTGCTCACCGGGATGTTATCCAAAGCCGGGAGCAGCGTTCGGCGAGTCTTAGCTAGCGGGCGTCAGCCCTGCAGGAAGCGCAGCGCATCCGCAGCCGTCTGCTCGGGAATCTCTTCCATGGGGATGTGCCCGACGCCGGGGTAGGTGCGCACCTGGATGCCCGGCAGGTCGCGCTGCCATAGCGGGACGTGCTTGGGCGAGATCCAGCGGTCGCGCTCGCCCCACATCAGCAGGGTCGGCGCCTTGATCGCGGCGACGCGCTGGCCGGTGCCTTCCAGTTCGTCCCTGTTCACCTTCAGCAGCACGCGGAAGATTTCCATCATCGCGCGGCGGTTGCCCGGGCGGCGGCTCAGGTCGTAGTAACGATCGACGACGCCGGGCTTGATCCGCCCGGGCTCGCCATAGACTTCCCTGATGCCCTGGGCGATCAGCGCGCGCGGCATCCACATGGGCATGGCCACGGTGGAGCCGGGCAGTGCGGCGGAGGCGATCATCCACGGCACCTTGCGCATCTGGTAGCCGGCCGGGTCGATCAGCACCAGTTTTTCCACCCGCGAAGGCTGTGCCAGGGCGAAGTTCCAGGCGATGTAGCCGCCCAGGGAGTTGCCGGCGATGGAGGCCTTGTCGATACGCAGGTGGTCCAGCAGCAGGCCGAAGATGCGGATCATCCGCTCGCCGGAGTAATCGCCGCTGCGCTTGGGGCCGGTGAGGCCGAAGCCGGGCACGTCGAAGCGGATGATGCGGTAGTGCGGGGCGAAGGCCTGCACCCAGCCGTCCCAGGTGTGCAGGGAGGCGACCACGCCATGGATCATCACCAGCACCGGCTTGTCGCGGCTGCCTTCGTCGCGGTAGTGGACGTTGAAGCCGTCCAGTTCGATGAAGCGCGAGCCGCTGTCGGGGCTGGCGTAGCGCGCCTTCAGGCGGTCCAGGGGCAGGGAACCGAAGCCCAGGCGGGAGAACCCGACCGCGAGCGGTGGCGACATCGGCAGGCTGGTAGCGGACATGCGGGCACCTCGTGATTGTTATTGTCGAGGGCCTTATCAGATCACGGGGTCGCGTGCCACGCGCCCCAACCTAGGTAGAGCGTGGACGCAGGGCGGCGATCAGCAGGTCGCCCAGCACCGCGCGGGCGTGTTCGATGCGCTGGCGGCTGGCGGCGCCGCCGAGCAGGTCCATGGAGGCGGCCTCCAGGGCCCAGATCAGTGCGCGGAAGGTCAGCGGGTCCACCACCTGGCCGGTGGCCTGGAGGCGTTCGTCGAGCAGCGCGGCCATCTCCAGGTGAGCGCGCTGGCGGTGGGCGGCCAGGGGCGAGTCGGTGCGCATGGCCTCTTCCTGCATCAGGCGGATGATCGGCCCCACGGCCAGGTGGTAGTCGAAGAAGCAGCGCACCATGTCGCGCAGCCAGGCCTCGTCGCTGCCAGCGGCGGCACGCATGCCGCGGAAGCGGTTGAGCAGCAGCACCACGGCGGTCTGGTAGATGCTTTCAAGGACATCCATCTTGTTGGAGAAGTACTTGTAGAAGGTGCGCCGCGATACCTGCGCGGCGTCCAGCAGGTCGTTCACCGTGGTCTCGCCGATGCCCTTGCGGGCGAACACCGGGATGGCCGCCAACTGGATATTGGTGCGCAGCAGATGCCCCACCAGCGGGCCTTCCGCCTCGGCCTGCTGGCGCGCCACGGCGCCATAGCCGCCGAGGTCCTCGAACACCGCGAAGATCGCCCCGCGCTCGCTCTCGTCCATCACCCGTCCCCCAACCAAGGCGCGGGTGACGGGGCGCCACCGCCCCGTTACTCTTGGCGCGCCCCTTCCCGCTGGAATCTTCCGTGTCGATGAAGCTATCACGCCGCCTGCCGTGGCCGCTGGCCATCCTTTTGCTGGTCCTGGCGCTGCCTGCCCCGGCCGCCGAACTGTTCTACCTGGGGCAGAAGATTCCCGACATCCAGCGCCCGTGGAACAGCCACGACTACCAGCAACTGATCGATGCCCTGGACAAGGTCGACCGCACCCAGGTCAACGCCCTGCCCCGGCGCAGCGGCGAATTCACCGGGCCCATCTACACGCGCATGGTCAGCGAGGAGAACTTCAAGCCGCAGCTGAACATCTACGCGCCCCTGGAGCTGCGCCAGAACGAGGCGCGCGAGGTGCTGTTCCGCCTCAAGGAGCTGATGCGCCTGTACTTCGACTTCAAGGCCGCGCAGCAACCCTATGGCGCCGAGGCGCTGGGGCTGATGAGCTATTCGATGCGCCAGCAGGCGATCCTCTTCACCCTCACGGTGGAGTTCTGGATGACCCTGTCGGAGAGCGAGCAGAGCAAGCCGGTGCGCCTGCAGGGCCTGCAGGAAACCAAGGAGGCGGCGGCGATGCTCACTTCCAGCGCGCTGGACTACCTGGGGCTGACCAGGCAGTTCAACCGCGAGGACCTGGTGCTCTATGCCGCCGAGCTGGGCAAGCAGATGCCGGAGCTGTTCATCCACCTGCGTAGCGACGTGCGCGCGCAACTGATGGCGCGCGTGGGCGAGCTGGCGGAAAAGCACCCCTATACGGAGGTGCGCAGCAGCATGGCCGACCTGCTGCCGGTACTGGCTGCCATCCAGCAGGACGTCGAGCAGCAGTTGGCCAAACCCGTGCCGGCCGGCAAGCCGAAGCCGGCGCTGGATCTCTCCGCGCCGGCTCCGCTGCAGTAGCGGTTCAGCGCAACAGGCCGAGGGCCTTGGCCCGCGCCACCGCCTGGGTGCGCCGTTCCACCCCGAGCTTGCCGTTGATGTGACGGGCGTGGGTCTTGACCGTGTGCAGGGAGATGAACAGCCGCTCGCTGATCTCCTGGTTGGAACAGCCCTGGGCGATCAGTTGCAGCACCGCCAGCTCACGCGTACTCAACGCATCACTGCCGGCCAGTGGCGCCTCGCTGGCAGCCGGCGCTTGCGCTTCCGGCAACAACGCCAGCAATGCCGCGGCCTCAGGGGCCGAGCGCACCAGCAGTTGCTCACGCAGCCAGGGGCCCTGGTGCGACAACAGCTCATGGAAGGGCAGCAACGCGCCACCGGGCAGCGATTCCAGGGCACTGCCCAGCAATGCGAGCGCGTCCTTGTCGCGCCCTCCGACACGCAGCAATTGCGCCAGGTGCAGCTGTGCCACCTGCGCCATGAGCGCGCCGCCACTTTCCTTGGCCCGCTGCACCAGCGCACGCAAACGCCGTTCGGCTTCGCCGCTGCGCCCTTCGATCCGGGCCAGGGCGGCCTGCTGCAATTCGATGTGCAGCGGCAGCTGCGGATGGAATTCGGGGGCAGCGGCGGCCTGCTCGCCGCTGTAGGTTTCCGCCAGGCGCGAAAGCCAGGCCGAGGCCAGCTCGACCTGCCCCTGCACCAGCCAGAGTTCGCACTTCACCAGGGTGACCATGGCCAGGTAGTACACCGGCGGCACATCCCAGATGTGCATCAGCCGCTCCGCCTCGGCGAGCAGGGCGAAGGCCGACGACAGGCGCCCTTCACGGCCTTCCAGGCTGGCCAGCACGCTGTAGCCGATCAGCAGGCTGATGTCGCGGCAGGCACGCGCCTCGGCGATCCCGGCCAGCAGGCGGCTGCGCGCGGCCTGGGGTTGCAGGCGTACGCAGAGCAGATAGCCCTCGTAGATCATCAGCCGCGCACGGGCGGCGTAGAAGCGCTGGGACGGCAGGCCACGCAGGCGCTCCTGCCCCTGGCGTACTTCCTCCAGCGCGCGAAGGATTTCGCCACGGGCCTGCAGCACCCGCGCGCGGTCGTAGTGGGCCAGGGCCTCGAACAGCGGGTTGCCGATGCGCTGCGCCAGCTCCAGCGCCTCGCGATTGAGACCACGGGCGCGCCACAGGTCGCCCCGGGCGACGGCGATGTTGGCCAGGGTGGACAGGCACAGCAGGCGCTGGCCATAGCGCTCCTGGGACAGGGCGGTGAGCGCCTCGGCGCAATGCCGTTCGGCGAGGACGATGTCGCCACGGCCCCGGGCGATGACGCCGCTCAGGGCCAGCCACTGGGCGATCAGCCCCTGTTGGGCCTGGGCGTTGGGCGCCGGCAGGAAGCGCGCGAGCTGGGCCCCCAGCTCCTCGGCGGCGTCCAGTTGGCAGGCCAGGGCCAGGGCCATGCTGTAGAGCATGATCAGGCGTGGCGTGCTCACCAGCAGGCTGTCGGGCAGGTCCATCTTCCAGCGCAGCAGCATGGCGATGTTCTGCTCGGCCAGCAGTTGTTCCTCGGAGAGGTTCTGCACCAGGCTGGCGGCCACGTCCGGCTGGCCGGCGCGCAGGGCCTGCTCGATGGCTTCGTCCAGCAGGCCCTGGGCGCTGAACCAGCGACAGGCACGCAGGTGCAGGCTGGCCAGGGGAATGGTCGCGGCGTGGGCCGGGCGGGCCCGCAGCAGGTCGGAAAACAGGTGGTGGTAGCGGAACCAGTGGCCGTGCTCGTCCAGCGGCACCAGGAACACCTGGTGAGCCTGCAGGTGCTGGAGGATGCCGGCGCTGCCGTGCCCGTCGCGCACCGCATCGCACAGCTCGGCGCAGAAGCGGTCGAGGCAGGCCGTTTCATAAAGGAAGGCCTGCACCTCGGCACTCTGCCGGTCGATCACCTCCTCCAGCAGGTATTCGCGGATCAGCCCCTCGTCGCCGTGGGGGCCGCGCGCCAGGGCATGGGCGTCGCCCTCGTCCTGGCTCGCCAGCAGCCACAGGCGCAGGCCGGCGGCCCAGCCCTCGCTGCGCTGCAGCAGGTTCTCCAGGTGTGCACCATCCAGGCGTGCGCCCTGGGCCTGGAGCAACGCGGTGCTCTCGGCATCGGTCAGGCGCAGGTCGTGTTCATTGAGTTCCACCAGTTGCCGCGACAGGCGCAGGCGGGCCAGGTGCCAGTCGGGACGCTGGCGGCTGGTAACCAGCAACACCAGCCCTTCGGGCAGGTGGTTGAGGAAGAATTGCAGGCAGCGGTCGAGCACCGCGCCCTGGGCCAGGTGGTAGTCGTCGAGCACCAGCAGCAGCGGTTGCTGGCGATCCAGGCGCTGGCCCAGCTCGTCGAGCAGGCCGTCGAGCCATTCCTCGAAGGCAAAGGGCTGGTGGCGCTGGCGCATCTTCAGCAGGCCCATGGCCTCCTCGCCCATCCCCGGGAAGAACTGGCGCAAGCCATCGAGCAGCCGCTCGAGGAAACGCCCGGGGTCGATGTCGCGTCGCCCCAATCCCAGCCAGAGCGCCTGCCAGCCATCCGGCAGGCCCTCGCAGAACTCGATGGCGAGCGAGCTCTTGCCGAACCCGGCGGGCGCGCTGACCAGCAGCAGGCGCCCTCCGAGGCCTGCGGCCAGGCGGTCGCACAGGCGCGGGCGCGAAAGGTGCCCGGCCGGCAGCGGTGGACGGAAAAAGCGTTCGCCGGCTACCGGGACGGCAGCGGGCGCGAAGGAACGCGAACTGGATAGATCGGTCATCAACCCGGCTTCTAGGAATGGTTATGCCGCGGGGGCGTGAGCGCTGAGGCAGCCTAGCCTTTCGGTCCGCCCATTTGTAGTCCCTTGGGAAAGTACAGACAAGAAAAAGCCGGCCCGAAGGCCGGCTTGTTTACGCGGTATTACAGGATCAACGGACGCCAGCCTGACGCAGGGCCGCCGGGGTGTAATCGCTTTCCGAAGCGCTGTAGTTGAAGTCGTAGGACTGTTTCTCCTCGTTCTTCATGCCCAGGGCCAGGTAGCGACCGGACAGCAGGTCGTACAGGGTTTCCACGGCGTACCAGGGCACCTGCTTGTCGTAGTAGTACTCCGAGTGGGCCTCGGCGACGCGCCACAGGGTGCCACGGCCGTCGTAGTGGTCGATGGCGGCGGCTTGCCAGGTGTCCTCGTCGATGTAGAAGTCACGCTTGGCGTAGATGTGGCGCTCGCCGGCCTTCAGGGTCGCGACGACATGCCACACGCGGTGCAGCTCGTAGCGGGTCAGGTCCTGGTTGATGTGGCCGGCCTTGATGATGTCGGCGTACTTCAGCTTCGGCGAGTCCAGGCGGTAGCTGTTGTAGGGGATGTAGATCTCCTTCTTGCCTTCCAGCTTCCAGTCGTAGCGGTCCGGCGCACCGTTGTACATGTCGAAGTTGTCGGAGGTACGCAGGCCGTCGGCGGCGGTACCCGGGCCATCGTAGGACACCTGCGGGGCACGGCGAACACGACGCTGGCCGGCGTTGTACAGCCAAGCCAGGCGCGGCTCCTTCACCTGGTTGAGGGTCTCGTGCACCAGCAGCACGTTACCGGCCAGGCGCGACGGAGCGGTCACGCGCTGCTTGAAGTAGAACAGCACGTTGCTCGGCTTGCTCGGGTCGTAGTCCTTCAGCTTGTCGCGGAAGGTGAACTCGTCCTGGAAGTACACCAGGCTGTAGGAGCCGTTGGGCTGCGGGGTCGCCTGGGTCACCAGGCGGCGCACGCTGCCGCCGCGGTAGCGGGTGATGTGGTTCCAGATCGCTTCCAGGCCGTTCTGCGGGATCGGGAAGGGGTTGGCGGTCTTGAAGTTCTCCAGGCCGTTACCGCCCTCCACCAGCTTGGTGTTGGCCGCGTTTTCCTTGGCTGCCGCGATCACGTTCGCCGGTACGGTGGCCGTACGGTGGGTGGTGAACACCGGCATCTTGTAGGTTTCCGGGTAGCGCTTGAACATCGCGTACTGGCCGGGGGTCAGCTTGTCCTTGTACTGCTCGACGTTCTGCGCGGTGATGGTGAACAGCGGTTGCTCACTGGCGAAGGGATCGGAAACGAAGCCCTTGTCGTCCACCGGGCCGGCGTTCTGCGGCAGGCCGCCGGTCCACTCGGGGATGGTGCCATCGGCATTGCCGGCCTTCTCCGCACCCAGCGGGGTCAGGGTGGTGCCGATCTTGGCCACCTGGTCGGCGGGTGCCGCCGCCATGACGGCGGTGGCCAGCAGGGACAGCGCCAGCGCACCGGTTTGCAGCAGGTTCTTTGTTGTTTTCATAGGTGATTCCTTAATTCCGGGCCGCTTAGAAGTTCACGCCAAAGCTGAGCGCGAGGAAGTCGCGATCGATCAGGGTGTTGTAGTCGCCACCGAAGAAGTCGGTATAGGACAGGCTGGCGGTGTAGGTGTTCTGGTACTCGGCGTCCAGACCCAGGCTGATGGCCTTGGCGCCCTCGGTGAAGGTGCCGTTGGGGCCGTAGCCATTGACGTCGTGCGACCAGGCGATGTTCGGCTTGAGGTTCACACCGGCGAAAGCGTCGTTGTAGTCCCAGATGGCGCGAGCGCGATAACCCCAGGAGTTGCTGGTCACGAAGCCGTCGTCTTCGCAGTACTTGCGCTGGTTTTCCCCGGCACCGTTAAGCGCTGCGCAAGTGTTCCCACCCAGCGCAGCGGTCGGCGGCAGCGGACCAGGACCATAGATCGGGTCACGTCCGTAGCGAACCTTGCTGGTGCTTTCCAGCCCACCTACGTGGGTGAAGCCCACTTCACCGACCAAAGTCAGACGCTCAGCACCCATCACCTGATCGAAGAAATGAGTGAAGGTCGTCTGGAACTGGGTGATTTCCTTGCGGTTATAGCCATGCAGATCCTGGCCGCGCTGGCCATTGAGCAGCGAAGCGTTTGCGTAGGCACCACCCAGCAGTTTGACGCCGCCATAAAGAACGTCGGTGGAGTTGATCTGCACCGGGGCATTCGGACGGTAGCTGACCTCGCCCGACCATGCCGTGCCGGTGGGCAAGGTGGTGGAGAAGCTCAAGCCATAGAGTCGGATGTCTTCCGGATACTCGATGAAGTACTTGGAGTTGGCGGCCACGACCAGGGGAGCGGCAGCGCCAAAACCTGGGGCGGCTGTATAGACACCATTGCCGGCGGCTGTAGCGCTGAAAATCGGCGCGCGGCTGTGGTAGTTCATGAAATAGGCGCCGAACTCGGTGTCCAGTTCTTCAGAGAAGTAACGCAACGCGGTACCCCACTGGCCGCCATCACGGGCATCGCGGTCCCCGCTGCGAGGAACGATCACGCCTTCGCTGGTGGCGGTGACGGGCGAAACGCCCAGGAAAGCCGGTAGGCCCGCGATACCGCCATTGATGGTGGCAAGTTGAAGGGCGCTGGGCGGGGTCAGAACGGCAAGGTTGCCGTTGCAGCCATCGGCAACGATATCCGGCTGGGCGAAGAAGGTGCCGCAGTTATCGGTGACGGTCTGATCCCACTCCAATTGATAGAAGGCTTCTGCGGAAAGATTGTCGGTCAGGCTCTGAGAGACGTAGAACATGTTGACCGGGATCAGGCCTTCCTTCACTTCGGCGCCGGGACGGCGGAAGGCGGAGACGTCGATCGGGTTGATCGAGTTGATCCCGCCCTGGATGAAGGTGCTCTCACCCCAACTTACGACCTGCTTGCCCAGGCGCACAGAGCCCGGTTTATCTGCGATGTCGTAGTTGTGGTAGATGAAGGCGTCGAGGATCTGCGCGCCGGAAGACTGCGCGGCCTCCTTTCGGTTGTGGTCGTCGATGTCCTTGAACAGGCGGCTCTCGTCCTTCAGCTCGAAGTCATACCAGTACTTGCCACGGACGAAGACGCCGGTATCACCGTATTTCAGCTCGAGGTCGTGAATGCCCTTGAAGATCTTCGAGAAGGTCTCGCCTTTCTTGAAGTTCAGGTGGGAATCGTCAGAAGTCTGCGACAACCCCTGGCCACCGTTGTTTTTGCCGATCAGGTCCGCATCCGCACCGCGCATGGACCAGCTTGCACCGACCGACAACGAGGAATCGAACTGCCCCTCGATCTCGCCGATATTGAACGTTACGCCGAATGCCGGGGCGGCGAGAGTGGATGCGAGGCTGACGGCCATTGGCAGTCGGGCCAGGCGCCAGAACGGTTTTCTTGTTGTCATCGACGCTACTCCATGTGTGTTTTTTTGTTATGGATTGGTGCGGACTATAGCCAGGAGGTAGTAGTGCTTGATCCCTCTAAAGTGTGATTTGCAGTCCGGCGAGCACTCTGGCCCGCAGGTTTGCAGACTAGCCCGATCTGGCGATTGGTAAAGCCGGGGTGAGCTGGCGCGGAGCCAGCAATAAACAAGCCAAGCGTTTGCTTGGTAGACAGGCCGGGCCTTGTAGGACCCGGCCTACAGCGGCTCAAAGAGCGGAGAGGAAGGTACTGCCCGTGGCCTGCCACTGGGCGATATCGACGCGGATGCGTTTCTTGTCCAGTTTGCCGACGCTGGTCTTGGGAATTTCAGTAACAACGGCGATCTGGCTGGGAATGGCCCACTTATTGATGTGACCTTGCTCTACGAAAGGCTTGAGGTGCTCCTTCAGCGCCTTGGCATCCAGGGCCTGGCCGTCACGCAGCACCAGCAGGGCGAACGGGCGCTCCCCCCACTGCGGATCGGGCACTCCGACCACCGCCACTTCGCGCACCGCCGGGTGGCGACTGACCAGGTCTTCCAGCTCCAGGGAGGAGATCCATTCGCCACCGGTCTTGATCACGTCCTTGATGCGATCGCGGATGTCGATGAAACCCATGCCGTCGAGGGTGGCGACATCGCCCGTGTGCAGCCAGCCGCCTTCCCACAGCTCCAGGCTCTTCTCCGGCTCGCGGAAATAGCCCTGGGTCAGCCAGGGCGCACGCAGCACCAGCTCGCCCTGGGATTCGCCGTCGGCGGGAAGGAAGTTGCCCTCGGCGTCGATGATCGCGGCATCAACCAACGGCACCGGCACGCCGGCCTTGATGCGGTAGGTGGTGCGCTCGTCCTCGCTGCCGGCCAGCAGCTCGTCGTTCATGTGCGCGCAGGAGATCATCGGGCAGGTCTCGGACATGCCGTAGGCGGCCGTCAGGTGGATGCCGCGTGCCTTGGCGGCGTCGTACAGCGAGCGGTTCAGCGAACTGCCGCCGATGATCAGTTTCCAGCCACCGAAGTCCACGCCCTGCGCGGCCTTGGCGTTCATCACCATCTGCAGGATGGTCGGCACGCAGTGGGAGAAGGTGACCTTCTCGCGACGCCACAGCTCCACCAGCAGTTCCGGATCGTAACGCCCGGGGTAGACCTGCTTGACCCCCAGCATGGTGGCCACGTACGGCACGCCCCAGGCATGCACGTGGAACATCGGGGTGATGGGCATGTACACATCGTCGTTGGCCATCAGGCTCGGGCTGTGCACCGAGCCCATCATGCTGGCCATGGCCATGGTGTGCAGCACCAGCTGGCGGTGGGTGAAGTACACGCCCTTGGGGTTGCCGGTGGTGCCGGTCGTATAGAAGGTGGTGGCGAGGGAGTTCTCGTCGAAGTCGGGGAAGTCGTAGCGAGTGGAGGCGGCGGCCATCAAGGTTTCGTATTCACCGACGAGGTTCGGCAGGTCGGCGCTCTTGTCGGCGGCGTCGGTCAGCAGGAGGGTCTTCTCGACCGTGGTCAGTTGGCCCTCGATGGCCTTGTAGATCGGCACGAACTCGCTGTTGACCAGCACGAAGCGGTCCTCGGCGTGGTTCATGGTGTAGAGGATCTGGTCCGGCGAGAGGCGGATGTTGATGGTGTGCAGCACCGCGCCGATCATCGGGATGGCGAACATGCACTCCAGGTAACGGTGGCTGTCCCAATCCATCACCGCCACCGTGTCACCCGCCTTCACACCGGCCTCGGTGAGCAGGTTGGCCAGGCGCGCGACGCGCTCGTTGAAGGTGGCGTAGCTGTAGCGGACCAGATCGCGGTAGACGATTTCCCGGGTCTTCTCGTAGCGGCTGCCGGAGAGCAGCAGGCCTTTGATCAGCAAGGGATATTGGTAGGCGTTGTCGGCCGGTTTGATGACTCGGGTCTGCACCATGGAAATGCACCTGCGCGCGAGGGATGTAGTTATTGATTTCTCCGCACTCTAGGGCCCTGCGTCCAGGCATAAATCAGTCAAAAGAATGATTTGCACGTGACCCTTTGGCCACTTTCGGTCACGAGATAGAATCCACCCCATCGGCCAGTCTCGGCCCATCACCCGAAGAGGTAGGAACAAGATGTCTGAGATCGTAATCGTCAGCGGCGCCCGCACCCCGATGGGCGGTTTCCAGGGCAGCCTTTCCGGCGTTTCCGCCGTGGACCTGGGCGCGGTGGCGATCCGCGAAGCCGTGGCCCGCGCCGGTATCGACGCCGCCGACGTGCAGGAAGTGATCATGGGCTGCGTGCTGCCCGCCGGCCTCAAGCAGGGCCCGGCCCGCCAGGCCTCGCTGAACGCCGGCCTGCCCGCTGCCACCGGCTGCACCACCATCAACAAGCTCTGCGGCTCCGGCATGAAGGCCGTGATGCTGGCCCACGACCTGCTCAAGGCCGGCACCAACAGCGTCATGGTCGCCGGCGGCATGGAGAGCATGTCCAACGCCCCCTACGTGCTGGAGAGGGCCCGCACCGGCCTGCGCATGGGCCACGGCGAGATCAAGGACCACATGTTCCTCGACGGCCTGGAAGACGCCCGCACCGGCCGCCTGATGGGCTCCTTCGCCCAGGAGACCGCCGACAAGCACGGCATCACCCGCGAGGAGATGGACGCTTACGCCATCGAGTCCCTCAAGCGTGCCCAGGCCGCCATCGCCGAGGGTGCCCTCGCCGCCGAGATCGTCCCGGTCACCGTCACCACCCGCAAGGGCGAGACCCTGGTGAAGGACGACGAGCAGCCGCTGACCGCCAACCTCGACAAGATCCCGACCCTGCGCCCGGCCTTCCGCAAGGACGGCACCATCACCGCCGCCAACGCCAGCTCCATCTCCGACGGTGCCAGCGCCCTGGTGCTGATGACCGCCGAGGAAGCCCAGCGCCGTGGCCTCAAGCCCCTGGCGAAGATCGTCGGCCACGCCACCCAGAGCCAGGACCCGAGCGAATTCACCCTCGCCCCCATCGGCGCCATGACCAACCTGTTCAGGAAGACCGGCTGGAGCAAGGACGACGTGGACCTGTTCGAGATCAACGAAGCCTTCGCCATGGTCACCATGCTCGCCATGCGCGAACACGGCCTCGACCACGCCAAGGTCAACGTCTACGGCGGCGCCTGTGCCCAGGGCCACCCGGTCGGTTCCACCGGCTCGCGCATCATCCTCACCCTGATCAACGCCCTGCGTAACAAGGGCGGCAAGCGCGGCGTCGCCTCGCTGTGCATCGGCGGCGGCGAAGCCACTGCGGTGGCGGTGGAACTGCTGTAACCCGCCCGCGCGGCCAATGAAAAGGGGCTCCCGGACCAAGGTCCGGGAGCCCCTTTTCATTCAGCCCAGGCGCGCCTCAGGCGGGCACCGCCTTGGGCGCGTGGGCCGGCGTCCTCGGGAAGGCCAGCGCCGCCGCGAAGGTCAGCGCACCGAACACCGCCAGCACAAGATACAGCCCCACCAGCCCATGGCGCGGTTCGATGAAGGCGATCATCGGGATGGCCGCCGCACTGGCGCCGAAGGACAGGAAGTAGCGCAGCGCGAAGACCCGCGCCTGCCATTGCGGGGCGACGAAGTTGGCCACCATCGCATCGTTCACCGTCACCTGGCCGAACACCGCGAACATGAAAGCGGCACCCAGGGCGATCACCATCCAGCCATCGGCATAGGCCATGGCCACCAGCAACGGCCCCTGGCAGAGGGTCATCACCACGAACGGCAGCTTCAGGCTGTAGCGATCCAGCACGCGGCCCATCAGCAACTGCGCCACGGCACCGAAGGCGTAGGCGATGCTGACCACGATGCCGAGGCTTTCCGGCGAGGCGAACAGGTCCACCAGGCGCTCCTGGAACAGCTTCGGGTAGGTCATGGTCGAGGCGTTGAAGATCACCCCGCCCGTGGCCGTCACCAGCGCCAGCACACCGAACACCAGGCGCATCGAAACCTGCCCCGCCCCGCCAGTCCGATGGGTGCCGGCCGCGGCGACGGGAGATGCCTCATCCCGCACGCAGAGGGCGAACCACACGCCAATGGCCACCGACAGCGCGCCCGGCAGGATGAACGCCGCGCGCCAGCCGAAATGGGCGGTGAGAAAACCCGTGACCAGCGCCGAGAACGCCACGCCCAGGTTGCCCCACATGCCGTTGATGCCGATCTCGCGGCCACGGTTCTGCGCATGGGCCACCAGCATCGCCGTGCCCACCGGGTGGTAGATGGCGGCGAACACGCCCATCAGCGTCAGCCCCAGCACCAGCATCGGCGTGCTCCGGCTCAGCCCGGTGAAGATCGCCGCACCGCCGATGCCGAGGAAGAACACCAGCATCATGTGGCGGCGGCTCCATGTGTCACCCAGCCAGCCGGCCGGTAGCGAGCAGGCCCCGAAGGCGATGAAGCCGCCGAGGGACAGGCCGATCAGCTCGGCGTAGGACAGCTCGAAGGTGGCGGTCATGCCCAGCACGGCGGCAGGGAAGATGAGCATGAACATGTGGTCGATGATGTGGGCGGCGTTGATGAAACGGATGACGGTACGCGGTCGGTTCATGGCAGTTTCGCTGCTGTTTGGTTGTTGTGGACCGCCATGCTAGGTTGGCCGCCCAGCAACGTTCTGCCAAAAAGATCATCGGAACAGCCATGTTCATTGACCATCTGCCCCAGGGCCGGATCGGCGCCGTCGCCCTCGACTACCCCGACGGCGCCCATGTCGACCTGCACCTGCACAGCCAGGCGCAATTCCTCTACGCGGCGCAGGGGCTGATGCGCCTGGTCACCGAGGCCGGCGCCTGGGTCATCCCGCCGACCCGCGCGGTGTGGATCCCACCGGGCATCGAGCACCAGATCTTCATGTCCGGGCAGGTGCAGATGCGCACCCTGTTCATCGCCGCCGACGCCGCACCGCCGAATCTCGATGCCTGCTGCGTGCTGGCGGTACCGCCGCTGCTGCGGGAACTGATCCTGCGCCTGGTGGCGCTGGAGGCCGGCGATACCGACGACGAACACCGCAGCCTGGTGCAGCGCCTGATCCTTCACGAGATCGCCGCCCTGGAGCGCATGCCCCTGCACCTGCCGATGCCCCGGGACCGACGCCTGCAAGCCATCTGCCTGGCCCTGCTGGCAACCCCGGAGAGCACCCGCACCCTCGACGACTGGAGCCTGGAGGTGGGCGCCAGCACGCGCACCCTGAGCCGGCTGTTCGCCCAGGAGCTGGGCATGAGCTTCAACGACTGGCGCCAGCAACTGCGCCTCACCGAAGCCCTGCCGCGCCTGCTGGCCGGGCACAGTGTGCAGAAGGTCGCCAGCGACCTGGGTTACGGCAGCGGCCGCGCCTTCAGCGCCATGTTCCGCCGCCTGCTGGGGGAGAACCCGAGGGAATACGTCGCCAGCCTGGGGTTGCTGGCGACGCTGGAGAAGGCGTGATGGGTTTCGCGGAGCTCTACCCATCCTACGTATACCTGTGCCCTGCGTTGCGGTGATGGCTTTGCGAAGCGCAGCCCCTCACTTCATCGAGGTGAACGCCAGCTTGACCCCGAGCCCCACCAGCACCGCGCCCATCAACCGGTCGAACCAGTGCCCCATGCGGGCGAAACCGCTGCGCACGCGCTGCTGGCTGAACAGCATCGCCACCAGGCAGAACCAGATGGCCGTGGCGCAGGCCAGGTAGAGGCCGTAGCCGGCCTGGATGGCCAGCGGGGTGTGGGGGTTGATCACCACGGTGAACAGCGAGAGGAAGAACAGCGTCGCCTTGGGGTTCAGCCCGTTGGTGATGAAACCGGTGACGAAGGCGCCGCGCGGGCTGCGCTCGGCGGCGGTCGGCTCGGCCTCGGTGGCGACCGGGTCAGCCGGCTTGGCGCGCAGCGCCTTGATGCCGATGTACAGCAGGTAGGCCGCCGCCAGCCATTTCAGGGCGTTGAAGGCCACGATGGACTGGGAAACGATCAAGCCAATGCCCAGCAGCGAATAGGCCACGTGGACGAAAATGCCGGTGCCCACGCCGATCGCCGTCCAGGTGCCGGCACGGCGACCATGGGCGACGCTCTCGCGCACCACGATGGCGAAATCCGGGCCGGGGCTGGCCACGGCCAGCAGGTGGATCAAGGCAACGGTGAGGAATTCCGCCCAGTACATGCGACCTCCTGAGAATGGGTTGAGCTGATAGGCTGGCAACCTTACGCCTACATCTGTCTCGGAAAAAGGTACAGCTGATGACCAACAGCCTCCGCGCGGTCTTCCTCGACCACGCCTCCCTCGATCTCGGCGATCTCGACCTCACGCCGTTGCGCCAGCAGTTCGCCGAACTGGAACTGCACGACCAGACCGGCCACCGCGACGTCGTCGAGCGCCTGCGCGGCGCCCAGGTCGCCATCAGCAACAAGGTGACCATCGATGCCGCCGCCATCGCCGAGCTGCCGGATCTGAAGCTGATCCTGGTCAGCGCCACCGGCACCAACAACATCGACCTCGCCGCCGCCCGCGCCCGTGGCATCACCGTGTGCAACTGCCAGGGCTACGGCACCCCGTCCGTGGCCCAGCACACCCTGATGCTTCTGCTCAACCTGGCCACCCGCTTCGTCGACTACCGCGAAGCCGTGCGCCACGACCACTGGCAGAAGGCGACCCAGTTCTGCCTGCTGGACTTTCCCATCGTCGAACTGGAGGGCAAGACCCTCGGCCTGCTCGGCCACGGCGAACTGGGCAGCGCCGTGGCACGCCTGGCCGAGGCCTTCGGCATGCGCGTGCTGCTCGGCGCCCTGCCCGGCCGCCCGCCTCGCGCCGACCGCCTGCCCCTGGCGGAACTGCTGCCCCAGGTGGACGCCCTGACCCTGCACTGCCCGCTCAACGAGCACACCCGCAACCTGATCGACGCCGAGCAACTGGCGTTGATGAAGCCCGGCGCTTTCCTGGTCAACACCGCGCGCGGCGGCCTGGTCAACGAACATGCCCTGGCCGACGCCCTGCGCAGCGGCCACCTGGGCGGTGCCGCCACCGACGTGCTGACCCAGGAGCCACCGAAGGACGGCAACCCACTGCTGGCCGTGGACATCCCGCGCCTGATCGTCACCCCTCACAACGCCTGGGGCAGCCGGGAGGCGCGCCAGCGCATCGTCGTACAGATGGCGGAAAACCTTGATGCGTGGCTGAAGGAAACGCCTCGCCGCACGGTAAGCTAAGGCCTACAAGATTCTGATAAAATGCGCGGCTTTTATCAGGATCTACCCCATGGACCCGCGCAGCGAAGTACTGCTTCGACAGGCTGACCTGTTCCTCGGCCCGCTGCTCCTGGCGGGCCTTCCCGCCGACGACCTGCTGGGCGAACTGCCCCAGGCACGCGGCTGGACCTGGCACGCCGGTGAGCAGGCCGCCCTGGAAGCCCGCTTCCCCGGGCGTTGCGAATTCACCGTCAACGCCCCCGACGCCCCCTTCGAAGCCGCCGTGCTGTTCCTGCCCAAGTCCCGCGAGCTGACCGACTACCTGCTCACCGCCCTGGCTGCGCGCCTGCCCGGCAAGCCGCTGTACCTGGTGGGCGAGAAGCGCGCCGGCATCGAACGCGCCGCCCGCCAGCTGGAACCCTTCGGCAAGCCGCGCAAGCTCGACAGCGCCCGCCACTGCCAGCTGTGGCAGGTGCAGGTGGAACAGGCACCGGCGATCCCGGAGCTGGAGGCCCTGGCCCAGCGCTACAGCCTCGAGCTGGCCGACGGCCCGTTGCAGGTGGTGAGCCTGCCCGGCGTGTTCAGCCATGGCCGCCTGGATCGCGGCAGCGCGCTGCTGCTGGACAACCTGGCCAAACTGCCCACCGGCAAGGTGCTGGATTTCGGCTGCGGCGCCGGGGTTCTCGGCGCCGCGCTCAAGCGCCGTTATCCACAGAGCCAGCTGGTGCTGCTGGATGTCGACGCCTTCGCCATCGCCGCCAGCCGCCTGACCCTGGCCGCCAACGGCCTGGAAGCCGAAGTGATCGCCGGAGACGGCATCCACGCGGCGCCCAGGCTGCTCTCGGCCATCGTCAGCAACCCGCCCTTCCACCAGGGCGTGCACACCGACTACCAGGCCAGCGAGACGCTGCTGCGCGAAGCCGGACGCCACCTGCTGGTGGGGGGCGAACTGCGCCTGGTGGCCAACAGCTTCCTCAAGTACCAACCCCTGATCGAACAGGCGTTCGGCGGTTGCCGCACCCTGGCCGAAGGGGAGGGTTTCCGCATCTACAGCGCCCGCCGCTGACAGGCGGGCACTCGCGCACCATCCATACTCGAGCGGCCCCCGTTAGCCGCAACACGCCCGGCGAAGAACCGGGCACCTGGAGTTTTTCTTGACTGACCTCGACACTGCCGCCCCCACCGCCAGCAGCGGCCTGCACCGCTCGCTGAAGCCCCGCCACCTGAACATGATCGCCATCGGCGGCTCCATCGGCACGGGCCTGTTCGTCGCCTCGGGCGCCACCGTGGCCAACGCCGGCCCGGGCGGTGCCCTGCTCGCCTACGCGCTGATCGGGGTGATGGTGTACTTCCTCATGACCAGCCTCGGCGAAATGGCCGCGCACATGCCGGTTTCCGGCTCTTTCAGCACCTATGGCAGCCGATTCGTCGACGATGGCTTCGGTTTCGCCCTGGGCTGGAACTACTGGTACAACTGGGCGGTGACCATTGCCGCCGAGCTGGTGGCCGCGCAACTGATCATGAGCTTCTGGTTCCCCGACGTGCCGGGCATCTATTGGAGCGGGCTGTTCCTGGCGCTGATGTTCCTGCTCAACGTCATCTCGGTGAAGGGCTTCGGCGAGAGCGAATTCTGGTTCGCGCTGATCAAGGTGGTCACGGTGGTGATCTTCATCATCATCGGCCTGGCCACCATCTTCGGCGTGATGAGCGGCATCCAGTCCCCTGGCTTCAGCCACTTCACCCAGGGCGAGGCGCCCTTCGTCGGCGGCCTGCAGGCCATGGTCGGGGTGGCGATGATCGCCGGCTTCTCCTTCCAGGGCACCGAACTGATCGGCATCGCCGCCGGCGAGTCGGAGAACCCGCGCAAGAACATCCCAATCGCCATCCGCCAGGTGTTCTGGCGCATCCTGATGTTCTACATCCTGGCGATCTTCGTGATCGGCATGCTGATCCCCTACACCGACCCGAGCCTGCTGCAGAACGACGCCAGCGACATCAGCGTCTCGCCCTTCACCCTGCTGTTCGAGCGCGCCGGCTTCGCCGCGGCCGCCGGCGTGATGAACGCGGTGATCCTCACGGCCATCCTCTCGGCCGGCAACTCCGGGATGTACGCCTCGACGCGGATGCTCTACACCCTCGCCACGCAGGGCAAGGCGCCGCGCCTGTTCGCCCGCGTCTCCGCCAGCGGCGTGCCGCGCAACGCCCTCTACGCCACCACCCTGGTAGGCGCGCTGTGCTTCTTCACCGCCGCCTTCGGCGAGTCGACCCTCTACACCTGGCTGCTCAACACCTCGGGCATGTGCGGCTTCATCGCCTGGCTGGGCATCGCCATCTCCCACTACCGCTTCCGCAAGGGCTACCTGCTGCAGGGCGGCCGCCTGGAAGACCTGCCCTACCGCGCCAAGCTGTTCCCCTTCGGCCCGCTGTTCGCCTTCGCCCTGTGCCTGGTGATCACCCTCGGGCAGAACTACGAGGCCCTGGTGGGCGAGCGCATCGACTGGGCCGGGCTGGCCGCCACCTACATCAGCCTGCCGCTGTTCCTCGCCATCTGGCTCGGCTATCGCCTGAAGAACGGCAGCCGCACCGTGCGCTACGCCGAGATGGACGTGCGCGCCACGGACAACTGACGAACAGCGCAACGGCGGGCTTGCCCGGCACGCCCGCCTTGTGCAGAATGCGCCCCGTCCTAGGGGAGTAGTCTCCCGCGAGCGCCCTGCTCGCCAGGCACGCGTCAACATACTTGGTCCACAGACCATGGCGCGTGCGACCCAAGCCTGCCTAGACAGGCCAGCGGTTTGACAAGACCTATGACACACACAACCTGACCCGGGGCGGGCAGATTGCGTGTGTCATGGTGATTAGTCGACCCGCCCCCGTAGGAACCCCGATGCTGGAATCCCTGTTCGTCCCCACACTGATCGTCGCCCTGGCGGAAATCGGCGACAAGACGCAGCTGCTCGCCCTGCTGCTGGCCGCGCGCTTCCGCAAGCCCTGGCCGATCATCTGGGGCATCGTCGCCGCCACCCTCGCCAACCACTTCGCCGCCGGCGCCGTGGGCAACTGGGTCGCCAGCTTCTTCTCCGCCGCCACCCTGAGCTGGATCCTCGCCGCCTCCTTCGTCGCCGTGGCGCTGTGGACCCTGGTACCCGACAAGCTGGACGACGACGAGGAGTCCGGGCTGAAGAAATACGGCCCCTTCCTCACCACCCTGATCGCCTTCTTCCTCGCCGAGATGGGCGACAAGACCCAGGTCGCCACGGTGATGCTGGCCGCCCAGTACCCGCATTTCATCCTCGTGGTGGCGGGCACCACCCTGGGCATGCTGCTGGCCAACGTGCCGGTGGTGCTGGCCGGCAACTTCGCCGCCGACAAGCTGCCGCTGACCCTGATCCGCCGCCTCGCCGCCCTGGCCTTCGGTGCCCTGGCCCTCTACGCCGTGTACAAGGCGCTGACCCTCGGCGCGGCCTGAGCCGCGTCACCGGCCTGACGCCAGTTCGCTGGCGTTTCGGCCAATGGCAGCGCCGCGCCAACTGGTAGATTTCTCGCCCTACTGCCGGCCCGGCCAGGGAGGAGGAAAAGCAGATGACGTCGACCGACGACCGCAAGCGCGTGGCGCGCCAGCATATCGACCTGTCCTGGAACAAGGGGCGCGTGGCGCTGGCCGAGCAGCTGCAGAGCAAGGACTTCCTCTACAAGAGTTCGTTCATGCCCGGCCCGCTGGACGGCGAGGGCTACCGCGAGATGGTGCTGAAGATCCGCGACGCCATGCCCGACCTGGAAGTGGTGGTGGAGGAGTGCATCGCCGAGGACAGCCACGTCTTCACCTGGTGCACCCTGATCGGCAGCATCCACAAGCCGGCCCTCGGCTACCCGCCCAGCGACCGCATCCTCAGCATTTCCGCCATGGCCTTCTGGACCTTCAACAGCCGGGGCGAGGTGCAGGAGATCTGCACCATGTTCGACATGGAAAGCTTCCGCGCCCAGCTCGGCCTGAGCAATCGCGCCTACGCGGAGAAGGCACTGCCCTGATCCACGGCCTCCCGCAGCCCGGAATGCGTCACCGCACGCCCTCAGAAATAGCCGTTCTCACCGAACCAGCGAATGGTCCGGCGCAGGGTATCGTCCAGCGCCACCTCGGCCCTGAAGCCCAGCTCCGCCTCGGCCTTGGTGCCGTCGAGGAACTGCCCGCCAGCCATCACGGCGATGCAGGTCGGGTCGATTTTCGCAGCCTCGCCACTCATGCGCTGACGCAGGCGCTGCAGGGCCGCCATGCCCCGTGCGACCGCCAGCGGCATCGGTGTCGGTGCCGGCACTTCCAGCAGGCGTGCGATGTGCGCGGTCAGCTCGGCCATCTCGATGTCGTGGCCGGTGATCAGGTAGCGCTCGCCAGCCCTTCCCTTCTCCAGCGCCAGCAACAGCCCGCGCCCCGCTTCGGCGGCATCGACGACATTGCGCCGGCCCACCACGTAGCGGCTCATGGCTCCGCTGGCGATGGCGGTGACGATGCGCCCCGGGCCGGGGCCGGCGTCGAACTCGCCCAACGCCATGCCGGGGATGCCGATCACCACCGGCAACCCGGCGCGGGCCTGCTCGCGGGCCTGTCGGTCCAGGGCCCACTGGCTCAGCAGGTAGGGGTTCTTCCAGCGCGGCATCTCGTCGTAGAACAACCCTTCGTGGCCCGGCGAGCCATCGGGATTGCGCGGCAGCACGACCGAGGCACCGACGAGCAGGATGCGCGGCACATGGGCCGCGAGGCAGGCGGCATAGAAGTGGTTGGTTTCCTCGAGCGCGCCGGCCACGACGTCCTGCCAGCGTCGAGGGCGGATGGGGGCATCCTGGCGGCAGAAGACCACGCCATCCACATCGGCCAGGGCACGGGTGAGCTGAGGATGGTCGAGGGGCTCGACCGAGCGAAGCTGGGGGTGGAGATAGCCCAGGCGCTCGATGCGCGACGCGGGGCGATGGATCAGCACCAGCTCGTGGCCCGCCGCGCGGATGGCGCGGGCCGTATGGTGGCCCAGCAGGCCGGTGGCGCCAAGGACTGCGATCTTCACGGGAACCCCTCGATCCGAAGCACGCCGCCTGCATCATGCAGGCGGCGGCGAGCAGTCTAGGACGGCCTCTGCAGGGCCGCCAGCGTCACTTGCCCCTGGCTTGCTGGTAGAACGGCATGACCTTGGGAATGGCCGCCTGGAGGGAGGCGATGCGCGAGCTGGAAGACGGGTGGGTGCTCATGAACTCCGGCGGTGCGCCTTCGCTGGCCTTGCTCATCTTCTGCCACAGGGTGATGGCGGCGTTGGGGTTGTAGCCGGCACGGGCGGACAGTTCGAGGCCGATCAGGTCCGCCTCGTTCTCGTTGCCACGGCTGTTGGGCAGCGTCATCAGGTACTCGACGCCCTGGTTGGCCATCTGCAGGCTCTGGTCGCCGGCGCCCAGCAGGGAGCCGAGCTGGGTGGCCATCTGCACGCCATAGGCCTTGGACATCGCCTCGCGGCCGTGCTCGCGCAGGGCGTGGGCGATCTCGTGGCCCATCACCGCCGCCAGCTCGTCGTCGGTGAGCTTGAGCTGATCGATCAGGCCGCTGTAGACGATGATCTTGCCGCCCGGGCCGCAGTTGGCGTTGAGCTCCTCGCTGTCGATCACGTTGGCTTCCCAGGCCCAGCTGCCGGCATCGGGACGGAACACCGTGGTCTGGGCGATCAGTCGCTTGGCGATGGCCGAGACGCGCTTGGCGTCCGCGCTGTCCTTGTCCAGCACGCCCTGCTGCGAGGCCTCGGACAGGGTCTGCTGGTAGGACTGCGCGTACATCTGGTTGACCTGCTGCTCGGACAGCATGCTGAACATGTACTGCTTGCGCTCGACGCCGACCGCACCGCCGCTGGTGGTATTGACCGCCTGGCATCCCGCCAGCAGCAGGGGCAGTGCAAGGCTGCCGATGATGTGAGACTTCGCCACTGTGACTCTCCTTTGAAAACTGCGCCGTACTCTATGCCCGCGCCACGACCCGGAGCAACCGCATCCCTTGCCATCCAGCGACTTGCGTTCTTTTCTTGTGAAGCAGGCTCATGCTTCGGCGACTGTCGGCCGATATGCCATGGACACAGGCTGTACCTGAGACTCCGGGAGTTCCCATGAAATTCAGATCGATCCAGTTTTCGGTCGCGACGCTGGCCGGCGCCAGCGTGCTCGCCGTGGTTGTGGCCCTCGTGCTCTATGCGCTGTTCGCCGGTGCACGGACCCAGGAGCTGGTACAGACACGCACCCAGTCACTGCTGGAACAGATCATCAGCGAACGCCTGCTGAGCCTGGCCGCCTCCCAGGTCGCGGACATCCAGCGCGAACTGGCCTACCCGATGACCGTGGCCAGCAGCCTGGCGCAGACCAACGCCCTGGCCGGCGAGACCGACGAGAGCGGTGCCGTGGCGATGGAAAGCAGCCGCAAGGAGATGATCAACCTGCTGCAGCACATCCTCGCCAACAACCCCAAGCTGCTGGACGCCTATATCGGCTGGGAGCCCAATGCCTTCGGCGATGACGCCGCTTCCATCGGCCAGCCCGGGCAGAACGAGGGCGGCCGCTTCATGCCCTGGTGGTACCGCGACGCCGCCGGCAAGCTGGTGATGGAGCCCATGGGGGACACCCTGGAAAGCACCAAGGTGTTGCCCACCGGCGTACGCGAGGGCGAATACTACCTGTGCCCGCGCGACACCAAGCGCCCCTGCGTCGTCGACCCGGCCCCCTACGAGATGGGCGGGAAGATGGTCATGCTGGCCTCCTTCAACGCGCCGATCATGGTCAAAGGCCAGTTCCGCGGCATCGCCGGCGCCGACCTTTCCCTCGACTTCATCCAGCAACTGCTCACCAGCGCCAACCAGAAACTCTACGGCGGCGTCGGCGAGATGGCCCTGCTCTCCAGCAACAGGCGCCTGGTGGCCTACACCGCCGATGCCAGCAAGAACAGCGAGCCGGCCGACCGGGTGCTGGGCAGCGCAGTGGCGGAGAGCCTCAAGTCCCTGCAGGGCGACCAGCCCGTCTATCGCGTCGATCGCGACAGTGGCCGCATCCTGTTGCTGGTCCCCTTCAAGGTAGCGGGCACCGATGCCAGTTGGACGCTGAGCCTGAACATGCCGCTGGAAACCGTCATGGCGGACCTGCACAAACTGGAAGCGGACCTTTCCGCCCAGCGTGACGAGGACATCTTCGGCATGACGGTGGTGGGCCTGCTGATCGCCGCCCTCGGCCTGGTGGTGATCTGGTTCGTCGGCTTCGGCATCGCCAGCCCGCTGCGGCAGATGGTGACCATGCTCGACGACATCGCCCAGGGCGAAGGCGACCTCACCCGCCGCCTGCACTCCGATCGCGCCGACGAGCTGGGCTCCATCGCCAGCGGCTTCAACACCTTCCTGGCCAAGCTGCAGACCATGATCAGCCAGGTGGTGAGCTCGGTGCAGAAGGTCAGCGACTCCTCGGAGCACACCGCCGACATCGCCATCCGCACCAACCAGGGCGTGCAGAAACAGCTGGCGGAGATCGAGCTGGTGGCCACCGCCGTCCACGAGATGACCGCCACCGCACAGGACGTGGCGCGCAATGCCACGCTCGCCGCCGAGGCCGCCAGCCATGCCGACCAGGCCGCCAACCACGGCAAGCGCATCGTGCAGAGCACCACCGAGGCCATCACCGCCCTGGCCGGCGAGATCAGCCGCGCCGTGGGCGTGGTGCAGAACCTGGCCAAGGACAGCGAGAACATCAACGCCATCCTGGTCGCCATCCGTGGCATCGCCGAGCAGACCAACCTGCTGGCTCTGAATGCCGCGATCGAGGCCGCCCGCGCCGGCGAGCAGGGCCGCGGCTTCGCCGTGGTGGCGGACGAGGTGCGCAACCTGGCGCAGAAGACCCAGCAGGCCACAGAAGAGATCCAGACCATGATCCAGCAGCTGCAGCAGGGCACGCGGGACGTGGTCAAGGTGATGCAGGACAGCCAGGACAAGACCGACACCAGCGTGCAGTCCGCCAGCGAGGCGGCCCATGCGCTGGAATCAATCACCCAGGCTGTATCGGTGATCAACGACATGAACACCCAGATCGCTAGCGCCGCCGAGGAACAGAGCGCGGTGGCCGAGGACATCAACCGCAACGTCACCAACATCGGCCAGGTGGCCAACGAAGTGGCCGGCGGCGCCGACGAGGCCTCCCAGGCCAGCGCCGAGCTGACCAAGCTGGCCGAGCAGCAGCGCCGGCTGATCAATCAGTTCAGGGTGTAGATCTACTCGGTCGGGGCCCCGCGCCCGCGGGGATGACGCAGGGAGAATGGATTGTAGGGGCGACTTCAGTCGCCCCCTTCCATTCGCCTGTCCCGCATGACTCCGTTGAGCAGCCCTTCGGGTCCGTGCCGTTCATTCGCGAATGAATTCGCTCCAGCAAGGCACGCCCTGTAGCCCGGGCTTCAGCCCGGGAAGATCCGATCACGCCGGCGTCAGGCACTCCGGACCATCCAGCTTGGGGTCGTTGACCAGGGTGGCCAGCGCCCGTTCGCGCAGGGCTGGCGAGGCGGCGGTGAGCAGCGCACGCAGGTCGCCGGGGACCGTATCGGCGGCCAGCCAGGCCTGCTGGCCGGCCTCATCCAGCACCAGCGGGCGGCGCAGGTCGGCGGCGGGGCGGGTGATCATCGCCAGGCTCAGGTACTCGGCATCACCCACCGGAAAGGGCTCCCAGAGCGCGGCAAAATGCAGCAGCGAGGTCTCGCCGCTGATCCAGTACGGCCGCTTGCGCACGCCACGCCATTCATAAAAGCCGTTGGCCGGGATCAGGCAACGGCGCTGGCGGAAGGCATCGCGGAACATCGGCTGCTCGACCAGGGTTTCGGCGCGGGCGTGGGCGGGGGTCTTCGAAAGATCGGTGAGCCAGGCCGGGGTCAGGCCCCAGCGGGCCAGGTCCAGGCGGCGCTCGCCGGCCTGCTCGCGCAGCATCAGCACCCGCGCGCCGGGCGCCAGGTTCCAGTGCGGCTGCTGCTCGGCAGGGAAGCCGGGCAGCGCGGCGAAAGCGGGCGACCAGCGGAACAGGGCGAAGCGTCCGGACATGGGGCGAGGGACTCGGGCAGGTTCAGCACAGCAGGGTGCCGGGGTAGCTGTCGGGCTCGTCGCCCGGCACGGGTTGCGCGGCATTGTACGCGGCGATCAGCAGCCGTGCCCGCTCGGCGTCCTCGTCCTCTACCAGCAGGCCCAGCAGCCCCATCAGCGGCAGTTCGCCGATACCGCCCAGCAGGTGCCCGCCCGCCAGGTGGGCCTCGACGCCTTCGCTGGCGAGCATGCCCAGCAGCAGCTGCGCCTCGATCAGATCACCCGGCTCGTAGATGCGCTGCATCAGTCGTCCTCCCGGCGCACGTCCAGGCTCCAGTCCTCGCCGTCGGTGGCCAGCGCGAAGACGATGGGCCGGCAGCACACCGGGCAATCCTCGATGTACTGCTGGTCGCCCGCGGAAAGGTCGAGCAGCGCTTCCACCGGTTCGCCGCAATAGGGGCATTCATAGGCCTGGGTTTCCAGCATGCGAAACTCCCGTGTGACTTGGCTGTATAATCGCCGGTCTATTTCAGGCCCCGTGATTCGGGGCTCCACCCTTATCTCCAGCCGCAGCACAACAAGAGAACACGATGGGCGAATTCGAAGCCATCCGACCCTACGACGATGCCGAGGTGGCCGAGGTGCTCGCGCGCCTGTCCGCCGACCCGGCCTTTCTCGGCGCCCTCACCCGTTTTCGTTTCCCCCGCCTGGCAGGCCCGCTCGGCTGGCTGCTCAAGCCTGTTATAGCTCATCGCCTGCGCCGCGAGTTTCGTGGCATCGCCTCGGTCACCGCGCTGCAGGACAAGATCGAACCCTATGTCGACCGCACCATCGAGCGCGCCACCGACGGCGTGACCTACTCGGGCGTGGACAAGCTCACACCGGGCAGCCCCTACCTGTTCGTCGCCAACCACCGCGACATCGTCATGGACCCGGCCTTCGTCAACTACGCCGTGTACCACGCCGGGGTGCCCACGCCGCGCATCGCCATCGGTGACAACCTGCTGCAGAAGCCCTTCGTCAGCGACCTCATGCGCCTGAACAAGAGCTTCATCGTGCACCGCAACCTGGCGGGCCGGCGCGAGAAGCTGGCGGCCTTCCAGCTGCTGTCCGCCTACATCAATCATTCGATCCGCGTGGACGGCCAGTCGATCTGGATCGCCCAGGCCGAGGGCCGCGCGAAGGACGGCGACGACCGCACCGACTCGGCGATCCTCAAGATGTTCCACATGAGCCGCAAGGACGAGCCCTTCGCGGCGGTGATCCACGACCTGCACGTGGTGCCGGTGTCGATCAGCTACGAATACGACCCCTGCGACCTGGCCAAGGCTCGCGAGCTCTACATCCGCGCCACCACCGGCAGCTACGAGAAGGCACCGGGCGAGGACGACACCAGCATCGCCCTGGGCATCACCGGCTACAAAGGCCGGGTACACATCGCCTTCAACGACGAGATCCGCGAGGACATCGGCGACGCCAAGCTGCTGGCCGCGGAGATGGATCGCCGCATCCTGGGCGGCTATCGCCTGTTCCCCGTGCACTACCTGGCCTATGCCTTGTGGAGCGAGCGCGACCCGGCGCTGGCGGTGCCGAAACTGGAAAGCCTGTTCGGCAGCGACGAGATCGCCCGCGCCCGTGCCGAATGGCAGAAGCGCCTTGATGCCTGCCCCGAGGAACAGCGCCCCTGGCTGGTGCTGCAGTACGCGACGCCCGTGCGCAACCAGTACCGCATCAAGGCAGGCCTGCCGCTCTGATCGTTCCGCGCCATGCAAAACGGCGACCCCAGGGTCGCCGTTTTCATGTGCATCGGGGCATTGCCCGCTTTGGCCTCAGAGCTGGGTGCTGGCCCAGGAAACGCCCAGTGCCACCGCCAGGCTGAAATAGCCGAAGGCGTAGAAGAAGCGGTTGAGCCGCAGGGTGGACTCGTCCGGCATCAGCGTTGGCTGCGCCACGTCCTCCAGTTCGCTGTCGGCAGCCAGGCGGCCGGCGACACGCTGTTCGCGCAGGCGGGTGGCGACCAGCAGCCACGCACCGACCAGGGCGAAGAACAGCGCCAGGGCGTTGACCACCTGGTGGGGATGGACGAGGTAGGCAGACCAGAGGTCCTGCAGGGACATCTTCAACTCCGAGCAGGCGCGGCCTGCGAGGTGGAAATACGGCCGCGCGGGGAGCGGGCCATCCGGATTCGGCGGCGAGTCTACCCGAGCACCCCGCCTCCCTGCTGCGTTTCCGACGAATCGCGCGGGCAAGAAAAAGCCCGGCGCGAGGGCCGGGCTCCTTCACAACGGGAAGCGCCTTACTGCGCCAGCATCTGCCCGATGGTCGGGTCCTTGAAGGCGCGGGTCAGGGCATCGCTGAGCACGCCGGAAACCAGCTTGGTGTTGGTTTCCTGGTTCGGCGCAGTGCCGAACTGCTGGGCCAGCGAGGCGCTGTAGCGGCCGCTGTAGCGACGGCTGGCGTTCTGCACGTCGACGCGGAAGGTGGCGCTGATGTCGGCCTTGGTCACGTAGACACCTTCCTTGGGCGACTGGTATTTCAGGTCGGCCAGGGTCAGGGTCAGCTGCGGGGCGTTGAAGGCGTTGGGCGACGGCGTGAAGCCCAGCAGGCGCACGGCGGCTTCGGCCTCGGTCTGCAGGCGCGGCAGGATGTCCTGGCCCTGCACGGTGATGTTGCTGGTGTCCGCATAGAGGCCACCACGGGTGCCGAGGATGGGCGAGGAACGGCCATCGGCGACACGAACCACCACCGGCTGGCCTTGGCCGACGGGGGTCAGCGGGCCGGTGAGCTTGGGTTGCGGGCTGAGTTGTTGCGGGCTGAGGGCACAGCCGACCAGGGTCAGGCTGAGGCCGGCCAGCAGGCCGAGCAACGCGCGATTCAGCATGCTTGTTTCTCCAGGTTGGACGCGGAAGGCCGGGAGTATAACCAGCCGGCACGCCTACTGACAGAGCGCTGCCGGTGGCCTGGATTGAGACCGCCGGGAAGCTTGCCGGGTTCCTGTAATGCCCCTGTCACGCGGGGGTGGGATAAAGCGGCGTAACCAAGGAGAAAGCCATGATGATGTTGCTCTGGTCCCTGTTCGCCCCCCGCCCCAAGATCCGCTGCTTCGCCCTGCTCGACGACAAGGGCGCCTGCCGTGGCTTCCACCAGAGCGCCGAAGCCCCCGCCCGTGGCAACTGGGTCGAGGTCCGCGAGCCTCGCCTGTCCTGGATCGGCCAGCCCCTTCCGGCCGCCGCCCCGCTCAAGCGGGTCGTCCGGCAGGCGCGCGGAGCGCGAGCGTTGGCGGCCTGACCGATGGATGAATAAAAGTCACGTACAAACGCTCATTTCCCACGATTTCTTCGCTACAATCGCCCCCCGATTATAAGGTCGTCTCCTGATCGGGCCTCGCAACACCGGCCGATGCACTCGCTCGGCACCCGCACAGCCCCACAGAGAGCCGTCCACTTTCGCGCTGCCATTGCTGGCCTGCCGCACCTTCCGCCCGAAGTGCAATTCTTTTGCATGGACGCAGCGCAACTCCGCGCTGATGGAAGCGGCCTGCCCCCGGTAGGCGATTCTTTTGAGGTTCACGTCTCCAAAAGAGCGTGAGATGACGGTTTTTCACTACTTCACGAGAGAGTGGCGAGCAAATGGCGCAAGACGATTACCAAGCAGTGGACGTGTTGCTGGTCGGGGCCGGCATCATGAGCGCCACACTGGCGGTCCTGCTGAAGGAACTCGACCCGGGCATCAAGCTGGAAATCGCGGAACTCCGCGAATCCGGTGCCATCGAGAGCTCCAACCCCTGGAACAACGCGGGCACCGGCCATGCCGGCCTGTGCGAGCTGAACTACACCCCCCAGGCCGCCGATGGCTCCATCGACATCAAGAAAGCGGTCCTCATCAATACCCAGTTCGAAGTCTCCAAGCAGTTCTGGTCCTACCTGAGCGGCAAGCCAGGCTTCGGTTCGCCGCGTGACTTCATCAACGCCGTGCCGCACCTGTCCTTCGTGCGCGGCAAGGACATCCCCTTCCTCAAGACGCGCTTCGAGGCCATCACCAAGCACCACGCCTTCGCCCACATGGAGTACTCGGAAGACCGAGCCACCCTGGCCGAATGGATGCCGCTGATGATGCCCGGCCGCCCTGCGGACGAAGCGGTCGCCGCCACCCGCGCGGCCAATGGCACCGACGTCAACTTCGGCGCCCTGACCAACCAGCTGCTGCAGTACCTCGCCACCCAGGCGGATACCCGCGTCAGCTACTTCCAGAAGGTCACCGACCTCAAGCGCACCGACGAGGGCTGGAAGGTCAGCATCAAGAACACCCAGAGCGGCGCCAGCCGTGAAGTCTCCGCGCGCTTCGTGTTCCTCGGCGCCGGCGGCGGCGCGCTGCCGCTGCTGCAGCTGTCGGGCATCCCGGAAGGCAAGGGCTTCGGCGGCTTCCCGGTGAGCGGCCAGTGGCTGCGCTGCGACAACCCCGAGGTGGTCAAGCACCACCAGGCCAAGGTCTACAGCCAGGCCGAAGTGGGTGCCCCGCCGATGTCCGTGCCGCACCTGGACACCCGCGTGGTCGACGGCAAGAAGTCCCTGCTGTTCGGACCCTACGCCGGCTTCACCACCAAGTTCCTCAAGCACGGCTCCTTCCTCGACCTGCCGCTGTCGGTCCGCCCGAGCAACCTCGGCCCGATGCTGGCCGTGGCGCGCGACAACATGGACCTGACCCGCTACCTGATCAAGGAAGTGATGCAGTCCCAGGAACAGCGCCTCGATGCCCTGCGCAAGTTCTACCCGGAGCTCGATCCGGCCGACTGGCGCCTGGAAGTGGCCGGCCAGCGCGTGCAGATCATCAAGAAGGACGCCAAGAAAGGCGGCATCCTGCAGTTCGGCACCGAGCTGGTGGCCGCCGAGGACGGCAGCATCGCCGCCCTGCTCGGCGCATCGCCGGGTGCCTCGGTGACCGTCTCGATCATGCTCAACCTGATCGAACGCTGCTTCGCCGAGCAGGCCCGCTCGGCCGAGTGGAGCGCCAAGCTGAAGGAAATCTTCCCCGCCCGGGAGAAGGAGCTGGAAGTCGACGCCGAGCTCTACCACCGTGTCAGCCAGGAGTCGGACGCCCGCCTGGGTATCGCGACCGCCAAGCCGGCCGAAGCCAGCGCCGCCACTGCGGGCTGAGCTTCAGCGCCATGAAAGAACCGCCCCTCGGGGCGGTTTTTTCGTTCTGGGCTGAGCCTCCAGGCCATGTGGGAGCGGTTTCAACCGCGAAGGTCCGGGCACCCTGATCGCGAATGAATTCGCCCCCACAACGCCACTCACCAGGCCAACGGTGTTTCCTCGCCCTTCCAGAACAGCCAGCGCCGGCGCTCGTGGTGTTCGCCGGTGCCGATCTGCCATTCGGGGCGGCCGGCGTCCAGGTCGATGATGGCGATGATCCCGGCGTAGCTGGAGGCCACCAGGGTGCGGCCATCGGCGGACAGGTCGATGGCGCAGAGGGTCGAGCCGAGGAAGTGCTGCCAGACGGGGTTACCCGCCGCATCGACGCAGCGCAGGTAGCCGTAGGCGTCGCCAAGGATGAATCGGTCACCCTGGGAGGCGCCGGCGTAGACCCGCGCGCCCGCCTCCACCAGCGTCACCCCGTCCACCTCCTCGTAGTGGTCCGAATCCAGGCCCGGCGCCCGGGCCAGGTCCACGGCGATGGTGCCGCCGTTGTAGAAGTGACAGGCGTTGAAGGCGACGCTGCGGCCATCACCGCTGAACAGCGCGAAGTGCGGGTACTCGCCATGGGGGCCGATGGCCGCGACGGGCTGCAGGTCGGCATCGAACAAGTGATGACGTCCGTCCTGGGCGCCCACCGCGATCCAGCGTCCGTCCGCCGATACCGCGCCGTGCTCCATGCTCAGGCCGGTGGAATACGGCGGCTCGTAGTCGGTGCTCTCGGCGTATTCCCTGAGCGATGCGTTGTCCGGGTACAGGCGGCGCGCGCCTTCCGGCTCCAGCACGAAGATGCCGGAGCCGCTCACCAGCAGCACCCGGCGGCCGTCCGGGAAGGGCTGCAGGCGCGTGGGGCGCGGCGTCTCGGCAAAGGCTTCCAGCGCCACGCCCTCGGGCGCGTCCTCATCACCTCGCGGCCAGGGGCAGCGCAGCACGACCGGGCCGTCCCAGCCGTCATGCACCTCCACACCCGTCTCCCGCGCCAGCGCGTAGAAACGGCGGTTGGGGCAGGCACCGAAGAACGCCAGGCCAGGCACCTCCTCGACCCGATCACCGACGATGCGCACCACCCGCCCCGGCTCCCAGGTGGCGCCGATGCGCGCGACGATGGAGCCATCATCGAGCAGCGCCAGCAGGGGGATCGCCTGGCCCTTCTCGTCGAGCACCTCGTGCAGTGGCGCATGGGCCGGCGGCCAGGTCGCCTGCAGCCCGTCCAGCCGGCCGTTGCGGTTGGCCTCGCGCAGCGCCTCCAGCAGCGCCGGGACCAGCTTCTCGCGCCCGGCGGAACTGGGTTCGTCGCCCACGTTGTCCCAGCCCTCGCGCAGGCCTTTCTCGACATAGGCGTTGATCGCGCGGGCATAGGCGATGGTCTGCCGCTGCCAGCGTTGCGATGCGTCTTCCTTGCTCATGTGCACCTCCTCGTGCGTGCGCTGGGTCACTGTTTTCGCCAGGCCCAGAAAAGCAGAAACCCGCTCGAAGGCGGGTTCCTGTGGATGGGTTCGTGCCGGATCAGCCCCGGGCGGCCTGTACCGCCTCGATGTAGGGCTCGGCCAGGCGCTGGTCCTTGATCAGGGCGATGAAGTCGTTGCCCTGGGCGTCCTTGGCAGCGAGGTCGTAGCCGGCCTCGAGGAAGAACTGCAGGAAACGCTCGAAGTCGTCGATGCGCAGGCCACGGTAGGCCTTGACCAGCTTGTGCAGGGACGGCGGCGTGTCATCGGCCGGCTCCACCTCGAGGAACAGCTTGATCGAGTCCTCGGTGATCTCTTCGCCGATCACCTGCTTCTTGTCTTTGCGCATCGCTCACTACTCTCTGGCCGGAACACACGGGGCCCGAAGTTTACCCCCGCAGGCCGACGCGGCTCAACGCAGGCGTACGGGCCCCTGGTGCAGGTCGGCCCAGACATGGCCATTGGGGTAGGCGGCGAACTGGCAGAACACCGCGCCGTTGCGCAGCAGATCGAGCACCGCGCGGTACTGGGACTGTGGATAGTGCAGCGTCAGCTTGCGGGCGGCCTCGTCGTAGGTCGCCTTCTTCAGGCTCTTGCCGTCGACCTCGAAATCGATCTGTACATCGACCGCCTCCGAGCCCTTGCCGACCGCCTTGCCTACGGGCGTGGCACGCAGCTGGATCAGCATCGGCGTGGTGATCGGGATCGGCTGCTGGTTGGACTGGCGCTGGTTGCCCAGGGTGACGCGGTAGCTGGCCACCTTCAGCAGCACCACCTGTTCGGGCTGTTCCTGGCGCAGGCCCTGCTCGTCCGGCGGCAGGAACTCGGCGTGCAATGGCGTGGCTGTGCCCTTGGGCGCCTCGCCCGGGGCGGCAGCCAGGGGCAGGCTGGCGGCGAGCAGGAGGACGGCGGCGAAACGGCTACGGCGAGACATCGGCAACTCCCGGTACGAACGAGCGCAGCACTCTAGCACGGGCTCCTGGCCCTTGGTCATTGGACTCAGGTCAAGGTGCCTGGCGCCGTGCAGCCCTTATACTCGGTGCCTTCCGCCGAGGAGCCCGCCATGTCACTACCCCTGCCGCCCTTGTTCGCCGCCCTGCGCCAGAGCCTGCGCAGCGGTTATTCCTGGAGATCCCTGCGCAACGACCTGGGTGCCGGGCTGACGGTGGGTATAGTCGCCATCCCGCTGGCCATGGCCCTGGCCATCGCCGTTGGGGTCGCCCCGCAGCACGGCCTCTACACGGTGCTGGTGGCCGCCCCGCTGATCGCCCTCACCGGCGGCTCGCGCTTCAACGTCTCCGGCCCCACCGCCGCCTTCGTGGTCATCCTCCTGCCGATCACCCAGCAGTTCGGCCTCGGCGGCCTGCTGCTGTGCACCATGATGGCCGGGATGATCCTCATCGCCATGGGCCTGGCGCGCTTCGGCCGGTTGATCCAGTTCATCCCCTACCCGGTGACCCTGGGCTTCACCGCCGGCATCGGCATCGTCATCGCCACCCTGCAGGTCAAGGACCTGCTGGGCCTGCAACTGGCGCACCCGCCGCAGAACTACGTCGAGCAGATCGGCCTGCTGGCCCGGGCGCTGCCCGGTGCGCACCTTGGCGATGCACTGGTGGCCCTGGCCTGCCTCGGCGTCCTGCTGCTGTGGCCGCGCCTGGTGCCCAAGGTGCCGGGGCACCTGGTAGCCCTGGCGGTCGGCGCCCTGCTGGGCCTCGCCCTCGAAGGCATGGGCCTGCCGGTGGCCACCCTGGGCGAACGCTTCACCTACGAACTGGACGGCGTGGTGCACCCGGGCATCCCGCCATTCCTGCCGAGCTTCGCCTGGCCCTGGCAACTGCCAGGGGCCAGCGGCGCGCCGCTGGTGCTGTCCTTCGAACTGGTGCGCCAGCTGCTCGCACCGGCCTTCGCCATCGCCATGCTCGGCGCCATCGAATCGCTGCTCTGCGCCGTGGTTTCAGACGGCATGGCCGGCACCCGCCACGACCCCAACGCCGAGCTGCTGGGCCAGGGCCTGGGCAACCTGGTCGCCCCGCTGTTCGGCGGCATCACCGCCACCGCCGCCATCGCCCGCAGCGCCGCCAACGTGCGCGCCGGTGCCGTATCGCCCATCGCGTCGGTGATCCACGCCGGCGTGGTGCTGCTGGCCATGTTGCTGCTCGCGCCGCTGTTCAGCTACCTGCCGATGGCCGCCCTGGCGGCGTTGCTGCTGATGGTGGCGTGGAACATGAGCGAGGCGCGCCACGTCGCCCACACGCTGCGCATCGCCCCGCGCAACGACGTGCTGGTGCTGCTCACCTGCCTGGTACTGACGGTGCTCTTCGACATGGTGCTGGCGGTGGGCGTCGGCCTGTTGCTGGCCGCCGCCCTGTTCATCAAGCGCATGAGCGACCTGACCGACGCCCTGCCGCTGCCGCCGCGCTTCCACCAGGCGCTGGACGGCCTGCCGGAACAGGTGATGCCCTACGTGATCCGCGGCCCGCTGTTCTTCGGCGTGGCGGAGAAGGCATTGAGCGTGCTGCGCCGGCTCAACCCGCAGGTGAAGGTGGTGATCGTCGAGATCAGCGCGGTGCCGCTGCTGGACATGACCGCCCTGGCGGCCATCGAGAACCTGTTGGGTGACTACCGCAGGCAGGGGATCGGCCTGGTCCTGGTGGGCACCACCACGCGGGTGCGGCTGAAGCTGCGCCGCGCCGGCATCCTCCGCGAGGAAGGGCGCCTGGCCTATGTGCGCGACCTGGAGCAGGCGCGCGCCAAGGCCCTGCGCTGGCTGGAGCCTCAGTCGAACTGAGCGCGCATCCAGGCCAGGTAGTCGAGGGCGGCGGGCTCGCCTTCGCGTGGCGCCCAGGGCGCGTACTCAGCCTCGACGAGCGCACGATAGGGGCCGGCCTTGCATTCGAAGAGCAGGCTGTCGGCCGCCAGCACCACCAGGGCGTGGTACTGCCCGGGCGGGAGATCGACACCGACGCATTCGCCCCCGGCGACCAGTTCACGGGTCGCCTCCAGCTCGCCGTCGTCGGCGAACAGCAGCAGGCCCAGGCGGCCCTGCAGGACCAACAGGGTCTCGGCCTTGTCGGCAGAGAGATGGCGATGGGGCGCGAGGTAGGTGCCGGGCTGCAGCCCCACCGCCATGCGGTGGCAGGGCTCTTCCATCTCGTGGAAGTTGTGGTGCAGCCGCTGGCGCGGGCTGGCTGCGGCCCCTGCGGCCAGTTCGGTGAACAGCGACTGGTCGAGGAAGCGCGCGGCCACGGGCTCAGAGTCCCTTGACGGCGAAGATGCCGGCGGCGTTGCGCCAGTAGCCCTTGTAGTCCATGCCGTAGCCGAAGATGTAGCGGTCCACGCAGGGCAGGCCCACGTAGTCGGCCTTCAGGTCCGGGCGGGCCTTGCGGTCGTGGGTCTTGTCGATCAGCACGGCGGTGTGCACGTGGGCGGCGCCGGCGTGCTTGCAGAAGTCGATGATGGCGGCGAGGGTGTGCCCTTCGTCGAGGATGTCGTCGATGATCAGCACGTCACGGTCGATGAAGGAGATCTCCGGCTTGGCCTTCCAGAACAGCTCGCCGCCGCTGGTTTCGTTGCGGTAGCGGGTGGCGTGCAGGTAGGACAGCTCCAGCGGGAAATCCAGCTTCGGCAGCAGCTTGCCGGCGAAGATCAGGCCGCCGTTCATCACGCAGAAGACCACGGGGTTGCGCTCGGCCAGCTCGCCATTGATGGCGCCGGCGATCTGGTCGATGGCGGCTTCGACCTGGGCATCGGTGTACAGGCAGTCGGCTTCGGCCATTACCTGGCGGATGTGGGCGAGATCGGCGGGCATGGCTTTTCCTCTGTTTTTGAGCGGCGTTGGCCCTGTCTTCCCGAGGGAAGTTGATCGGGGCGTCAAGATAAAAGTCGGCAAAGGTACTCATCCGCTTGTCCCGGAGCAAGCCCCGCCGGACGAGTGTCGGAGGATAGTTTGTCGCAGCGCCGGGAGCCTGCTGATGTGCCGCCCCGAACGTCGTGCGACCCGCCAGTCAGTCACGACATGGCACGGGCAATGCTTTAATCTAACGCAATTTTTTTGCCAGCCCGCCGGAGTAACACCCCATGCCTATCCGAGAGATCCGCCACCCGCTGATCCGCCACAAAATCGGCCTGATGCGCCGCGCCGACATCAGCACGAAGAACTTCCGCGAACTGGCTCAGGAAGTGGGCGCCCTGCTCACCTATGAAGCGACCAACGACCTGCCCCTGGAAAACTACGAGATTCAGGGCTGGGCGGGCCCGGTGCAGGTGGAGAAGATCGCCGGCAAGAAGATCACCGTGGTGCCCATCCTGCGCGCCGGCATCGGCATGCTCGACGGCGTGCTCAGCCTGGTCCCCGGCGCCAAGGTCAGCGCCGTGGGCGTGGCCCGCAACGAGGAGACGCTCGAGGCGCACACCTACCTGGAGAAGCTGGCCCCCGAGATCGATGAGCGCCTGGCGCTGATCATCGACCCGATGCTGGCCACCGGCGGCTCCATGGTCGCCACCATCGAGCTGCTCAAGCGCGCCGGCTGCAAGGAGATCCGCGCCATGGTGCTGGTGGCGGCGCCCGAAGGCATCAAGGTGGTCAACGACGCCCACCCGGACGTGATGATCTTCACCGCCTCGATCGACGAAAAGCTCAACGAACACGGCTACATCATCCCGGGCCTGGGCGATGCCGGTGACAAGATCTTCGGCACCAAGCAGAAGGACACCTGATCGATGAGCGATGACTACAACGATCCGCTCTGGCGCCAGGTGCTGTCCGGCGCGCAGATGCTCTTCGTGGCCTTCGGCGCCCTGGTGCTGATGCCGCTGATCACCGGCCTGGACCCGAACGTGGCGCTGTTCACCGCCGGTGTCGGCACCCTGCTGTTCCAGCTGGTGACCGGGCGCCAGGTGCCGGTGTTCCTGGCATCGAGCTTTGCCTTCATCACCCCCATCATCCTCGCCAAGGGCCAGTTCGGCCTGGCGGCGACCATGGGCGGCGTGGTGGCGGCGGGCTTCGTCTACACCTTCCTGGGCCTGGCGGTGAAGATCAAGGGCACCGGCTTCATCGACCGCCTGCTGCCCCCGGTGGTGATCGGCCCGGTGATCATCTCCATCGGCCTGGCCATGGCCCCCATCGCCGCCAACATGGCCATGGGCAAGGCCGGCGACGGCACTGAGCTGATCCCCTACGCCACCGCCATGTGGATCTCCATGCCCGCGCTGCTGACCACCCTGGTGGTGGCGGTGTTCGGCAAGGGCATCTTCCGCCTGGTGCCGATCATCTCCGGCGTGCTGGTGGGCTTCGCCCTGTCGTTCTGGTTCGGCGTGGTCGACACCGCCAGGATCCTCGCCGCGCCCTGGCTGGAACTGCCGGCCTTCACCGCCCCCGAGTTCAACTGGCAGGCCATCCTGTTCATCGTCCCCGTGGCCCTGGCTCCGGCCATCGAGCACATCGGCGGCGTGATCGCGGTGGGCAGCGTCACCGGCAAGAACTACCTGAAGACCCCTGGCCTGCATCGCACCCTGCTGGGCGACGGCCTGGCCACCTCGGCCGCCGGCCTGTTCGGCGGCCCGCCGAACACCACCTATGCCGAAGTCACCGGCGCGGTGATGCTGACCAAGAACTACAACCCCAAGATCATGACCTGGGCAGCGGTGTTCGCCATCGGCCTGGCCTTCATCGGCAAGTTCGGCGCCATCCTGCAGAGCATCCCGGTACCGGTCATGGGCGGCATCCTCTGCCTGCTGTTCGGCTCCATCGCCGCCGTGGGCATGAACACCATGATCCGCCACAAGGTCGACCTGGCCGAGGCGCGCAACCTGGTGATCGTCTCGGTGACCCTGGTATTCGGTATCGGCGGCGTGCTGATCGGCACCGGCACCGGCCCGGACGACTTCGGCCTCAAGGGCATCGCCCTCTGCGCCATCGTCGCCATCGCCCTCAACCTGATCCTTCCCGGCCACGACGCCTGGAAGCACAAGGCGGCGGACGACGCGCCGGACATCTGAGTCCCGCTCCACGAAAAAGCCCCGCGATCGCGGGGCTTTTTCATTGGTGCCGCCGATTAGGCATCCACCAGCTTGGCGCCCGTCAGCGGGCTCGGCGCCACCCACTGCTTCAGGCGCTCGACGCTCTCGCGATACGGCTTGAGGCCCATCCACAGCAGCACCACCGAGCTTGCCACCGCCAGCGACGTGACGATCAGCAGCGAATAGCGCAGCGCCTTGTCGTCGGCGAACACGTAGTCGGTCACCAGCGCCACGGCGGTGGGGCCGAGGCCCAGGCCGATCAGGGTGATGACGAACAGGTAGATGGCCGAGGCCTGGCCGCGCATGGAGTTGGGCATGATTTCCTGGATCGCCGCCGGCGCCACGCCGAAAGGCATGCTGAGGAAGAACACCGTCGGTGCCATCAGCACGGTCACCCAGTTGGCGTTGTCCAGCAGCGGGAACACCAGCACCAGCGGCAGCGCGCCGAGCGCGGCGATGAGCCCGACCCGCATGTTGGCGTCGCAGCGCCCGCGCCTGGCCATGCGGTCCGCCAGGCGGCCGCCGAAGACGATGCCGAGGCAGCCGAACACCGCGACGATGCTGCCGTAGACCACGCCCACGTGGCCGGCATCCCAGCCATAGGTGCGGATGAAGAAGGTGGGTATCCACGCCGCACTGCCATAGCCGGCGAAAGCCAGGCCGGCGAAGCCGAAGTTGTGGCAGAGCACGGTGCGGCGGTTGGCGCGGATGTAGCGCCCCACTTCAGAGAAAGGCACCGCGACACCGGCGCCCACGCCGCGCCGGGCCGGCTCGCGCACCGCCAGCATCAGCAGGGTGAAGAGCACGCCGGCACCGCCGAGGATGAGGAAGATCAATTGCCAGGGGCGCACGTCACCCAGCAGCGGCAGGTGCACGTCGCCCTGGGCGGAGGCGAACTTGATCACCAGCCCGCCGAGCAGGAAGGCCAGGCCGGAACCCAGGTAGACCCCCATGGAATAGACGCTGATGGCAGTGGCGCGGCGCTCCTGGGGGAAGCTGTCGGCGATCAGCGAATAGGCCGCCGGCGACAATGCCGCCTCGCCCACACCCACGCCGATGCGGCAGACGAGGAACTGCCAGTACAGCTTGGCCATGCCGCAGGCGGCGGTGGCGGCGCTCCAGAACAGCACGCCGATGGCGATCAGCCCGCGGCGGCTGCGGGTATCGGCCAGGCGCCCGAGGGGGATGCCGCAGACGGTGTAGAACAGTGCGAAGGACAGGCCCATCAGCAGGCTCATCTGCGTGTCGCTGATGACCAGGTCGCGGCGGATGGGCTCCACCAGCAGGTTGAGAATCTGCCGATCGATGAATGAAAGCACGTAGGCCACCATCAGGATGGCGACGGTGGTCCAGGCTCGCAGGCCCGAGGGATAGCCATTGTTGTTGTTCTGCATGGGCTCTCCTCGGCGCCGCCGGTGCGGCGCACGACGGTGGAAGAAGCGCCCAGCTTAGGTGCAGGCGGGGTGAAGCAGCGGCTTTATAGGCCAGGCGAATGCCCGGGCTGTCCCCGGGCTGATGCTCAGAGCAGGCGCTGGGCCTTGCCGGAAAGGCTGGCCAGGGCCTGGGCCCATTGCGGGTGGTCGTTCATGCAGGGCACCAGTACCAGGTCCTCGCCGCCAGCGGCGATGAACTGCTCGCGCCCGCGGTCGCCGATCTCCTCCAGGGTCTCGATGCAGTCGGCGACGAAGGCCGGGCACATCACCAGCAGTTTCTTCACCCCCTGGGCCGCCAGCTCGTCGAGGCGGCTCTCGGTGTAGGGCTCGATCCACTTGGCGCGCCCCAGGCGCGACTGGAAGGACACCGACCACTGCCCCGGCTGCAGCCCCATGCGCGCGGCGAAGCCTTCGCTGGTGCGGTAGCACTGGGCACGGTAGCAGCGGGCGAGCACCTGGCCCTCGGCACGCTGGCAGCAGTCCGCGCCCTTGAGGCAGTGGCTGCCACTGGTGTCGGCCTTGTGCAGGTGACGCTCGGGCAGCCCGTGGTAGCTCATCAAGAGGTGGTCGAAGCCCTGCTCCAGGTGCGGGCGGGCGCTGGCCACCAGGGCGTCGAGGTACTCGGGCTGGTCGTAGAAGGGGTCGAGCACCTGCACCTGGAGCTTGAGGCCGTGGGCGGCGATGACCCGGCGCGTCTCCTGCTCGACGGTGGTGGTGGTGCTGTCGGCGAACTGCGGGTAGAGCGGTGCCAGCGTCACGCGCTTGACGCCCTGGCGCACCAGCTCCTGCAGGGTGTTCTCGATGGAGGGCTCGCCGTAACGCATCGCCAGGGCCACCGGCCCGTGGGGCCAGAATGGCTGGGTGGCGGTCTGCAGGCGGCGGCTGAGAGCGACCAGCGGCGAGCCTTCGGGCCACCAGATGGAGGCGTAGGCATGGGCCGACTGCGCCGGACGCTTGATCAGGATCAGCGAGACCAGCAGGCGACGCAGCGGCCAGGGCAGGTCGATGACGTAGGGGTCCATGAGGAACTGGTTCAGGTAGCGACGCACGTCCTCAACCGAAGTGGACGACGGAGAACCCAGGTTGGCGAGCAGCAGCGCGTGATCAGTCATGCAACGTCCTTAGGCCTCAGCACATCGGCGAGCGCCGTATCCAGATCGGTGAAACGAAAGGTGAATCCCGCCTCCAGCAAACGCGTCGGCAAGGCGCGCTGGCCACCCAGCAGGAGGATCGACATCTCCCCCAGCAACAGGCGCAGGGCGAATGCCGGTGCCGGCAGGATGGCCGGACGGCCGAGCGCGCGGCCCAGGCTGCGGGTGAAGTCACGATTGCGCGCGGGGTGCGGAGCGCACGCATTATAGGGACCGCTGGCCCCCTCCTGATGCAAAAGAAAATCCATCGCGGCGATTTGATCCTGCAGGTGAATCCACGGCATCCACTGGCGGCCGCTGCCCAGGCGCCCACCCAGGCCTAGGCGGAAGGGCCGGAGCATGTCCCTCAGGAAGCCATCGTGCTCGGCGAGCACCAGGCCGGTGCGCAGCAGCACCACGCGGATGCCCAATGCCTCGGCACGTTGCGCGGTCTCCTCCCAGGCGATGCACAGCGCGCTGGCGAAATCGCCGTTGCCGGGAGCCGAATCCTCGCGCACCTCGCGCTCGCCGGCATCGCCGTACCAGCCCACCGCCGAGCCGGACAGCAACAGCGCCGGGCGTTGCTCGCGGGTCTCGAGCCAGGCCAGCAGGCGCTCGGTGAAGGCTACCCGGCTGTCGAGGATCTTCGCCTTGCGGGCGCGGGTCCAGAGCCCACCGGCCACCGGTTCGCCGGCCATGTTGACCAGGGCGTCCAGCGGGCCGTCGCCATATTCATGGACACTGCCGATGGCCCGCACTGCGGGCCCGCACAGCCCGGCCACACGCTGCGGTGTGCGGCTGAGCACGGTGACCTGGTGGCCCTGCCCACTCCACAGCCGGCAGAGTTCGCGACCGATCAGGCCAGTACCGCCGGTCAGCAATATGTGCATGGCATCCTCCTCGCATGGTGCTAAGTGGAGATATCGCCCTAGTCTGAATCAAGACAGGGCACGGGTTGAGTCCGCCATGGTCACACCTTTATGAGCGGCACTCGAATTGGAACCGATAGCCCTGTACAACGCAACAAAAGTGTATAGGTTTATCGAACACCTGATCAGCAGTCGCCACAGCACAAGGTAAAGAGGTAACCATGAGCACTCCCATCGCCATCATCGGAACCGGCCTCGCGGGCCTTTCCGCCGCCCAGGCGCTGCATGCCGCCGGGCATGCCGTGCAGCTCTTCGACAAGAGCCGCGGCAGTGGCGGTCGTATGGCCAGCAAGCGCAGCGACGCCGGTTCGCTCGATCTCGGCGCGCAGTATTTCACCGCCCGCGACCGCCGCTTCACCGAAGTCGTCCAGCAATGGCGCGACCGCGGCTGGGTCGCCGAGTGGACGCCCACCCTGTACAACTTCCGCAACGGCGGCCTGACGCCCTCGCCGGACGAGCAGGTGCGCTGGGTCGGCACGCCGCGCATGAGTGCCATCACCCGTGCCCTGCTCGGCGCCTTGCCGGTCAACTTCGCCTGCCGCATCACCGAGGTCTTCCGTGGCGAGCAGCACTGGGGCCTGCAGGATGCCGAGGGGCTGAGCCACGGGCCCTTCAGCCACGTCATCATCGCCACCCCCGCGCCCCAGGCCACGGCCCTGCTGGCAGCGGCCCCCAAGCTCGCCGGCGCCGCAGCCAGCGTCGCCATGGAGCCCACCTGGGCCGTCGCACTGGCCTTCGAGCGACCGCTGGACACCCCGGTGGAAGGCTGCTTCGTCCAGGACAGCCCCCTGGATTGGCTGGCCCGCAACCGCACCAAGCCCGGTCGCGAGACCACTCTCGACACCTGGGTGCTGCACGCCAGCAGCGCGTGGAGCAAGCAGCACCTGGACCTGCCCAAGGAGGCGGTGATCGAGGAGCTGCATGGCGCCTTCGCCGAACTCATCGGCTGCGCGGTACCGGCTCCCGTGTTCAGCCTGGCGCACCGCTGGCTCTACGCACGGCCGGCCCAGGGCCACGAATGGGGCGCCCTGGCCGATGCCGACCTGGGGCTCTACGCCTGCGGCGACTGGTGCAGTTCCGGTCGTGTCGAAGGGGCCTGGCTGAGCGGCCAGGAAGCGGCCCGGCGCCTGATCGAACACCTCGGTAGATAGCCCCCGCGCCAGGCCGGATGCCTGCGGGGCCTGGCGCATATCTTCCCTTTCCCGCCCCCTCCCCTGGCCACAGCCGACTTCGATCCCTCGCAAAAACCTGTACAAGATATTTGACTTGTACAACTACATGCCTAAGATGGAATTACCTGTACATAAATATCACTTTGTACAAGAAAACATCCGAGGCCATTTTCATGTCACAGGACGCCCCAGCAACCCCCAAGCCCCGGCTCGGCATCAGCGCCTGCCTGCTCGGTGAGCCGGTGCGCTTCAACGGCGGTCACAAGGAGTCCCGCCTGTGCACCCGCACCCTGGCCCGCTACTTCGACTTCGTGCCGGTCTGCCCGGAAGTCGCCATCGGCCTGGGCACGCCGCGCGAGGCCATTCGCCTGGTAGGTGATCCGGCGCTGCCGCGCGCCGTCAACCGCGACGGCTCGCGTGACCTGAGCGAGCCGCTGACCGCCTACGGCGAACGCATGGCCGGGGAGCTGGACGACCTGTGCGGCTACATCTTCATGCAGAAGTCCCCCTCCTGCGGGCTGCACCGCGTGAAGGTGTACCAGGCCAATGGCATCCCCGCCGAGGAAGGCGGGCGCGGCCTGTTCACCGACGCGTTCTGCAAGCGCCACCCGGAGCTGCCGGTGGAAGAGGAAGGCCGTCTTTGCGACCCGGTGCTGCGAGAGAACTTCCTCACCCGCGTATTCGCCTGCGCGCGCTGGCGGGCGCTCTGCGCCAGCGGCCTGACCCGTCGCGGCATTCTCGAATTCCATGCCCGCTACAAGTATCAGCTGATGGCCCACGACCCGCAGCAGTACCGCGCCCTCGGCCGCCTGCTGGGCGATATCGGCAAGCACGCGCCGGAGGCGTTCGGCCCGCCCTACTTCCGCCAGCTCATGGCCGCACTGGCGCGCTGCGCCACCCGGGGCACCCACAGCAACGTGCTGCAGCACATCAGCGGCTACCTCAAGGGCAGCCTGGGCCGGGACGAGAAGGCCGAGATGCAGCGCCTGATCGAGCAGTACCGCAACGGCATCGTGCCGCTGGTGGTGCCGCTGACCCTGCTCAAGCATCACTTCGCCCGCCATCCGGACCCCTACATCGCGCAGCAGGCCTACCTGCAACCGCACCCCGAAGACCTCAGCCTGCGCAACGCCATCTAGCCATGGACGAACACGACGACTCCCCACTCGACGGCGACTTCCAGGAAGCCCTGGCCCGAGGCCTGCTGCCCATCCGCGACGTATCGCGCCTCACCGGCGTCAACCCGGTGACCCTGCGCGCCTGGGAGCGCCGCTACGGCCTGGTGCTGCCCCAGCGCACCGCCAAGGGCCACCGCCTCTATGCGCCCGAGCACGTGGCGCGCATCCGTGCGGTGCTCACCTGGCTCGACCGCGGCGTCCCCGTGGGCCAGGTGAAGGGCCTGCTGCGTGGTGGCCAGCATGCCGCCCTGGCCCCCTCGTCGCTGTGGGACGAGCAGCGCCACCAGCTGCTGGAATCCATCGCTGCCCTGGCCGAACGGCGCCTCGACGAGCGCTTCAACGCGGCACTGTCCATCTACCCGCCGCTCACCCTTTGCCTGCAGTTGCTGCTGCCCCTGCTCGAAGCGCTGGAAGAGCGCTGGCGCGATGCCTACGGCGCACGCCTGGAGCGGGTGTTCTTCAACGCCTGGCTGCGCAGCAAGCTGGGGGCCCGCATCTACCACAACAATCGCCAGCATGGCGGTGCCCCGCTGCTGCTGCTGAACCCCTGCGAACAGCCCATGGCGCCCGGCCTGTGGCTGAGCGCCTGGCTGGCGAGCAACGCCGGTTGCGCCGTGGAGGTACTGGAATGGCCGATACCACCGGCCGAGCTGCCCCTGGCCATCGCCCGCATCGAACCCCGCGCCCTGCTGCTCTATGCCGAGCAGGCCCTGAACGGCACGAGCCTGGCCCGCCTGCTGGCCGATCCCGGTTGCCCGCTGGTACTGGCCGGGCCCGCCGTGCACATCCATCAGCGCGAGCTGGAGGAACTGGCCAGCCAGGGCATCCGCCCCCATCTCGCCGACGACCCGGTCGCGGCCCTGCAAACCCTGACCAGCCTCGGACTGCTGGCCAGGCATGAGGATCTTCCATGCGCCAATTGATGTGGTTCCGCTGCGACCTTCGCGTCCAGGACAACACCGCCTTGTCCGCCGCGATGGCGGCCGGGCCGACCCTCGCTCTCTACCTGATCACGCCCGGGCAGTGGCTGGAACACGACGATGCCCCCGCCAAGGTGGACTTCTGGTTGCGCAACCTCGTCGCGCTCCAGGCCGAGCTGGCACACCTCAACGTGCCGTTGCTGGTGCGCCACGCCGAGCGCTGGGACCAGGCCGCGGAAGCCGTCGCCCGCCTCTGTCATGAACACCAGGTCGGCGCCGTCCACGTCAACGAGGAGTACGGCATCCACGAGAGCGCCCGCGACGCGGCGGTGAAGGCCCGGCTGCAGGCGGACGAGGTGCGCCTGCGCAGCCACCTCGACCAGCTGCTGTTCAAGCCCGGCAGCGTGCTGACCAAGAGCGACGGCTACTTCCAGGTCTTCAGCCAGTTCCGCAAGGTCTGCTACGCACGGCTGCACGCCGCCCTGCCCGGCTCCGCGCCGACGCCCGCCGTGCAGGCCCCGCTGGGGATCGAAAGCGACGCCATGCCCGCCTCGGTCCAGGGCTTCGCCACCCCGGCCACCGCGCTGCAGGCACTCTGGCCGGCCGGCGAGGCGCACGCCCTCCAGCGCCTGGAAGCCTTCGCCGACCAGCAGATCGAGCACTACCAGGACGAACGTGACTTCCCCGCCCGCCCCGGCACCAGCCAGCTGTCGCCCTACCTCGCCGCGGGCGTGCTGTCGCCGCGCCAATGCCTGCATGCCGCGCTGCGCAGCAACCGGGGCGAGTTCGAATCGGGCAACGCCGGCGCCGTCACCTGGATCAACGAGCTGCTCTGGCGCGAGTTCTACAAGCACATCCTGGTGGGCTACCCGCGCGTCAGCCGCCATCGTGCCTTCCGCCCCGAAACCGAGGCGCTGCGCTGGCGCGACGCGCCAGAAGACCTGCACGCCTGGCAACAGGGGCGCACCGGCATCCCCATCGTCGATGCGGCGATGCGCCAGTTGCTGGCCACCGGCTGGATGCACAACCGCCTGCGCATGGTGGTGGCCATGTTCCTCACCAAGAACCTGCTGATCGACTGGCGCGAGGGCGAGCGCTGGTTCATGCGTCACCTGATCGACGGCGACCTGGCCGCCAACAACGGCGGCTGGCAGTGGAGCGCCTCCACCGGCACCGACGCAGCGCCCTACTTCCGCATCTTCAACCCGGTCAGCCAGTCCCAGCGCTTCGACCCGCAAGGCGTGTTCATCCGCCAATGGGTGCCGGAGCTGGCCGGCCTGGACGCCAAGGACATCCATGACCCGGCGGCCCGTGGCGGGTTGTTCCTGCCGGCAGGTTATCCACAGCCCGTGGTCGACCTTTCCTCCAGCCGCGACCGTGCCATCGCCGCCTTCCGCAACCTGCCCAAGGTGGCCGCATGAGCACCTTCCTCCACCGATTCGCCGAGGACTTCGCCCGCCTGGGTCGCGACAACCTCGCGCTGCTCGACACGTTGTACAGCGAGGACGCGCAGTTCACTGACCCGCTGCACCACGTCGAAGGCCTGCCCGCCATCCGCCGGTACTTCGCCGGGCTCTACGAGAATGTCAGCGACTTGAGCTTCCGCTTCCATGGCCACGATCCGGTCGGCGAGGGCGAGGGCTACCTGCGCTGGACCATGACCTACCGCCACCCGCGACTGGACGGTGGCCGCCCCATCGCGGTCGAGGGCTGCTCGCACCTGCGCTGGGGCGAACGGGTGCACTACCACCGCGATTACTTCGATGCCGGCGCGCTGCTCTACGAGCATGTGCCGCTGCTGCGCGGGGCCATCGCACTGCTCAAGAGGCGACTGGGATGAACACGACCCGACGCATCTGGCTGACCGGCGCCAGCAGCGGGATAGGCGCCGAACTGGCCGAACTGCTGCTCCGCGACGGGCACCGGCTCGCCCTCAGCGCCCGCCGCAGCGGACCGCTCGAAGCGCTGCAGCAACGCTTCCCCGAGCAGGTGCTGCTGGTACCGGGCGACCTGACCGACGCCGCCCAGGTCACGGCCATGGCCGAGCGCATCGCCCGGCACTGGGGCGCGCTGGATTGCGCGATCCTCAACGCCGGCACCTGCGAATACCTGGAGGCCGGGCAGTTCGACGCCGACCTGGTCGAGCGCGTGGTAGCGGCCAACCTGCTCGCCCCGGCGCGCTGCATCGAGGTTGCCCTGCCGTTGCTGCGCAAGGGCGAACGGCCGCACCTGGTCGGCGTGGTCAGCGCCGTCACCCACTTCGCCCTGCCTCGCGCAGAAGCCTATGGCGCTTCCAAGGCCGGCCTGCGCTACCTGCTGGAATCGCTGCGCGTTGACCTGGCCCACGAAGGCCTCGACGTCACCCTGGTCAGCCCCGGCTTCGTCGACACACCGCTGACCCAGCGCAACGACTTCCCCATGCCCATGCGCTGGTCGACGCAACGCGCCGCGCGCCACATCGTCCAGCGGCTGCCACGGCGGCCGCTGGAAATCGCCTTCCCGGGCCCCTTCATCCTCGCCCTGCGCCTGCTCGCCCGACTGCCGGCGCGGCTGCGCCTGGCCCTGGGCCGACGCCTGGCCCGTAACGGAGCTCCCCAATGAAAGTCGCCATCATCGGCAGCGGCATTTCCGGCCTCACCTGCGCCTGGCTGCTGGCACGCCGGCACGACATCCAGCTGTTCGAGGCCAGCGACTGGATCGGCGGCCACACCCACACGGTGGACGTGCACCTTCACGGGCGTGACTACGCCGTGGACACCGGCTTCATCGTCTTCAACGACTGGACCTACCCCAACTTCATCCGCCTGATGGAGCGCCTGGGCGTGGCCAGCCAGCCCACCGAGATGAGCTTCTCGGTGCACGATCCCGCCAGCGGCCTGGAGTACAACGGCAACAACCTCAACAGCCTCTTCGCCCAGCGGCGCAACCTGCTCTCCCCAGGCTTCTGGGGCATGCTGCGGGAGATCCTGCGCTTCAACCACGACGCCCAGGCGGACCTCGACGCGGGCCGCATCAACCCGGCCATCACCCTCGGCGACTACCTGCGCCTGGGCGGCTATGGCGAGCGCTTCCGCGATCACTACCTGGTGCCGATGGGGGCGGCGATCTGGTCGATGCCGCTGGACGACATGCTGGCCTTCCCGCTGCAGTTCTTCGTGCGCTTCTTCAAGAACCACGGCCTGCTCTCGGTCAACGACCGCCCGCAGTGGCGGGTGATCAGCGGGGGCTCGCGCAGCTACGTGGCGCCACTGACGGCCAGCTTCGCCGACCGCATCCGCCTGTCCTGCCCGGTGACCCGGGTCGAGCGCGACGCCGAGGGCGTGACCCTGCACAGCGCCGCCGGCAGCGAGCGCTTCGACAAGGTGGTATTCGCCTGCCACAGCGACCAGGCACTGGCCCTGCTGGCCCAGCCGAGCGCAACCGAGGCCGAGGTGCTGGGCGCCCTGCCCTATGCCGACAACGAGGTGGTGCTGCACACCGACACCCGCCTGCTGCCGCGCCGGCCACTGGCCTGGGCCAGCTGGAACTACCGCCTGGGCGGCCCCCGCCAGCGCCCGGCGGCCGTGACCTACAACATGAACATCCTCCAGGGCATCCAGGCGCCGGAAACCTTCTGCGTCAGCCTCAACCAGGGCGAAGCCATCGACCCCGCGCGCATCCTCGCCCGCTTCAGCTACGCCCATCCGCAGTTCAGCCTCGAGGGCGTCCGCGCCCAGGCGCGCTGGGAGGAGATCAACGCCAAGCAGCACAGCTACTTCTGCGGTGCCTACTGGGGCAATGGCTTCCACGAGGACGGCGTGGTCAGCGCCCTGCGCGTGGCCCGCGAGTTCGGGGAATCCCTGTGAACAGTGCCCTCTACAGCGGCTGGGTCAGGCACCGGCGGCACCAGCCCCGGGCCCACGCCTTCCGCTACCGCATCGGCCTGCTGTACCTGGACCTGGACGAGCAGGAACAGGTGCTCGGCCTCTCGCCTCTGGCCGGCTCGGGGCGCTTCGCCCCCTTCGCCTTTCGCGAGCGCGACTTCCTGCCGCAGTTCACCCGCACCGGCATGCGCCTCGCCGAGGCGGTGCGGCAGCGCGTGGGCGAGGCCCTGGGGCGGCGCCCCGAAGGCGCCATCCGCCTGCTGGCCCAGGCACGCAGCTGGGGGCTGGCCTTCAACCCGGCGACGTTCTTCTACTGCCATGACACCGAGGGGCGGCTGATGGCGATCCTCTGCGAGGTCACCAATACACCCTGGCGCGAGCGTTACCACTACGTGGTGCCGGTACAGGGCGAGGCGCACCAGCGGGTGCGGGTCGACAAGGCCTTCCACGTCTCGCCCTTCCTGCCCCGCGAGCTGGAGTACCGCATGGCCTTCAGCCCGGTGGGCCAGCGCCTGGCGGTGCACATGGAGGACTGGCAGGGCGAGACGCGGCTGTTCGACGCGACCCTCGACCTGGAGCGCTGCGAACTCGACCGCGCCAGCCTGCACCGCTACCTCGCCAGCTTTCCCTGGATGACGGCCAAGACCGTCCTGGGCATCTACTGGCAGGCCCTGCGCCTGCTGCTCAAACGCCTGCCACTGTTCTCCCACCAGGCGGCGGACGGCGCCTACCGCGTCGCCACCACGTATTCGAAGGAGCGTATCCATGAAGAGCCCTAGCCTCGGCATCAAGCCGGGCCTGTTCAGCAATACCGGCCTGGCCGGCGGTCTGTTGCGCCGACTGGTGCTGGCCCAGCTGGAGCAGCTGCGCCATGGCCAGCTGACGATCCTGGAGGACGGCGAGGAGCGGGTCTACGGCGACGCCCAGGCCGAGCTCCGGGCGCGCATCGAGGTGCAGGACGCGGCGGTCTGGCCGCTGGTGGCGGCCAACGGCTCCATCGGCTCGGGCGAGGCCTACATCCACGGCTACTGGACCACCCCCGACCTCACCGCGGTGATCCGCGTGTTCGTCGCCAACCTGGATGTGCTCGACGGCATGGAGCGCGGCCTGGCATCGCTGGGGCGGCCGCTGGTGCAGGGCCTGCACTGGCTCAACCGCAATACCCGGGCCGGCTCGCGGCGCAATATTTCCGCCCACTACGACCTGGGCAACGACCTGTTCGAGCAGATGCTCGACCCGACCATGATGTATTCCGCCGCGCAGTTCGGCAGCCCCGATCAGAGCCTGGAGCAGGCGCAGCTGAACAAGCTCGCGCGCATCTGCCGCAAGCTCGAACTCAAGCCCGACGACCACCTGCTGGAGATCGGCACCGGCTGGGGCAGCATGGCGCTCTACGCCGCCACCCACCACGGCTGCCGGGTGACCACCACCACCCTGTCCCGCGAGCAGTACGCGTACACCTGCCGGCGCGTCGAAGAACAGGGCCTGCAGTCGCGGGTCACCGTCCTGCTGCAGGACTACCGCGACCTCGACGGGCGCTTCGACAAACTGGTCTCGATCGAGATGGTCGAGGCGGTCGGCCATCGCTTCCTGCCCACCTACTTCAGCCAGTGCGCGCGCCTGCTGGAAGACGACGGCCTGATGCTGCTGCAGGCCATCACCATCCGCGACCAGCGCTACGAGCAGGCCCGGCGCAGCGTCGACTTCATCCAGCGCTACATCTTCCCCGGCGGCGCCCTGCCCTCGGTGCAGAAGATGCTGGAGGTGATCACCCGCGACAGCGACATGAACCTGCTGCACATGGAGGACTTCGGCCTGCACTACGCGCGCACCCTGCGCCACTGGCACGACAACCTGCGCGCGGCGCGGGGCCGCCTGGAGCAACTGGGCTACGACGAAACCTTCTACCGGCTCTGGGAGTTCTACCTGTGCTACTGCGAGGGCGGCTTCCTGGAGCGCGCCATCGGTACCGCCCAGTTGCTGCTCGCCAAGCCCGGCGCTCGTCCCTCGCCCCTGCTCGGCCAACTGGATGCCTAGGCGCCTGGCCAATGCGGTGCTGTTCCAGGCGGGCTGGTTCGCCTGCCTGTTCGCCGCCGAGCAGCCGCTCCTGCTGCTGGTGGCGCCGGCGATCCTGGTGCTGCACTTCCTCTGCATCGGCAGTTGGGCCGCGGACGGGCGTCTGGTGATCGCGGTGGCGTTGCTCGGCAGCCTGCTGGACTGCCTGCTGCTCAACCTGGGGGTCTTCGACTTCGGCCATGGCGGGCGCCTGATCCCGCCCTGGCTGGCGCTGCTCTGGGCACTGCTGGGCACCACGCTGAACCACTGCCTGGCCTGGACCGCACGCCCCTGGTGGCTCGCCGCCCTGCTGGGCGCCATCGCCGGGCCCTTGTCGTACCTGGCTGGCGCGCGCCTGGCCGGGGTCGGCCTGCCATTCGGCACACTGCCCAGCCTGCTGGTGCTGGCCCTGATCTGGGCGGCGCTGCTGCCGTTGCTGCACCAGTTGGCGAGGCGCCTGGGACGACCCGACGCGGGCAACTGATCGGCCCGGCCACCGTGCCGGGCGCCTTTGCCGTAGACTGCGCGCCCATGAATTCCTCGCACATTCCCCTCAGGCAGTTGCCTGCCACCCCCGCCGTCACCTGCTCCACCTGCGCCGCGTGCTGCTGCCAGCTGGAAGTGATGCTGATCACCGACACCGGCGTGCCCGAGCGCTTCATCGAGACGGACGAGTGGGGCGGCGACGTCATGGCGCGCCTGGACGACGGCTGGTGCGCCGCGCTGGACCGCGACACCATGCTCTGCAGCATCTACGAGAACCGCCCGCTGATCTGCCGCGAGTTCGAGATGGGCGAGGCCGATTGCCTGGAAGAACGCCGGGGCATCGACAGCGCCTATGGGCGCGCGGTCTGACCGGTACCTGGCACCCGGAAGGGTCCCGGGCTGCAGCAGGACAATCGCGAATGTGTTGGCTCTGCCTGGGTTAGCTGTTGTGAACGTGAGGCGAAGCCTCGGTCCTTCCGGGTACTTATGACCTCCTGTGACGCCCACCGCGTGGGTTTCGCTTCGCTCTACGCCACCCTACGCAAGCCACTGTGCCCGAGGGTATAGCGCACATCGATGAAGACTCCGGCGACGACAAACGCCCCTTTCAGGAGGCCGAGTGCAATCGTCGTTGCAGGGGTTGAGCGCTGCAGGCCAGGGATGGCACGCCGGGCACCTGCGACGACGATGGAGCGAGGGAAGTCTGGCGAAGCCAGACCCGTGTGCAGGGGCGAGCGCTTTGGGTTCCTTTCGAGCGGTTGGGCATTGCGACGACTGTCAAAAGGGGCTCGCCCGGCAAGGTGCTGGGGTTATCCACAGGCCATAAAAACCGGGCGCCAGGCCCGGTTCTTCGTGTCGCTCGCGCTTAGAAGGAGACGCGGTAGTGCAGGCTGTAGGCCTCTACCCCATCGTTCGGCTGCTTGATGCCGGCGTTGGAGTAGTGGATGGCACGGATGCCGACTTCCTGGTTGCTGAAGCGCAGGCCGGCGCCGATGCGGTCTTCGAACTGGAAGGAGGAGCCCAGCTCGTTGTTCTCCAGTTCGGTGTTGGCGAACAGGGCGACGCCGATACCGGCTTCGACATAGGGCTTCACGGTTTCGCCGGCGAATTCGTAGACGAATACCGGGGCGAAGGAAATGCTGTGGTTGCTGGAGGTCTCGTCGCCATCCCAATAGGTGTAGCCCGCATCCCAGTAGCCGGTCAGGCGCCCCACGTCGGTCTGGAACCAGCTGCTGGAGAAATCGAACTGGGTAGCGAGGCGGTAGACCATGGTCGATTCGCCAGTCTGACCAACATCGAGAGAAACATCCGCAGCCTGCGCCGCGACACTCTGCCCTACGCAAACGGCCGCAATCGCGACCATAGAGAACAGTTTCTTCATGGAAACTTCCTTATTCAGACTTAATCGACAGGTTCAAAACGTACGAATTGGAGCGATTATAGATACGTTTGGACTAAGAGAAAGACGGCTGCCAGCAAGTTCAAGGTTTTTTTAAAAGCCGAGATCCGCCACGCAAACAACCTCGTCACCCCAGAGTTTCGGCAGCACATTCTGCAGTGCCGAAGGCTCGCCACTGCTCCAGAAACGACAGCCTTGCACCGGCCCGCGCGCCAGCAATCCGCGCGCCTCGAGCAACCGTTGCAGCTGCCGCGCCACGGCCGCGCCGGTGTCCACCAGGCGCACCGACTCGGGCACCATGCCGGCCAGCAACGGGCGCAGGAAGGGGTAGTGGGTACAGCCGAGGATCAGCGTGTCGCAGCCCTCGGCCAGCAGCGGCTGCACGTAGCTCCAGAGCAGCGCGCGGGTCGCCTCGCCATCCAGCTCACCCGCCTCGATGCGTTCCACCAGGCCCGGGCAGGGCTGGGTGACCACGCGCACGTCATTGGCGAAGCGATCGAGCAGGGCGGCGAACTTGGCGCTCTTGAGGGTGCCGGTGGTGGCCAGCACGCCGACCACGCCGGAACGGGTGGCGGCGGCAGCGGGCTTCACCGCCGGCTCCATGCCGACGATGGGCAGCTGTGGATAACGTTCCCGCAGGTCCGCGACCGCCGCCACGGTGGCGGTGTTGCACGCCAGCACCAGGGCCTTGGCGCCCTGCTCCAGCAAAAAGCGGGTGATCGCCAGGCTGCGCTCGCGGATGAACTCCTGGCTCTTCTCGCCGTAGGGGATATGGCCACTGTCGGCCACGTACATCAGGGATTCGCTCGGCAGCAACGCGCGGATCTCGCGCAGCACCGACAGGCCGCCGACGCCGGAGTCGAAGACGCCGACGGGAGCCTGGTCAGGCATGCGCGTTCCCGCAGACACTGCAGCCCGGGTCGCGCTTGACCCGCAGCTCGCGGAAGCGGCCGCCGAGGGCGTCCACCAGCAGCAGGCGGCCGACCAGGGGCTCACCGAAACCGGCCAGCAGCTTGAGTGCTTCCAGGGCCTGCAGGCTGCCGACCAGCCCCACCAGCGGCCCGACCACACCGGCTTCGCTGCAGGTCAGCTCGGCTTCGCTGCCATGGCCGTAGAGACAGTGGTAGCAGGGGCTGTCGTCGCGGCGCGGGTCGAACACCGACAGCTGGCCTTCGAGGCGGATCGCAGCGCCGGAAACCAGCGGCTTGCGCGCGGCCACGCAGGCGGCGTTGACCGCCTCGCGGGTGCCGAAGTTGTCGGTGCAGTCGAGCACCAGGTCCACGGCCGCGACGGCCTCGGCCAGGGAGTCGACGTCCAGCGCGGCACGGTGCGGCACCAGGCGCACATGGGGGTTGAGCGCGGCGAGGCGGGCCATGGCCGAGTCGACCTTGAGCTGCCCGACGCCGTGGCTGTCGTGGATGATCTGGCGCTGCAGGTTGGTCAGGTCGACGCTGTCGAAATCCGCCAGGTGCAGCTCGCCGACGCCAGCGGCAGCCAGGTAGAGGGCGACGGGCGAACCGAGGCCGCCGACGCCGACTATCAGTACGCGAGCCGCCTTCAGGCGCAGCTGGCCGTCGACGTCGATCTGCGGCAGGAGGATCTGCCGGCTGTAACGCAGGAGTTCTTCGTCGCTCAGCATGGCAGCCGCCCCAGGCTGATGCGCTCGTGGCCACCGAGGTCGCGACGGCTTTCCACCGCCTCGAAGCCCTGGCGGGCCAGCAGTTCGCGCACGGCGGCGGCCTGGTCGTAGCCATGCTCCAGCAGCAGCCAGCCACCGGCATTCAGGTGAGCGGGGGCCTCGCTGACGATCAGGCGGATGTCGTCCAGCCCGTCGGCGCCGGAGACCAGGGCACTGGAGGGTTCGAAGCGCACATCGCCCTCGTCCAGGTGCGGGTCGCGGGCGGCGATGTAGGGCGGGTTGCTGACGATGAGGTCGAAGCGCTCGGCGCCCAGGGTGGAGAACCAGTGGCTCTCGCGGAATTCGACGTTGTCCAGTTGGAGCCGTGCGCGGTTGCGTTCGGCCAGGGCCACGGCGTCGTCGATACGGTCGACGCCGATCAGGCGCCAGAGCGGACGCTCGCAGGCCAGCGCCAGGACGATGGCGCCGCTGCCGGTGCCGAGGTCGAGCACGCGAGCAGGGGCCGCCGGCACCAGGGCCAGGGCGGTTTCCACCAGCAGCTCGGTATCGGGACGGGGGATCAGGGTGTGCGGGGCGACTTCCAGGTCCAGGCTCCAGAAGCCCTGGCGACCGAGGATGTAGGCGACCGGCTCGCCGTTGCGGCGGCGCGCAAGGTAGCTCGCGTAGAGCTCGGCAGCCTCACCGCTGACCACGCGCTCGGGCCAGGTGTGGAGGAAGCTGCGCGGCTTGCCCAGGGCGGCGGCGAGCAGCAGCTCGGCGTCCAGGCGGGCGCTTGGCGAGTCCGGCAGGCGGGCCTCGCTGAGCAGGCTGGCGATGATGGTCACGTCAGTCCCCCAGGGCGGCCAACTGGTCGGCCTGGTATTCGGCGAGCAGCGGTTCGATGACCGACTCGACACTGCCGGCGAGCACGTCGTCCAGCGCGTAGAGGGTCAGGTTGATGCGGTGATCGGTGACCCGGCCCTGTGGATAGTTGTAGGTGCGGATGCGCTCGGAACGATCCCCGGAGCCCACCAGCAGCTTGCGGGTCTCGGAGATTTCCTTGTGCGCGGCGGCTTCCTGCTGGTCGTTCAGCTTGGCCGCGAGCCAGGCCATGGCCTTGGCGCGGTTCTTGTGCTGGGAGCGCTCTTCCTGGCACTCGACCACGATCCCGCTGGGGATGTGGGTGATGCGTACGGCGGAGTCGGTCTTGTTCACGTGCTGGCCACCGGCACCGGAGGAGCGGTAGGTGTCGATGCGCAGGTCCGCCGGGTTGATCTCGATGGCGGCCTGTTCGTCCGGCTCGGGGAGCACGGCGACGGTGCAGGCGGAGGTGTGGATGCGACCCTGGGATTCGGTTTCCGGGACCCGCTGCACACGGTGCGCGCCGGACTCGAACTTGAGCTTGGCGTAGACGTTGTCACCCTCGACGCGGGCGATCACCTCTTTATAGCCGCCGTGCTCGCCCTCGTTCTCGGAGAGGATCTCGACCCGCCAGCCCTGGCGCTCGGCGTAGCGCGAGTACATGCGGAACAGGTCGCCGGAGAAGATCGCCGCCTCGTCGCCGCCGGTGCCGGCGCGGATCTCGAGGAACACGTTGCGGCCGTCGTTGGGATCCTTGGGCAGCAGCATGCGCTGCAGGCGGGCCTCCAGCTCGACCAGTTGCTCGCGGGCCTGGGCGACCTCTTCCTCGGCCATCTCGCGCAGGTCCGGGTCGCTGTCCTTGAGCAGCGCCTGGGCGCCCTCGAGGTCGGACTGCACCTTGCGGAACTCGCGGAAGGCGAGGATGACCGGCTCGACCTCGGCGTATTCCTTGGAATAGGCGCGGAACTTGGTCTGGTCGCTGATGACTTCGCCATCGCCGAGCAGGGCCGTGAGTTCCTCGAAACGGTCCTGGAGGATGTCGAGCTTGTTGAGCAATGACGCTTTCATTGGGCTTGCTTGTCCGTGCCCTCGTCGAGGGCGAAGAGTTCCTGGGCCACGGCGAGCGCGTCGAAGCGGCCGTCGGCGGAGAGTTTTTTCAGCTGCACGCTGGGCGCGTGCAGCAGCTTGTTGGTGAGGCCACGGGCGAGCTGGGCCATGACATCCTCGGCGGAGCTGCCGTTGGCCAGCATGCGCTGCGCCTTGGCCAGTTCCTCGTCGCGGGTCCGCTCGGCCTGCTGGCGGTAGGCGCGCAGCACGTCCACGGCGGCCAGCTCGCGCAGGCGCTGCATGAACTCCTGCACACCGCTGCCGACCAGCTCCTCGGCGGCCTGGGCGGCACCCTGGCGGCTCTTGAGGTTCTCGGCGACCACTTCGTGGAGGTCATCGACGGTATAGAGGTAGACGTCGTCCAGCTCGCCGACCTCGGGCTCGATGTCGCGGGGGACGGCGATGTCGACCATGAAGATCGGCTTGTGCTTGCGCTGCTTCAGCGCGCGCTCGACCGCCCCCTTGCCGAGGATCGGCAGCTGGCTGGCGGTGGAGCTGATGACGATGTCGCTGTTGACCAGCTCGTCCGGGATATCGGCCAGCAACACCGCGTGGGCACCGAACTGCTCGGCGAGCATGCTGGCGCGCTCCAGGGTGCGGTTGGCGACGACGATGCGCTTCACGCCCTGCTCATGCAGGTGGCGGGCGACCAGGGTGATGGTCTCGCCGGCGCCGATCAGCAGCGCCTGGCTGCGGTGCATGTCGGTGAAGATCTGCTTGGCCAGGCTGACCGCGGCGAACGCCACGGAGACCGGGTTCTCGCCGATCGCGGTATCGGTGCGCACGGTCTTGGCGGTGCTGAAGGTGGCCTGGAACAGGCGCCCCAGCAGCGGGCCGACGGTGCCGGCCTCACGCGCCACGGCGTAGGCGGATTTCATCTGGCCGAGGATCTGCGGCTCGCCGAGGACCATGGAATCGAGCCCCGAGGCGACGCGCATCATGTGGCGCACGGCAGAGTCGTCCTGGTGCACGTAGGCGCAGGCGCGCAGTTCTTCGAGGCTGAGGTTGTGGTAGCCGGCGAGCCAGGCGAGGACCTCGTCGGCGGAAACCTGATCCTGCTCCAGGTACAGCTCGCTGCGGTTGCAGGTGGAGAGGATCGCCGCCTCGCGACTGGGCGTGAGGCGACACAGCTGTTGCAGGGCCTCGACCAGTTGCTCGGGGGTAAAAGCCACGCGCTCACGCACATCCACGGACGCGGTTTTGTGGTTGATACCGAGGGCAAGAAAGGCCATGCAGGGTCGCTAACGAAATCAGGAGGCGCGCAATTGTCCTCCTTCGACAGATTGAGAACAACCACCGCTCGCTATTGTCACAATCACCATGAACCCGCCCGACAATGTATCGGCCCTTGCCCCATGGGCTTGCCCAGCCGCTTGTGTCATGATGCTCCGACCGCAGGTTAGTCGCCTTTTCCCCTATGAATAAATCCTTCGCGTTGCTGACCGCCCTCCTGCTCGTCGGCGGTTGCCAGACCCTGGCCCCTTCCTCCCCGGACGGTACCCCGCCGGTGGAAGACACCAGCCAGGCGCCCGAATCCAAGCCGGAAGTCTATGGCTCCTTCAGCCGCGACACCCTGTTCGCCCTGCTCTCGGCCGAAGTGGCCGGGCAGCGCAATCGCTTCGATATCGCCCTTGGCAACTATGTCCAGCAGGCCAATGCGACCCAGGACGCCGGCGTTGCCGAACGTGCCTTCCGCATCGCCGAGTACCTGGGCGCCGACCAGGCCGCGCTGGACACCGCGCTGATCTGGGCGAAAAACGCCCCGGACAACCTCGACGCCCAGCGCGCCGCCGCCGTACAGCTGGCCCGAGGCGGCCGCTACGACGAATCCATGACCTATATGGAGAAGGTGCTGCAGGGCCAGGGCGACACCCATTTCGACTTCCTCGCCCTCTCCGCCGCCGAGACCGACCCGGACACCCGCGCCGGCCTGCTACAGAGTTTCGACCGCCTGCTCGCCAAGTACCCGGACAACAGCCAGCTGGTGTTCGGCAAGGCCGTGCTGCTGCAACAGGACGGCCGCACCGAAGAAGCCCTCTCGCTGCTGGAGGACATCCCCTCCGACGACCAGCAGATCCCGCCGATCCTGCTGCGCGCGCGCCTGCTGCAGAGCCTCGATCGCACCGACGAAGCCCTGCCCCTGCTGCAAAGGGGCATCAAGCAGCACCCGGACGACAAGCGCCTGCGCCTGACCTATGCCCGCCTGCTGGTGGAAGAGAACCGCCTGGACGAGGCCAAGTCCGAGTTCGCCGGCCTGGTGCAACAGTTCCCCGATGACGACGACCTGCGCTTCTCCCTGGCGCTGGTGTGCATGGAGGGCGAGGCCTGGGACGAAGCCCAGGTCTACCTCGAAGAACTGGTCGACCGGGGCAGCCATGTGGATTCCGCCCACTTCAACCTCGGCCAGGTCTACGAGAAGCGTGGCGACAAGGAAAGTGCGCTGATCGAGTACGCACTGGTCGGTGCCGGCAACGACTACCTGCCGGCCCAGCTGCGCCAGACCGAGATCCTGCTGGACGCCAACCGCCCCGACGAGGCCGCCGCGCACCTGGACAAGGCTCGCGAGGCCCAGCCCGATTACGCCATCCAGCTGTACCTGATCGAGGCCGAGAGCTTCGCAGAGCGCCAGCAGCCGGATCGCTCCTGGAAAGTCATCCACCAGGGCCTGCAGCAGTTCCCCGACGACCTCAACCTCCTCTATACGCGCGCGATGCTCGCGGAGAAGCGCGGCGACCTGGCGCAACTGGAGCGCGACCTGCGCTTCATCCTCGAGCGTGAACCGGAAAATGCCATGGCGCTCAACGCCCTCGGCTACACCCTTGCTGATCGCACCACGCGCTACGAGGAAGCCCGCCAACTGGTCGAAAAGGCACACCAGCTCAAGCCGGACGACCCCGCCATCCTCGACAGCCTCGGCTGGATCAACTTCCGCCTGGGCAACATGGACGAGGCCGAGCGCCTGCTGCGCCAGGCCCTGAAGGAATTCCCCGATCACGAAGTGGCCGCCCACCTGGGCGAAGTGCTCTGGACCCGCGGCAAGCAGAGCGAAGCACGCGAAGTCTGGACCGAAGCCCTAAAGACCCAACCCGACAGCCCGATCCTGCGCGGCACCCTGCAGCGCCTGACCGGCTCCGAGACCCTCTGATCCATGCGTCTACGTTCACTGCTAGCCGCCGGCGCGCTGCTCCTGCTCACGGGCTGCGCCGGCCTCACCTCCCACGAGACCGTTGACGGCCAGGGCGACCCGGCCCAGTGGAAAGCCCACAAGGAACAGGTCGCTGCCCTCGACGGCTGGCAGATCGCCGGCAAGGTCGGCATCCGCGCACCGAAGGACTCCGGCAGCGGCACGCTGTTCTGGCTGCAGCGCCGCGACTACTACGACATCCGCCTTTCCGGCCCGCTGGGTCGTGGCGCCGCCCGCCTCACCGGGCACCCGGGCGCCATCACCCTCGAAGTGGCCAACCAGGGCCGCTACGAAGCCGAATCTCCCGAAGCCCTGCTGGAAGAACAGCTGGGTTGGCGCCTGCCGGTGTCCCACCTGCAATGGTGGGTGCGCGGCCTGCCTGCCCCGGATAGCCGCAGCCGGCTGACCCTGGACGGCAAGAGCCACCTGGCGAGCCTGGAGCAGGACGGCTGGCAGGTGCAGTACCTCAGCTACGTGGAGCAGAACGGCTTCACCCTGCCCGAGCGCATCAAGCTCAAGGGCGCCGATCTCGACGTCACCCTGGTGATCAAGGACTGGCAACCGCGCCAGCTCGGCCAGTAGGCACGCCATGCAGGACGCACAGCTGATCCTCCCGGCTCCGGCCAAGCTCAACCTCATGCTGCATATCCTCGGCCGCCGCGCCGATGGCTATCACGAGCTGCAGACCCTGTTCCAGTTCCTCGAACATGGCGACGAACTCGGCTTCGCCTTGCGCCAGGATGGGGAGATCCACCTGCGCACAGACGTGCCCGGCGTGCCCCATGAGAGCAACCTGATCGTCCGCGCCGCCAGGCGCCTGCAGCAGGAATCCGGCACTCGCCTGGGCGCCGACATATGGCTCGACAAACGCCTGCCCATGGGCGGCGGCATCGGCGGCGGCAGCTCGGATGCCGCCACCACCCTGCTCGGCCTCGACCACCTCTGGCAGACCCACCTGGGTGAGGATCGCCTCGCCGAACTGGGCCTGGCCCTGGGCGCCGATGTACCGGTATTCGTACGCGGCCGCGCCGCCTTCGCCGAGGGCGTCGGCGAGCGCCTGCAGCCGGTCACCCTGCCCGAACCCTGGTTCCTCGTCGCCGTACCGCAAGTCTTTGTCAGCACAGCAGAAGTTTTCACCGATCCCGAGTTGACACGGAATACGCCGCCCATTAATCTTCGCAGCCTTCTTGAGGGGGGCGGTCGTAATGACTGTCAGCCGGTGGTCGAGAAGCGTTACCCGGAAGTTCGTAACGCGCTGATCCTGTTGAATAATTTCACAGCAGCTAGACTGACCGGCACTGGAGCTTGTGTGTTTGGGAGCTTCCCAAACAAGGACGATGCTGATAAAGTCGCCCGCCAACTTCCAGCCACTCTGCCGAATTTCGTCGCGCGAGGAAGCAACGTCTCGATGTTGCACCGCAAGCTCGGAATCCTGGCTTGAAAGAAGTGTTGCAAGTCCTCCGGTTATACCGACACAGGGGCGTCGCCAAGCGGTAAGGCAGCAGGTTTTGATCCTGCCATGCGTTGGTTCGAATCCAGCCGCCCCTGCCATAACCCTCCAAGGGTTCGGTACGACAAGGTCTTGCAAAGAGAGTTGAAACAGATAGGGGCGTCGCCAAGCGGTAAGGCAGCAGGTTTTGATCCTGCCATGCGTTGGTTCGAATCCAGCCGCCCCTGCCATACACGAGAAAGCTGTTCAAAAAGCACCCGTGCATTTTGAACAGCTTTTTATTCATCAGGTCCACCCTCAGCCGGCAGGTACTGCGCGTGTCCAAGATGATGGTCTTCACGGGGAACGCCAACCCCGATCTGGCGCGTCGCGTCGTACGTCAACTGCACATCCCCCTCGGTGATGCCTCCGTAGGCAAGTTCTCCGACGGCGAGATCAGCGCTGAAATCAACGAAAACGTTCGCGGTAAGGACGTCTTCCTGATTCAGCCCACGTGCGCGCCCACCAACGACAACCTGATGGAACTGGTGGTGATGGCTGACGCCTTCCGCCGCTCCTCGGCGTCCCGTATCACTGCAGTGATCCCCTACTTCGGCTATGCCCGCCAGGACCGCCGCCCGCGCTCCGCTCGCGTGGCGATCAGCGCGAAAGTAGTGGCCGACATGCTCACCGTGGTCGGTGTCGACCGCGTGCTGACCGTCGACCTGCACGCCGACCAGATCCAGGGCTTCTTCGATATTCCGGTAGATAACATCTACGGCTCCCCCGTTCTGGTGGACGACATCGAAGACCAACGCTTCGACAACCTCATGATCGTCTCCCCGGACATCGGTGGCGTGGTGCGTGCTCGCGCCGTTGCCAAGTCCCTGGGTGTCGACCTGGCGATCATCGACAAGCGTCGTCCCAAGGCCAACCAGTCCGAAGTCATGCACATCATCGGTGATGTGGATGGCCGTACCTGCGTCCTGGTCGACGACATGGTCGATACCGCCGGCACCCTCGGCCACGCCGCCAAGGCCCTGAAGGACCACGGTGCCGCCAAGGTCTACGCCTACTGCACCCACCCGGTGCTGTCCGGCCGTGCCATCGAGAACATTGAAAACTCCGTGCTGGACGAGCTGGTGGTGACCAACACCATCCCCCTGTCCGCCGCGGCACAGGCCTGCTCGCGTATCCGCCAACTGGATATCGCACCGGTCGTGGCTGAAGCGGTCCGCCGCATCAGCAATGAGGAATCGATCAGCGCGATGTTCCGCTAAGCGGACATCCCTGACGAAAACGCCCCGCTCCGGCGGGGCTTTTTTGCCTAACCGCCCAAGATGCTGGTCGCAAGCACTCGGGGCGGTTTGGCTATTTTGGAGAAGTGTAATGACTGATTTTGCCCTGAATGCCGAGGCGCGTTCCGACCTGGGGAAAGGTGCGAGCCGCCGCCTGCGTCGTAATGCCAACCTGGTTCCCGCCGTGATCTACGGTGGCGAGAAAGCCCCGGAATCCGTAAGCCTGCTGGCCAAAGACCTGGCCAAGCTGCTGGAAAACGAAGCTGCCTTCAGCCACGTCCTGTCCCTGAACGTTTCCGGCAAGACCGAAACCGTTCTGATCAAGGCCCTGCAGCGTCACCCGGCCAAAGGCTTCGTACTGCACGCTGACTTCCAGCGCGTCGTCGCCGGCCAGAAACTGACCGCCCACGTGCCCCTGCACTTCCTGAACGAATCGACCGCCGTTGGCGTGAAGACCGGTGGTGGCGAGATTTCCCACACCATCTCCGAAGTCGAAGTCTCCTGCCTGCCGAAAGACCTGCCGGAGTTCATCGAAGTCGACCTGGCCAAAGTCGAACTGGGCCAGATCGTTCACCTGTCCGACCTCAAGCTGCCGAAAGGCGTTGAGCTGGTCGCACTGGCGCACGGCAACGACCTGGCTGTGGCCAACATCCACGCCTCCCGCGTTGTGAAAGACGAAGAAGAAGGCGCAGCCGAGTAATCACTACTCGCCAGCCTGAGGAAGGGCCCCTGTCGTGACTGCCGTACAACTGATCGTCGGCCTGGGTAATCCAGGCCCTGAATACGACCAGACCCGGCATAACGCAGGGGCCCTTTTCGTTGAGCGCGTGGCAGACAGCCAGCGCGTCAACCTGTCTCTCGACAAGAAGTATTTCGGCCTCGTTGGCAAGTTCAGCCACCAGGGTCGCGACGTTCGCCTGCTCATCCCCACCACCTACATGAACCGCAGCGGCCAGTCCGTGGCGGCGCTCGCCGGTTTCTTCCGCATCCCGGTCGACGCGATCCTGGTGGCCCACGACGAACTCGACATGCCTCCCGGCGTCGCCAAGCTCAAACAAGGTGGCGGGCACGGCGGGCACAACGGGCTGCGCGACATCATCGCCCAGCTCGGCAATCAGAACGGTTTCCACCGCCTCCGGCTCGGCATCGGCCACCCGGGGCACAGCAGCCTGGTCTCCGGCTTCGTCCTCGGCCGCGCCCCGCGCAGCGAACAGGAAAAGCTCGACTCCAGCATCGACTTCGCCCTCGGCGTGCTGCCGGAAATGCTCGCAGGTGACTGGACCCGCGCGATGCAGAAGCTGCACAGCCAGAAGGCCTGATCACACCTCTTTCATCGCCAATCGGCCCGAGGGACATAGCATGGGATTCAACTGCGGCATCGTCGGCCTGCCCAACGTCGGCAAGTCCACCCTGTTCAACGCCCTGACCAAATCCGGCATCGCGGCGGAAAACTTCCCCTTCTGCACCATCGAGCCGAACAGCGGCATCGTGCCGATGCCCGACCTGCGCCTCAACGCCCTGGCCGAGATCGTCAAGCCCGAGCGCGTGATCCCCACCACCATGGAATTCGTCGACATCGCCGGCCTGGTGGCCGGTGCCTCCAAGGGTGAAGGCCTGGGCAACAAGTTCCTCGCCAACATCCGCGAGACCGACGCCATTGCCCATGTCGTGCGCTGCTTCGAAGACGAGAACGTCATCCACGTCTCCAACAGCGTCGACCCCAAGCGCGACATCGAGATCATCGACCTCGAACTGATCTTCGCCGACCTCGACAGCTGCGAAAAACAACTGCAGAAGGTCGCGCGCAACGCCAAGGGCGGCGACAAGGACGCCCTGGCGCAGAAAGCCCTGCTGGAAAAACTCATCCCCCACTTCAGCGAAGGCAAGCCCGCGCGCTCCCTGCTGAAGAACCTGGGTGACGACGAGAAGCGCCTCGTCCGCGGCTTCCACCTGCTCACCAGCAAGCCGGTGATGTACATCGCCAACGTCGCCGAGGACGGCTTCGAGAACAACCCGCACCTCGACGTGGTCCGCGCCATCGCCGAAGAAGAAGGCGCCATCGTGGTACCGGTCTGCAACAAGATCGAAGCCGAGATCGCCGAGCTGGACGACGGCGAAGAGAAGGACATGTTCCTCGAAGCCCTCGGCCTCGAAGAGCCGGGTCTCAACCGCGTGATCCGCGCCGGTTACGACCTGCTCAACCTGCAGACCTACTTCACCGCCGGCGTGAAGGAAGTGCGCGCCTGGACCGTGCGCATCGGCGCTACCGCCCCGCAGGCCGCCGCCGTGATCCACACCGACTTCGAAAAAGGCTTCATCCGCGCCGAAGTGGTCGCCTATGACGACTTCATCCAGTTCAAGGGTGAAGCCGGCGCCAAGGAAGCCGGCAAATGGCGCCTGGAAGGCAAGGAATACATCGTCAAGGACGGCGACGTGATGCACTTCCGCTTCAACGTCTAAGCCCTCCCCGCTTCACCCGAAGCCCCCAGCGGACCTGCGCCGCCGGGGGCTTCGTGCTTCAGGCCGCATCCCCCCGCTGCTCGAACACCTCCCGCGCCACCGCCAGGCCATTCAGCGCGGCCGGAAAGCCCGCGTAGACGGCCATCTGCATGATGGTCTCGATGATCTCCGTGCGGCTGGCGCCGACGTTCAGCGCGCCGTGCACGTGGACCTTCAGTTGAGGGGCGGCGTTGCCCAGGGCAGTCAGTGCCGCCACCACGGCGATCTCCCGGCTCTTCAGGTCCAGCCCCGGGCGGGAATAGATGTCGCCGAAGGGGAACTCCACCAGGTAGCGCGCAAAGTCCGGGGCGATGCCCGCCAGGCTCTCCACCACCCGCTCACCGGCCTCGCCGTCGATCTCCTTCAGTTTCGCCAGCCCACGCTGGTAGCGGCTCTCGTCATTCATCTGCGTTGCCCTTCTCGGTTGATGGCTCCAGCGCCAGGGCCTGCTCGCACGCGCGGTAATGCTCGATCTTCTCGTGCAGCGCATCGGCGGCCTGGTGCATCGCCTCGATCTCGGCCAGGACCTCCGCAAGGTGGCCCTCCAGCATCTGGCGACGCGCCGGCACCGTTGGGTCCCCGGCGCTCCTCAGCGCTGCGAACGCCTGCATCTTGCCGATGGGCATGCGGGTCGTGCGCAAGCGCAGCAGGAACTCGATCCAGGCCATGTCCGAAGCCGCGTAACGCCGCTGCCCACCCGGCGCCCGGCCCACCGGGGCGATGAGCCCGATGCGCTCGTAATAACGCAGGGTGTGAGCGGTGAGCCCGGTGCGCCGGGCGACTTCGTCGATGCTGAGATGAGGTTCCATGGGGCGATCCTAGAAGTTCGAGCACGCTCTAAGTCAACCCTTTGCCGGTGCCACGTCAAGCGCTGCTCTTAACGCCTTCGAAAACGCAGGGGCAGGCCCTGGCAATCTTCGCCGAAATGGCCCTGGTGCCAGCCCAGTTGGCCGGACACCAGCGTGGTGCGCACCGCGTGGCGGAAGGCCCGGCCCTGGAACGGCGTCCAGCCGCATTGCGCGTGGATCGGGTCCGCCTCCACCGGCCGTGGCTCGGCCAGGCGCTCCACCAGCACCAGGTCCGCCCAGTAACCCTCGCGCAGGTAACCGCGCTGCTCAATGGAGAAACGCTCCGCGACCGCGTGGCTGGTCTTGTGCACCAGCAGCGTCAGCGGCAGCAGCCCGTCAGCCACCAGCTCCAGCAGCGCCGGCAGGCTGTGCTGCACCAGCGGCAAGCCGGCGGGCGCCTGGGCGTAGGGCCGGGCCTTCTCCTCCCGGGTATGGGGCGCGTGGTCGCTGCCGATCACATCCAGCCGCCCGTCCAGCAACGCCCGGCGCAGGGCATCGCGGTCGGAGGGCGCCTTGATCGCCGGGTTGCACTTCATCAGGTGGCCCAGGCGCGGGTAGTCGCGGTCATCGAACAGCAGGTGGTGCACGCACACCTCGGCGGTGATGCGCTTGCCCGGCAGCGGCCCGGGGGTGAACAGCTCCAGCTCCCGCGCGGTGGTGATGTGCAGCACATGCAGGTCGGTGCCGAAACGACGGGCCAGCGCCACCGCCCGGCTGGAGGAGCGGTAGCAGGCCTCCGCATCGCGGATCAGCGGGTGCGCCTCGGGCGGGATGGCCTCGCCGTAGTCGGCCGCCCATTGTGCCTCGCGCTCGCGGATGCGCGGCGTGTCTTCGCAATGGGCCAGCAGCAGCGTCGGGCAGTCGCGGAACAACCGCTCCAGGGAGGCCTCGTCGTCCACCAGCAGGTTGCCGGTGGAGGCGCCCATGAACACCTTCACCCCCGCCACCCGCTCCGGGTCGAGCCGGGCCACGGTGTCGAGGTTGTCCCGGCTCACGCCGAAGTGAAAGCCGTAGTTCACCGAGGAACAGGCCGCCGCCCGACGCTCCTTCGCCACCAGCGCCTCCAGGTCCAGGGTCGGCGGCTGGGTGTTGGGCATGTCCATCACGCTGGTCACGCCCCCGGCCAGCGCCGCGCGGGACTCACTGAGGAAGGTGCCCTTGTGGGGCGCGCCGGGGTCACGGAAATGCACCTGGTCATCGATCATCCCCGGTAGCAGGTACTGGCCCTTGGCGTCGATCACGCACATATCCGGGCGGGCGCTGATGCTGCGGTCGATGCGTTCGATACGGCCGTTGTGCACCAGCAGGTCGGCCTCCCATTCGCAGCCTTCATTGACCAGGCGGGCATTGCGGATCAGCAGGTTGTGCATGGCTAGAACTCGTTCTGCAGGGCCTTGTAGCCGCGCACCAGATCGATGTTGGTGCGCGCCACGTCTTCGGAGAATTCGGCGGCGGAGACGCTCACCCGGGGCAGGCTGTCCAGATCGGTCTTCGGCCCGATGCGCTGGGTCGAGGTCACGTGGAAGCCCGGAGGCAGGTCGCAGCCGTCCACCACCGCGTTGTGCCGCACCACGCAGCCGTCGCCCACGGTGCAGTTGAACAGCACGCTGTTGAAGCCGATGAACACCCGGTCCCCCACCTGGCAGGGGCCGTGGATGATCGAGCGGTGGGCGATGGAGGTGTGACTGCCGATGGTGACCGCCGCCCCGGACTTGGAGTGGATCACCACCCCGTCCTGGATGTTGGAGTTGGCGCCGATGATGATCGGCTGCATGTCACCGCTCGCGTCCACCTCATCCGCGCGGATCACCGCATAGGGCCCGATGAACACGTTGTCCTGCACGATCACCTTGCCGCAGAGGATCGCGGTCTTGTCCACATAGGCGGACTCGGCGATCACCGGCAAGTGGCCGGAAGGGTTCTTGCGGATCATGGACGGCCTCCCGCAGAAGGCGCCGGCATCGAGCTCACCACCCGCAACCCCGCGCCGGAGAGCTGGTTGTAGAAGCACGAACGGCGCCCGGTGTGGCAGGCCGGGCCGGCCTGGTCCACCTGCAGCAGCAGCGCATCGCCGTCGCAATCCAGGTGGGCACTGACCAGGTGCTGCACATGCCCGGAGGTGTCGCCCTTGCGCCACAGGCAGCGGCGCGAGCGCGACCAGTAGCACGCCCGCCCCTCCTCCAGCGTGGCCCGCAGGGACTCGGGGTTCATCCACGCCAGCATCAGCACCTCGCCGCTGTCGTACTGCTGCGCCACGGCGGGGATCAGCCCATCGACACCCCAGGGAATGGCCGCCATCACCGCCTCCAGATCCCGCCCGGTGCCGGCCGGGCTCCGCTCCAGTTGCAGCCAGACGCTCATGGCGCCAGCGCCTGCAGCAGCCGCTCCACGTTCTGCCGGTACATGCCGAGGTAGGTGCTGGCCGGGCCCTCGGCCGCCAGCGCATCGGAATACAACGTGCCGCCCACCCGCGCGCCGGCCTCCTCGGCGATCTGCTTCACCAGCCGCGCATCGCGGATGTTCTCCACGAAGATGGCGCGCACGCCCTCCGCCCGCAGCTGGCGGATCAACCCCGCCACCTCGGCGGCGGAAGGCTCGGCCGCATCGCTCACACCCTGGGCCGCGAGGAACTGCAGGCGCCACTCCTGGGCGAAGTAACCGAAGGCATCGTGGCTGGTCAGCACCCGGCGCCGCTCCGGCGGCAACGCCATCAGGCGCGGGGCGATGCTCTGGCGCAGCGCCCCCAGGCGGCCCAGCCAGGCATCCCGCCGCGCCTCGAAGGCTGCCGCGCGGGCCGGCACCAGCTGCACCAGCGCCTGGGTGATGTTGCGCGCGTAGATCTCCGCATTGCCCAGGCTCTGCCAGGCGTGGGGGTCCACCAGGCGCTGGTCGTCCTCCAGCACCGTCATCGGCACCACACCCTTGCTCGCGTCGATGCGCGTGCCGCGCGCCTCGCCGTTGGCCAGCAGGCGCTCCAGCCAGGGCTCGAAGCCCAGCCCGTTGGCGATCACCAGGTCCGCCTCCAGCACGGCACGCACCTGGGCCGGAGCGGGCTCGAAGACGTGGGCATCGGCATCCGCCCCCACCAGGTTGGTGAGCTGGATGTCGTCCCCGCCGATCTCGCGGGTGATGTCCGCCAGGATGCTGAAGGTGGTCACCACCCTCGCCTTCTCCGCAGCGGACAGTGAAACGGGCAGGCACAGCAACAGCACAACGCACAGGCGCATGAACATGCGGGGGCTCCTCAACAGGGCACGGGAAGGGGCGCGCGTCGCAGCAAGCCGTGGACCGGCCCGACGAACACCGAAATCAGGTAGGCCAGCCCCGCCAGCAACACGATGCAGGGGCCGCTGGGCAGGTTGGCGTGGAACGACAGCAACAGCCCCAGCCACACGCAGCTCGCGCCGATGCCCGCCGCCGTCAGCAGCAGCACCGGCAGGCGTCGGCTCCAGAAGCGCGCCGCAGCGGCCGGCAGCATCATCAGCCCCACCACCATCAGCGCACCGATGGCGTGGAAGCCGGTCACCAGGTTGAGCACCACCAGCGCCAGGAACAGCGCATAGGCCGGCGCCCCGAAGCGGCTCACCCCACGCAGGAACACCGGGTCGAAGCTGTCCCACAGCAGCGGGCGGTAGATCAGCGCCAACAGCGCCAGGCTCGTGCCGGCCACCGTCAGCATGCTGCGCAGCGTCTCGCCGTCCACCGCCAGGGCCGAGCCGAACAGCAGGTGCAGCAGGTCGATCCGGCGCCCGGCCAACCCCAGCAACAGCACCCCGCCCGCCAGGGAGATGGGGTAGATGGCCGCCAGGCTCGCATCCTCCCGCAGGCCGGTGCGGCGGGTGATCCACGCCGCCAGCCCGGCCATCCCCAGCCCCGCCACCAGGCCGCCGAAGGTCAGCGCCGGCAGGCTCAGGCCGAAGAACCAGAACGCCAGCGCCGCACCGGGCAACACCCCATGGGAAATGGCATCGCCGATCAGGCTCATACGCCGCAGCATCAGGAACACCCCGAGCGGCCCCGCGCTGCACGCCAGCGCCACCCCGCCCAGCAGCGCCCGCTGCAAAAAGGCGAACTCCGCAAAGGGTTGCCAGAGCGCCGCGAGCATCAGGCCACCTGCTGGCGGGTCGGCGCCGGCAGCAGCACCCGGCTGGCGCCATGACGGCAGCCGTCGGCGCGGATCAGCAGGCAGCGCGGCAAGCGCTCGCGCACCGCCTCCAGGTCATGGCAGACCACCAGTTGCGTGCGCCCCTCCCGCTGCCAGCGGGCGATGCGCTGCCAGAGAATCGCCTGGCCCTCCGCGTCCAGCGCCGCGTCGGGCTCGTCCAGCAACAGCAGCGGCGCGTCCATCAGCTCCAGCCGCGCCAGCAGGGCCCGCTGCAACTCCCCGCCGGAAAGCGCCAGCAGCGGCTGGTCGGCCAGCGCCTCCAGCTGCCAATCCGCCAGGGCCGCTTCGCAGCGCCTGCGCCGCTCCACCCGGCTCAAGCGGCTGCGCCACAACCCCGCCATCGCCAGCTCCCCCAGGCTCAGGGGGAACTGCCGGTCCAGTGCCTGTTGCTGCTGCAAAAAGCCCACCGCCCCCAGGCCCGCCGCCTCGACGCTCACCCGCCCGGCCAAGGGGCGCTGCAAACCGGCGATCACCCGCAGCAGGCTGCTCTTGCCGCACCCGTTGCGCCCCACCACCGCCGTGAGGCTGCCGGCCGGCAACGCCAGGGAAAGCGGCGGCGCCAACGGCCGCGCAGGCGGCCCCCATTGCAAGGCATCGAACTGAAGCATCGTCAGGTCCAGGGCGTGGGAGAAAGGGCTGTAGGAAAACGCAAATGTTATAAAGTAACAAATCGCGCTTCACAACCCATTTCCCCGCGCACGCCCCCTCCCCTTTTCCAACCCGAACGCCAACCGGCACCCACCGCTAAGCGGTTGATCGCCCTTCGAAAAATTCTGAAAAGTGGGGTTGACAGAGGCAGGAAGCGAGAGAATAATGCGCGCCACGTTGGCTACGTAGCTCAGCTGGTTAGAGCATAGCATTCATAATGCTGGGGTCCGGGGTTCAAGTCCCTGCGTAGCCACCATACAAAACAAAGGGTTAGCTTCGGCTAACCCTTTGTGCTTTCTGGGGTGTTCATTTCTTGACGCTCCATTGCCCGCCTCCCTGCATCACGCCCTCCCCCTGATTGATCTCACCGCAGCGGCCCTCATGCTGTGCCGCCCTTCCCTGGCTCCCCGCCATGGCACGCGCCTCCGTCAACAGCACCGCCTGTTGGATCCCGCGACCACAGGGCCCGAATCGTACGGATGGTGGAAAGGAAGACCTCGCTGGGAAAGCGCTCACGGCAATGACCATCGATGGTCATGAAGAACGCTTCCTCATACACGCCCGCCATGGGCAGGACCACGCCGACGATGTGCTTGCAGCACCAGATCGGCGCCTCGCTGTCGTCCCACACCAGCTCGACGAGCACCGTCTTGCCGATGTAGCCGATAGCCGCGTCCGCATCGAATTCCAAGGTGCCGCGCTTGCCAGTCGTAGCCGCTCCGGAGGGTGAATCCAGGTGCCGTCTCATTGCCTATCCCTGCCTCTGAAATGCCCATAAACTGTGACTCAATCACGCTCAAGAGTGACGTAATATTCGTCATCCGAGCCCCGCTATACATGACGAAATATTCGACACAACGGAATATTCGTCGATCCTATAGATGGTTTTTGAATATGGAAGATCGGCTCAGGGAGGTTGTAAGGCATATAGGCCCTTCAACCTTGGCGAAAAATACGACCATCAGTGATCGACGCCGGTGGCAAACCGTGGCGACTGACTTCAGAACGAAAACCCGGGTCGAAGACCTGGCAGCGCTGCTGGCCATCTACCCCGAGTACGAGCTCTACATCATCCACGGTGAGACCGACCTGGCCCGGGGGCAGATCAGCCCGGGCGTTACCGAAGCAGATGTGAGGTTGGCGGGGGACGGAGCGGGGAGTAGGTAAGGGTGGGAGTGGTGTGGCGGGGGTTTAGGCGAGCGGGATGACTTCAGGGAGGGGGTAGCAAGTGAGCATCTAAGTGCTCCTACGATCCGAAAGGGGTTATGTTGCCATTGGCCGGTCAAAGAGGGAGCTGCAAAGATGAGATTCGAGTACCGAAACGTACGCTTATAACTGCCGATGAAAACCGGCATCAGTACCTAGAATACTTTGGGAAATCGGCACAAACTATTCCTCTGTGTCGACGAATAGTAATTTCAAAAGAGGCCTAGGTATTCCACTGGTGGACTAGCCATAAAAATCAACACCAGCAGAAATTCACTCAATAAAAGCAACAAAAAAATCTATGTGCTGGCCCACTAAAAGGCCAAATAAAAATAAAGCCCCCACATATAGCGGGGGCTAATCACTTACTAATAAAGCTCAAAGATCAAAAAAAACCTAAGCCCAATATACTTTCTCCAAACCACAAGAAATACTAAAGAGAGTCATATGGCGCCTCCCAAAAAATCCGCCCCGCTAAACACTCTAAGTTTATCTGCAACATGCCTACACAGCTTGGTACTCATAAAATACTGCATTCCATAGCTCAAACGCAGCGATGCCTCGACCTTCCTGTAGTCCATATTTGTTTCAGTAGAAATATTTTTCTGCCTATAAACTAGAGCAACAATATTAGCCACATCATGCCCACAGCATACTTGGTAGTTGCATGCTTCCTTCTTCGAAAAAATATCAAATTCTCTCAGAATAAACTCCTTTGTCACATGTGCTGAAATATCTTTGCTACGCTTTATCAGCTCATCAATTAATCTATTTTTATCCACCTCAACATCAAACTCATTAACAAAACAAAATACAGAGTAATTTAAACCCTTAAACCTCAAACCCAAATCATGCTCAGAGTTCAGCCACCGCAAAACTCCAATAACACTCCCCCCCTTGATCACGGAACCAAACATTTGCTCACGTGACATGCTCAGGTATGTAGAACTGGTGTACTCATCTACAAAAGATGACAATGCCGGTGAAGACAACATCATCATCTCTGCATCATGCAAATCCGTTACATATACTCCATAGCCTTCATAGCTACTTGCCACGCCAGATAAATGATCATAGTCCGCATCACAAATACCTAGAACACGTGTGGGAAACTCAAGCGAGAGCTCCTGCATTACCCTCAACAGTTCTTTCTTTCCGTCTACAGACTCTAGCTCTACAGATTTTGCCTCAAACAGCTTTCTAAATAGCTTTACGTCCGAGAACCCCTAAACCACAACTATGAATTTATCTTTATATAGTGGATGTTTAAAAAGCAGCCTGATTTCATTTTTCTTATCAGTTGAATCGATATATTTTCTCATGCCAAAACACCATCTTCCAGATCGACCGTGAGGTCCCAGTTGCCTCCAATGATCTGTGGCGAATGAGTAGCGATTACAACAGGCATATTCTGTATCTTTATAATTTCTTGCAAATCCTTCAGAAATTCCTTTTGCCATGCCACATGCAAAGATATTTCCGGCTCATCTATGAGCACAAGAACATTTTTCTCTGTCTTAAATATCAACTCATATAGCAACACTACTTGGTGCTGCTCACCAGAAGAAAGCTGCGTTAACTTCAGAGGCCGATTCTCATCTGTTTCAAAATGGAAGCCTTTCTCTGCGTCTATTTTTATCTTCTTAAAAGAAAGCCTCTTACCATTTAGAATACTAGAGAACAACTGTATTTTTTTGTATATATCATCATAGGCGGCCAACTTACTATATGTATCCTGCACATAAAGCGTTAGCACCTTCCTGTCCTCATCTTTAATTTCATTCAGCACTTGCAACGGAAGCAGATGCTCTTCTGAGGACAAAAGATTAAAAGCAGACAAGTCAGTTCTTTTAGCCTGTAATTGCCGCAACTCTAACTTTAACTCATCAGCCTTCATAGATTTAAAGTAGTAATCTTTTTTCAAAAGCCGCACAGGAAAAGTTGTATCTAGCTGCTGAGACACATGTGAAGACCTGTACCCTGACTCCTTTATTAACTCCGAAAGCTCATCAGCATACTTCTCAATTGTGTCAACAAACCCTCGGCGCTTTCCTTTGTTGGAGCTCGCCTTACGCTGAATAAGTCGCTGATCCTGAATAAAATGCGCCTTTAGCGAACTACTGAAAGACACATACCATTCTGGATAGTTTTTTGTTGTAAATTCGTCCGGCAAATACTCTGAAAAGTTCTCCACCACCTCTTCGAAAGTATATACCTCCTCAGTTCGGTGATCTTCCCACTCCCTAGGTCCTATACGATGCAGAAATGGCACATGAACATCTATACCATGGATTGACATTTTTTTAATTTTAGAAAACTCATAGTCTCTTTCATACTCATGCGTGCCTGAGAAATGACTATGACTAAGACTAAGTGAGTTAGGAGATCGCTCCATGTCCTTTGAGACTCTCAGATCGCCATCCGATGTCTCCAGAACAACCTCCCTAAACTGAAGATCACAAAGATAGGAGAGACGTCTATTAAAGATCGCATCTATCACTTTTAAGCAAACCGTCTTTCCATATCCGTTAGGAGCAGTCACGATTGTTATCCGCCCATCTTTAAACGGGACGACATGATTAAAATGCCCAAACAACCCTAAGATACTTAGCTTGATCAGTTCCATCGCAACTCCATAATTATTTAGATTTCAGTTTTACTCACTCAGCTTTTTGCGCTTGGCACGCCCGGTAACAGAGCCAACAGCACCGAGAGCAAAGATGACAGGCACGATGTACTGGAGCGCCATAGCGAGACCCCGGAACATGGCACCGGTCATATCGGGTCTGTGCGGGTCGACAGGGAGGATTGGGCTGGTGGCGTATCCGTGGAGCAAGTACCAGGACACGAACGCAACCAACAGGCTTACCCACCAGGGCAGCAAGGTGGCGAGGGTGAAGAGGTCGTCAAACAGGGAGGTTTTGCGGCGGCGTGCCATGCCATGCTCCAATCCGATTCCATTCGTAGCAAAACGCCATGACGGACACTAGCGCGGCCCCCCATTACCCGTAAATACCCTGGGGACATACCTTAGGCGTAGAACCCTGACAGTGAGCCTGACTGAACCAAGGAGCGGTAAAGATGAAAGCAGCATCCCTCGCCTTCACCTTCCTACTTGCGGCCCTCGTGCTGCCCTCCTCCGCTGATGAATCGAAACCTCTGGCCACTCAAGCCGGCGAGGCTGTGCAGCCCTATGCCAAACAGATTGGCCAAGCCATTGACCGAACCGTGATGGAGTTCTTCGCCGGCTCCGATGGCCCAATGGGCGATGCGGCACGCAGCAATCTCAAGATGCAGGAGCAAGCCGAGCGCCAGGCGAATCGCGGCACGCGGAAGCCGATGAAGGAATGCATCAAACCCGGGAACGTGATTGATGATGACGTGAAGGAATGTATGGAGGGGTTAAGAGAGCGGGATTGGTGACTCAGCAGATTGATACAACTGAGGGCTCTGTCCTCTGTTGCTGTGCAGCACAGCCAAAGGATCAGCAGTGGCCAGAGTTAGAGCCACACGGGCTAATTGTTCAGCCTGATCGTTGCCCCGAGTGACTCCAGCGTGTGTATAAGCGCGCCCGCCGCTTCCACGCTGGTGACTTCGATCTGTTCGATCTCTCTCTTTCGTATGGCGCGAGCGAGGCGTTTCAATTCTGTGCCCCGCAGTGTGGAGCACAGGGATAACCGCTGAACAAAGGCCTCCAGATTCCAGCCATTCACTGAGGCCCACGCCACGTCATCGGACCAGGACTCAATCTGCAGCACAGGCATGTTCCAAGTTCCTTCCTTGGGTGTGTTCTGGGCATCAGCCCGAAGCGAGGACAGCGTTGCACTCGCGATGAGCCAAATAGTGAAGCGCCGGGATCATAACGCTGACGGGGGTTGAATTCGCCAGCCTGCCCTTCTCACCTCTTGATCTTTCGTTCGGTTGATCGGCTCAACTCACCTCGGCGCCAAAGGCGCCGTGCTGCGCGACGAACCGCCGCCACGACACGCGCGGCGTTCTTATCCACACCTCCCGCATATACAACTCCTCCGGCAGCACATACCCCCAACGCCCCGGGATATCGGTGCGGGGCGCGCGGGGGCGGCGGGTGGCGGCTGGGACGGGGCGCCATTGGCCGTAGGGCGTGGGGGTGAGGATACAGAGCAGGCGCAGTGCGGGGCGCGCCTGCTGTGGGTGAACGGCCTTGTTCATATGAGTTCCCGGTTATGTCGGCTGGTGCGCTGGGTGTAGGCGTTGAAGGCGAGGCGGTCGAGGCGCTTGATTTCGGCGGTGTCGAAGGTGCCTGTGTCCTGCAGGGCGTCTAGGTAGCCGCCCATGCGGATGTAGTAGGCGAGCGAGCGCTCCGAGTCGGCGTAGCGAATGGCCTTGAGGAGCATGCGCAGTTGAACGTTGATGGCTTTCATTGGGCGTAGTCCCCCGCGCTGAACACTGTTTTGCCGCTCTCCAGGTCGAGGCGGATGCGATGCAGGTTGATGACGCGGCGCCGGCCGATCTTCACGGTGGGGATGGTGTTGCTCTCTACCCAGCCGCGCACCACGTCTTCGGTGATCTCCTCGATGCCGCACATTTCAGCCAGCACCAGCTGCGTGCAAAACGGCGCACAGCGGAAATCGCTCATTCGCTCGGGCTTTGCGCCCTTGCTGAACCTCACTACTCCAGACTGTTCCATACAGACACCCTATAATCGGCCACTCTAAGCCATCACGAGTAATAGATACTCAAAGCAATCTAGGGCACTGTTGCTCTTGAGTAAAGGTTACTCAAGCCGAGAAAACTCAATGGACGCCGTAAGAAACAGAGCACTTCAACTGATTCGGGCTGTAGGACCGAAGCACTTGAGCGAGCTCGGGGGCAAGAACTACGAACGCTGGCGGAACATCAGCGGCGGCAAGATCAGGATCAGCACCGACGAAGTGGGGATCCTGGCCGAGGCTTATCCACAGTTCGCGCTCTGGCTGATATCCGGGCGCACGGAGCCCGAGAACGGGCACATCAGCCCGGATGACGCGCCTTCTGCGTGATAGCAGAGGGGTGAAGCCGGACCAGGGGCAAACCAGCCCCGAACACGACGGGCTGATCGCCCCGCCCTCCTAGGCCTAGCGCCGCCTTTCACCTTCCCCCGCTCGGAGCCCACGTCATAGGGCGCCGGGCCCTTCCCTCTCCTGATCACTGGCCTTCACTCCCGCCCTCCCCCGCGACGCACCACCAACTGCTCATGCAGTGACCACGCGACGGCGTAGGGCTGGCAGATCCGACTGGGAGCCAGGAGTCCGGATCAGTTTTCTGACTTGGTAGCGCACTTCCTGCAGTGAGGAGGCGGTAATTCCAAATCTGCGCCGCATGAAGAGAAGCGTCGGTTCATCTCACTCCCCAACTGTTGGCCCCCTTCCCTGCCCGACCACCCGTGCGGCTTCCGAGCGAAGGTCTCGCGCAGGTAGAGGCCGGCAGGTAACGCCAAGCCCCAGCGCCCTTGAACATCGACCCAGGGTGCGCGTGCCCTCAGCGTCGTGACAGGCACCGCATGCAGTGATCCCGTGGACGACGGCACCAGCAGGCAGAGCAGGCGCAACTCCCTGCGCCTGCGAAAATTCAGGACATTTCCTTTCATCACTCCCCCACAAGATTCCGGCCACGGCGCTGCGCAAACGCGTTAAGCCCGAGCTGATCGAGGCGCCGCAACGTCTCGGCTTCATAGGCGCCCGTGTCCTGCAACGCATCCACATAACCGGTAAAGCGCATGAACTGTGCGAACGCCCGATCCGGATCCGAGTAGCGAATCCTCCGCAGAAGCAACAGCAGCTGATGGGCAGTCGTCCTATTCATTCGCGTAGTCCCCTGCGCTGAAGACCGTCTTGCCCTGATCCAGGTCGCTGCGAATGCGATGGAGATTGATCACCCGACGACGCCCGATCTTCACGGTGGGGATCGTTCGGGTTTCGACCCAGCCGCGCACCACGTCCTCGGTAATCTCCTCGAGGCCGCACATCTCCGCCAGGACGAGTTGAGTGCAGAACGGCGCACAGCGCGCGTCGTTTATTCGTTCAGGCTTTCCATCAGCGCTGAGCCCCACTACGCCAGACTGTTCCATATAAAGCTCCTATAATCGGCTCTATATTTGGACAACCCGTGTATCTAATACACGTCTCAAATACACGCAAACAATACATTAAACCGAAAAAGCACAAATGTAGGAAAAGTCTGGGAATAGTGTATGAGCGAAGGAATTACGCAGCGCGCCATGCAACTCTTGGAAATGGCCAGCATCACCGAATTATCAGAAGCAGGTAGTACGGGATATGTTCGCTGGCAGAACATAAAGCGTGGGCGTGCCCGCCTTGGTGCTGATGAGATAGGAATACTAAGCAGAGTTTTTCCGCAGTATCAGTGGTGGTTGATCAGCGGAGAGCTGCGTCTCCAAGATGGACAAACCAGCCCCGAACACGACGGCCTGATCGCCCCGCCCTCCCTGGACTAGCTCACCTTTCCCAACTCGGTGCACAGCTCATGTGGCACCGAGCCGTTCCCCCTCCAGGCCGCCCGGCCTTACTTTCACTCTCCCCTTCTACGCGCCACCAACTGCTCATGCAGGGACCACGCGACGGCGTAGGGCTGCTCGCGCCGGCTGAGGTCGTCCCTTGCCTGTCGCCAGCGCGCTTCATCCAGCCCGCTGCGGGCGATTTGGTGGGCGAGTGCATCGATCTGCTTTTCGAGCGTGCTGCCGAGGCCGGCGGTGACGGTCAGGGGCCGGCCGAACAGCGGCCGCCCGATAAAGGCGGGGTAGCGCTCCGCCGGTACGTCGAGGCCGGTGGCCTGGAGGCCCAGCAGGACGACACGCCCCTCGGCATCCACCACCTCCAGAGCGTACGAGCCGCCATCGCTCAGGGCCCAGCCGTCGAGGCGCTGGAGGGGGTAAGCCAGGCGGGGCACCTGGGTGAGGTAGAGGTAGCCGGCGCCTGCGGTACTGGCGGCGAGTGCCAGGGTGAGTGAGGTAATCCCTAACGCGCGTTTCATCGAGGCCTCCTTACGGGTGGGCGAAGCCTACAGGGCGCGGGGCCTGGCGGGCCATGGCGGCTTGCCGGGGCGCTGAAAGCGGAACTGGCCGGTCATCCCCCCGGCGGGAAAAAGTTGTACAAACCCCTTGTACAAACTTATACGCAGCAGTAGAAAAACTATACAAATTCACTCAATGTACAGCTTTAGAGGACTCCACCATGCCGGCCTACCGCGCGCCGCTCCGCGACATGCGCTTTGTGTTCGATGAAGTACTCGATGCCTATACGCACCTGCAGGCCTTGCCGTCCCAAGGGGAATTCGGCGAAGACCTGGGCAGCGCGATCCTCGAAGAGGCGGCGCGCCTGGCTGAGGGCGTGCTGGCCCCGCTGAACAGTTCGGGCGACAAGGAAGGCTGTCATTACGACCCGGCGACCCGCGCGGTGAAGACGCCCGACGGGTTCCGCGAGGGCTACCGCCAGTTCGCAGAAGGCGGCTGGACGGCGCTGGCCTGCCCCACCGAGTTCGGCGGCCAGGGCCTGCCCCATGTGCTGAACATGATGGTGGAGGAGATGGTGTGCTCGGCGAACCTGTCGCTGGGCATGTACCCGGGCCTGACCCACGGCGCCATCAATGCCCTCACCGCCCACGGCACCCGCGAGCAGCAGGAGGCCTACCTGCCGAAGCTGATCAGCGGTGAGTGGACCGGCACCATGTGCCTGACCGAGCCGCAGTGCGGCACGGACCTGGGGCTGATCCGCACCCGCGCCGAACCCCAGGCGGACGGCAGCTACGCGCTGAGCGGCACGAAGATCTGGATCACTGGCGGCGAGCACGATCTGGTGGAGAACATCGTCCACCTGGTGCTGGCCCGCCTGCCCGACGCGCCGGCCGGGGTGAAGGGGATTTCGCTGTTCCTGGTGCCCAAGTTCCTCGCCGATGGCAGCCGCAACCCGGCCTTCTGCGGCGGGCTGGAGCACAAGATGGGCATCAAGGGCTCGGCCACCTGCGTGATGAATTTCGAGGGTGCCAAGGGCTGGCTGATCGGCGAGCCCCACAAGGGCCTGCGCTGCATGTTCACGATGATGAACTCGGCACGCCTGATGGTCGGCATGCAGGGCCTGGGCATTGCCGAGAACGCTTACCAGATCAGCCTGGGCTTCGCCCGCGAGCGCCTGCAGAGCCGCTCGCTGAGCGGGCCGAAGGCGCAGGACAAGCCGGCCGACCCGATCCTGGTACACCCGGACGTGCGCCGCATGCTGCTGCGCCAGAAGGTGATGATCGAGGGCAGCCGCGCGCTGGCCTACTTCACCGGCCTGCATCAGGACATCGCCCACGATCACCCGGACGCCGAGGTGCGCCAGCAGGCAGACGACCTGGTGCAGCTGCTGACGCCGGTGGTGAAGGCCTTCCTCACCGACGAGGGCTTCGCCTGCGCCAACGAGGGCCTGCAGGTGATGGGCGGCTCGGGCTTCACCGAGGACTGGGGCATCGAGCAACTGGTGCGGGATTGCCGCATCACCCGTATCTACGAAGGCACCAATGGCATCCAGGCGCTGGACCTGGTGGGCCGCAAGCTGGCCCTGGGCGGCGGCCGTGCGGTGCGTGGCTTCTTCCAGTTGGTGGGTGAGTGGCTCAAGGCCAACCCCGAGGCGGCCCACATGGCCAAGGTGGACAAGGCGCTGCGCCAGTTGCAGCAGGCGACGATGTGGCTGGCCACCGAAGGCATGAAGGACCCGGAACAGGCCGGCGCGGCGGCCACGCCCTACCTGCGGCTGTTCGCGCTGACCACGCTGGCCTGGCTGTGGGCCCGCATGGCTCAGGTGGCCCAGGCCAAGCTGGACGCCGGCAGCGAGGAGAAGACCTTCTACGGCGCCAAGCTGAAGTCCGCCGACTTCTACATGACCCGAACCCTGACCGAGACCGACGGCCTGCTGGCCGAGGTGATGGCAGGCAAAGCATCCCTGATGGCGTTCAACGAGGACGAGTTCGCCGCATAGCCAACCCTCTCCTCCGTATGCGCACGCCGGCAATCCCTCCCTTTTTGATTGCCGGTTTTTTTTGCCCGGAATTGGGTCGGCCCGCAGGGTAGCGCCACGCGGGTTGGGGCCGTCGTAGGGTGGATCGCGCTTCATCGATCCACCGTCTGAGCCATGCCAGATGCCCATGGTGGACAGGAAAAGCATCGCGAATGAATTCGCTCCCACGGGGTGGCGCCACCCTACAAGGCCGTGCCGAACACCCTGGTGGATGGGAAGAGCGCCATCCACCCTACGCCCCGGGTGATGATGTGCCGGGGCGTGGGGGCGTGTTCATTCGCGACTGGTGAGATGGCCGAGGTGGCGCACCAGCGTGTCGATCAGGAACCAGCCCGAAAGCGGCAGGCCGATGAACATCATCGGTACGCTCAGGAATAGCGCTCGCCCAACCCAGGCGGTCATGTCCTGCCCGTTCGACAGGCAGTCGTGCAGCCCCTTGGTGTTGCCTTGGCAGTCGAAGTGCTCAAAGGCCCAGATGCCCCATTGCCATCCCAGCCAGGTAACGCCCACCGGGAGCAAGGCCAGCGCGTAGCGGCTCAACCAGCCCAGCCGCTCGGCACGCCTCCAGAGCAACCAGGGCGGCGCGAACAACAGGGTGACGAGCAGTGGCCAGAACAGCAGGTCGATCATGGGGTACATCCTGTACGGAAAGCGTCCAAGCAAGGGGCGCGATCTTAGCGTCGTCGGGGCCGTGTCGGGTGCCTGAAAGAGATCCACTGGCATGAGCACAAAGCAGCCTGTCATGCTTGCCCGAAGCGACAACCACCTGAAAGGAAGCATCTTGAAGAAAACTACGCTGGCACTCGCGCTCCTGGTAACCACCGCTCACGCGGACGACTTTGATATGAAGTCATACGTGGACAGCGCCTATAAGAAAGGCAACTCCGTCCTCTTCAAATGTGTCGAGGCCGATGGCTCATACGACTACATAGATCTCTATGGCGAAGACGAGATGCTGTGGACGAGGTACGTGGGGGGTGATCCGGTCACAAGGCAGTTCGTAAAGCCCAAAGTCTCGAAAGACAAGGTCGTGATTCCATTCGAAAACGCTTATGAAGGTGCCTCGGAACGAGTGTTCACCTTCGTGGCCAAGGACGGGAACAAGGTGACCTGGAACTACGGGAAGCCATGCACCACTGAACTCTAGTGGCCTCATGTTCCCGGAAGGCTAAAGCGAGCCCTCCGGGAACCATTAGCAATTCACTTTCCCAGTCTCGATAGCGCTAGAGCCGTCCCAAACCCCGCCCCCACCACCATCACCGGCAACACCGCATACCCCAGCACCTCGATCGCCCTCTCCAGGCTCGTGTAGGTGCTCCAGCTCGCCACCCGGTTGTCGAAGATGCTGATGTCCACCAGGTACCACGCAAGCATCGCCAGCAAGGTGGCCAAGGCCACTCTGAGCAGGCGGTGAGTGATGCGCTTGCCGAGCCAGCGGGCGAGCAGCAGGAGCGGGATAAGCAGCAGCGCATGCACCAGCAGCTCCTCGGCCAGCGAGTAGCGCCCCATGTCCGAGGGCGGGTTGCTGGCGAAGGGCGCGAGCGCCCAGAGGCCCTGGAGCAGGGTGCCGATGATGAAGAGCAGGCTGGTCGCCAGTGCGCGGCTGGCGGTGCGGAATCCATTGCCCACGAAGTGATCCGTCCTGTGGATAAGGTGCGCATTGTATGCCGTGAGCGGGAGGTGAACCGCCAAGGCGTTCGCGCCTGCCCAAATGAAAACACCCCGAACCAGTCGGGGTGTTTGGGTGCATCAGCGCGGCGGTCAGGAAGCCAGATCGCCTACCGCACTGTCCGCTTCGACCTTGGCCTTGAGGTTGAGCACCTTGTACAGCACGGTCAGCAGCACGAGGAATGCCGGGCCGATGTACAGGGCGATGCGGGTTTCCTCGAAGAAGGCCATCAGCACCACCACCAGCACCAGGAAGGCCAGGGCGAGGTAGGAGCTGAGCGGGAACAGCCACATCTTGAACTGCAGCTTGCCCTGTTCGGCCGGGCTCAGGCTGCGGCGGAACTTCATCTGTGCGAGCAGGATCATGGCCCAGGTCCAGATGGCGCCGAAGGTGGCGATGGAGGTGACCCAGACGAACACCTTCTCCGGCACCAGGTAGTTCAGCAGCACGCCGAGCAGCAGGGCGAAGATGGACAGCAGCAGCGCATTGCGCGGTACGCCGTTACGCGAGGTACGGGCGAAGGGCTTGGGCGCCTGGCCGTGTTGGGCGAGGCTGTAGAGCATGCGCCCGGTGCTGAAGATGCCGCCGTTGCAGGAGCTCAGCGCCGCAGTGATGACCACGAAGTTGATGATGCCGGCGGCGGTCTTGATGCCGAGGCGTTCGAAGGTCATGACGAAGGGGCTGCCCTGGGTGCCGATCTCGTTCCACGGGTAGATGGACATGATCACGAACAGCGCGCCGACGTAGAACAGCAGGATGCGCCAGAACACCGAGTTGATGGCGTTGGGGATGGTCTTCTGCGGGTTGCGCGCTTCGCCGGCGGTGAGGCCGATCATCTCCACACCCAGGTAGGCGAACATCACCATCTGCAGGGACATGAGCACGCCCTGGATACCGTTGGGCATGAAGCCGCCATGGCTCCACAGGTTGCTGATACCGGTGGCGATGCCGCCATTGCCGATGCCGAAGACAATCATCCCGGCGCCAGCCACGACCATGGCGATGATGGTGACGATCTTGATCAGGGCGAACCAGAACTCGAACTCGCCGAAGGCGCGCACGGTGATCAGGTTGATGGTGCCCATGCTCGCCAGGGCCAGCAGGGCCCAGACCCAGCGGTCCACGTCGGGGAACCAGATCTGCATGTAGATGGCGACGGCGGTGATCTCGGCGACGCAGGTCACCAGCCAGAGGAACCAGTAGTTCCAGCCGGTGAGGAAGCCGGCCAGCGGGCCGAGGTAGTCCTGGGCGTAGCGGCTGAAGGAGCCGGCCACGGGGTTGTGCACGGCCATCTCGCCGAGGGCGCGCATGATCACCAGGATGGCGAGGCCACCGATGATGTAGGAGAGCATGATGGCGGGGCCGGCCATCTGGATGGCCTTGGCGGAGCCAAGGAACAGGCCGACGCCGATGCAGGCGCCGAGGGCCATGAGGCGGATGTGCCGCTCACCCAGGCCGCGTTGCAGTTCATGTTCGCTGCTGGACATGTGAACCTCTTATTTTTGTAAAAGGGCTGGCACCCGCCGAGGGGTAACCCGGCAGGGCTGACTGTTGTTCCCGCTACCCGGGTCGCGGGAGCGGAAAGCAGAAGTCGCCCGTTCGGCAGCAAAGACAAGGCAAGCTTTGTCGGCCGGATACGGACGGTTGGCTGTTGTATAGAGGGGGCACCGAGGGGGCAATGCGACAATCGGCTTCCGGGTTAAAACAGCTGAATCTGCCGCGCGAACTATACAGGGCGCGAGAAATAACTTCGATGCGACCTTCTGACAGGCGGAGTCGTTCTGGTACGGCGGTTCTTGGAGCGAAAGAAGTCGACGCTACAGGTTCCTGGCCGTTTCGCCAGGAAACATAAGCCCATGGCTGTCTGGTGCTGGGCTCGATGGGTTTCGCAGAGCTCTACCCATCCTACGGGTCCGTGACACAGGGTCCGGCGAAGGCGCTTCCCTGCCCCGCCGGATCCCGTCGGCCTATTTGAGCAGCATGCAGATGCAGGTCTGCAGCTGCGCGGGCGGGGTGGTGCGGGGGTCGTTCATGTACATCTCGAACATGGGGAAGTTCGCCGGCTCATGGCCGCTGGTTGGCAGCCATTGCGAAAACATCCAGCTGTAGGGCTTGTCCATCTCGTTGTATGGGCCGGTGTAGGTCAGCACGGCGCAGCGACCGGCGGGGATTTCGAAGCGCAGCAACTCGTCGCCCAGCTCGGCATCGGGGGCCACCGGGACGCCGGCCATCGAGCGCAGCTCGTGTTCGGGCACCTGGGCGGGGTCGTCCAAGTAAATGCCGTAGCCGACCGACTCGGGCCGGGCGATACCGCGGGTGGCGGCGAGCATGAAGACGCGGGCGAACTGCGGGCCGATTTCCTGGTAGCTGCCGCGATGGGCCAGGGCTGCCAGCGTCACGCCGGGTAGGGTTTCGATCTTGATGGGGTACATGCCGAGCTCCTTGGGGTCGAAGGGGCGGGAGCGGGCTGCGCGATAGCGCCCCGGCGGGATGCCGAAGGCGGTGCCGAATGCCCGGTTGAACGCCGCGTCCGACTCATAGCCGGCACGCAGCGCCACATCACGCAGGGAAGCCTCGGGGTTGCCCAGTGCCACCGCCGCACGGTGCATGCGGATGCGCTGCACCGTGGCGTTCACCGTCTCCCCCATCAAGGCGCGGTACACCCGGTGGAAGTGGTACGGCGAAAGGCACGCCAGGTCCGCCAGACGGTACAGGTCCGGGTCGGCGTCCGGGTTGCGGGCCAGCCAGTGCAGGACGGGTTCCAGGCGCTGGCCATAGTGGTTCAGGGTCTCGGGCTTCATGCGGTCTCCTCGGAACGCACTGTAGCGACGGCGATTTTGCAGATTTTGCGCTTTTTATGGGCCAGGGCTGAAGCCACCTGTGCACGCTCAGCCTGGCCCCGCCGGGGTGCCTATTTGGCGCGTGGGCGCGTGCCCAGCAGGAGGCCGGCGAAGATCATGCCGCCGCCCACCCAGTGATAGCCCTGCAGGGCTTCGCCGAGGATGAGGAAGCCGAGGATCGCGGTGAACACGGGCATCAGGTAGTTGGTCAGCGAGGCCTTGGCCACGCCGAGCACGGCGATGCCGTGGTTCCACAGCAGGTAGGCGATCAACGAGGCGAAGGTACCTGTGTAGCCGATGGCGGCCAGGTTGCGCAGGCTCGGCTCGAAATGGGCGCCACTGGCCAGCTCCAGCAGGTAGAACGGCAGCAGCAGCGGCACGCCGCAAAGCATCAGCGCACCGAGGAAGGCCAGCGGCGGAATGCCCTGGAACCAGGCCGCCCAGCGCCGTTGCAGCAAGGTGTAGAGCGCCCAGTCGAGCACCGCCAGCAGCATGATCAGGTCGCCCGGGTTGAAGCTCAGGCTGGCCAGCGGGGCCAGGCTGCCACGGCCGATCAGCACCAGCAGCCCGAGGATGGCCACTGCCATGCCCAGCCAGGCGCGGCGCGTGGGCCACTCGCCCAGCAACAGGCCGGCGCCGATGAAGGTGGCCAGCGGCAGGCAGGTGTTGAGCAAGGTGAGGTTGATCGCCACCGTGGTGCGCGCGGCGCAGTAGAGCAGCACGCTGTAGGTGCTGATGCCCAGCGCCGCCACCAGCACCAGGCGCCAGCCGGCGCGACGCACGGCGGCGCGGTGCTGCCAAAGCGGGCGGGCGACGAAGGGCAGGAGGATGGCCAGGGCCAGGCTCCAGCGCCAGAAGGTCAGGGCGATGGGCGGAATGTCGTCATGGAAGGCCCGCGCCACCAGGGCGTTGCCGGCCCAGCAGGCGCTGGCCAGCAGCAGCCCGGCCCAGGCCAGTGCCGGGGCCCGTGTGTCGCTCATGGCCTCAGGACTCGCCGAGGGGGCGCAGGCGGTATTGCGGCGGCAGTTGCTCGATGCCGCTGACGGTGACGTTGAGGTTCTTCCAGCGGCCGTCCTTGATGCCGTAGATGCAGCCGTGCACGGACAGCTCCTGCCCACGGTGCCAGGCGTTCTGGACGATGGTGGTGTGGCTGACGTTGGCCACCTGCTGCATGACGTTGAGCTCGCACATGCGGTCCACGCGCTCTTCCTCGCTGGTGAACTGCGCCAGGTGCTCGCGCTGGTCGTAGTAGAGGTCGCGGATGGTGCGCAGCCAGCCGTCGATCAGGCCGAACTGCACGTCCTGCATGGCCGCGCGCACGCCACCGCAGCCGTAGTGGCCGGTGACGAGGATGTGCTTCACCTTGAGGACATCCACCGCGTACTGGACCACCGACAGGCAGTTGAGGTCGGTGTGCAGCACCACGTTGGCGACGTTGCGATGGACGAAGAGGTCGCCCGGCAACATGCCGACGATCTCGTTGGCCGGCACGCGGGCGTCGGAGCAGCCGATCCACAGGTACTCGGGCACCTGCTGCTTGGCCAGCTTCTCGAAGAACTGAGGGTCGCGCTCCTTGATGTTCTCGGCCCAGCGGGCGTTGTTGTCGAACAGCTGCTGCAGGTCGCTCATCGGTCTATTCCTCATTCTCGTGGCCGGCGCACCTTACGGAGGGTGCAGGGCTTTGACAAGCGCACGCCGCGCACCGTCACAGGGGATCAGCCCAGCGCCAGGGCCCAGCACCGCCTGGCCCACAGGCTGCAGGGTGGCCCTTCTCCCCGGCGAGCGCATCAGGTGCCAGAAATCGGAACCTGGCCGTGAATGCCGGACCGGGCGACGGATCGGGGCAATTCGGGGGAATCTTTCCGTGTGCTGGCCGTCCACTTTTCATAGCCACAGCGTGGAGGCCCCGCCATGAGCCAGCCAGACCCGACCCGCAACAACCCCGCGACGGACGAGGAGCACGACCCCAAGGCCCCGGAGAAATCACTGACGGAGGCGCCTTCCGGCGATGCTCTGGTGGAGGAGTTCCCGCCCCGCCAGCTGCGCGAAGCCGGCCTGACACGGGGCGGCACGCCGCACCCACCGAAGGATTTCGACCTCTCGCCGGAGGACTTGCTGGAAGACGAGACCGACGAGCCGCTGGGCAAGCCCGGCCCCCGCGGGACGCTGTCGCGGGATTTCGACCTCAGCGTCACCGACGAGGATGAAGAAGCGCCACGCGAGCAAGAGCAGCCGCGCTATGCCCGGCGTGCCCGCTAGCCGCTAGTCCAGCAGGGTGCAGGCCATCACCAGGGCATCTTCACGCCCGGCGACCGCCGGGTAGTAGCCCCGGCGTCGGCCGATCTCGTTGAAACCGTAGCGCTCGTAAAGCCGGTAGGCCGACTCGTTGCTGGCGCGCACTTCGAGGAAGCACTCGCCGGCCTTGAGCTCCCGCGCGCGCTGCATGAGGTGCTCCAGCAGGCGCAGGCCGAGGCCACGGCCCTGGTTCTCGGGCTTGACGGTGATGTTGAGCAGGTGCGCTTCGTCGATGATCACGTTGATCACCCCGTGGCCGACCTGCTGGGTGCCTTCGAACATGATCCAGCAATCGTAGGATTTCAGGCCATCGGCGAAGATGCCGCGCGTCCAGGGATGGCTGAAGGCGGCGTATTCGATCTTGAGCACGGCATCGAGGTCCGCCTCGGTCATCCGGCGGAAGGAAACGGCATCGGTCATTCAGCGGACTTCCAGCGTCGCGTCACCCGGCGCATGGCCTGCCACAGCTCGGCCTTGCGTTGCGGTTCATCCATCAGCAGCTCCAGCCCGGGCACCGCCCAGGCGGCGCCCAGGCCTTCGACCTGGAGTTCGCGCCCGTAGGCATCGGCGTCGGCTTCCCCGGCGAAACGGATCGCCGGCAACCCCACCAGCCACAGGCAGGAGCAACCGGCGCCCTCTTCCATACGCGCGGCGACGAAGCCCTGGAGGAAATCACGGGCGGCGTCGGGCCCCTGGTCCATGTTGCCGCGCACCAGCAACGGCCAGCGCACCGGCTCGCCGATGAGCTGCGGCGCATCCGGCAGGCCGGCGGCGCGCAACAGGTCCTTGAGCAGCAGGTAGGCCGGGTCGCGACTCTGGAAGCCTTCGCCAGTGGGCAACTCGACCAGCAGCAGGCAGCTGCCGGCTCGCAGCAGTTGCAGGGAGAAACGCGGCGGCGCCACCGGAGCGGCTTTCACCGGCTCCGGAGCTGCATCATTGGCGGGCTCCGCCGTCGGCTCGGGGTTCACCGCTACGCGCGGCGTGGTGCCGGGGCGCGGTACCTCGATCTTCGGCCGCGTGGGTGCCTGCACCGGTGCCTCGGCTGCGGCCGGAGTGGCCTGGGTCGCGGCAGCGGCGGGAGTGGGCACCCGCGTCGGTTCGGGTTTCGGCGCGGCCTCGGGCTGCACCAGCAGCTCGGGGCGCGAAGGCGCGGCGAAGGGCAATACCGTGCGCGGCAGCCAGGTGGCTACCTGCATGGCATCGAGATAAGCGCGGCGACGGAGCTCTTGGATCAAACGTCAGCTACCTGTGGATGGGCTTTGCGTACGCCGGCCTGCATGAGGTTCAGCGCGTTGAGATAGGCCTTGGCGGAGGCGACAACTATATCGGTATCGGCACCGTTGCCGTTGACGATTCGTCCGGCTTTTTCCAGGCGCACCGTCACCTCGCCCTGGGAATCGGTGCCCTGGGTGATGGCGTTGACCGAATACAGCTGCAGGTTGGCGGCCGAGGCGGCGAGGCTTTCGATGGCCTTGAAGGTGGCATCCACCGGGCCGGAACCCTGGGCGCTGGCCTCGCGCTCGGCGCCATCGATGTTCAGCACCAGCCTGGCATGGGGCACCTCGCCGGTGCGCGAGGTGACGTCGAGGTGGACCAGGCGGAAGTGCTCGGGAGCCTCTTCGCCCAGGCTGTCGGAGACGATGGCCTGGAGGTCTTCGTCGAAGATCTCGTGCTTCTTGTCGGCCAGCACCTTGAAGCGGGCGAAGGCGGCGTTCAGCTCGGCCTCGCCGGGCAGCTGGATGCCCAGCTCCTCCAGGCGGGTGCGGAAGGCATTGCGCCCGGAGAGCTTGCCGAGGGACAGCTTGTTGGTGTGCCAGCCCACCGACTGCGCGGACATGATCTCGTAGGTCTCGCGGTGCTTGAGCACGCCGTCCTGGTGGATGCCCGACTCGTGGGCGAAGGCGTTGGCGCCGACGATGGCCTTGTTCGGCTGCACCGGGAAGCCGGTGATGCCGGAAACCATGCGCGAGGTGGCGAGGATGTGCGGCGTGTCGATGGTGGTGTGCACGCCGAGGATGTCGGCCCGGGTCTTGATCGCCATGACGATCTCTTCCAGCGCGGCGTTGCCGGCGCGCTCGCCCAGGCCGTTGATGGTGCATTCCACCTGGCGCGCGCCCACCGCCACCGCCGCCAGGGAGTTGGCCACGGCCAGCCCCAGGTCGTTGTGGCAGTGCACGGAGAACACCGCCTTGTCGGCATTGGGGATGCGCTGCAGCAGTTGGCGGATGGTCTCGGCGTACTGGTGCGGGATGGCGTAGCCGACGGTGTCGGGGATGTTGATGGTGCGGGCGCCGGCGTCGATGGCGGCCTCGATGATGCGGCAGAGGAAATCGATTTCCGAACGCCCGGCGTCCTCGCAGGAGAACTCGACGTCCGCGCACAGGTTGCGCGCGTGGCGCACGGCGCGCACGGCCTGCTCCACCACCTGGTCCGGCTGCATGCGCAGCTTGTACTGCATGTGGATGGGGCTGGTGGCGATGAAGGTGTGGATACGCCCGGAGTTGGCGCCCTTGAGGGCTTCGGCGGCGCGCTCGATGTCGGCCTCGACCGCACGGGCCAGGCTGCACACGGTGCTGTCCTTGATGCTGTCGGCGATGGCCTTGACCGCTTCGAAGTCCCCCGGGCTGGCGATGGCGAAGCCCGCCTCGATCACGTCGACGCGCAGCCGCTCCAGGGCCTTGGCGATGCGCAGTTTCTCTTCCCGGGTCATGGAGGCGCCGGGGCTCTGCTCGCCGTCGCGCAGGGTGGTGTCGAAAATGATGACGCGATCGTTATTGTTCATTGTGGTCACTCCTCATGTCCCCACCGGGGATGCGGCCGGGGCGCTGGCTAAAGACGCCGCGGCTTGTGGCCGCGACGACGGATGACGAATTGTGGCGCGAAACGCGCGAGGCGGGAAGGCACGGGCGGCGCACGGAAGGCGCCGCCGGGTGGGCGGCTCAGTTGATCGGCGTGGCGGTGAGGTTGGCGCGGATATCGGCGTTCTGCAGCTTCACCCCGTACATGGAGGTGACGGCGCCGCCGGTGGGGTGCACGTGCTGGATGCGGTCGATGTCCACTTCCTTGAAATGGATGCGCCCGTTGACCGCGAAGCCCAGCGGGTCGGGGGTGACGGCGGTGCAGGTGCTGCCGTTCTTGGTGCAGACCTTGGTCGGCGCGACGTCGAGGTTGAGGTCGGCGTTGAGGCCGTAGGTATTGGCGTTGGGGTCCTTGGGGTTGCCGTCGGAGGTGTAGAAGTTATCCACAACCAGTTGGCTGCCGGTGCCGTTCACGCCGTTGACGCGATCGGTCTCGAGGATCACCTGGTTGCGCTTCTCGTCGGTGGCGACCCCATTGACCGAACTGTCGATGGTGGCGTCACGCACATAGACGTTCTTCAGCTTGACCGAGACGCCCTCGTTACCACGGTCTTCCCAACGGCCACCGCTGGCGGAGCAGGCACCGGCGGTGGAGCCGCTGCCGCCGACGCAGAGTGCGCCGGCACCGCCGGAGCTGAGCGCCAGGGTGGAGCCCTGTTCGTAGCGCTTGAGCACCAGGCGGCCGAGGCTGGTGCCGGTGGCGCGGTCGCCCCAGCGCAGGTCGGCGACATCGAGGTTGGACCAGTAGGTGCCCTTGCGCAGCTCGACGCCGTTGTTGCTGACATCCACCGAGCCGTCGCGGAAGTGCATGTCGTAGCGGGTGCCGGAGAGCCACAAGCCCTTGCCGGTCTCGTCCACGGTGATGGCGGCGCGGGCGTCGGTGATGAAGAAATCGGCGTTGTAGCTGATGCCCGAGCCGCTGCTGCCACCCGGTTGCAGGGTGAGCTGGCCATTGAGGGTGAAGTCGTAGGCGGGGAAGATTTCCATCAGCACCAGCAGTTCGGTGCCGCCCTGCAGCGGCGCGGTGGCGCTGCCCACACGCAGGCCATCGAAGCTGTAGCTGCCCTTGACGTTGTTCAGGCCCAGGCGCAGGCCGTCGAAGTGGCCGTTGTAGCTGCCCTTGCTCATGTCGCTCTGGGTGCCGGCGTAGCACGAGGTGGAGGCGCCAGCCGCGCAGCTCTTGGTGATGTCCAGGGTGACCTGCCCGGTGCCGTTGGTACGCAGCCCGCTGAACCACATGCTGTTGCCGTTATCGGTGAGCGAGACCGAGCTGTTAGCCATGTTCCAGCTGACATCGGCGGTGATGCCCTTGAGGCCCGAGTTGGGATCGCCGCCAGGGCGCAGCTTGAAGATGTTCTTCTTCGCGCCGTCGTCGACGAAGTTGAGGTCGATGCCCAGGCTGCCGAGTTTCTGGTTGGTGGGGTTGCCGATGATCAGCCCGCCCAGGGTGGCGTTGAGCTTGAGGTCGGCGAAGGCGACCTGGACGAAGCTGCCATTGCCATCCTGCACCAGGTCGAGGGTCAGGCCGGCGAGGCTGCGCAGGGTGCCGGAGAAGTTCTCGGCACGCAGGATGCCTTCGTCCTGGTACTGGAACAGGCTGTTGACGATGTTCACGTCCGGGCGGATGCGCAGGCCCGAGCCACTGGCGCCACCGCTGGAGATGCTGACGCTGCCGCCCAGGCGCAGGTCCATGTTGAGCTTGCCGAAGCTCTTGCTGGCATTGGGGTCGCGCAGGTCCGGTGCATCGGGTGTCACCGGCAATGCAGTGGGGTCGCCATGGGCCAGGTCGAGGCCGATGCCATTGATGGCGGCGACGAAGCGCGAGTTGCCCAGGTCGAGGCGTACTGCCTGGCCATCTCCGCCGCTGACGATGTCGATGTAGGCGTTGTTCAGGTAGGCGTCGAGGCTCATGCCTTTGACGATCAGGTCGAAGCCGTTGTCGCGGTAATAGAAGGTGACATCGGAGAGCGAGAGGCGGCTGTCGTCCACCGAGATGCCGGTCACGCCGCTGGCGCCGCCGCCCTTGATCTTCAGCGTCGCACCCAGGGTGTAGAAGGCGCGCAGGGAACCGAAGCTCTTGGTGCTGCCGCCCATTTCGATGTTGGTGACGCTGAGCGCCTGGGCGCTGCTGGCGTGCTCGATCTGTAGGCGCTGGTTGACCACGTCCACCTTGGTAGTGGAAGTGATGCTGGAGCCACTGCGCGGCTGGTTGCTGACGCCACGCAGGTTGAGGCTCTGGCCGTCCTCGCTGTAGCTGATGTTGCTGGCCGACCAGCCGGCGCTGGTGGTTTCCAGGCTGATGCCGTCCTGCCCGGTGACGTCGGACAGCGCCGTGTCATCCAGCGCCTGCATGGCCTGGGCCAGGGGGCTGAGGAGTACCGCGAACAACGCAACTGCACGCATCGCCCTGCTCCTTGTTATTTGGGGAAGACCAGCACGCTGCCCTGCATGCGGATGTCGCCGTCGATCTTCGCCGAGAAGATGTTGGTCTGCTGGAAGGTGGAGTCGCCGCCATTGGCGGTGGTGCCCACCTTGTTGCGCCAGCCGCCCTGGTTGGCCACGGCGAAGGCGAAGCTGCCGTCCTTGAAGCGCACGTTGTTGGGCAGGCCCAGCTCGATCACGTCCTGGTTGAAGCCGGCGGCACTGTCGTTGATCAGCCGGGTGCGCAGGGTCAGGCCTTCGAAGCTGAACACGCCCTTGAGGTTGTCGAGCACGTACCAGCCGCCCGCTGCCTCGGTGCGGATGGCGATGCGCATGCCGCAGCTTTCCGGGGTGCTGGAGCCCGCCGTGGCGCAGCTGCGCTCGCCGATGGTCCATTGCGCGGCGTTGTTGGTAGCCGGCGTATTCCAGAGCACGCCGCCGCCCTTGTTGATGCTGAATTCGCCGGAGAGGTAGACCCCGCCCTGCCCGCTGGTGGCGCTGAGGTCGGCGTCGGCCATGGGCTTGAGTTCGGCCTGCGCGCAACCGGCGGCGAGCAGCAGGGCCAGCGAAAGGAGTCTAGAGGTCATGGCTGGTCACCTTCAGGTAGTTGATGCTGAGGCCGCCGATCTCGTTGTAGCCGAAGTTGTAGCCGCCGGTGCTGAAGTTGCCGGTGCCCGCCTTGAGGTTGTTGATGATGATGCTGGTGCGCGGTGCGTTGGCGTAGAAATCGTCCGCCAGCGCCTGCTTCTGGGCGGCGGTGGTGCCCGAGGCCGTGGGGTTCTGCAGCTCCAGCACGAACTGGCCGTTGCTGCTGACGTCGAACAGCAACGGCTGGCTCTTGCCGTAACCCAGGGCGACGGTGGCGTAGGCGCCGCTCATGAAGAGGGTGCGGTCCCGTTGCTGCTCGGCGGTGGTGCAGTTGGTGCTGCCGGCCGCGCAGGACATCAGCTGGATGCCCTTGGCGAACAGGTTGATGCGCATCTCGCCGACCATCTGGCTCTTGGCCTTGTCGCCCCAGAGACGCAGGTAGGACCCGTCCATGGCCAGCTCGGCGATATCCAGGTTGAGTACGTCGGTGCGCCCGGCGGCGACCTGGAAGTCGAAGCGGATGCCCAGGTCGACCTTCTCCGTGGCGCGGCTGGAGCAGGTGTTGCCGCCGGTGGAGTAACCGCTGATGCAGGCCGAGCCCCCCGTGGTGAGGCGCTCGGGGAACATGAACTCCAGCACCGAGACGCCGTTGGGGGTCGTTTGCACCCACTGGCCGGCATCGTTGAGGGTGCGCATGGTCTCGCCGCGGGCCAGGTTGAGGGCGAAGGGGTGGTCCAGCCGGCCGATGGTCACGGCATTGAGGTTGGCGCCGTTGTTGCTGCCGATGGCGCCGAGGTAGAACTCCTTCACCGCGATGGGCACGTTCTGCCCGCTGCCGTTATTGATGTCGTTGAGGGTGATGGTGGCGTTGCTGGCATCCAGCAGCACCTTGTCCAGCACGAAGCCGATGCCGGCGCCGTCGACGCTGGACAGCTCCTCGTCATCCAGCGCCCTGAGCTCGGCCTGGGCGACCGCAGCCGCCAGGGCCAGCAGGATCGCAATCGAGGTGCGGACCATGATCAGCACCCCTTGGTGGCGGAACCCAGGCAGGTGTCCTGCCGGGGAATACCGTTGAAGGCCTGGTTGAAGTCGATATTGATCGGGGAGACCAGGTTACCGTTGGCGTCCCGGTACTTGGGCATGTTCATGAAGGCGCCCTTGAGGGCGGTCATGAAGGCGTTGCTGTCCATGTCACGCCAGGCTACGTCCTGGGTCTGCAGGGAGATGAAGAAGCCCTTGGCCGCTCCCTCCATATTGGTCATGTTGCTTGTATTACCCACCGGCAGCGACTGGAACTGAGACAGATTGAAGCAAGTCTGGATACCGAGAATGCTGCAGTTATTCGAAGCAAAAGCCCCAAGCAACACGTCAGTCCAGCCCCCCGCGCAGCCAGATGTACAGTTGAGACCGTCACCGTTCTTGATCCCCGCCATCGTTCCTCGTACCGGATCGAGGCTCCCCCCCGAAGTCACCAGGTTGGCATCCGCCTCTACGACGCTGGACGTATAGACCCCCGCAAGAAACAGCGCACTTTGCTGTATGAAGTTCGACTTATCGTAGATTGCCTGCCCTGTCCCCTTGATATGCACGGGAATGTTCCCGGTCAGACTCTGGATATCCCCGGATAACACGCCCTTGGCCTCGCCGAAACCGATGCGCACACCCACCACCTTGTTGCCGGAGTAGGCCAGTTCGAGGAAGGGATTGGAGATGCGAAACGGGTTGATCGAGTTGTCGGCATTGACGGTGCCAAGGGCGAAGTTGTTGATCAGGATGTCCGACGAGCCGGCGACCTCACCGGGCCGGGTGACGCTGTCGTTGTACTGCCCCAGCTGCAGCTTCTTCATATTCAGCTGCGTATCAAGATCGACACCCAGGTTGATGCGGGTGTAGTTGATCCCGGCATTGGCGTCGGTGGTCAGGTTGATGAAGGCCTGGCCGGTGACGTTGGAAAGCTCCGCATCATCGAGCGCCTCCATGCGGGCCTGGGCCGAGGTGGCCAGCAGGCTGGCAGCAAGCACGAGGAAAAGGCGTTTGGCGGGACTGCGGGTCAGGCGCATGGCGAGTTCCCTCTACTTCTTATAGTTATGGCCGAGCACTGGCGGCTCGATTACGTGATGCCACTATAGGGAAGCGTTCGCCATAAGGGCCCGACCCATAGGCGGGAAAAAGGTGGGATTTTTGAAGTTCGCCCCCGGCTCGCCGCTGCGGTTGTTACCCAAATCCACACCTCGTATGCCACCCCTAGCTTCAGGATGGTCGACACGCCGAGCAGACGCTGGCTCCTGCCCGCCAGCCTTTGGATAGCTGGGCGTGAAGCGGGGCAACTGGTCCACTGCCGGCTCCATAAAACAAGGAGTCGTTGCAATGTTGAAATTCCGGATTCTCCCCATGGCCCTGGTTGCTTTCGGCCTCCCCTTCATGGCTGCTGCCGATAGCCAAACTGCGCTTGAGCAGCAGCTCAGCTACATGAAAGGCGAATTGACTCCAACCCTCCAGACGAAAGCCAAGGCCAGGCTATTTGGTCATCGGGAAAATACCCTTACAACATCGCTTAGCGGCACGCTGCTGGTCGGGAAAGCCATCACCTATGACACCAACAATCACACGCCCTACAACGAAGAGCCTACAGATACCACCACCTTCAACATGGTGGTGGCAGGCTACATGCCAGACCCCGCGATAGGCTCAGTTAGCTCAAATCTGAGCGGAGTCAGCACGCTGGCCTTTGCACGCGTCGTCAAGCTGTTCAACACGCCTCCGGTACCCGAAGCAGACCTGATTTGTAATTTATTCATGACATCCAGCGAGGACGTTCAAGGCGTGAACATCGCTGGCACTTACCTTCCTCTTACCAAAGTCGGCTCATCAGTGAAAAACGGTACAACCCATTACAACTACCAAGCAGTTGCTTTGAATAGCAATGCACCCAATTACCCCCAGTACTTTGTCGATGAGCACGCTTTCTGCACCACCTTCGAATCCTTCAACAACACCTATTCCAATGGTTCCACCGTGGCAGTGACCTTAATCCCCTAAGCGGTCAAGGCTCCCCCCTCACAAGTGCGCATGAGTCCACCTCATGCGCACCTGCCTCCAGAATTTCCTGCATCCGTCCGACAAGTGACCATCCTCGTCAGATTGCGACCGCTCTAGAATGTCGAATGTGAGCTGGAGCACGCTCCAGCCCCATTCCAAGCCCTTGAATTGCCTGGCATGTTTTCTGCCTTGTTACAGATCAGATGCCGTATTGACCGAGTCCATGAACGCCAACTCCAAAGCCGATTCCGATTCACACTGGGACGAATTGCAGAACCAGAGCGACCTCGCCTGGGACCTGGATGCCATTACCGACCGCCAGCAGGCGATCGATTTCCTGCTGCGCTTCGAAAACCGCCTGTGCGTCTATTCCGGCTATGTCGAGAAGCTCTACAGCAACTACAGCTTCGTGGTGCCGGAGGAGGAGCATGGCAGCATCACCATCCTTCCCGACGAGCAGGCCTGGCACGACACCTTCAATGAAATCCCGCCCGAGGCGGTGGAGCCCACCGGCATCCACATCCTGCCCGGCGAGACCATGGGTTATTCCGGCCTGTACCTGAAGATCCCCGGTGAGCACCGCCTGGCCGCCTCTCGCGAGCTGCCGTTCCAGGAAGGCCTGAAGCTGCTGATCCAGCGCTACCAGGCGAAGAATGACCACTTCCTGCCGGTGCTGGTGAAGGGCGACCTGCGCGAATACGAGGCACGCATGCCTTCGCTGCACCTGCACCGCATCAACACCGAGCGCCTGGGCCATACCTCGCAGCTCAACGTCAATGCCATCAAGGCCGCCATCGCCGATCACCTGATCGGGCTGTTCCGCCAGAGCTGATCCCTCCCCAACCCCGGGCTCCCAACGGATTCCCGTATTCGCGGGCATCACCTGGCCGGGCAACCGTTTCACCCGGCACGCCGCCATGCGAACCAGCCGTCCTTTGATCAGCTCGGGCTGAGTCGAGCCGGCGGTCATGCAGTACAATCGCGTCTTTTTCCTCAGGCAGGGACCGTCTCCCACGATGATCGAACCCAAACGCGTTTTGCGCGCCCTCGCCGAGCACTGGGCGCTGCTGGAGCCGCTGTGCGAGCGCTTCGACGCCGGCACGCTGAGCCTGGCCGAATTGCGCCTGCAGCTCGGGGCCCAGTTGCCGGAGGGCACGCCCACGGACATCACCGCGTTGCTCGACCAATGGATCCGCCTGGACATCCTGGTGCCGGTGGCGAAGAGCCCCAACCGCTTCGAGCTGAACGCCCAGATCCACGATTTCCTCGCCTACTTGCGCCGTGAGCACCGCCTCGGCCTGTGCCTGGAGATCGAGGCCTACCTGCGCCACCTGGAGCGCCTGGCCGGCTATATCCAGGAAGCCTTCGAGATCCGCGACGGCAACGACCTGGCGCGCCAGCTGCGCCTGCTCGACATGCGCGTGCGCGATGTCTTGAAGAAGCTCGACAACGACGAGCAGGCCCTGGTGGCCGTGGCCGAACGGGCCAAGACCAGCGACCGGCAGATCCCGCTGCGCCAGCGTTATGCCGAGGTCCTGGCGACCTGGGACGAGTACGTCGAGCCGATGATCCAGCTGGTTTCCGCCGATGGCGCCTTCGAACAGGGCGTGCGCCGCGTCGAGCAGGTGCTGCTCAAGCTGCTCGGCGAACAGCAGCGCCTGGGCCAGTTGGTCGACGACGACCTGCTGCTGCGTACCCACGCGCGCATCCTGGAGATGCAAACCACCGCCCAGCTGACCCTGCGCAAGGCCCGCGAGTTGCTGCTGCCACTGCGCGAAGAAGCGCGCCGGCACAACGCCGTGACCCGTGGCGCCGCCCTGGCGCTCTCGGTGATCCGCAAGAAGGGCCTGGACGCCGTTCCGCAGTCCGCCCTGCCGCTGTTCACCCGTCCGCAGAGCACCTTCCTCGGCAGCGCCTCGCAGGTGGAAGCCTACGTCTACGCCCTGGCGCGTTTCGAGCCCAAGCCCGCGCACTTCCCCAAGGCCTCCGGTGGCCGTCGTGGCGAAGCGCCGCGTGCACCGCGTACCGCCCGGGAAATGATCGACCGTTGCGAGCAGGCCCTGCCGCTGCCCGACCTCATGGCCTGGCTGCTGGAGCAGGAGCCCGAAGGCGCCACCGACGAGCTGCTGTACTGGTTCTCCCGCCTCTCCCGCGAAAGCCGCTTCCAGCGCGACCGCCTGGAACGCCGCGACTATCTCACCGCGGAGCATCAGGTCAGCCTGAGCTCCTTCGCCCTCATCAAGAGCGAAAAACATGCATCTTAATCTCACCGAAATGACCCAGCTCTCGGCCATCTTCCGCGAGCTGTTCAAGGGCTATCACCTCTCGCGCAGCGAGCCGGAATGCTATGCCCAGCTGTCCACCATGCAGGACCAGTACCGCGCCCTGTTCAAGGCGCTGGGCTTCGAGCTGGTGTGCGACCCGCGCGGCTTCTACTACTTCGTGCCCGAGCAGATGGGCGCCCAGGTGAACAAGACCGCCCAGCGCCTGGCGCTGTTCACCTTCATCCTCGTGGAGCACCTGGCCGACCAGGGCCGCGACCCGCTTTCCGTGCTCGATGGCGGCTCTATCGGCCGCGACGAGCTGCCCGCGCTGCTGGAGAAGTACCGCGACCTGTTCCTGCAGGCCGAGGTGACCACCCATGAAGAGCTGGAGGAGAAGGTCATCCGCCGCCTGACCCAGCTCGGTTTCGCCGAGGACAGCAACGGCGTGTACCGCTTCCTGCCGCCCATGCACCGCTTCCTCGACGTGTGCCTGGCCGTGCAGCACGACCGCGACCTGGCCGCCAACCTGCACAGCAGCGACCTGGCCCTGCCGGCGCCGGTGCTGATGGACGACGACGGCGAGGAGCCGATCGTCTCGCTGGAGGTCGAGGAGCCGGCCGCCGCTGAATCCGAAGAAGACGCCCTGGCCCGTGCCATGGCCGAAGAGCGCGCCGCGCAGGAGATGGACGCATGAGCCAGGAACGCTACGGCATCCGCCGCTTCGCCCTGCTGAACACCGCCGGCTACAGCCTGGGCCTGTTCCCGCTGGAAACCCCGCTGTCGGTCTACGGCGCCAACAACCTGGGGAAATCCGCGTCGATCAACGCGCTGCAGTTCCCCATCCTGGCGCGCATGTCGGACATGAGCTTCGGCAAGTACAGCCTGGAGCAGTCGCGCAAGTTCTACTTCGCCACCGACACCAGCTACATCCTGGTCGAAGTCTCCCTGCCCCACGGCCCGCACGTGATCGGTGTTGCCGGCCGCGGCCCGGGCGGCGGCTTCGGCCACCAGTTCTTCGCCTACCAGGGCAGCCTGGACCTGGATCACTACCAGAAGAACGGCACCTGCCTGCGGCAGCGCGAGCTGTTCAACAACCTCGAGCGCGAAGGCATCAAGGCCTACGAGCTGAAGCCGGACGAACTGCGCCGGCTGCTGGTGGGCGGTCACACGTCCATCCCGCTGGACCTGACACTGATCCCGCTGCGCTCCACCAGCGAGCAGAGCCTGAAGACCTTCCGTTCGCTGTTCATCAACCTGCTGCACATGCGCGAGATCACCGCGGCGAAGCTCAAGCAGCTGTTCCTCGATGCCTTCGAGCACAGCCTGCGTTCGGGCAGCGTCGACTACATCGCCGCCACCGAGGAAGCCTTCCGCGACGTGCGCCGCATGGAGCAGGACTACCAGGCGCTGGTGGCCGCCGGCCCGCTGGTGGAGGCGCTGTCCAATGGCGTGGCCCAGCGCGAGATCCTGCGCGGCAAGCTGCATCGCCTCTCGCCCCTGCTGGATAACCTGCTGGGCACCTGGCACGACTACTCCGGTGCGCGCCGCGAGGAACTGGTGATCCAGGCCGAGCACTACCGCAACGAGCAGGACGGCCTGCAGCACGAGCAGCGCGGCGGCACCCAGGAGCTGATGCGTCTGGAGCGGGAAATCAGCGAGATCCAGCGCTGGCTCGGCGAGCTGGCGGTGCTGAAGAACCGCTTCGCCCTGGTGGACGACGTCAAGATGCTGGAGCAGCAACTGCTGGCCGCCAAGGACGCCCATGACGAGCTCGCTGGCGCATTGGCGCAATCCCGCCAGTTCTCCTCGGAAGACCTGGACGAGCGCCTGCGTGACCTGGAGAAACGCCTGAAGTCGGTGAAGCAGCAGCTCGATCACGCCGACAACAACAGCTATTCGCGCCTGCGCGAGGAGTTCTCCCAGGCCGATGTCGACCGCCTGATGCGTCTGTTCAACGGCCAGCTGTTCAGCCTGCCGCTGGGTGAGAAAGGCATCCAGCTGGATGATGAGGACGCCTGGGTGAAATCCCTGGAAGCCATCCTCGATCGCTTCAAGGGGGAGCACTTCCAGGTGCCCGGCCTGGATATCGACCTGTCCCACATCGAGCCGCCGGCCTTGCAGGCCCTGGCCGACCGCGCCGCCCTGCGCGACCAGAAGGATCGCCTGGAGCGCGAGCTCAAGCAGCTCAAGACCCAGCAATCGGTCGCCGCCGACCGTGCCGCGAGCAAGGCCCAGGCCGAGCAGCTGTACCAGGCCGTGCTGGATGCGCAGAAGGCCCTGGAGGACTTCCGCAAGACCCAGACGCTGTCCGCCGAGGAAGCTGGCAAGCTGGAGTTGCTGGCCCAGCGCGAAGCGGCGCAGGACGAGCTGAAACGCTCCAGCGACGCGTTCACCGAACGCGTCCAGCAGCTCTCCGCCAAGCTGCAACTGGTGGGCCGCCAGCTCGCCGACCTGGAAGCCAAGGAGCGCACCCTGGAAGACGCACTGCGTCGCCGCCAGCTGCTGCCGGCCGACCTGCCCTTCGGCACGCCCTTCACCGATCCGGTGGACGACAGCATCGACAACCTGCTGCCGCTGCTCAACGATTACCAGGACACCTGGCAGGCGCTGCAGCGCATCGATGGGCAGATCGAGGCGCTGTACGCCCAGGTGCGCCTGAAGGGCGTGGCCAAGTTCGACAGCGAGGACGACACCGAGCGTCGCCTGCAGTTGCTGATCAACGCCTACGCGCACCGCCAGGACGAGGCCCTGACCCTGGCCAAGGCACGCCGCGCGGCGGTCACCGACATCGCCCGTACCCTGCGCAACATCCGCAGCGACTACGACAACCTGGAACACCAGCTGGCGCTGTTCAACCGCGAGATCAACAAGCGCCAGGTGTCGAACCTGCAGAGCTTCCGCATCGTGCTGGCGCCGAACAAGGATGCGCTGCGCCATATCGACCAGATCATCCACAGCGCCGGCCAGTACGAGGAAGGCGAGACCCTGTCGGTGTTCGACCTGTCGCAATCCTCCGAGCAGGACGCGAAGAACGAGGAAGCCAAGGAGTACCTGGCGCGCCTGGTCGCCGCCAACGGCAACCAGCTGGGCCTGAAGGACCTGTTCGAGCTGGCCTTCGAGATCACCAAGGTGCATGGCCAGCCGATCATCCACACGGACATCGATGGTGCCGCGTCCAACGGCACCACCATGACCATCAAGGCGCTGACCAACATGTACCTGCTGCTGCACCTGATGGACCGCGAGCAGGCCGGGCGCATTCGCCTGCCCTACTACCTGGACGAGGCAGCGGACATCGACGAGCGCAACCAGCAGGCGCTGATCGAGACCAGCGCCCAGCTGGGCTTCACGCCCATCCTGGCGTCGGTGAAGCCGCAGGTTTCGGCCGACGTGGCCATCGACCTGGAAGGCGGCAGCGGCCCCAACGGCATCTACATCGACGAGGCGGACTGGAAGTTCATCAAGCGTCGCGAGCAGGCCAGCCAGCCAACCCCGGCTGCCAGCGAGGAAGCCGAGCCGGCGTAAAGTTGAAGCCGCAGTAACGAAAAAGGGCCGCAGATGCGGCCCTTTTTCATGCTGGGTGGATCACTTTTCGATGGCGATCTTCGGCGCCCACTTCAGCCATTCCTCGTTGAGTTCGTCATGCAGGGCGAAGGTCTGCCCGGGGATGGCCGGTGCGCCCATCTGGTCGTTGTCCGGCGTGGCGAAGGCGATACCGCCCTCGATCAGCGCTTCCAGTGATTCGGTACGTACCTTCACGCCCTTGAACAGGCCGGCGTCGATGCCCACGCCGCTGGCGTTCCAGAAGCGCGTGCCGCTGCGCACCAGGGAGGCGTAGCGCGGCTCGATGAGGACGTGGATGAGGACGCGGTCGGCGGTCTTGCCCAGTTCGAAACGCACCACCTTGCCTACCGGCACTTCGCGGTAGCTGACCACCACGCCGGGCTTGATGGAGCCACGGCGAGCGGTGCTGAGGACGATCCGCAGGCCTTCCTCGCGGGCGATGGCCGACGGCGGTTCGCTGAGTACGGTGAACGTGGTCTGCATCGGGCCCTTGGCAGAGGCGGGCTGCACTTCCAGGTATTGGCCGCTGACCAGGGTATCGAGGTTGGCGGTGCGAACCAGGCCGAGCTCGGGCTTGACCACCCAGAATTGGCTGCCGGCGCGGGCAATGCGGTCGGTGGCTTCGGTGATGCGCGCGCTGACCACGACGCCGGCCAGGTCATCGGCGAGGGCGATGCGTTCGACGCTGCCGACATCCAGCCCCTTGAAGCGCACCGGCGTGCCTTCGCGCAGGCCATCGGCCTGGGGCATGCGGATTTCGACCACCGTGCCTTTGCCGAGGGCGAGGTTCTCGCTGTCGTAGAGGGTGAAGCGGCGCGGCTTGGTCACCGGCGTGGCCTTGGAGTCGGGCGTGCTGAAGGCGATGCCGCCGGCCAGGAGGGTCTGCAGCGACTCGCTCTTCACCTCGACGCCGGAGAGGCCGCCCTTGATGCTGACGCCGCTGACGTTCCAGAAGCGGGTGGATTCGTTGACCAGCTTGGCGAACTCCGGCTCGATGTGGACGCCGACGACGACGCGCTGTTGGTCACGGGAGAGCTGGTAGCTCTGCACGCTGCCGACGCGCATCTGTTTGTAGAGGATGGGGCTGCCGACATCGAGGGAGCCGAGCTTGTCGCTGGTGAGCACCAGGTGCAGGCCGGGGGCGTCGGTGTTCAGCGGCGGTGCCTTGGGCCGGGCGGTGAACTCGCGGGTGGGGGTGCCGCTCTTGGCGAAGCGCACGGCGATGTAGTTGCCCTTGACCAGGGCCTCGATACCGCTGATGCCGGCGAGGGAGATGGAGGGCTTGACCGTCCAGAACTCGGTGCCTTCGACGAGAAATTCCTCGGTGCGCGGTTCCATGGTCAGCTCGGCGGTGGCGCCGGCGAAGTTCTTGTCCATGTCGAGCTTCTTGAGGGTGCCGACCTGGACGCCGTTGTACATCACCGGGGTGTTGCCCGGGTTGAGGCCGCTGACGTCTTCCATGCGCAGCATGACCTTGAGGCCCGCCTCGGCCGCCTCGAAGCCGTCGTAGAGGCGGAAGGGGATGGTGGAGTCGGTGGGCGGGCTGTCCTGGCGGTTCTCGGGCGTGGCGAAGGCGATGCCGCCGGCGGCCATGCTGAGCAGCGATTCGGTGCGGATCTTCACCCCGGACAGGCCGGCTGTGACGTTGAGGCCGCTGGCGTTCCAGAAGCGCGTGTGCTTGCGCACGAGCTGGGCGTAGGGCTGCTCGATGTGCACCTTGATCTCGACGGTGCGCTGGTCTTCGGCCAGTTGGTAGCTCTTCACCTGGCCGACCTGGATCTGCCGGTAGTAGACGGGGCTGCCCTGCTCCAGGGAGCCGAGGCGCTCGGCCTTGAGGGTGAGGTGCAGGCCGGGCAGGTTGTCGGAGAGCGGCGGCGGCTCGGACAACGCGTGGTACTTGCGCTCGGGCTCGCCCTTCACCGGGTCGATGGCGATGTAGATGCCGGAGACCAGGGTCTCCAGGCCGGTGACGCCGGCGAGGGATACACGCGGACGCACGAGCCAGAAGCGGGTTTCCTTGCTCAGGTAGGGCTCGGCCTCCTTGAGCACTTCGACCGTGGCGACGACGCCATTGATGTCATCGCTGACGTGCAGGTCGGTGACCTTGCCGACCTGGATGCCCTTGTACATGAGCTGGGTCTTGCCGACCTGGATGCCTTCGCCGTTCTCGAAGTAGATCTTGATGTCGATACCGGCGTCGTTCATCGACTTCCAGCCCAGCCACAGGCCGATGCCCAGGGCGATCAGGGGCAGGACCCAGATGGCGGACCAGTTGGTGGTTTTCTTCGTCTTGGGCTTTGGCAGGTCAGCCATTCTCGTCGTCCATATCGGTGTTGTCCCAGATCAGTCGGGGATCGAAGGTTACTGCGGCGGTCATGGTCAGGACCACGACACTGGCGAAGGCGGCCGCTCCGGGATTGGCCTCGATGCTGGCGAGGTTGCCGAAGTTCACCAGCGCCACGAGGATGGCGATGACGAAGATATCGAGCATGGACCAGCGGCCGATCCATTCGATGAAGCGGTACATGAGGATGCGCTGGCGGGCCGACATCGGCTGGTGCCGCTGTACGGAATAGAGCAGCAACGCGATGCCGACGAGCTTGAAGGTGGGCACGAGGATGCTGGCGGTGAAGACCACGAGGGCGATGGGCAGCATGTCGGCGTGGATCAGCTCGATCACCCCTTCCATGATGGTGGAGGGCGAGCCGTTGCCGAAGAAATTCACCGTCATGATCGGCAGCACGTTGGCCGGGACGTAGAGGATGGTGGCGGTGAGCAGCAGTGCCCAGGTGCGGATCAGGCTGTTCGGCCGGCGCTCGTGAAGGCGCGAGCCGCAGCGGGTGCAGCAGGGGGCATCGTCATCCTGAGCGGGGCGGTTCAGCTGGTGGCAATCGCTGCAGACGAGGATGCCGGCATCAAGCGCTCTCACTGGCATGGCCTCCGTCGTCGAGGGAATCCCAGACCTGATGCGGTGACATGGTTACTTCCAGCCAGACCTGGGACAGCAACAGGCCGATGAAGCAGGCGAGGCCGATGCCCAGGTGCAGGTCGGCCATGTCGATCAGTTTGACGATGCTGACGAGGATGCCCATGAGGTAGACCTCGAGCATCCCCCACTCGCGCATGTGGTGGTACAGCCGATAGAGGTGCAAGCCGAGCCCCTGCATGACCTGCCAGCGGATGCACAGCAGCACGACCAGTTGGCAGAGCAGCTTGAGCAGCGGGATGACCATGCTGCAGAGGAAGACCAGGACAGCTACGCCATCCATGCCACTGTGATAGAGGCCGAGCACGCCGCTCCAGATGGTGTCCTGGGTCGTCTGGCCGAGCAGGTTGAGCTTCATGATCGGCAGGAAGTTCGCCGGAACGTAGAGCATAAGTGCCGTCAGAACGAGGGCAAGGGCACGGCGCTCCATGTGAGCGCGGTGAACGATGATCTCGTAACCACAACGGGGGCAGCAGGCCTTGTGTTCCTCTTCGACGGGCTGGCGATGCATCAGCAGGTCGCACTCTGGGCAGGCAACCAACTCCTCAAGGGGACGTTCGGACAACGGGCGGGGATCGGCCGAGTCAGGCATACAGGGGGCTCATGTGAATTCGCGCCTATTCTAGACGAGCGCAGCCGCAAAGGGTCTGTCTGACTGTGACCCGATTTGCCATTAACAGGTTCGAAACGGGCTGGAAGTGGTGATCCACTGGCATGTCACCCTGCTGTAGCCCGGACATCAGCCAGGGACTCGCCGGGTCAGCGGATATAACGGTATGGGCTGCAAAGGCTCATGAGCATGGCAGCCCTTAAGGCTGCTTGGCGACTGAAGTCGACCCTACAGCCGCTCCGGCGAGCCGTGCCGCTGCACCTGGCTGGATCAAGCGCTGTTCCAAGCCAGCGCCCCAGACACCTCACACCGCGCGCCTGACG